>NZ_JBHTGW010000002.1:0-534887 GCF_042675325.1 Ramlibacter sp. GCM10027632 | reverse complement strand
GCACGCGCACGTTCTCCAGGATCACGTCGCAGGTCTTGGTGCCGCGCTGGCCCATCTTCTTGTCCACCTTGCCCAGGCGCAGGCCCGGCGCGTCGGCCGGCACGATGAAGGCGCTGATGCCGCCCGCGCCCGGCCCGCCGGTGCGGGCCATCAGCGTGAAGGCGCCGGCGCGCGGCGCGTTGGTGATGTAGCGCTTCGTGCCCGTGAGCACGTAGTGGTCGCCGTCGAGTTCGGCGCGGGTCTTGAGCGAGGCGGCGTCGGAGCCGGCGTCGGGCTCGGTCAGCGCGAACGACATGATCAGCTCGCCGCTGGCCACGCGCGGCAGGTAAGCCTGCTTCTGCTCGGGCGTGCCGTCCATGAGGATGCCCTGCGAGCCGATGCCCACGTTGGTGCCGAAGACCGAGCGGAAGGCCAGCGCGGTGCGACCCAGCTCGTAGGCCACCTGGCACTCCTGTGCCATCGACAGGCCGATGCCGCCGTACTCCTCGGGGATCGACAGGCCGAACAGGCCCATCGCCTTCATGTCTTCCACGATGTCGGCGGGCACCTCGTCGTGCTCCTCGACATGGTTCTCGGCGGGAACGAGGCGCTCCTGCACGAAGCGCTGCACGCTGGGCAGCAGGACGGCGAACGATTCGGGATCCAGGGCCATGGGTCTTTCTCTCTGTGTCTTTCTTTCAGCGGTGCTCGAAGGCCGGCTTGCGCTTCTCGAGGAAGGCGCGCATGCCTTCGCGGGCGTCGTGGCTGGCGAAGCGGGCGTACAGCTCGCGCCGCTCGAACAGCACGCCTTCGGCGAGGCTGGACTCCCAGGCGCGGTTGACGCTTTCCTTGATCGCCATCAGCGCCGGCAGCGAGTAGGCCGCCACCTGCGCCGCGAGCGCCATCGTAGCCTCCAGCAGCTGGTCGTCCGGCACCACGCGCGACACCAGGCCGTAGCGGTCGGCCTCCTGCGCGTCGAGCAGGCGGCCCGACAGGCACAGGTCCATCGCCTTGGCCTTGCCGATGGCGCGCGGCAGGCGCTGGGTGCCGCCGGCGCCCGGCAGCAGGGCCAGCTTCACCTCGGGCAGGCCGAAGCGGGCGGACTCGGCGGCGACGATCAGGTCGCAGGCCAGCGCCAGCTCGCAGCCGCCACCCAGGGCGAAGCCGGCCACCGCCGCCAGCACCGGCTTGCGCACCTGGCGCACCGCCTCCCAGTTGCGGGTGATGAAGGACGACTGGTAGACGTCCATGTAGCTCCACTCGGCCATCGCCGCGATGTCCGCGCCGGCGGCGAAGGCCTTGGCATTGCCGGTGAGCACGATGGCCCCCACCCCGTCGTCGGCGTCGAGCGCGCGCAGGGCCTCGCCCAGGGCGTCCATCAGCGCGTCGTTCAGCGCATTGAGCTGCGCCGGCCGGTTCAGGCGCAGCAGAGCCACGCGCCCGTGGCGTTCCTGCAGCAGGAGGGGTTCGTCCATCGTGTCGTCTCCAGCGGGGTGGCGGGTCGCGGCGTCAGTCGACCGAGATCTTCTGTTCCTTGATCAGCGCGGACAGCACGTTGCCCTCGTTGACCAGCAGGCGCTTGAAGTCCGCGGTTTCCACATGGATCGCCTCGCCGCCGAGGTCCGCATAGCGGGCCTTGAGGGTGGCATTGGTGAGGGCCTTGGCGACCTCGCGGTTCACGCGGGCCACCACGTCGGCCGGGGTGCCGTTGGGCGCCCACAGGCCGAACCAGATGTCCAGGTCGGCGCCGGGGATGCCCTGCTCGGCGAGCGTGGGCACCTCGGGGAAGAAGGGCGAGCGCTTGGAACTCACGACCCCCAGGAGCTTGGCCTTGCCGGTGCGGATGTGGGGGAAGGCGATGCCGGGGTCGCAGACGAAGTCGGCCTGGCCGGACAGCACGTCCTGCAGCGCCGGGGCCGCGCCGCGATAGGGCACGTGGGTGACCGGCATGCTGGCCGCCTTCTTGAACAGCTCGCAGGCCAGGTGGGGCGGCGTGCCGGCGCCGGCCGAGGCGTAGGACATCTTGTCCGGGTTGGCCCTGGCCTGCTCCACCAGCTCGCGCGCGTTCTTCGCGGTGGACTGGGGCTTGGCCACCAGGTACATCTGCGTGCGGCCGATGCCGGCCACCGGCGTGAGGTCGCGCGAGGGCAGCAGGGTGGACTTGAACAGGTAGGGGTTGGCCGTCTCGAACGAGGTCGGCGCGATCAGGAAGGTGTGGGCGTCGGTGGCGCGCACCACCTCGGCGGCGGCGATGTTGCCGCTGGCGCCGGGCTTGTTGTCGATCACCACGCTCTGGCCCAGCGACTCGGTGAGCTGCTGCGCCACCAGGCGGGCCATGACGTCGGTGGTGCCGCCGGGCGCGAAGCCGACGACGATGCGGATCGGGCGGGTGGGCCAGCTGGCCTGCGCGAAGGCGGGCACGGCGGCGGCCAGGGCGCCTAGCGCCAGGGTGGCGCCGACCAGGGTGCGGCGCAGGTTGCGGGGTTGGTTCACGGTTGTCTCCTCGTGGGGGGTGGAAGGAATGCGGCCTGGCGCTCTCACGGCGCCATCGCCCGGACCTGCTCGCGCAGCTTGAATTTCTGGATCTTTCCCGAGGGCGTGGAGGGCATGGCCTCCTGCACCACCAGCTTCTCGGGGATGTATTGCATGGCCACCTTCTGCTCCTTCAGGTAGGCCACCATGGCTTCCATCGTGAACGACTGGCCCGGCTTGGTGACGACCACCGCGCAGGCGCGCTCGCCCAGGCGCTCGTCGGGGTAGGCCACGATCGCGGCCTGGGCCACCGCGGGGTGGCGGTACAGGAGCGACTCGATCTCCACCACGGGGATGTTCTCGCCGCCGCGGATGATCACGTCCTTGCTGCGGCCGGTGATGCGGATGTAGCCCTGGGCGTCCATGCGCGCCAGGTCGCCGGTGTCGAACCAGCCCTCGGCGTCGATGTTGTTCCACTGCGGCCGCTTGAGGTAGCCGCCGAAATTGGAGCAGGCGCGCACCAGCAGCCGGCCGGGCTCGCCGGCGGGCAGCGTGCGGCCGTCCACATCCACCACCTTCAGCTCGACGCCGGGCAGGGCCACGCCGTCGGTGGTGAAGGCGCGCTGGTCGTCGTCGGTGAGGTGGATCAGGGTGACGGCGCCGTTCTCGGTCATGCCCCAGGCCGAGACGATCTTGGTGCCCAGCACCGCGCGGGCCTGTTCCACCAGCGGGCCGGGGATGGGCGCGCCGGCGCACAGGAAGGTCTTGAGCGTGGGCACCGGCAGCTTCTCCTCGGCCACCGTGCGCGTGAGGTCGGTGAGGAACGGCGTGGAGGCCATGGTGAAGCTGGCGCCCTCTTCCCGGATCACCTGCACCGCGCGCTTGGGGTCCCAGACGTCCATCAGCACCGCGCTGGCGCGCAGCATGATGGGCATCATCAGGCCGTACATGAAACCGGTCTGGTGAGCCATGGGCGAGGCCATGAGGACCACGTCGTCCCGGCCCAGGGCCAGGCGCTCGGCGTAGGGAATGATGTTGGCCATCGTGGTGTTGGCCGAGTGCATCACGCCCTTGGGCTCGCCGGTGGTGCCGGAGGTGTAGATCAACTGCGTGATGTCGTCGCCCCCGGGGCGGTTGCCGTCGAGGACCTGGGCGGCGTCGGCAGCCTCCTCCCACTTCGGGCCGGACAGCAGCTTCTCGAAGCTGTTGTCGCCCTGGCCGTCGACGATCACCAGGTGCTGCAGGTGCGGCAGCGTGGGCTTGAGGCCCTCCACCATCTTCTCGAAGTCGAAGCCGCGGAAGCTGCGCGGGGCGATCATCACCTTGGCCTCGCCGTGCTGCAGCATGAAGCCCAGCTCGCGCTCGCGGAAGATGTGCATCAGCGGGTTCATCACCGCGCCGATGCGGATGCAGGCCAGGTAGGTCAGGGTGAACTGCCACCAGTTCGGCAGCTGGCAGGCCACGATGTCGTTGCGACGCACGCCCAGACGGTGCAGGCCCACCGCGATGCGGTCGGCCATGCGCGCCATCTCGCGGTAGGTCATGCGGGTGACGGCGCCGCCCTCGCTGCGGTAGGCGGTCAGGCCCACCTTGTCCGGGCATTCCTGCAGGCAGGCCTGCAGGTCGTCGTTGATGGTGCGGTCACGCCAGTGGCCCTGGGCGACCATGGCGGCGCGGCGCGGGGGGATCAGGACGGCATCGAATTCCACGCTTGTCTCCTTGGTTCTGGTTCGCTGTCTCGGTGGACGTGAAGTGTCAGGCCGGCACGGCGCTGCGCCCGGCCCGGGTGCGCGCGACGATGGTCTTCATGATCTGGGCCGTGCCGTCGCCGATCTGGAAGCCCAGCACGTCGCGCAGGCGCTGCTCCATCACGCCGCGGTCGTAGCCGCCGTGGCCGAAGCACAGCAGGCACTGGTGGATCACGTCGTAGGCGAGCTTGGGGCCCCACCACTTGCACATGGCGGCCTCGGCGGTGTGCGGCAGGCCCTTGTCCTTGAGCCACAGCGTCTGCAGGCACAGCAGGCGCGCGCCCTCGACCTGGGTGTCGTAGTCGGCCAGCGGGTGCGAGACGCCCTGGAAGGCCGACAGCGGCTTGCCGAAGGCCTCGCGCTGGGCCACGTACTCCCAGGTTTCCTCCAGCGCCACGCGGGCCACGGCCAGCACCTGCAGGCCGATCAGCGCGCGCGAGAAGTCGAAGCCCTGCATCACCTGCACGAAGCCCTTGCCCTCGTCGCCGAGGCGGTGGCTGGCCGGCACGCGCACGTTCTCGAAGAACAGGGAGCCGCGGCCGATGGCGCGCTGGCCATGGCAGTCGAAGCGGTTGCGGGTGAGGCCGGGCGCATCGGCCGGCACCAGGAAGGCGCTCACGCCATGGGCGCCGGCGTCCACCGGGCCGGTGCGGCCGAAGACGACGACGGCGTCGGCCTGGTCGGCGGCGGAGATCGAGGTCTTCTCGCCGTTGATCACGTACTCGTCGCCCACGCGCTCCACCCGCAGGCGCAGGTTGGCGGCGTCGGAGCCGCCGCGCGGCTCGGTGAGGGCGATGGCGAGCAGCGCCTTGCCCTGCGTCAGGCGCTCCAGCCAGGGGCGCACCACCTCGGGCCGGCCGTGCTCGGCGAGGATCTGCCCGTTCAGGGAAGCGAGCAGGTTGATGTACGAGAGGCTCAGGTCGGCGCGGGCGATCTCCTCGTGGATCACGCCGGCGGCGAGGCGGCCCAGGCCCTGGCCGCCGAATTCCTCCGGCAGCTCGGGGGCGATGAAGCCCATCTCGCCCATTTCCGCCATCAGGCGGCGATCGAGCACGCGGGTCTGGTCACGCTCCAGGAAGCCGGGAGCGACGCGCTCGCGGGCGAAGCGCCGCGCGTGGTCCGACAGCGCCTGCAGGTCTTCGTCGATGTAGGGATTCATGCGGCCGGCTCCGTGCTCACTTGGCGTACTTGCGGAAGTCGGGCTTGCGCTTTTCCTTCAGCGCGTTCACGCCCTCGCGGGATTCGTCGGTGTCGTAGTACAGCTTGAGCGCGTACATGCCCATGCCGGCGATGCCGGACTGGTGGGCGGTGTCCATGTTGAAGCTGCGCTTGGCGATGGCGATGGCGGTGGGGCTGCGCTCGCAGATGGTCTCGGCCCACTCCTGCACCGTGGCGTCGAGCTGCTCGTGCGGCACGCAGATATTGGCCAGGCCCATGGCCACGGCTTCTTCGCCGGAGTAGCGCTTGTTCAGGTACCAGATCTCGCGGGCCTTCTTCTCGCCGACCACGCGGGCCAGGAAGGCGGTGCCGTAGCCGGGGTCCACCGACCCCATCTTCGGGCCGACCTGGCCGAAGATGGCCTTGTCGGAGCAGATGGTGAGGTCGCAGATGGTGCACAGCACGTTGCCGCCGCCGATGGCGAAGCCCTGGACGCGGGCGATGACGGGCTTGGGCACGTCGCGGATGGCGGTGTGCAGCTCCTCCATCGGCAGGCCGATGGTGCCGCGGCCGTCGTAGTTGCCGTCGTGCGCGGACTGGTCGCCGCCGGTGCAGAAGGCCCGGTCGCCGGCGCCGGCCAGCACGATGCAGCCGACGTTGCGGTCATAGCCGGCCTTGTTCAGGGCCTTGATGATCTCGTCGCAGGTGGTGCCGCGGAAGGCGTTCATCTTGTCCGGGCGGTTGATGGTGATCCACGCCACGCCGTTGCGGACTTCGTACAGGATGTCTTCGAATTGCATCTGGCTCTCTCGGGGTTCGGGTTGCGGCGGGCTCAGCCCGCCATGGTCAGGCCGCCGGACACGCTCAGCACCTGGCCGGTGATGAAGGACGCGTCGTCGCTGCCCAGGAAGGCGATGGCGCCGGCCAGGTCCTCGGGCTTGCCCAGGCGGCCCAGCGGGATGGCCTTGGTGAAGGCCTCGATCAGCTTCTCGGGGTTGCCCGCGCCCTCGACCACGCCGGCGAGCAGCGCGGTGTCGGTGGGGCCGGGGCAGACCACGTTGACGGTGATGCCGTGGCGGGCATGCTCGCGCGCCAGGGTCTTGGACAGGGCCACCAGCCCGCCCTTGCAGGCAGCGTAGACGGCCTCGCCGGAGGAGCCCACGCGGGCGGCGTCCGAGGCCACGTTGACGATGCGGCCGGACTTGCGCTCGGCCATCCCCGGCAGCACGGCGTGGTGCATGTGCAGCGCGCCGGTGAGGTTGATGGCGATCAGCTTGTCCCACTCGGCGGGCACGGTCTTGGTGAAGGGCTTGAAGACGTCCCAGCCGGCGTTGTTCACCAGCACGTCGATCGGGCCCAGCTGCGCCTCGGCGCCCGCCACCGCCGCCTCGACCTCGGCGCGGTTCGTGATGTCGCACTTGAAGGCAGCCGCCTGGCCGCCGGTGGTGGCGATGCGGTCGACGACCTTGCGGGCCGCATCCAGGTTCATGTCGAACACCGCCACCTTGGCGCCCTCGGCCGCGAACCGGACGCAGGTCGCCCCGCCGATGCCGCCGCCGCCGCCCGTGACGATCACGGTCTTGCCGATCAATTTGCTCATGGAACGCTCCATTTCCCAGAAGGTTGGTATGCTCGCCACAACCCTTGGAGGACCACCGAGTTATGACAATGTGTTGTCGTATTCTAGGCGGCAGATTTTTCCGGGCGCAAGCCCGAAACCCGGACAAGCATGATGGTTTCCCCTAATGACACGGAGAAGGCTGCGCGATTCGAGCTGGCCAATCGGCTGTTCTTCCGGCTCTATCAATGTACCAACCTATTGCATAAAACCGGCAGCCGCGCGGTGGCCGCGGAAGGCCTCACCACGCAGCAGTGGGCGGTGCTGGGCGCGCTGTCGCGGACCGAGGCCGATGGCGGCATGGGCATCGGCGAGCTGGCCCGTTACCTGATGGTGAGCCGGCAGAACCTGGCGGGGGTGTTGAACCGCATGGAGCGCGACGGCCGCATCGAGATGAAGCAGGACGGCCGCGACCGCCGCTCCCGCCTGGTGGTGATGACGAAGGCCGGCCGCAAGGTCTGGCTGCAGGACGCGCAGCCCAAGATCCACGATTACTACGCCGACGCGCTCGAGGGCTTTTCGCTGGGCGACATCACCCACGCCCTGCACTACCTGATGAAGCTGCTGGAGAACATGGAGCGCATCGACCAGGAGGCCCCAGGAGAATCGGTCGACGAGTAAAAAAAAACGGGGCCCGAGGGCCCCGTTTTCATTGGCAGCAACCGCCGCTCACCAGCTGACTTCGCGGTCCGGCGTCGCGCCGATGCGGTGGATGGTGAGGTCGGCGCCCTCGTACTCCTCCTCCTGCGACAGCCGCAGTCCCATGGTGGCGCGCAGCACGCCGTAGACCGCCAGGCCCGCGGCCAGGGCCCAGGCCACGGCCACCAGCGTGCCCAGCGCCTGCGCGCCCAGGCCCACGCCGCCGATGCCGCCCAGCGCCTTCTGGCCGAAGATGCCGCAGGCGATGCCGCCCCAGGCGCCGCACAGGCCATGCAGGGGCCACACGCCCAGCACGTCGTCGATCTTCCACTTGTTCTGCGTGAGGGTGAACATCCACACGAAGATGGCGCCGGCCACGCCGCCCACCACCAGCGCGCCGGCGGGGTGCATCAGGTCGGAGCCGGCGCACACGGCCACCAGGCCGGCCAGCGGGCCGTTGTAGGCGAAGCCGGGGTCGTTGCGGCCCATGAGGACGGCCACCAGGGTGCCGCCCACCATCGCCATCAGCGAGTTGACCGCCACCAGGCCGGAGATCTTGTCGATGGTCTGCGCGCTCATGACGTTGAAGCCGAACCAGCCCACCGCCAGGATCCAGGCGCCCAGCGCCAGGAAGGGGATGCTGGAGGGCGGGTGCGCGCTCATCGCGCCGTCCTTGCGGTAACGGTTGCTGCGCGGGCCGAGCCACAGCACGGCGGCCAGGCCGATCCAGCCGCCCACCGCGTGCACCACCACGCTGCCGGCGAAGTCATGGAACTCGAAGCCGGTGACGGACTTCACCCAGTCCTGGAAGCCGAACTTGTTGGCCCACACCGCCCCCTCGAACAGCGGGTACGCCAGACCCACCAGCACGGCGGTGGCGATCAGCTGCGGGTAGAAGCGGGCGCGCTCGGCGATGCCGCCGGAGACGATGGCGGGAATCGCCGCGGCGAACGTGAGCAGGAAAAAGAACTTCACCAGCTCGTAGCCGTTCTTGGCGGACAGCGCTTCGGCGCCGGTGAAGAAGCTGGTGCCGTAGGCCACGGTGTAGCCGACGAAGAAGTAGGCGACGGTCGACACCGCGAAGTCCACCAGGATCTTCACCAGCGCGTTCACCTGGTTCTTCTTGCGCACGGTGCCCAGCTCCAGGAACGCGAAGCCGGCGTGCATGGCGAGCACCATGATGGCGCCCAGCAGAATGAACAGGGCGTCCGTGCCCTGCTTGACCTGATCCATTGTCTCCTCCAGAAAACAGAAAAGCGCCCCCTCACTGGTGCGCGGCGCACCACATCAGCAAGATTGATGCCCGATTTGGTGCGCGAGGCGCCGCGCATTCCGCACCGAATTGAGGCAATGGCGCCGCACCGGGCGGCCGAGTTGGTGCATCGAGGCCCTCGCGGCGCGCCGCGATGGTGCGACCTCTGCTTCGGCCGCGCCTGCGCCAGCTCGGCGCGGGCGCCGACACGACGGTGCCGCCCCCCGGTCCAGGCTGCGACGGTCCAACCCCAGGAGCCGCCATGCACCCCCGCCCGCCGACGCCACCGAAGCCCCCGACGACCCCGCGTCCCCTGCCGACCCGCCGCGCCCTGCTCGCCCCGCTCGCCCTGGTGCCCGTGGGCGCGCTGCTCGCCGCCTGCGGCGGTGGCGGCGGCAATGCGCCGCCGGCCACAGCGCCCTCCCCGGCCAGCCCCGCGAAGGACCTGGCCACCGCCGCGGCCACGCCGGGCGCCCTGGAGCCCGGCCCGCTGGAGGTGCTGGACGCAGCCGCCTGCGGCGAGCGCGTGGTGCGCGCCGTCGGCGGGCTGGCCGGCGGCGGCCATGCGGTGGTGTGGGCCGCCCGCGACTGCCCCCACCCGGACACCCCACCGGACGCCGACCCGCCGCCCCCCTGGACCCTCTGGCTGCAGGCCCTGGACGCCGAGGGCCGCCGCCTGGCCGGCCCCGTCCGCCTGGCCCTGGACTTCCCCGTGGCCAGCGCCCTGGACATCGCCGCCGCGGTGCTGCCCGAGGGCCGGGTGGTGGCGGGCTTCCTGGCGCTGGACCCGGTCCAGCCACCCGACCCGGCCACGGCGACCTACGCCATCTACAGCCTCGCCTTCCGGCTGGACGGCAGCCTGCTCGCCAGCCCGCGCCTGGTCGACCAGCTGCGCACCACCCGCTTCTACCCGCGGTCCGACCAGCTCGCCGGCCCGCTGGTGGCGGCGGCCGGGCCGGACGGCGCGGTCCTCCTAGGGTGGCGCTTCGCCCCGGGCAGCTACTTCGGCCGGCAGCCGGCCTGGCGCATCCTGCGCCTGGCGGCCGACGCCGAGCCCCTGGGATGGATCCAGCACCTGCCCCGCGGCGAGGTGCCGCAGGCGGACCTGCCGCGCGCCCTGCGGCTCACGCCGCTGGACGAGGGCGGCTGGATCGCCAGCGCGCACCGCCGCGACGACGACGGCCGCCTGTACGCCGACCTCACGCAGATCGAGGTGCCGCGCCCGCTGGGCCTGCCGCTGCGCGGCACCCTGCCCGTGGGCTCCTTCGTGCTGGACCTGGTGCGCCGGGGCGGCGTGCTGTTCGCCGGCACGCGGGGCGAAGCGGCGCAGAACGTGGTGGACCCGTACAGCCAGCGCTTCGACGCCCTGGGCCTGGGGCAGGCGCCGCGGCCGCTGCTGGCCATCCCCGACCTCGCGGTAGCCCTGCGCGGCGGCGACTACGTGACCCTGTGGGCCGCCGAGCCCGGGCTGCTGCTCGGGCAGCGCTACAACCCCGCCGGCGAGCCGGTGGACGAGCCCTTCACCGTGACCGCGCCGCCCGACACGCTGGGCACGCGCCTGGCGGGCGGCGGCCTCGCCCTGGCCTGGGTGGCGCAGGAGGCCGGCGCGGTGCGCGTGCTGACGCAGCGCCGGGTCCCGCCGGCGACCTGAGCGCTCACGACGCCCATGCCACACTGCGGGCATGCACGCCCGCCCCCTGTCCGCCGACCTGCCGCCCGAAGCCCTTGCCGTCCTCGCCGGCGCCCGCGCCCATGAGACCCTGTTCGAGGGCCGCCGCACGGTGTGGCATGCCTGGGGCCCGGCCGGCGGCGAGCCGGTGGTGCTGCTGCACGGCGGCAGCGGCAGCTGGGCGCACTGGGTGCGCAACATCGAGGCCCTGGCGGCGGCCGGCCGCGAGGCCTGGATCCCGGACCTGCCCGGTTTCGGCGACTCCGACCTGCCCGCCACCGGCGGCGACTCCGACGCGCTCGCGCCGCCGGTGGCCGCCGGCATCCGGCAGCTGCTGCAGGGTCGCGCCTTCGACCTGGTGGCCTTCTCCATGGGCGGCCTGGTCGCCGGCCTGGTGGCCGAGACCGCGCCGCCCGGCCTGCGCCGGCTGGTGGTGGTGGGCACGCCCCTGCTGCCGCCCGGCCCCAGCCCGGTGCGCCTGCTCGAATGGCGGCACCTGCAGGACGACGCCGAGCGCGCCCGCATCCACCGCCACAACCTCGGGGCGCTGATGCTGCACGCGCCCGAGGCCATCACCCCGCTGGCCGAGGGCATCCACGGCGCCAACCTGGCGCGCGACCGCCTGCGCAAGCGCCGCCTGGCCCAGAGCGGCGCGCTGGCCGGCGTGCTGCAGCGGGTGCGCTGCCCGGTCCACATGATCTACGGCCGCGAGGACGCCCTGTTCCGCGCCCGCCTCCCCGAGCTGGAGGCCACCTTCGCCGCCGTGCCCACCCTGGCCTCGCAGTGCTTCCTCGAGGGCGCCGGGCACTGGGTGCAGTTCGAGGCGCCGGCCGCGTTCGACCAGGCCCTGGCCCGGGCCCTCGCCGACCCGGCGGGCCTGCGGTGACGGCGCCGTGATCCTGCGCATCCTGCACCTCGACGCGCACCAGGTCGCCATCGACAAGCCCGCCGGCCTGCTGGTGCACCGCACCAGCCTGGACGCCCAGGAGGACCGCAACGCGCTGGACCTGCTGCAGGCGCAGCTCGGCGAGCGCCTGTGGCCGGCGCACCGCCTGGACAAGGCCACCAGCGGCGTGCTGCTTTTCGCCCGCAGCGCCGAGGCGGCGCGCGAGCTGGGGCTGGCCTTCCAGGAGGGCCGGGTGGTGAAGCGCTACTTCGCCCTGGTGCGCGGCTGGCCGCCCGAGGCCGGCACCATCGACCACCCGCTGGCCCGCGACCACGAGAAGCCCTCGGCGGGGCAGCCGCACCTGGAGGCGGTGACCCAGTACCGGCGGCTGGCGTGCTTCGACTGGCCCTTCAGCGTCGACCCCCGCCACCCCACCAGCCGCTATGCGCTGGTGGAGGCGCAGCCCCTGACCGGTCGGCAGCACCAGATCCGCCGCCACTTCAAGCACATCGCCCACCCCCTGGTGGGCGACAGCACCCACGGCAAGGGCGCCCACAACCGCGCGGTGGCGCAGTGGCTGGGGACGGCGCGCCTGTGGCTGCATGCCCACCACCTGGCCCTGCCCGGGGCCGGCGGAATGCTGGCGATCGAGGCGCCCTGCGGGCCCGAGTGGGCGCCGCTGCTGGACCCGCGGGGATAATCCGGCCGCATTCCCACCGACACCTGCAAGGACCCCCCATGAAGATACTGAGCCTCAACGGCATCAACCTGAACATGTTCGGCAAGCGTGACCCGAAGCACTACGGCACGATCACGCTGGCCGAGATCGACGCGCGCCTGGCGGCCCTGGCCAAGGAGCTGGGCGTCGAAGTGGAATGCTTCCAGAGCAACTTCGAGGGCGCGATGGTCGAGCGCATCCACCAGGCCCACGCCGAGCAGGTCGACGCGGTGCTGATCAACGCCGGCGCCTGGACGCATTACAGCTACGGCATCCGCGACGCGCTGGCCATCCTGGCCTGCCCGATCATCGAGGTGCACATGTCCAACATCCACGCGCGCGAGGAGTTCCGCCACCACTCGGTGATCGCCCCCATCGCCCGCGGCCAGATCGCCGGCTTCGGCGCCGACAGCTACGAGCTGGCGCTGCGCGCGGCGGTGCTGGCGGTGCGCGCGGCCAAGGGCTGACGCCGGGTTTGCGCGCGCGAGCCCCCGGCTCGTGTCACGGCACTTCGAGGCAGGCCCACCCCGCCTGCCCCGCCGGGCTCAGACCGCGCAATACCGGTTCTGGATCTCGGTGTCCGCCAGGAGGTCGGCCGCCGTGCCCTCGTGCACGATCTGGCCCTGGTCCAGCACGTAGGCACGGTCCGAGATGGACAGGGCGCGCTCCACGTTCTGCTCCACCAGCAGGATGGTCGTGCCCTCGCGCTTCATGCGCGCGAACAGCTCGAACATCTCGTGCACCAGCAGCGGCATGATGCCCTCGGACGGCTCGTCCAGCAGGATCATCTTGGGCTTGGCCATCATCGCCCGGGCGATCGCCAGCATCTGCTGCTCGCCGCCGGACATCGAGGTGGCCTCCTGCGTCAGGCGCTCCTTCAGCCGCGGGAAGATGGTGGCGATCTCGTCGACCATCGCCTCCATCTGCGAGCTGCGCGAGCTGGCGATCAGCCCCAGCTGCAGGTTCTCGCGCACCGTCAGGCCCGGCACGATGCGCCGGTCCTCGGGCACATAGGCCAGGCCGCGGTGGTAGCGGACATGCGCCGGCTGGCCGTGCAGCGGCTGGCCGTCGAACAGGATCTCGCCCTTGCTGCGGGCCAGCAGCCCCATCAGCGTGCGCAGCGTCGTCGTCTTGCCGGCGCCGTTGCGGCCCATGAGCGTGACGATCTCCCCGGCGCGGACCTCGAACGAGACATCCTGCACCACGTGGCTGCGGTCGTACCAGGCGTTGAGGCCGCGGACTTCGAGCAACTTCGGCATCGCCATCACCCCTGCCCCAGGTAGACGCGACGCACTTCGTCGTTCGCGCGGATGTCCTCGGGCGCGCCCTCGGCGAGGAACTCGCCGTGGTGCAGCACGATCAGGCGCTTGCAGATGCCCATCACGAGCTTCATCTTGTGCTCCACGAGGATCACGGTGCGCTCGGCGGCGAGCTTCGTGATCAGGTCCATCATCACCACCGTCTCCTCCGGCGACATGCCGGCGGTGGGTTCGTCCATCAGCAGCAGCTGCGGCTCGGCCGCCAGCGCCATCGCCACCTCCAGCGCGCGCTGCTGGCCGTGGGCCATGTCGGCGGCGACGCGGTGGCGCAGGTCGGCCAGGCCCACGCGTTCGAGCAGCGCGTCGGCCCGGGCGGCGGCGTCCTTCAGCTTCGAGCGCGGCGTGAGGAAGTCGAAGCGCGAGGCGCGCATCTGCGCCGCCACCCGCACGTTCTCGTGCGCGGTGAGCTGCTTGAACACGTTCGTGATCTGGAAGCTCTTGGCGATGCCGCGACGCGCGTACTCGTGCTGCGCCAGGTTCGAGACATCGTCACCGCGGAACAGCACCTGCCCCGTGGTCGGCGGCAGCGAGCCGCTCAGGAGGTTGAAGAAGGTGCTCTTGCCGGCGCCGTTGGGGCCGATGATGGCGCACAGCTCGCCGGCCTTGAACTTGACCGAGATGTCGTTCAGGGCCTTGAAGCGGCCGAAGTGCCTGCTGACGTTGCGGGCCTCGAGAATGATGTCGCTCATGGACGCTCCGCGCCGCGGGCACCCAGGCGCCGCTCGATCGAGTGGATGGTCGTGCCCCAGATCCCGCGCGGGAAGAACAGCACGAACAGCATGAAGATGACCCCCAGCACCGCCATCCAGTGGCGCGTGAGGGTGGTGATCACGTCCTCCAGGTACAGGAAGACGGCCGCGCCGACGAAGGGCCCGAAGAAGGTGCCCATGCCCCCCAGCAGGGACATCATCACCGCGTGGCCGGACTGCAGGTAATGCAGCGAATCCACCGGCACCACCGACAGGTGCAGCGCGCGCAGCGAGCCGGCCAGGCCGCACAGGCCCGCGGAGAGCGTGAACACCAGCAGCTTGGAGCGCTGCACGTCGTAGCCGCAGGCCGCGGCGCGCTTCTCGTTCTCGCGGATCGCCTCCATCACCGCGCCGAACGGCGAGGCCAGGATGCGCGAGACCAGCCACACCGCCGCCGCGACGAAGACGAAGATCACGTAGTACTTGGTCGTGGGCTGGGTGAAGTCCAGCTTGAAGCCGCCGACGTCGAGCACCGGCACGGTCACCCCGCGCAGGCCGTTCTCGCCGCCGGTCCAGGCCTCGGCCTTGTAGAAGGCGTAGTACAGGATCTGGCCCAGCGCCAGGGTCACCATGGCGAAGTAGATGCCGCGGGTGCGGATGGCGAGCCAGCCCACCGCCGCGCCCACCACCGTGGCGGCGACGACGCCCACCAGGATCGCCAGGCCCCACGGCATCTTGGCGTGCACGATGCCCATGCCGGTGAGGTAGCTGCCCACGCCGAGGAAGGCGGCATGGCCGAACGACAGCAGGCCGGTGTACCCGAACAGCAGGTTGAAGCCCATGGCGAACAGGCCGAAGATCAGAATGTTCACCGCCAGCGCCTCGTAGGGCATCAGCAGCGGGAACACGAGCAGGAAGACCAGCGTCGCCGCCACGCGGTGGCGCTTGATCAGGAAATAGAGGGAAGACATCCGGTGGAGCCCTTTCCGCTCACGACATGAAGCCGGCCTTGCCGAACAGCCCCTGGGGCCGCACCAGCAGCACGAGGGCCATCAGCACGAAGATCGACAGCTCGGCCAGCGGCGGCGCCAGCAGGGAGGTCAGGCTGAACACGACCCCCACCAGCAGGCCGGCGACGACCGCGCCAGGCAGCGAGCCCATGCCTCCGACCACCGTCACCACGAAGGACTCGGCCAGCACCGAGATGCCCATCTCGGGGTTGACCGCGCGGGTCGGGGCGGCCAGCACGCCGGACAGGCCGGCGATGGCGGTGCCGATGCCGAAGACCATCAGCCACACCTTGGAGACGTCGATGCCCAGCACCCGCACGATCTCCGGGTCGCGCGAGCCGGCGCGGATGATCAGGCCGTAGCGGGTCTTCTCGATGAACAGCCACAGCGCCACCACCACCGCCGCGGTCGCGCCGATCAGGGCCAGGCGGTACAGCGGGAAATGGCCGAAGCCCAGGTTGACCGCGCCGCGCAGCGCGGACGGCGTGGACGAGGGCACGCCCTCGATGCCGAACATGACGCGCATGGCCTCGATCAGCACGTAGCTCAGGCCGAACGTGAGCAGCAGCGGGTAGTCGATGCCGCGCCCGTACAGCGGGCGCACCAGGAAGCGCTCCGAGAGCAGGCCGATCACGCCCACCACGAGGGGCGTGACGACCAGGCTCAGGAAGAAGCTCCCGGTGAGCGATTGGAAGTAGACGCCCAGGAAGGCGCCCACCATGAAGAACGCGCCGTGCGCGAAGTTCACGACCGTCAGCATGCCGAAGATCAGCGACAGGCCGATCGCCAGCAGCGCGTAGATCGCGCCCAGCCCGATGCCGGACACCAGCTGCAAGGCCAGCAGCTGCGGGGTGATTTCGCTCACGAAGCGTTCCTCCCCGGTCAGGCCTTGTGGCCCAGTTCAGCGCAGGAGCGCAGGTTGGCCTCGTTCGGGGCCTCGATCGCGGCGACGCTGAAGACGTCGTTCTTGTCCTTCATGCCGCGCGACTTGGACTCGACGATGATCACCGACTGCACCGACTGGTGGTCGCACTTGCGATAGAACTGGTCGCCCTTGTACCAGTTGTACTTCATGCGGCCCAGGGCCTCGGCGACCTTGGCGTTGTCGGTGGTCTTGGCGTCGACCACGGCCTGCAGAACGCTGCGCACGCCGGCGTAGCCCAGGGCGCCGTAGTCGGAGGGCACGGCGCCGTTGTAGGCGCGGCGGAACTTGTCGTTGAACACCTTGGCGGCGGGGACGGTGTCCTCCATGCCCCAGTAGTACGAGGTGCCGCCCACCACGCCTTCGAAGGCGTCGGCGCCGCCGGCCAGGCGGGACGTGAACAGCAGCACCGGCGTGACGATGCGCGTGTTGGCCTTGAGGCCGAAGTCGGTGGCCTGCTTGACCGAGTTCACCAGGTCGCGGCCGAAGTTGCACAGCACCAGCACGTCGGGCTTGAGGGACTGGATGCGGGGCAGGAAAGCCGAGTAGTCGGCCGCGCCCAGCGGGTGGCGGATGTCGGCCAGCGTGGTCGCGCCCAGCGCCTTGCCGGCGCGCTCGAAGCCGCGGACCATCTCGTGGCCGTAGGCGTAGTCCGCGGTCAGGTAGACCACGCGCTTGCCGTACTTGGGGAAGGCGTAGCGGGCCACGGCGCCGGCCGTCATGTGCGGGTTCAGCGCCTCGTGGAAGGTGAAGGGGCTCCAGTCCTTGGCCTCGTTGATCGCGTCGCTCTGGCTGATCGAGTTGAAGATCACCTTGCGCTCGCGGGTCACCGCGTTGATGGACAGCTGCGTCGCCGCGGATAGCGAGCCGACGATGAAGTCCACCTTGTCCTTCTCGATCAGTTCCAGCGTGCGGGTCGCGGCCTCGCCCGGGTTCAGCTTGTCGTCGCGCACCAGCAGCTCGACCCGGCGGCCGTTGAAGCCGCCGGCGTCGTTGAACTCCTTCACGGCGAGCTCGGCGGCGCGCACCTGGTCCTGCGCCTCGGCGGAGAACGCGCCGGTCAGCGGCGTGGGGAAGCCGATGCGGATCGGCGCCTGCTGCGCGCTGACGATGTTGATGGCGAACGGCGAGGCCGTGAGGGCGGCGCCGGCCGCACCCACCTTGAGCACGCGGCGGCGGCTCAGGTCCAGCGAGGAATCGCGAAGGTTGGAACTCATGGTGTGTCTCCTGTCGTTGAACATGGCATGACGGGTCATGCGGTGGGTCGTGGGCCGGTCTCGCGCCGGCCTTCTAGGGTGAATCGGCCGCCTCGGCGGGCGGATGGTCCAGGTCGATGGCGGTCTCGGCCATCACGCGGCGGGCGTCGCGCGGCTGCGCCGCCCCGCCCTGCCCGCAGGCCTGCATGTAGGCGCCGAGGCGGCGGGCCCGCTGCACCGCGGCCTGCCCGGCGGGCAGGCGCACGCCCTCGTAATCCGCCAGGGCCTGCGGCGTCGCGCCCAGGCGCTGCACCGCGTCGGCCAGGGCCAGCGCGTCCTGCATGGCCTTGGTCACGCCCATGCCCACATGCGGGCGGGCGACGAAGGCGGCGTCTCCCAGCAGCGCGACGCGGCCCCGGGCCAGCGTCGCGGACTGCACGTCGAAGATCGGCTGCAGGAAGGGCTGGCCGCACTTCTCCATCATCTCGGCGAAGGCCGGCGCCAGCACCTGGCGCGCGTCCTCGCGCATGCGGGCCACCTCGCGCCAGGACACCTTGTGCGGCGGGATGCCCAGGGGGTGGTGCACGCCGTCGGCATCGGTGAGGAGCTCGGCCAGGCGCTGCGGCGCCGGCGCGGTGCGGTACCAGACGAAGTTCCAGGCCCGATGGCCCGGCTCGGTGGTGTTGCCGGGGCGTGCCACCGGGTAGCCGATCAGCTGCTCGCCGGCGGGCAGGCAGAAGCCGAAGCGCTCGAACACCTGTTCGCGCGTGGCGCGGGACAGCGAGGCTTCGTCGCACAGGCCGCGCCAGGCCACGTAGCCCGCGTACTCCGGCTGGACCTGCGGCCACAGCTGCTGGCGCACCGCGGAGCGGATGCCGTCGGCGGCCACCAGCAGGTCGGCCTCGAACGCGCCCTGGGCGCTGGCCACGCGCACGCCGGCCCCGTCCTGTTCGACCGACTGCACGGTCACGCCCTGGCGGTACTCGATCGCGGGCTGCTGGCGGGCGAGGTCGCGCAGCAGCGAATACAGCAGGCTCCACGAGGTCAGCACCTGGGGCAGCGCCATCTCGCCGAGCACGGCGCCGTCGCTGCCCAGGGTGATGCGCCCGGGGATCGCCACGCCCAGCGCGAAGTCCGCCGGCATGCCGCAGCGGCGCAGGCCCTCGACCAGCGCGCTGTGCGTGACGATGCCGGCGCCGCGCCCGTCCATCGAGCCGACGGCCTTTTCCAGCACGGTCACCGCATGGCCCGCGCGGGCCAGCAGGTTGGCCGCCATCAGCCCGCCCAGCGAGCCGCCGGCGACGAGGACGCGCGCCATGCGCTCAGGCTCCCAGGGCGGCCTTCTCGGCCGCGGGGTAATTGAGTTCGATCACCACGCCGTTCGGGTCGTCGAGGAACAGCTGGTGCAGGCCCAGGTTCGGCACGGTGCGCTCCCGCACGGCGACGCCCTGCGCCGCCAGCCTGGCCAGCATGCCGGCCAGGCCGGTGGCGAAGAAGGCCACATGGTCCACCGCGCCGCTGCCCTGGAGCGAGGCGAGGTCGCGGTCGCCCAGGTAGTTCTTCAGGCCCTCGGGATCGTTCAGGTCGATGCCGATCACATGGACCACCGCGTTCGACGGGTCCGCGTGGTCGCCCCGGTACATCCACAGGCCCGGGAAGGGGAAGGCGGGGCGCGGCCCGACGGTCAGGCCCAGCACGCCCTCGTAGAAGGCGCGGGTGGCGTCCAGGTCGGTCGTGCGGATGGAGAAGTGGTTCAGCGTGAGGCTCATGCGGCGCTCCGGGGCGTGAGGGGCTTGACGGTGCCGGCGGGCTCGAGGGCCACGCTGGCGGCGAGGTAACTGCGGACGCGGTCGGCGATGAGCGTCTCGTCGTCCAGGGCGGGCTGGTCCGGGTGGATCGCCAGGCCGTAGACATGGGCGCGCAGGCCGCCGTAGAAGATGCCGCCGTGCAGCCCCATGAGCAGCTCGTGCTCGCGCGCGGTGGTACGGGCGCGGCTGCGGCTGCCGCGGTAGCGGCGGGTCTCGCGCACCAGGCGCGGGAACAGGCGCTCGCCCAGCTTGCCGAAGAAGCGGTCGGTGATGCTGCGGTCGGTCAGGCCGGAGAAGATCAGGATGCGCACGAACTCCTTGGTCAGGACGGTGCGCGCGTAGTCGACGTAGAAGCGCATGAACTTCTCCTCCACGCTCAGCGTGCGGTCGTCCAGCAGCGCCTCCCACTCCGGCTTCCAGCGGCCTTCGAACACTTCCAGGTAGACGCGGTCCACCAGGGCCTGCTTGGTCGGGAAGTAGTGGTAGACGAGCGTATGGGTCACGCCGATCGCGGTGGCCAGTTCACGCATCTGCGCGTCGAAGCCATGCTCCGCAAAGAACTTGATGGCCCCGTCGACGATGTGGCGCTCGCGCTCGGCCACCGTCATGCGGCGGCGCGCCGGGGCGCCGCCTGCGGCCGCTGCAGCCGATTCAGGGTTACTCCCGAGCCCCTCGCTATTTACCAAGCTGTCAACCATGCGTAGCATTGTTGAGCGATTGGTCAATAAGCCCATCGGTGATAACCCTGAAACGGAACCGCGAGACGGTCTTGCTCGAATGGAACTCAATGGCGAAGTGGTGATCGGCGCGCCGCGCGAACGCGTGTGGCAGGCGCTGAACGATGCGGCGGTGCTCCAGGCCTGCATCCCGGGCTGCGAGGAGGTGGTGGACGAGTCCCCCACCGAGCGGCGCGCCCGCGTGATGGTCAAGGTGGGCCCGGTGCGCGCCCGCTTCTCGGGCCGCGTCTCGCTCTCCGAGGTCGAGCCGCCGCTACGCTGCGTGATGGGCTTCGAGGGTTCGGGCGGCGCCGCCGGCATGGCCTCGGGCCGCTCGCAGGTGGAACTGCACGAGGATGCCGCGGGCACGCGCCTGGCCTACACCGTCAAGGCCTCGGTGGCCGGCAAGCTGGGCCAGATCGGCGGCCGGCTGATGGACGCCTCGGCCAAGCAGCTGGCGGACCAGTTCTTCGCCGCGCTGCAGGCCCGGCTGGCGCCGCCGGCCACGCCGGATCCCGAGGCGGCGGCCTCGCCGGCGACGGAAGCGGCGGGAGCCGCCCCGGCGCAGGCTGCTGCGAGCGCCGCGACGGCCGCAACGGCCGCGCCCCCCGCGGCTGCCGCCCACCACGCCCACCCCGCCCCCTCCACAGCACGCCCGCCGGTGGCCGCACCCGCCGCCAGCGGCGAGTTCTCCCGCGTGCTCTGGTTCGCGCTGGGCGCCGCCGCCACCGCCTTCGGCACGTGGCTCGGCGCGCGCCTGTTCTGACACCCCTCGCGAGGATCACGCCATGAAATCACCCCGCTTCGATTACGTGAAGGCCACCAGCCTCGAGCACGCGCTCGACCTGCTGGCCGAACACGGCGACGACGCCCGGATCCTGGCCGGCGGCCAGACCCTGCTGGCCACCCTGAACATGCGGCTGTCCGAGCCGGCGCTGCTGGTGGACATCACCGGGCTGCAGGCCCTGCGCGGCATCACCGTGCGCGGCGGCCGCCTGCATATCGGCGCGCTGACCACGCACAGCGAGATCGAGGCCTCGGCCCTGGTCGCCGAGCAGGCGCCGATGCTGGCCATGGCGGTGCCGCACATCGCGCACCGCGCGATCCGCAACGCCGGCACCTGGGGCGGCTCGATCGCCTACGCCGACCCCGCCGCCGAGTGGCCCTGCTGCCTGGTGGCCCTGGAGGGCACGGTGCACGTGCAGGGCCCGCGCGGCGCCCGCGCCATCCCGGCCACCGAGTTCTACCTGGACCTGTACACCACCGCCCTGGCGCCCGACGAGATCGTCACCGGGGCGGACGTGCCAGTGGCCACCACCGCCGACTGGTTCGCCTTCGACGAGCTCTCGCGCCGCCACGGCGATTACGCCGTCGCCGGCCTGGCGGTGGCCGCCCGCTTCGACGGCACCGTGGCCCGCGAGGTGCGACTGGGCTTCCTCGGCCTGGGCGCGACGCCGCTGCGCGCGCCGCGCACCGAGGCCCTGCTGGCCGGCAAGGTGCTCGACACCGCCACCATCGGCATCGCCGTCGCCTCGCTCAAGTCCGAGCTCGACCCGCTGCCCGACCTGACCCACCAGGGCGAGACCAAGCGCCACCTGGCCACCGTGCTGGCCCGCCGCCTGCTCGCCGCCGCCCACGCCAGCCGCTGCGCGCTGGCCGTCTGAACCCACCCGAGGAGACACCATGGCCGACCACCACGCCATCGAACTCACCGTCAACGGCCAGGCGCAGCAGCGCCATGTGCAGCCCCGCACGCACCTGGTCGACTTCCTGCGCAACGACCTGGGCCTCAAGGGCTCCCACCTGGGCTGCGAGCACGGCGTCTGCGGCGCCTGCACCGTCGAGGTCGACGGCCGGATCGTGCGCGGCTGCCTGACGCTGGCCGTGCAGGCCGGCGGCTGCAAGGTCCGCACCATCGAGGGCCTGAGCCAGGATGGCGACGTCAAGGACCTCCAGGAAGCCTTCATCCGGCACAACGCGCTGCAGTGCGGCTTCTGCACCCCCGGCATGGTGATGGCCGCCAAGGAGCTGATGGAGCACAAGCCCGACGCCACCCGCGCCGAGGTGCGCGAGTGGATCAGCGGCAACTACTGCCGCTGCACCGGCTACCACGCCATCGTCGACGCGATCTGCGAAACCCTCGCCCTGCGCGCCGGCCGCGCCGCCACCGGCACGAAGGAGGCCGCATGAACACGAGCACCACCCTCCCCCGCGCCGGCAGCGAGGTGAAGGAGCGCCCGGCCACCGGCGAGCAGCCGCTGCCCCCGGTGACCGAGGACCCGCGCTACATCGGCCACAACGCCGAGCGCCCCAGCGCGCGCCGTCTGGTGCAGGGCCAGGGCACCTACCTGGACGACATCGAGCTGCCCCGCATGGCCCATGTGGTCTTCTGGCGCAGCCCGGTGGCGCATGCCCGCATCCTGCGCATCGACGCCAGCACCGCACGCGGCATGCCCGGCGTGATCCTGGTGGCCGACGGCCACGACATCGCCAAGGTCTGCAAGCCCTGGGTGGCCACGCTGGCCCACCTGGCCGGCATGAAGTCCGCGCCCCAGTACCCGCTGGCAGTGGACCGCGCCTGCTGGCAGGGCGAGCCGGTGGTGGCGGTGGTCGCCGAGACCCGCGAGCAGGCCGAGGACGCGCTGCAGACCATCCTGGTGGACTTCGAGCGCCTGCCCGCGGTGGTGGACATGGAAACCGCGCTGGACCCGGCCACCCCGGTGATCCACCCCGAGCTGGGCGACAACCTGTGCTTCACCCGCAGCCTGGACACCGGCGGCGTGGACGCCGCCTTCGCCCGCGCCGACGCGGTGGTGGAGACCACCTTCGAGTTCGGCCGCCACACCGGCGTGACGCTGGAGCCGCGCGCCCAGATGGCCGACTGGAACGCCGCCGAGCAGCGCCTCACGGTCTACCACTCCTTCCAGGCCCCGCACATGATGCAGGACCTGTACTCGCGCCAGTTCGACATCCCCGAGTCCTCGATCCGCGTGGTCTGCAAGGACGTGGGCGGCTCCTTCGGCATCAAGGTGCATGCCTACCCGGACGACTTCGCCACCGTGGCCCTGTCCATCCTGTGCCGCCGCCCGGTGAAGTTCGTGGCCGACCGGCTGGAGTCCTTCACCAGCGACATCCACGCCCGCCACCACCGCGTGCGCGCGCGCCTGGCCGCCACGAAGGACGGCGAGATCCTGGCCTTCGAGATCGACGACCTCACCGGCATCGGCCCGTACTCGATGTTCCCGCGCACCAGCGCGATCGAGGGCAACCAGGTGGTGAACCTGGTGGGCGGCCCCTACAAGCACAAGGAGTACCGCGCCAGGCTGAACGTGGTGTTCCAGAACAAGACGCCCACCTGCCAGTACCGCGGCGTGGGCCACCCGATAGGCTGCGCGGTGACCGAGGGCCTGGTGGACCTGGCCGCCCGCAAGATCGGCATGGACCCGCTGGAGTTCCGCAAGCGCAACGTCATCCCCGACGACGCCTACCCCGCCACCGGCGCCAGCGGCATCAAGCTGGAGGTGCTGTCGCATGAGGCCTGCCTGCGCAGGATCGAGGAGATCATGGACTACCCGGCGCTGCTCGCCGAGCAGAAGGCGCTGCGCGAGCGCGGCATCCACCGCGGCATCGGCTTCGCGGCGCTGATCGAGCTGACCAACCCCAGCGCCGCGTTCTACGGCGTGGGCGGCGCGCGCATCGCCTCGCAGGACGGCGCCACGCTGCGCATGGACCCGTCGGGCGCGGTGGTCGTCATGAGCGGCGTGGGCGAGCAGGGCCAGGGCAACGAGGGCATCTTCCGGCAGATCGCCGCCGACGCGGTGGGCGTGGACCTGGAGAGGGTGCGCGTGGTCACCGGCGACACCGACGTCACGCCCTACGGCGGCGGCACCTGGGCCTCGCGCGGCGCCGGCATCGGCGGCGAGGCGGTGCTGCTGGCGGGCCAGGCGCTGCGCGCCAACATCCTGAAGCTGGCCGGCATCATCCTCAAGCGCGACCCGGCGGAACTCGCCGTGCACCGCGGCGAGGTGGTCGACGCGGCGACGCGCGCGACGCTGATGCCGCTGTCCGAGGTGGGCCGCATCGCCTACTACCGCTCGGACACGCTGCCGCCCGACTTCACCCCGGAGCTGATGGTCACGCGCCACTACGCGCAGCGCGACTTCCCCTTCATCTTCACCAACGGCGTGCAGGCCTCCTATGTCGAGGTCGACCCGGACACCGGCTTCGTCAAGCTCCTGAAGCACTGGGCGGTGGAGGACTGCGGGCGCGTCATCAACCCCAAGCTGGTCGACGAGCAGATCCGCGGCGCCATCGTGCAGGGCATCGGCGGCGCGCTGCTGGAGGAGTGCCTCTACGACGACGAGGGCCTGATGCGCAACGCCAGCATGGCCGACTACCTGGTCCCCATGAGCGCCGAGATGCCCGACATCGAGGTGGCCCACGTGCAGACGCCCACGCGCAGCAGCCAGCTGGGCGCCAAGGGCGCCGGCGAGGCCGGCACGGCGGGCGCGCCCGGCGCGGTGATGAACGCGATCAACGACGCCCTGGCCCCGCTGGGTGCCGAGGTCTGGTCGCAGCCGATCACGCCGGAGAAGGTGCTGCGGGCGCTGGGCAAGGTGGCCTGAGCCCGGCGGGGGCCCGGCCCCCGCCCGCCCCCTCAACGCCCGGTGAACACCGGGCGTTCCTTTTTCAGGAAAGCCGCCACCCCCGCCCCGAAATCGCCGGTGCGGGTGCAGGCCACGAAGGCGTCGCGCTCGGCGTCGAGCTGCTGCGACAGCGGCGTCTCCAGGGACTGGCGCATCAGCCGGCGCAGGTGACCGTAGGCCACCGTCGCCCCGCCGGCCAGGCGGCGGGCGAGCTTCAGCGTTTCCTCGGCCAGCGCCTCGGCCGGCACCACCCGGTTCACCAGGCCCAGGCGCAGGGCCTCCTGGGCGTCGAAGGTTTCGGACAGCAGCGCGATCTCCAGCGCCCGGCGCAGGCCCACCAGGCGCGGCAGGCTCCACGACGCCGAGAGGTCGCAGCTCGCGCCGATGTTGGCGTAGGCCAGGTTGAACTTGGTGCCCTCGGCGGCGATCGCCAGGTCGCAGGCGCCGGACAGGCTCAGGCTGCCGCCGGCCACCACGCCGTGCAGGCTGGCCACCACCGGCGCGTCCAGCGTGGCCAGCACGCGGATGCCGCGGTGCATGGCGTCGATCAGCGCGCCCACCTGCCCCGGGTCGGCGTGCAGGGCCTGCAGGTCGCCGCCGGCGCCGAAGCCGCGGCCGGCACCCGAGAGCACCACCACGCGCGCGCAGCGCTCCTGCGCCAGGCGCTCGCAGGCCGCGGCGAAGGCGCGGGCCATGGGCAGGTCCATCGCGTTCATGGCGCCGGGGCGGTTCAGGGTCAGGGTGACGAGGCCGGGCTCGGGCTGGGCCAGCAGGACGAGGTCCGTGGCGTGGGTGTCGGCAGTGGCGGGCAGGGTCATGCAGTCCTTTCGGGGTGGGGTTCGGTGAGCTGGCGCAGGCGCCGGCGCGAGCCTGGCGTGCACAGGCCGCCGGCGAGCAGCGCGATGCACTGGCGGGCGATCTCGCACGGCGGCAGCGGGCCGTCGGGGCGGTACCAGCGCCCGATCCAGCTCAGGGCGCCGGCCAGGGTGAAGGCGGCGATCTTGGGGTCGCAGGGCACGATCGAGCCCTCCGCCATGCCGGCGCGGATCAGGGCGCGGAATTCGCCGTCCAGGGCCGCCTTGAAGCGGCGCAGCTCGCGGCGGCTGTCGGCGGGCAGCGGGTCCTCGCCCACGCGGATGACGCACATGCCGAAGTCGCTGGTGACGATCTCCACGTAGCGGCGCATCGCCGCCACCAGCTTGTCGAAGGCGGTGCCGCCGCGGGCATGCTCCTCGGCCACCGCGTCCTGCAGCATCCGCATGCCGATGTTCACGCACTCGAACAGGATCTCGTCCTTGTTCTTCACGTAGTAGTACAGCGTGGGCTTGGTGATGTGCAGCTGTTCGGCCACATCGTCCAGCGAGGTGGCGTGGAAGCCCCTCTCGCCGAACATGCGCGCCGCCACCCGCAGCACCGCCTCGCGCTTGCTGGCGCGCAGCCGGCCGCGGTCGGCGCCGGGCGCCCAGGGCGAGTCCACCGCGGGCGCCGGGCCCGCCGCGCGCGCCCGGGGCCGCGCCGCGGCCTCAGCGGTAGAGGGCCTCGATCTCGGCGGCATAGGTCTTGTAGATGCTGGCGCGGCGCACCTTCATCGTGGCGGTCACCTCGCCGTCGTCGTGGTCGAGTTCCTTGGTCAGGAGGTGGAAGCGGCGGATGTGGGCCACGTCCGCCAGGCCGGCGTTGCCACGGTCCACCTCGGCCTGCACCAGCTCGCGCACCTGCGGCGCCTCCACCAGCGAGCGGAAATGCGTGAAGGCCAGCCCGCGCTGCTCCGCCCACTTGGCGGTGGTGTCGAAGTCGATCTGGATCAGGGCGCCGACGAAGCGGCGGCCGTCGGCCACGATCACGCACTCCTTGATGAAGGGGCTGGCCTTCATGGCGTTCTCGATCTCCGAGGGCGTGAGGTTCTTGCCGCCGGCGGTGATCATCACGTCCTTCAGGCGGTCGACGATGCGCAGGTGGCCGCCCTCCTCACGCACCACGTCGCCGGTGTGCAGCCAGCCGTCGACGATGGCGCTGGCCGTGGCCTCGGGGTTCTTGTAGTAGCCCTTGAACACCACGCCGCCCCGCAGCTGCAGCTCGCCCTGCGCCGACAGGCGCGCCTGCACGCCCTGCGTGGGCACGCCCACCGTGCCGAAGACGATGTCATCGGGCCGCTGGCCCAGCACCATGCCGCTGGACTCGGTCATGCCGTAGACCTCGACCAGGGGCACGCCCAGGGTTCGGAAGTAGCGCAGGATCTGCGGCGAGATCGGCGCCGCGCCGGTGAGCGCGATGCGCACCTCGCGCAGGCCGATGAAGTTCTGCAGCGCGCGGAACACCAGCCAGTAGGCCGCGGCGAAGACCAGCGCCTCGCGCGGCGTTCGCTGCGCCGCCGCCTTGTGCGCGAAGGGCTCGCAGGCCGCCATCGCGCGCTCGTAGAGCCAGCGGCGCCAGCGGCCGGTCTCCTGCATCTTGATGGAGATGGCCGAGTGCAGCTTCTCCCAGATGCGCGGCACGCCCAGGAACATGCTGGGCGCGACCTCGCGCAGGTCCTCCTGCACGGTGCGGATGGACTCGCCGAAGTCCACCCGCGAGCCCAGGTAAAGCGGCACGAAGGTGGTGAGCATCTGCTCGGCCACGTGGCACAGGGGCAGGTAGGACAGGTGCGAGGTGGCGGGCGTGAGGCCCAGGCGCTCGATCACGCCCGGCGCCATGGCGGCGATGTTGGCGTAGCTGATCATCGCGCCCTTGGGCTTCCCGGTGGAGCCGGAGGTGTAGATGATCAGCGCCGTGTCCTCCAGGGACTGGGTGGCGAGCACCGCGTCGATGCGCGCGTCCAGCGGCGAGGCGGCGCCGAGTTCCTCCAGCGCCTCGAAGCCCATGACCAGCCCCGGCGCGCGCGCCATCAGGTCCTGCAGGCCCTTGCGCTCGAGGACGACGATGCGCTGCACCATCGGCAGCTGGTCGATGGCGTCGAGCACCTTGTCGGCCTGCTCCTGGTCCTCGCAGAACACGATGCGGGTGTCGGCATGGCCCAGCACATAGGCCACCTCGTTGCTCGGGCTGGTGGGGTAGACGCCCACCGTCACCGCGCCCACCAGGCCGGCGCCGAGCTGGGCCATCACCCACTCCAGCCGGTTCTCGGAAAGCACGCCCACATGCTGGCCGGGCTCCAGGCCCAGGGCGGCCAGGCCCAGGCCCACCAGGCGGGCCCGCTCGTGGAAGGCGCGCCAGGTGATCGGGTTCCAGATGCCGTAGCGCTTCTGCCGGATGGCGATGCGATCGGGCTGCTGCGTGGCCTGGTGGCGCAGGGCCTGGGGCAGGGTCTTCTGGAAAAGGGTCAGGTCCATGGGGCTTCTGCCAGGGAAATGTCTTCGCCAGTGCGGCCGCGGAACCGGCTTTGCCGGGCCGCTGGGTGCGACCCGTCGAGGGGGAGGCGGCCGCAGGCCGCTTCGGGGGTGGTCATGAAAGCCAGCGCTTGCGGCGCTTGTAGTGCTTGATCTCCTTGAAGCTCTTGCTGCCGCCCTCCTGCCCCACGCCGAGGTAGAACTCGCGCACGTCGGGGTCGGCCGCCAGCTTCTCGGCGGTGTTGTCGATCACCACCTTGCCGGTCTCCATGATGTAGCCGTAGTGGGCCACCGCGAGGGCGATGGACGCGTTCTGTTCCACCAGCAGCATGGAGACGCCGCGCTCGGCGTTGATGCGGGCGATGATCTCGAAGATGTTCTCCACCAGCACCGGCGACAGGCCCAGCGAGGGCTCGTCCAGCAGCATCAGCCGGGGCCGGGCGATGAGCGCGCGGCCGATGGCCAGCATCTGCTGCTCGCCGCCGGAGAGGTAGCCCGCCAGGCCCTTGCGCCGCTCGTGGAGGCGGGGGAAGTACTCGTAGACCAGCTCGAAGTCGGCCTGCGACGGGTTCACGCCGGTCAGGGCGTAGGTGGCGGCCACCAGGTTCTCGTGGACGGTGAGGTCCTCGAACACGTGCCGCCCCTCCATCACATGGAACAGGCCGCCGCGCACCAGCGCGTGCGGCGCGCGCCCGGTGACGCTGGCGCCGTCGAAGCGGATCTCGCCGCGGGTGACCGCGCCGTTCTGGAGGTCGAGCAGGCCCGAGATCGCCTTGAGCGTGGTCGACTTGCCCGCGCCGTTGCTCCCCAGGAGCGCGACGATCTGCCCCTGCGGCACCGAGAGCGACAGCCCGCGCAGCACCTGGACCGCCTTGTTGTAGACGACCTCGATGTTGTTCACCTCCAGCAGGGGCGGCGGGGTGCGGGGCTGGCTGTCCATCGGCGGGTCCCCGGGGCTCAGAGGCTGATCCAGTCGGACACCGGCAGCATCTTCTGCTGCTTGAAGTCCGCCTTGTAGACGCGGCCCACCGGGATGGAGTTGCCGCGGATCGACAGCGGCACGCCGATGATGCCGCCGGTGTCGAAGTTGCGGATGGAGCTCAGCGCCGTCTTGAGGTTGCGGCCATTGAGCTCGTTGCCCGCGTCCAGGCAGCGGCGCGCGGCCTCCGTGAGCAGCATGGCGGCCAGGAAGCCCTGCATGTAGGCCGTGCTCTGGTACTCGGGGCGCATCTTGCGGATGCGTTCCAGCATCGGCGCCTTGCCCTCGGTGTCGTAGTAGTAGCGATAGGGCATCACGCCCATGAAGCCGTCGGCGTTCGCGCCCATGCGCATGACCGTGGAGTTGTCCATGCTCCAGAAGGTGCCCATGAACTGCGACTGGATGCCCTGCGCCCGCGACTGGTTGATGAATTCGGGGATGGGCGCCGAGACGTAGCCGTGGAAGATGGTGAAGTCCGGCGCGGCGCGGCGCAGCTTGATCACCTCGGTGGACACGTCCACGCTGCCCGGGGGCGTGACGATCTCCAGCGCCAGGTTCAGGCCCAGGCGCTTGGTGTCGGCGCGGGCGGCCTCCACCGGGTCGCGGCCGAACTCGGTGTCGGAGTAGACCAGGGCCACCTTGGCGCCCGGCTTGGTCTTGGCGATGTACTGCAGCAGGATGCCCACCATCTCGCTGTAGTCGGGGCCCACCATGAACTGCAGCGGGTACTTCTGCGCGTTGGTGATCTCCTTGGCGAAGGAGGCGCCGGTCATGATCATGGAGCCCATGCGCTCCACCTCGGGGTTGACCGTCTTCACGAAGCCGGTGGAGTCGGCGTAGTACAGGTGCACCTTCTCCTGGCTGGTGATCTTCTTGAACACCGCCATCGACTGGTCGACCTTGTAGGCGGTGTCCTCCGCCACGTAGCGCACCTTGCGGCCCTTGATGCCGCCCTGGCCGTTGAGGATGGACAGGTAGTCCTTGATGCCCGCGTCGATGCCGATGCCGGCAAAGGCGAACACGCCCGTCATCGGCACCGAGGCGCCCAGGACGATGTCCTCCTTCGAGGCGGCGGCCCCCTTGGCCTGCGCGCGCGCGGCCAGCGGGAGGGCGGCGGAGGCGGCGGCCGCGAGGGCGCCGGTGAGGAGTTTGCGCTTGTCGATCATGGGGAGTCTCCTTGCGAGTGGAAGCAGGTCGGGGGGCGGATCAGGTCCGGAAGGGCCACAGGTGGAACGCGCGGCGCACGCGCCGCCAGACTTCGGCCAGGCCCAGCGGCTCGAAGACCAGGAACAGGATGATCAGCGCGCCGAACACGATGGTGCGCACCGGCGACAGGTACATCAGGGTGTTGCCCGAGAGCGGCAGCCAGCCCATGACCAGCTTGAGGACCTCGGGGACCAGGGTCATGAACACCGCGCCGAGGATGCCCCCGAGCACCGAGCCCATGCCGCCGACGATGACCGCGGCGAGGAAGAAGATGGACATCACCAGCGGGAAGCTCTCGGGCGTGATGGCGCGGAAGAAGTAGGCGAACAGGCCGCCGGCCACGCCGGCATAGAACGAGGAGATGGCGAAGGACAGCAGCTTGTAGCGAAGCAGCGGGATGCCCAGCACCTCGGCCGAGATGTCGCGGTCGCGGATGGCGATGAAGGCGCGGCCGATGCGGGTGCGAAACAGGTTGGCCGCGCCGAGCAGCAGCAGCGCGGTGACCGGCACCACCAGCCAGTAGAAGCGGAAGGAGTTGTCCAGGTCCACGCCGAACACGTTCGCGGGCTTGACGGTCAGGCCCGCCGGCCCGCCCGTGAACGAGGCGAAGTGGCTGAAGACGAAGTGCGCCAGCACGCCGGCCGCGATGGTGGCGATGGCCAGGTACAGGCCCTTGACCCGCAGCGAGGGCAGGCCCACGACGATGCCGCAGGCCGTGGACACGCAGCCCGCGGCCAGCAGCGCGGGCAGCGCGCTGATTCCCCAGCGCGCCTGCACGATGGCCACCGTGTAGGCGCCGATGCCCATGAAGGCCGCCTGCCCCAGGCTCACCAGGCCGGTGTAGCCGGTGAGGAGGTTCAGGCCGGTGGCGCTGGCCACGTTGATCGCCACCAGGCAGGCCAGGTACAGCCAGTACTCGCTGGCGACGAAGGGGAAGACCGCCAGCACCACCCCCAGCGCCGCCACCCAGGCGCGCTGGGTCGGGCTGTCGAACAGCGCCGCGTCGGCGGCGTAGGTCTGCTTGGCCGAGCCGATCCTCATCTCACAACCTCTCGATCTCGTGGGTGCCGAACAGGCCGTAGGGCCGCACCAGCAGGATCACCACCAGCAAGCTGAAGGTGGCCAGCAGGCGGTACTCGCCGCCCAGGTAGAAGGCGGCCATCGACTCGATCACGCCGACCACCAGGCCGCCCACCAGCGCGCCGGGCACGCTGTCCAGGCCGCCGAAGATCACCACCACCAGCACCGACAGCCCGAACACGCCCATGGCCGACGAGATGCCGCCGATGGAGCCGACCACGATGCCGGCGACGGCGGCGATCATGGCCGCCGCGGTCCAGGCCAGGGAGAACACCCGCGGCACGTTGATGCCCATGGAGTAGGCGGCCGCCTGGTCGGAGGCGGTGGCGCGCAGGGCCACGCCGCCGCGCCAGTAGCGCAGCGCCAGGATGGCCGCCGCGATCAGCAGCGCCGCGGCGCAGAAGCCCCAGAACACCTTGGCGGAGACCAGCGCCTCGCCGACCATCACCGGCGCCTGCGGGAAGAACTCGGGCAGGCGCTGCTGGTCGGCCGTCCAGATGAACTCGACCAGGCCCACCAGGATGGACGACAGGCCCACCGTGACCATGAAGGTGGAGATCGGCGACTCGCCCAGCATCGGCCGGATCGCGGCGCGCTCCATCAGGGCGCCGGCCGCGCCCGAGAGCAGCACCGACAGCGGGATCGCCGCCCAGACCGGCAGCGCCAGGCCGGCGCTGAAGGCGAAGAACAGGTAGGCGCCCAGCATCATCATCTCGCCGATGGCGATGTTCACCACGCGGGTGGCCTTGTAGATGATCACGAAGGCCAGGCCGGCCAGGGCGTAGAGCCCGCCCGAGCCGAGGCCGGCGAGCACGATCTCGAAGATCAGCCAGGGGTCGAAGCTCATGGGCGTCCCCACACCCGGCGCTGCGTGTCCGCGCAGCCCCCCGAGGGGGCGCGCGCCTGCCCGGGGCGGCCCGGCGCGGCGCTCATGCCGCCACCCCCACGCGGCCCGCAGTCCCGCGGAATCGCGCGCGCAGCTGCTGCACGTCCCCCGAACCCAGGTAGGCCTTGACCACCTCCGGGTTGGCCTGCACCTGGGCCGGCAGGCCGTCGGCGATGACCTGGCCGAAGTTCAGCACCACGACGTGGTCGGACAGGTCCATCACCATGCCCATGTCGTGTTCGACCATGAGCACGGTCACGCCCCATTCGCGCCGCACCTCGAGGATGAAGCGCGCCATGTCCTCGGTCTCCTCGCGGTTCATGCCGGCGACGGGCTCGTCCAGCAGCAGCAGGCGCGGGCGCATGGCCAGCGCGCGGGCCAGCTCGACGCGCTTTTGCAGGCCGTAGGAGAGCGAGGCGACCGGGGCCTTGCGGATATGGTCGATCTCGAGGAAGTCGATGATGCGCTCCTCGATCTCGGCGCGCAGGCGCTCCTCCTCGCGGCGCGCGGCGGGCGTGTAGAACAGCGCCTGCAGCGGGTTGGTGCGCAGGTGGCAGTGGCGCCCGAGCTTGATGTTGTCCAGGACCGTGAGGCCGCGGAACAGCGCGATGTTCTGGAAGCTGCGCGCCAGGCCCATCGCGGCGCGGCGCGGGGGCGCGGCCCGGGTGATGTCCTGGCCGTCGAACAGCACCTGGCCGGCGCTGGGGCGGTAGAAGCCGGAGATGGTGTTGAACACCGAGGTCTTGCCCGCGCCGTTGGGGCCGATCACCGAGGTGATGCTGCCCGGCGCAACCTGGAAACTGACCTGGTTCAGGGCCTTGACGCCGCCGAAGGCCAGCGTGAGCCCCTGCACCTCGAGCAACGGCGTGCCCGCGACCATCTCCATCCTGTCTCCTTGGAGGCCCGCGGGGCGGCCCGGAAGGGGCCGCATTGTTCTACTCGCGGGTAACTTCCTGAATTACAGGTAGAAATGCACAGCGGTGCAACGGGTCGGCGGCCGGTGTTTTCCCTGGGTTGCCGCCGCCACCCGATCCCGGCAGGCGCCGGGACGCGGGCCGGTCAGTCGACGCTGGCGCCGGAGGCGCGCACCACCGCGCTCCACTTGACGATGTCGGCACGCAGGATGGCGCCGAACTCCTGGGGCGAGGTGAGGTACGGGTCGGCGCCCTGCCCGGCGAACTTCTCGGCGACGTCCTTGGCGCGCAGGGCCTCGTTCACGTCGGCGTTGATGCGGCGCACGATGTCGGCGGGCACCTTGGCCGGCGCGAACAGGCCGAACCAGGGCGTGACGTCGAATTCCTTGAAGCCGGCCTCGGCGATGGTGGGGATGGTCGGGAACGAGGCCGAGCGCTTCGCGCTGGTCACCGCCAGCGGCAGGACCTGGCCGCTCTTGATGGTGCCGGCCACCGAGGGCAGGCTGGTGAAGACCACGTTGATCTGGCCGCCCATGAGGTCCTGCAGCGCGGGCGCCGCGCCGCGGTACGGCACGTGCGTGAGCTTGACGCCGGCGGCGGCATTGAACATCTCGCCGAGCAGGTGGTTCACCGAGCCGTTGCCGGCGGAGCCGTAGGTCAGGTTGCCGCGGCGCGCGGCGGCGACCAGGTCGGGGATGGACTTGATGCCGGCGTCGGGCTTGGCGATGGCCACGAAGGGCAGCGTGGCCACGGTGGCGACCGGCGCGAAGTCCTTCTCCGGGTCGAAGGGCAGCTTCTTGTACAGGGAGCCGTTGATGGCGTGCGAGCCGACATAGCTCATGAGGAGCGTGTAGCCGTCGGCGGGCGCATTGGCGACGAACTCCATGCCGACGTTGCCGCCGGCGCCGGCGCGGTTCTCGATGACCACCGGCTGCTTCCACTTGTCCGAGAGCTTCTGGCCGATGATGCGCGCGAGCGCGTCGGAGGCGCCGCCCGGGGTCTGGGGCACGACGATCTTGACGGCGCGGCCGGGGAAATCCTGGGCGTGGGCGGCGAAGCCGGCGACGGCGAGCGCCGCTGCCAGCGCGGCGCGGCGGGTGATGGGGGTGAACATGGGGGGTTTCCTCTCAGGGGCGCGCGCGCGGGGGCGCCGCGCGCGCGTTGTCTCTCGATTCCGGTGGGCGGCTATTGTGGTCGGAAGCCGCCCGGGCGGCGGGGCGGATGCAGTCATGTGCGCGACACCTCGGGGTCAGGTCTTGCAGCAACGCGGCCGCTGAGCCCGGACGAAAAAAGGGCCCCTCGTCGAGGGGCCCCTGGCGTGAGTCGGACGCGTCGCGCGTCCAACGTCAGGCGATCAGCGCACCGGCTTGTACGCGCGCTTCTTGGCGTCGCGCGGCACGAAGACCTTGCCGCCGTTGCCCGGGCGGGCGAAGTCGCCACGCGGGGGCTGGCCGGCGAAGTCGCCACGGGGCGCCGGGCGGCCGGCGAAGTCGCCGCGCGGGGCCGGGCGGCCGAAGCCCTGGGCGGGCTGGCGGTCCCACGGCGTGCCGCCGCGGCGGTCGTCGCCACCGCGGAAGTCGTTGTTGCCGCGGAAGTCGCCGCCACGGGAGTCACCGCCGCGGAAATCCTGGCCGCCACGGAAGTCCTGGCCGCCGCGGAAATCGCCGTTGCCCCGGATGTCGTTGCGGAAATCGCCGCCGCCACGGCGGTCGTCACGGCGCTCACCGCCGAAGTCGCCGAAACCGGACTTGCGGCCGTAGCCGTTGCGGTCGAAGTCGCCACCGCGCTTGGCGAAGTGGCCACCGCCACCGCCATGGCCGCGGCCCGGGCCGCCACGGCCCTTGCCGCCGAAGCCCGGCTGCGGCGCGCGCGGGGCGCGCTGCTGGGGCTCCAGGCCCGGGATCTCCTCGGCCTTGAACGGCTGCTTGGTGTAGCCCTCGATGTCGAAGATCTTGAAGCGGTCGCGGAACTCGGCGAACGTCACGGCCAGGCCGTCGCGGCCGGCGCGGCCGGTGCGGCCGATGCGGTGGGTGTAGTCCTCGCTCTTCATCGGCAGGCCGAAGTTGAAGACGTGGGTGATGGTGGGCACGTCGATGCCGCGCGCGGCGACGTCGGTGGCCACCAGGATCTGCACCTGGCCGTTGCGCAGCGCCATCAGGCGGCGATTGCGCAGGCCCTGGCTCAGGGCGCCGTGCAGGGCGACGGCGGAGAAGCCGTCCTGCTGCAGGTCGTTGGCCAGGCCGTCGCACTCGACCTGGGTGGAAGCGAACACGATCGCCTGGTCGATCGAGGTGTCACGCAGCCAGTGGTCCAGCATCTTGCGCTTGTGGGCGGCGTTGTCGGCCCAGAACAGCACCTGCTTGATGTTGGCGTGCTTCTCCTGCGGCGAGGCGATTTCCACGCGCTGGGGCTCGCGCATCACGCGGGCGGCCAGCTGCTGGATGCGCGGCGCGAAGGTGGCGCTGAACATCATGGTCTGGTGGCGCTCGATGGTGAGCTGGTTGACTTCGGCCAGGTCGTCGGCGAAGCCCAGGTCCAGCATGCGGTCGGCTTCGTCCACGACCAGGAATTTCACCTTGTCCAGCTTGATCTGCATGGAACGCTGCAGGTCCAGCAGGCGGCCCGGGGTGGCGACCACCAGGTTGGCGTTCTGCAGGCGCGCGATCTGCACCTGGTAGGGCATGCCGCCGACCACGTTAGCGATGCGCAGGCCGCGGCAATGCTTCACGAGCTCGATGGCGTCATGCGCCACCTGCTGCGCCAGCTCGCGCGTGGGGCACAGCACCAGGGCGCCGGGCTGGGCCGCCTTGAAGTGGCGCGGGTCGGTGGGGTTGCGGCGCTTGCGCTTGGGCGGCTCCTCGCCGCGGGCGGCAGCCTCATCGGCCAGGCGCTTGGCCTCGGCGCGCTCGGCGGCCTCGGCCTCGGCCTGCTGCTGGATCAGGGTGTGCAGCACGGGCAGCAGGAAGGCGGCGGTCTTGCCGCTGCCGGTCTGGCTGGAGACCATCAGGTCGATGAACTTGGCGGACTCGCCCTCCTCGGAGTTGTCCATGGCCAGGGGAATGGCCTTTTCCTGCACCGCGGTCGGCTGGGTGTAGCCCAGGTCCTCGATGGCGCGGAGCAGCTCGGGCTCCAGGCCCAGCTTGGCGAAGCCATTGGGCAGGGCGGGCGCGTCGGTCGTGGCGGGCGCGGAAATGATGTCGGCAGGCGCGAACTCGCCCTGCACTGCGAGAGTGTCGGTCATGAATTTCTACAAAAGGGGACGCGCCGGCCCGTGGGGCTGGCGGAGTCGCCGATGGTCAGGAAACATCAACCATCAAACGACGTACGAGCGGGTGCTTCAGGGAAGTGGCTCGCTGGCTCTTTCGGTGAGCCTGTGCATGAAGGGAGATGCAAGAAAACGCCGGCCATGCGGGCCGGCGATGCGCGAATTATCGCATGGCAGGGTTATCCCTGCCAAGCCCCTGCCCCTTCAGGCCGTGAGGCGAAGGAAATGCTCGCGGTAATGCACCAGTTCGTCGATGGACTCGTGCACGTCGGCCAGCGCGGTGTGGGCCTGGCGCTTCTTGAAGCCCTCGTAGACCTCGGGCCGCCAGCGGCGCGAGAGCTCCTTGAGGGTGGAGACATCGAGGTTGCGGTAGTGGAAGAACGCCTCCAGCCGGGGCATGTACTTCACCAGGAAGCGGCGGTCCTGGCCGATGGTGTTGCCGCACAGGGGGCTGGCGTTCTTCGGCACGTACTTCAGCAGGAACTCGATCAGCGCCGCCTCGGCCTGGGCCTCGTCGATGGTGGAGGCCTTCACCCGGTCGGTCAGGCCGCTCTTGCCGTGGGTGCCCTTGTTCCAGGCATCCATCTTGTCCAGCTGGGCATCGGTCTGGTGGATGGCGAAGACCGGGCCTTCGACGCGCGGCTCCAGGTGCGGGCCGGTGACGACGACGGCGATCTCGATGATGCGGTCGACCTCCGGGTCCAGGCCGGTCATCTCGCAATCGAGCCAGACCAGGTTCTGGTCGCTCTTGGCCAGCGCGGGTGCCGCGGCCGGGGTGGGCGTTTCGTTGGCAGGGGTGTCGGACATGGCCCCGATTGTCCCTCATGCCCGCGGCTAAACTCCTCGCGATGTCCGCGTCGTACCTGCTCACCCTCGCCTTCGCCGCCGCCCTGCTCCTGGGCCTGGCCACCAAGTACTGGCTGGCCGCGCGCCAGGTGCGGCATGTGGCGGGCCACCGCGCCGCCGTGCCGGCGCCCTTCGCCGCCACCGTGCCCCTGGCCTCGCACCAGAAGGCCGCCGATTACACCCTGGCCAAGGCCCGCGTCGACCTGCTCGAGATGGCGGTGGGCGCCGCCCTCCTCCTCGGGTGGACGCTGCTGGGAGGCCTGGACCTCCTGAACCAGGCCCTGCTCGCCGCCCTCGGCCCCGGCATGGGCCAGCAGCTGGCCCTGCTGGCCGCCTTCGCCGTCGTCAGCGGCCTGCTGGACCTGCCCTTCGCCTGGTACCGCACCTTCGTCGTGGAGGAGCGCTTCGGCTTCAACAAGATGACCCTGGGCCTGTGGCTGGCCGACCTGGCCAAGGGCGCGCTGGTGGGCGCGGTGATCGGCCTGCCGATCGCCGCCCTGATCCTCTGGCTCATGGGCGCGGCCGGCCCGGCCTGGTGGCTATGGGCCTGGTGCACCTGGATGGGGTTCAACCTGCTGCTGCTGGTGGTCTACCCCACCTTCATCGCGCCGATCTTCAACAAGTTCAAGCCGCTGGAGGACGAGGCCCTGGCCGCCCGTGTCACCGCGCTGATGAAGCGCTGCGGCTTTTCCGCCAAGGGCCTGTTCGTCATGGACGGCAGCCGCCGCAGCGCCCATGCCAACGCCTACTTCACCGGCTTCGGCGCGGCCAAGCGCGTGGTGTTCTACGACACCCTGCTGGCGCGCCTGTCGCCCGGCGAGGTGGACGCGGTGCTGGCCCACGAGCTGGGGCATTTCAAGCACCGGCACATCATCAAGCGCATCGTCGCCCTGTTCGCGATGAGCCTGGCGGGCTTCGCGCTGCTCGGGTGGCTGTCCAGCCAGGTGTGGTTCTACACCGGGCTGGGGGTGCGCCCCAGCCTCACCGGCGCGAACGACGCGCTGGCGCTGCTGCTTTTCCTGCTGGCGGTGCCGGTGTTCTCGTTCTTCATCTCGCCGCTGCTGGCGATGATGTCGCGCCGCCACGAGTTCGAGGCCGACGCCTACGCCGTCGCCCACACCAACGGCCATGACCTGGCTGCGGCCCTGCTGAAGCTGTACGAGGACAACGCCTCGACGCTCACGCCGGACCCGGTCTTCGTCGGGTTCTACTACTCCCACCCGCCCGCCGCGCAGCGGCTGGCCCGGCTGGGGCTGAGGCTGGAGGAGGCCGCATGACGACATCGATGCTGCGCAAGAAGGACTGGTCGAAGGTGAAGCGCCGCGCGTTCACGCCCACCGAGCTGGTCACCCGCCTGATCACCGCGCCGGGCTGGAAGCTCGCCGGCGACGGCGACCAGGTGGCGATCGAGAAGACCTTCACCTTCGCCAACTACCACGAGACCCTGGCCTTCGTGAACGCGGTCGCCTTCATCGCCCACACGCAGGACCACCACCCCGACCTGTCCGTCCACTACAGCCGCTGCGTCGTGCGGTTCAACACGCACGACGTGGGCGGCATCTCCGAGTCCGATTTCGATTGCGCGGCGATGGTCGACGCGCTGGTCGCATGAAGGCCGGCATGCAGGCCCCGATGAAGGCGGTCCCCCTTGCCTGAGCGCGCCACCCTGGACCGCGGCCTGGTGGTCGCCAGCCACGGCCGCCACGTGCTGGTGGAGACGCCCGAGGGCGAGCGCCTGATCTGCCACCCCCGCGGCAAGAAGAACCAGGCCGTGGTCGGCGACCGCGTGCTCTGGCAAGGCAGCCACGACGAGGGCACGATCGAGAAGATCGAGGAGCGGCGCAACCTGTTCTACCGGCAGGACGAGATCCGCACCAAGTCCTTCGCGGCCAACCTCGACCAGGTGCTGGTGCTGATCGCCGCCGAGCCCGAGTTCTCCGAGGCGCAGCTCACGCGCGCCCTGATCGCCGCCGAGGCCGCCGGCATCACGCCCCTGATCGCCCTGAACAAGAGCGACCTGGTCGAGCCCTTCGAGCGGGCCTGGGGCCGGCTGCTGCCGTACCAGCGCATGCACTACGGGGTGATGCCGCTGTCGCTGCGGCTGTCCGGCGAGGTGGACCGCGAGCACCTGATGCGCCACCTGCAAGGCAAGACCACCCTGGTGCTGGGCCCCTCCGGATCGGGCAAGAGCACGCTGATCAACCTGCTGGTGCCCGGCGCGCTCGCCGAGACCGGCGAGATCTCGAAGGCGCTGAACTCGGGCAAGCACACCACGACCAGCACCACCTGGTACTGGGTCGACCAAGGCCGCACGACCGCGCTGATCGACTCGCCCGGCTTCCAGGAATTCGGCCTGCACCACATCGAGCCGACGCAGCTCGCCGGCCTGATGCCCGACCTGCGCCGGCACCTGGGCGAGTGCCGCTTCTACAACTGCACCCACCTGCACGAGCCGGGCTGCGGGGTGATGGCGCATGTCGGCGCCGAGGGCGAAGGGGCCATCAGCCCCAACCGGCACCGCCTCTACGGCGAGCTGTTCTCGGAGCTGTCGCAGCCCCGCTGGTGAGGCCTGCGGCGCCGGCCGTTCACCCGATCAGGCGGGCGAACGTGAGCAGCGCCAGCAGCACCATCCACAGCACCACCGAGCGCCACACCAGGCCCACGATGCTGCGCAGGTGGCCGGGCTCGGCCTCGCGGCCCGGGGTGCTCTCGCTGTCCGCGGGCAGCACGTCGGCGGCCATGTAGCCCGGCGCGCTGGGCGAGGCGAAGGCGGAGCGCAGGGCCTCGCCGCCCAGGCGCACGTTGACCGCGCCCGAGGTGGCAGCCAGGATCACGCCGTCGTTGTCGTTGGGGAAGCGCTGCGCGTGGTTGCGCCAGCAGTCGATGGCCTCCTCGAAGCTGCCGACCACCGCGAAGGCCATGGCGGTCATGCGCGCCGGCAGCCAGTCGATCGCGTGCCAGGCGCGCACCGAGGCCTCCTGCAGCCAGGGGCTCACCGGCTGGCTGCGGCGCGGGCTGGGCCAGTAGCGGCCGGCGAATTCGGCCATGCGATAGAGGATGGCGCCCGCGGGCCCGAAGCCGATGGCCGCAAGCACCGAGAACCAGGCCAGCACGCCGAAGACATGGCGGTGGGCGGCCAGCACGGAGTATTCGATGACATGCCGCAGCAGCTCGCTGCGGGGCAGGTCCGCCACCTCGACCTGCTGCCACTGCGCCAGCAGCTCGCGGGCCTGGGCCTCGTCGCCGGCGTCCAGCGCATCGCGGATGGCGGTGAAGTGGTGGCTGAACTGGCGGAAGCCCAGGGTGTAGTAGCCCACCACCACGCTCCACACCAGGGCCAGCGGCCAGCCGAGGAACGCCAGCAGCAGCCAGTGCACGCCCGCCGCCGCGAGGGTGGGGAGCAGCACCGCCATCGACCAGCAGACCCAGCCATGGTGCGGCTTGCCGGCGTCGAAGTTGCGGCTCACCCAGCGCGCCCACTGCCGCAGCCCCCCGTGCACCGGGTTGTGGCGGGCCAGGGGCCGCACCTGCTCGATGAGCAACGCGAACAGGATGGCGAAGAAACTCATCCCGGCATGATAGCCCGGGGGGCCGGGCCGCCGCCCCGGGAGAACCTCAGGCCGCGGCCGGCCGGAGCCGGCCCGCGCGTGGCAGGCCCTGCGGGGCCAGGAGGCCGCCTCGGGCCGCCTCGGGCCGCCTCAGGCCGCGAGGAAGCGGTACAGGTTGCGCAGCATGCCGGCCGTGGCGCCCCAGATGAAGCGCTCGGTCGGCCCGTCCTGCCAAGGCATGGAGAAGAACTCGCGCGGCCGGCCCATGACGTCGACCGTGTGGCGCCGGTGGTGGGCCGGGTCCATCAGGAAGGCCAGCGGCACCTCGAAGGCGTCGGCCACCTCGTCGGCATTCAGGGCGAGCTGGTGGGCGGGGTCGACCAGGGCCACCACCGGGGTGACGATGTAGCGCGTGCCGGTGGTGTAGGTGGGCAGCTCGCCGATCACCTCCACATGCACCCGCGCCAGCCCGATCTCCTCCTCGGCCTCGCGCAGCGCGGTGTCGGCGGCGTCGCGGTCGGTCTCGTCGCGCTTGCCCCCGGGCAGGGCGATCTGGCCCGAATGGGTGGACAGGTGGGCGGTGCGCAGCGTGAGCAACAGGGTGGGCTGCTCGCGCATCACCAGCGGCACCAGCACCGAGGCGTGGGCCGTCTTGCGGTCGTGGAAGCGCGGCTCCTCGCGCACCTCGGGCACCCAGGCCGGCGGCGCGGCGAATCGCGCACGCAGGGCCTGGGGCGCCAGGGCGTCCAGGGGCACGGCCGGCAGGTGCGAATCGATGCCCGACACCGGCACGGCGTGGGGATTGAAATTCGGCAGCTTGGACAGCGGGATGAATTCCGGCTGCGGTGGGGGCTGGGACGTCACGTGGGGATCCGGTTCAGGGTTGGACGAGGAGGCGCCACGGGCACAGGCAACAAAAAACCGCCGAGGGCGCGAGCCCGGCGGCGGTTTGATGTGAAGGCTGCAAGGCCTTACTGGGCGGCGGGAGCGGCCGCCTTGAAGGACAGCTTTTCCTTGATACGGGCCGACTTGCCGCTGCGGTCACGCAGGTAGTACAGCTTGGCGCGGCGCACGTCGCCGCGGCGCTTGACTTCGATGCTGGCGATCAGCGGGCTGTAGGTCTGGAAGGTACGCTCGACGCCTTCGCCGCTGGAGATCTTGCGGACGGTGAAGCCGCTGTTCAGGCCGCGATTGCGCTTGGCGATCACGACGCCTTCGTAGGCCTGCACGCGCTTGCGGTTGCCTTCAACCACGTTCACGTTGACGATCACCGTGTCGCCGGGGGCGAACTCGGGGATGTTCTTGCCAAGGCGAGCGATTTCTTCTTGCTCGAGAGTCTGGATCAGGTTCATGTTTACCTCTGGGATCTTGCCCGCGCTGCACTAGGGGCCCCGGTGGTTTCTACCTGTGGGGCGGCCGGACAGAGGATCGGAAAGCCCACCATTATAGCCCGGCCGGCAATTTCCTCAAAAAGGCCTCGTCGGCCTTGCTCAGGCGGCCAGCCTGGCGGGCCGCCTCGACCAGCTCCGGGCGCAGGCGGGCGGTGGCCTCGAGCCGGCGCTCGCGGCGCCAGCGCTCGATGTTGGCATGGTGGCCCGAGAGCAGGGCCTCGGGCACGCGCTGGCCGTTCCATTCCTCGGGGCGGGTGTAGTGGGGGCAGTCCAGCAGGCCGTCGAGCGCGGGATTGAAGCTGTCCTCCTGGTGGCTGCCGGCGTCATTGAGCACGCCGGGTTGCAGCCGGGCCACCGCGTCGAGCAGGGCCATGGCGGCCAGCTCGCCGCCCGACAGGACGAAGTCGCCCAGGCTCATCTGGGCGGTGACATGGCGGTCGATGAAGCGCTGGTCGATGCCCTCGTAGCGCCCGCACAGGAGGATGGCGCCCGGGCCCGCCGCCTCGGCCTCGACCAGGGCATGGTCGATGCGCCGGCCGATGGGGGAAAACAGCACCACCGGGCAGCCGTCCTCGCCGCGGTCGGCGCGGATGGCGGCCAGGCACTTCTCGAGCGGCTCGGCCATCATGACCATGCCGGGGCCGCCGCCGAAGGGGCGGTCGTCCACCCGGCGGTAGTTGCCCTCGGCGTGGTCGCGCGGGTTCCACAGGCGCACGTCGACCTGCCGCGACTCGTAGGCACGGCGGGTCACGCCGCTCTCGAGGAAGGGCGCGAAGAGTTCGGGGAACAGGGTGATGACGTCGAAGCGCATGGCCTCCTCACCCGGTCAGTAGTCGGCCTGCCAGTCGACGGTGATGCGCTTGCCCGGCAGGTCGACGCCGTCGACGTAGGCGGCCACGAAGGGGATCATGCGCTCACGCGCCTTGCCCTCTTCCTCGTAGCCCACCACCAGCACGGTCTGGGGGCCGGTGGACAGCAGGTCGGTCACCTGGCCCAGGGCCGCGCCCTCGCGGTTGACGACAGCCAGGCCGATCAGGTCGACCCAGTAGTACTCGTCGTCCCCGGCGGTGGGGAAGCTGGAACGGGGGATGAAGATGCGTGCGCCCTTGAGGGCCTCGGCGGCGTTGCGGTCGTCGATGTCCTGCGCGCAGGCGACGACGCTGTCCGAGTGGTCCTTGGCCTCGCGCACCTTCAGGAGCACGGTGCCGGAGAAGGTCTTGGCGCCCTTCTCGGCGGGCTGGAGGAACCAGCGCTTGGAAGAAAAAAGCGCTTCCGGGGAAGCGCTATGGGGCAGGACCTTGAACCAGCCCTTGATGCCCCAGGCATCCAGGATGCGCCCGACTTCGACGGCGTCCGCGGGCAGTTCCGCGGGATCCAGCGGCAGGTTCATCCTGGTGCGGCGGCCTTAGGCTGCGGGAGCGGCCTTGGCGGCTTGCTTGATCAGGCGGTCCACGGTGGGGGACGCCTGGGCGCCGACGCCCTGCCAGTAGGTCAGGCGGTCCTGGGCGATGCGCAGGCCTTCCTCGCCGCCCTTGGCGGTGGGGTTGTAGAAGCCGATGCGCTCGATGAAGCGGCCGTCACGGCGCACGCGCTTGTCAGCGACGACGATGTTGTAGAACGGACGATGCTTGGAGCCGCCGCGGGAGAGTCGGATCACGACCATGATTTATCCTTCGGGTGGAGGGTGCCTGCGACTTTTTGCTTGCGGGCAACCCCTGGAGTTTTCTTTCGGCGTTTGAGACACGCGACTGGCCACCCGGCCAGCGACACGCTGAAAAGCCGGCCATTATAGCCCCCCGAGCCCGATGCCCCTGATCCGCCCCGCCGGCGAGGCAGACCTGCCTGCCCTCACCGCCATCTACGCCCACCACGTGCTGCACGGAACCGGCACCTTCGAGACCACGCCGCCCACCGAGGCCGAGATGGCCGCGCGCCGGGCCGACGTGCTGGCCAAGGGCCTGCCCTACCTGGTGGCCGAGGACGAGGGCCGAGTGCTGGGCTTCGCCTACTGCAACTGGTTCAAGCCCCGCCCGGCCTACCGCTACTCGGCGGAGGACTCGATCTACCTGCACCCCGAGGCCACCGGCCGCGGCCTGGGCCGACTGCTGCTCGCCGCCCTGGCCGACGAGGCCGAGCGGGCCGGCCTGCGCAAGCTGATCGCGGTCATCGGCGACTCGGGCAACGCCGGCTCGATCGGCGTGCACACCGCCCTGGGCTTCACCCGGGTCGGCGTGATCGCTTCCTGCGGCTGGAAGTTCGGCCGCTGGCTGGACATCGTGCTGATGGAAAAGACCCTGGGCGACGGCGACCGCAGCGCCCCCGACACGACGGAGTCCCCTGCCACATGAAAAACAAGACCCTCGCCACCTGGCTCACCTTCTTCGGCGGCCCGCTGGGCCTGCACCGCTTCTACCTGCACGGGCTGGGCGACCTGGTCGGCTGGCTGCTGCCCATTCCCACCGCGCTGGGCGTCTACGGCATCCAGCGCGTCGGCCAGTTCGGGCTCGACGACAAGACCAGCTGGGTCCTGATCCCGCTGCTGGGGTTCACCTTCGCGGGCTGCGCCCTCAATGCCATCGTCTACGGCCTGATGCCGCCGGCCAAGTGGAACGCCCGTTTCAACCCCGGCGCCGACCCCGAGGCCCCGGCCGGCGCGACCAACTGGCTCACGGTGTTCGGCCTGGCAGCCTCGCTCATGATCGGCACCGGCGTGCTGATGGCGAGCATCGCCTTCAGCTTCCAGCACTACTTCGAGTACCAGATCGAAGAGGGCCGCAAGATCTCGCAGTGAACACGCCCGGCCTGCCCCGCCTCGACACCTACACCCTGCGGCTGTTCATCGCGGTCGCCCGGGAGGGCTCGATCGCGCGCGCGGCGCAACGCGAGCACCTCGCCGCCTCGGCCCTGAGCCGCCGCCTCGCCGACCTGGAGCGCGCGCTGAAGGTGCCGCTGCTGGTGCGCTCGGCGCGCGGGGTCGGGCTGACCGAGGCGGGCCAGTACCTGTTCGACCGCGGCCACCGCATCGAGCAGGAGCTGGCCTCGCTGGTGCAGGACATGTGGGCCGTCAGCGGCGCGGTGACGGGCAGCGTTCGGCTGTTCGCAAACCCCTCGGCGGTGGTCGGTTTCCTGCCCGAGCGCCTGAGGGCCTTCTGCGACCGCTACCCCGAGGTGGCGGTGGAACTGGGCGAGCACCGCAGCCGCGAGGTGCTGCGCGCCTGCCTGGACGACCGCGCCGACGTGGGCGTGGCCGTGGCCCAGGACGCCGTCGCCGGCCTGGACTCCTGGCACTTCGCCGACGACCCGCTGATCGTGCTGATGCCCGCCGGGCACGCGCTGGCGAAGGCCGCGAGGCTGAAGTTCCGCGACGTGCTGGGCCACGGGCTGGTCACCATCCAGTCCGGCGGCTCGCTGGACCAGCTGCTGCGGGAGCAGGCCCAGTCCGCCCGCGCCGCGCTGCAGCCCCGGGTCAGCGTCGAGAGCTTCGACGCGGCCTGCCGCATGGTCGAGGCCGGGCTGGGCGTCGCGATCGTCCCCACCAGCGCGGCGGCGGCCTTCGCTGGCAGCGCCCGCTTCGAGCGGCGCCCGCTGGACGAGGCCTGGGCGCCGCGCGAGCTGCGCCTGTACGCCCTGCGCAAGCAGCCGCGGTCGCGGGCGGTCGAGGCGCTGATCGAGCTGCTGCAGCCGGGCGCCTGAGGCACCCCGGCCATCGCGCCGCGCGATGGCCCCGCCGCCCAGACAGCATGACCCTGCGCGCAGGTCGCGGCCTAGAGTCGCGGCCATGGACACCCTCCACCTCCCGGGCCGCCTCCTGTTCCTCACACGCGCGGCCGACGACCTGGCGCGCCAGCTGCGCGGCGAGACCGTGCGCCCGGCCCGCCTCGACGACCTGGCCGATGACGTCTCGACTGACGAGATCACCCCGGTCCCCATCCTCACCCACTACGACGACAGGCTGGGCGACTACGCACACACCGGCTTCAGTGCCGGGGGCCGGCGCCCCTTCGCACCGCGCGCCCTGCGCGAGGGCGGCTTCAGCGTGCTGGTGGCCGGCAACCGCTACGGCAAGGGCTCATCGCGCGAGCACAGCCCCGCCGCCGAGAAGCTGGCCGGCATCCGCCTGGTGGTGGCGCGCAGCTTCGAGCGCATCTACCGGCAGAACGCCGACAACATCGGCCTGTTCACCTCCACCGACCTGGGGCTGGTGGAGCGCCTCGGGCGCGGCGAGGCGATCACCGTCGACGAGCTGCTCGAGGGCCGCGACGCCCTGGCCGCGGCCATCCTGCGCGCCGGCGGCCTGCTGAAGTTCGGCCGGCGCTTCCTGCAGGGCGTGGCGCCCTCCCCGGCCGCGAGCGACGAGCGCCCCCGCACCCTGTTCGAGAAGATCCTCGCACGCCACGCGATGCGCACCGAGGTCACCGGCGCCGGCCTGCGTCCCGGCGAGGGCGGCTTCGTGCGCGCCGACCTGCGCTTCATCCACGAGTACTACACCGGCATGTGCGCGCACATGCTGCACGCCGCGTTCGGCCGGCCGCTGGCGCTGGTGGACCCGGCCTCGGTCGTGGTGTTCGAGGACCACACCTCCTACGTGGCGGACAGCCCCGCGCACGTGAAGGGCGGCCTGGTCCCCAACGTCGCCGCGATGTGCCGCGCCCAGCGTGAGTTCGCCCAGGACTACGGCCTGCGCCTGCACCGCACGCTCACCGAGGACGAGGCTGCGCGCGACGACGGCCGCCACGTCGCCGGAATCTCGCACGCGATGGTGGCCGAGCACTACGCACTGCCCGGGCAGGTGGTGGTGGGCACCGACTCGCACACCCCGCACAGCGGCGCCCTGGGCTGCGTGGCTTTCGGCGTGGGCACCACCGACATGGCCAACGCCTTCGTCACCGGCGCGGTGCGGGTGACGGTGCCGCGCAGCCTGCGCATCGAGCTGGAGGGCGCGCTGGCCCCGGGCGTGAGCACCAAGGACGTGGTGCTATACCTGCTGGCCCTGCCCGCGATCCGCGCCGGCGAAGGCGTGGGCAAGGTCTTCGAATTCGCCGGCCAGGTGGTGCGCTCGCTCGCCACCGACGAACGCGCCACCCTGACCAACATGACCGCCGAACTCGGCGGCTTCACCGGCATCGTCGAGCCCGACGCCGAGACGCTGCGCTTCCTGCGCGAGCGCCGCGGCCTCGACTTCCGTCTCGAGCCCTGGATGCGCTCCGACCCGGGCGCCGATTACGCCGGCGTGATCCGCGTGGACTGCAGCGCCCTCACGCCCCGGGTGGCCCGACCCGGTGACCCGGGCAACGGCGTCGCCCTGGCCGACCTGCCTGCCGCCGAGCGCCCGTGCCTGGACATTGCCTACGGCGGCTCCTGCACCGCCGGCAAACGCGAGGACTTCGACCAGTACCACGCTGTGCTGGCCTGGGCTGCCGCGCGCGGCCTGCGCGTGCCCGAGGGCCTGCGGCTGTACCTGCAGTTCGGGACCACCGCGGTGCGCGACTACTGCACGGAGCGCGGCTACCTGCGGGCCTTCGCGCAGGTGGGCGCGCAGATCCTGCAGCCCTCGTGCGGCGCCTGCGCCAACTGCGGCCCCGGCTCGTCGACCGAGGCCTCGCAGGTGACCGTGAGCGCCATCAACCGCAACTTCCCCGGCCGATCGGGACCGGGCCAGGTCTGGCTGGCCAGCCCCGCCACCGTGGCCGCGAGCGCGATCGCCGGCCGGCTCGTGTCCTTCGCGGAGCTGCAGGCGCAGCACGCCTGACCCGCTGCCGCCGGAGGCACCCCCGAGACACGACAACCAGGAGACACACCATGCTTCGCCCCGCCCTTCCCCACCGCCGCCACCTGCTGGCCGCCGCCCTCCTCGCCCTGGCCGCGCCGCTGGCGCTGGCCCAGCCCCAGGCCGACCGGCCGCTGCGTCTGGTCGTGCCGCTGACCACCGGATCCACCGTGGACGCCATCGCACGCACCATCAGTGCGCCCCTGGCCAAGGCCACCGGGCACCCGGTGGTGGTGGAGAACCTTCCTGGCGCCGGCGGCATGACCGGCACCCTGCAGGTGGTCAAGGCGGCCCGGGACGGCATGACGCTGGCCCTGGTCTCCTCGAACCACGTGATCAATCCGGCGATCTACAAGACCGTGCTGTTCGACCACATGAACGACATCACCCCGATCGCGGTGGTCGGCGCGGTGCCGCTGGTGCTGGTGGTCCACCCCTCGGTGCCGGCGAAGAACACCGCGGAACTCGTCGCCCTGATGAAAGCCCAGCCCGGCAAGCTCAATTACGGCTCCGCCGGCAACGGCAGCACCCTGCACCTGGCCGCGGAGATGCTCGCCAGCGAGACCGGCACCGACATCCGCCACATTCCCTACAAGGGCACCGGGCCGCTGACCACCGACCTGGTAGGCGGCCAGGTGCAGATGGCCTTCGTCTCGGTGACGGCGGCGGCGCCGCAGGTGCGCGCGGGCAAACTGCGGGCGATCGCAGTGTCGACGAAGCAGCGCTCGGCGGTGCTGCCCGAGGTGCCCACGCTGGCCGAGACCGGGTTGCCGGGCTACGCCTTCGAGCCCTGGATCGCCATGGTCGGCCCGGCCGGCCTGCCGGCCCGCGTGGTGCAGGACACCTATGCCAACCTGCGCAAGGCGATGGCCGAGCCCGTGGTGCAGGAGGCCATGGCGGCCCAGGGCATCTCGCTGGTCGACATCGCCCCGGCCCAGGCCCCCGCGTTCTTCCGCAGCGAACTGGACAAGCACGCGAAGCTGGTCAAGCGCTCGGGCGCGACGCTGGACTGAGCGAACCCCCCGGCGCATGAAAAAAGGCCACCTCGCGGTGGCCTTCTTGCTGGAGCGGGCCGTCAGGCGCGCCCGGGTCAGTACATCTGCAGGCTGACCCAGTAGGCGATGGCCGCCACGAAGGCGCTGGCCGGGATCGTCAGGATCCAGGCCCAGACGATGTTGCCCGCCACGCCCCAGCGCACGGCGCTGGCGCGCTGCGTGGAGCCCACGCCGACGATGGCGCCGGTGATGGTGTGGGTGGTGGACACCGGGATGCCCAGGGCCGTCGCCAGGAACAGCGTCAGCGCGCCCCCGGTCTCGGCGCAGAAGCCGCCCACGGGCTTGAGCTTGGTGATCTTCTGGCCCATGGTCTTGACGATGCGCCAGCCGCCGAACATGGTGCCGGCGGCGATGGCCACGTAGCAGCTCACGATCACCCAGCTCGGGGGCGACTTGTCGGAAGCGGCGGTGTAGCCGGTGGCGATCAGCAGCATCCAGATGATGCCGATGGTCTTCTGCGCGTCGTTGCCGCCGTGGCCCAGGCTGTAGGCGCCGGCCGAGAGCAGCTGCAGGCGGCGGAACCAGCCGTCCACCTTGCGCGGCGTGGCGCGGCGGAACAGGCGCGAGACGATCACCATCATCAGCGAGCCCAGGATGAAGCCCAGGGTCGGCGAGACGAAGATGAACAGCACCGTCTTGCCGATGCCCGCGGCCAGCAGCGCGCTGGTGCCGCCCTTGGCGATCACCGCGCCCACGATGCCGCCGATCAGGGCGTGCGACGAGCTGGAGGGGATGCCGTAGTACCAGGTGATCACGTTCCAGGTGATGGCGCCCACCAGGGCGCCGAACACCACGTGCGTGTCCACCACCCCGGGCTGGACGATGCCCTTGCCCACGGTGGCCGCCACGCTCAGGTGGAAGATGAAGATGGCGACAAAGTTGAAGAAGGCGGCGAACAGCACGGCCTGGGTGGGCCGCAGCACGCCGGTCGACACCACGGTGGCGATCGAGTTCGCCGCGTCGTGGAAGCCGTTCATGAAGTCGAACGCCAGGGCCAGCGCCACCAGCAGGATCACCACCCAGAGCGCGGCCTGGACGGTCGTTGCGGTATCCATCGTCGCGAGCTCCGGCGGATCAGGACTGCTCGAGGACGATGCCCTCGATCACGTTGGCGACGTCCTCGCACTTGTCGGTGACGGTTTCCAGCAGCTCGTAGACGGCCTTGAGCTTGAGGACCTCGCGCACGTCCGGCTCCTCGCGGAACAGCTTGCTCATGGCGCTGCGCATGACGCGGTCGGCGTCGGACTCGAGGCGGTCGATCTCCTCGCAGGTCTTGAGGGCGGCCTCGGCGGTGGCCGGGTCGGCCAGCTTGCCGATCAGGGCCACGGCGTCCTTCAGTCGCTCGCAGCACTTGACGCACAGGTCGGTCAGGCGGGTGATCTCCTCGTTCACCGTGCGCAGGTCGTACAGCGCCATGGTCTCGGCGCAGTCCTGCAGCAGGTCGGCCACGTCGTCCATCGTGTTGATCAACTGGTGGATCTGGTCGCGGTCGATCGGCGTGATGAAGGTGCGGTGGATCAGCCGGTTCACCTCCTGGGTGACGCGGTCGGCGGCGCGCTCGGCGTTGTCGACGTCGCGGTTGTACTGCTCGCGCAGGTGCGGGTCGCTATAGTTGGCCACCAGCTGCGAGAAGGCGCGTGCGGCCTCCACGATGCGCTCCGCGTGCTGGTTGAACATTTCAAAAAAATTGCCTTCGCGCGGCAGCAGCTTGCCAAACAGCATGCGTTCTCTCTTTCCCGGGCAGGCGTACGCCGGCCCTGTGACGGTTTCATGACGGACGGCAGTGTACCGTCCGCGGGCCCTGGCGGCCGCGCGCCCGTTGTGTTACATGCCGACCCCGCCCTGCTGGCCCTGGACAAGCCGTCCGGCCTGCTGTGCGTGCCCGGGCGCGGCCCCGGCAAGCAGGACTGCCTGGCCGCCCGGGTGCAGGCCGGCTGGCCCGACGCCCTGGTGGTGCACCGCCTGGACATGGCCACCTCCGGCCTGTGGCTCATGGCGCGGGGCCCGGCGATGCAGCGGGCGCTGTCCATGGCCTTCGAGGCGCGCCGGGTGGACAAGCGTTATGTCGCGGTGGTGTCCGGCCGGCTGGCGCCGCCGGACACGGCGGATGGCTGGGGCCTGGTCGACCTGCCCCTGGCCGCCGACTGGCCCAATCGCCCGCTGCAGAAGGTGGACCCGGTCCACGGCCGCCCCAGCCGCACCCGCTGGCGCGTGCTGGGCCACGAGGGCGACACCACCCGGGTCGAGCTCGAGCCGCTGACGGGGCGCTCCCACCAGCTGCGGGTCCACCTGCTGGCGCTGGGCCACCCGATCCTGGGCGACACGCTGTATGCCCCGCCCGCGGTCCGCGACCGGGCGCCGCGGCTGCTGCTGCACGCCTGCGCGCTGCGCCTGGCGCACCCGGCCACGGGCGAACCCCTGGCGCTCGACTGCCCGCCGCCGTTCTGAGCGGCGGCAGCCCGCGCGGGCTACGATCCCCCCATGACCGCAGCCCACCTCACGATCCTCACCGGCGCCTCGCGCGGCATGGGCCTGGCGATGGCCGACCAGCTCCTGCGCGAAGGCCACGAACTGCTGGGCCTCTCGCGCCATGCCAGCGCGGAGCTCACCGCCCGGGCCGGCGACCTGGGCCGCCGCTGCGAGCAATGGCCGGTGGACCTGGCCGACCCGGCGCCGGTGGCGGCACGCCTGGCCGCCTGGCTCGCCGCCCGGGGCCCCGACGGCCTGGCGAGCGTGACCCTGATCAACAACGCCGGCGTGATCCCCGCGATCGCGCCGCTGGGGGGCATTCCCGCCAGCGACGCCGCCCGGGCCCTGCGGGTGGGGCTGGAAGCGCCGATGCTGCTGGCTGGCGCCTTCCTCGAGGCCACCTCCGGCTGGCCCTGCGTGCGCAAGCTCCTGAACATCTCCTCCGGCCTGGGCCGGCGCGCGATGGCCTCACAGGCGCCGTATTGCGCCGCCAAGGCGGGCCTCGACCACTTCACCCGCTGCGTGGCGCTGGAGGAGGCGCTGCGGCCCAATGGCGCGCGCGTGTGCTCCCTCGCGCCGGGCGTGATCGACACCGACATGCAGCGGCAGCTGCGCGGCGCCGACCCGGGGCGGTTCCCCGACCAGGGCAACTTCGCCGAGCTCAAGGCGCAGGGGATGCTGATGTCGCCGCAGGACGCGGCGCAGCGGGTGCTGGCCTACCTGGCGCGGCCGGACTTCGGCGCGAACCCGGTCGGCGACGTCCGGGACAAGTAGGCGGCGCGGGCCGGCCGCCGCAGGCCGCGAGGCCCGCCGCGGACCGGCCAGGACCTCAGGGGTCCTGGAAGCTGCCGCGGCGCAGCGTCACCACCAGCGTGTCACGGTAGCCGCCGGCGCCGGCCGGCTGGATCGGCGTGGTCTCGTGGATCACGCGCTCGTCGTCCAGCAGCATCAGGCTCCAGGGCTCGGTCAGCGTGAAGCGCATGCCCGCCGGGCCGTCGGCCTGGAAGACGCGGGTCTCGCCGCCCTTGACGCCCTCGCGGGCCACCAGGAACACGGCCACCAGGTCCACGCCGTCACGGTGGGCGCCCTCGGGCGTGGGCCGGCCGATGCCGCCGGCGGTGTCGATGCGGAACTGGTGGGCCTCGCTGTACCAGGGCTGCGCCCCGCGCAGGCCGCTGCACAGGCGGCCCAGGGCGGCCATCAGGCGCTGCCACGCCGGCGCGCCGGTGACCTCCGGCAGCATCGGCTCGAACCAGCGTTCCATGCCGCCATGCAGCGCGTTGTACGAGACCGGCTGCCAGTGCGCGCGGTGCGGCACGGGGACGACGCGCTCGCCGTCGATGACGAAGCTGGCGTGGCGGCGGCGGCGGTAGCGGCCGCCGTCACGCAGGTAGTTGTCCGGCGGCAGGCCGTTCCAGCCGGGGGCCCAGGCCTGCAGGTCCGCCAGCGTGCAGCCGGCGAGCTCGCAGACGGCCTGCGCGGACAGCACCGCGAAGCCCTGCTCGCGCAGCTGCGCGTCGAGCTGCGCGGGCGCGGTCAGCGGCGGCGCCAGCATCAGGCCTCCACCTTCACGCCCTTCCAGAAGGCGACGCGGCCGCGCACCTCCTCGGCCTCGGGCTTGGGGTCGGCGTAGTACCACGCGGCCTCGGGATTGAGCTCGCCGTCGACCAGCAGGGAGTAGTAGCTGGCCTGGCCCTTCCAGGCGCAGGTGGTGCGGTGGTTGCTGAAGGTGACGTAGCGGCGGTCCAGCGATGCTTCGGGGAAGTAGTGGTTGCCCTCGACCATCACGATGTCGTCGCTCTCGGCGATGACCTTGCCGTTCCAGGTTGCTTTCATCCGGCTATTGTCGCTCCTCGCCAGCCGCCCCCCGCCGGGCGGGCGCCGCCAGCCAGTGCAGGCTGAACAGGCGCTGCGGGTCGACCCACACCGCGCCGGGCACGAAGCCGGCCCGCGCCGCCAGCGCCCGCAGCCCCTCGACGGTGAACTTGTGCGAGTTCTCGGTGTGCAGGCTCTCGCCCTCGCCGATCAGGTGCGCCTGCCCGCCCAGGTCCAGCCGCTGGCGGCAGCGGCTCACCAGGTGCATCTCCACCCGCTGCAGCGGCGCGTTGTAGAAGGCGCAGTGGGCGAAGCGGGCCAGGTCGAAGCCGGCGTCCAGCTCGCGGTTGGCGCGGGCCAGCAGGTTCAGGTTGAAGGCGGCGGTGACGCCGTCGCGGTCGTTGTAGGCGGCATGCAGCACCGCGGGCTCCTTGACCAGGTCCACCCCGAGCAGCAGCCCGCCGCCGCGCAGCAGGCCGCAGGCCCGTCGCAGGAAGCGCAGCGCCGCGGCCGGCGCGAAGTTGCCCAGCGTGGAGCCCGGGAAGAAGCCGACCCGCCGGTGCGCGCCCGCCAGGGGCGGCGGCAGCAGCAGGCGCTCGCTGCAGTCGGCCACCAGCGGCGCCAGGGGCAGGCCCGGGTAGTCGCGCCGCAGCCGCGCGCAGGCTGCGTGCAGGGCCTCGGCGCAGATGTCCACCGGGCGGAAGCCGGCCGGGGCCTCCAGCGCGTCGAGCAGCAGGCGCACCTTCTCGCAGGCGCCGGCGCCGAACTCGACGACCTCGGCGCCCGGCCCCGCCAGCCGGGCCATCTCGCCGGCATGGCGCCGCAGCAGCCCCAGCTCCACCCGCGTGGGGTAGTACTCCGGCAACTCGCAGATGCGGTCGAACAGGCGCGAGCCCTCGGCGTCGTAGAAGTACTTGGGCGAGATGGCGCGCGGGCGGGCGGCGAAGGCCCGGCGCAGGTCCCGGCCGAAGCCCTGCTCCCAGCCCGCGGCGGGAGCGTGGCCCGGGGCAGGTTCCGGCGCCTGCATGGGGGCGGGCGGGGCTGCGGCCCAGGGTGCCGGGCGCGCGGCCGCGGCCGTCATGCCGCGTCCCGCGCCAGCCGCAGGCCGGTGAACTGCCAGCGCGCCGCCGGCGGGAAGAAGTTGCGGTAGGTCGGGCGCGCGTGCCCCAGCGGCGTGGCCAGGCTGCCGCCGCGCAGCACCTGCTGGCCCACCATGAACTTGCCGTTGTACTCGCCGGCCGGGCCGGCCAGCGGCCGGAAGCCGGGATAGGGCTCGTAGGCCGAGCGGGTCCACTGCCAGGCCTGATCGTCCCGCTGCGCGAAGCCGGGCAGGCCGCAGGCCGCCTCCCACTCGGCCTCGGTGGGCAGGCGGGCGGCGGCCCATTCGGCATAGGCCGCCGCCTCGTGGAAGCTCACGTGCCGCACCGGCGCCTCGGCATCCAGCGGGTGGACGCCGTCGAGGCTGAACACCTGCCAGGCCTCGGCCGGCGCGCGCGGGTCGCCCGGCGGGATCCAGTAGGCCGGGGCGCTCCAGCCCTCGGACCGGGCCAGCGCCCAGCCATCGGACAGCCACAGCTCGGGGCGGCGGTAGCCGTCATCGGCCATGAACGCCAGCCACTCGCCGCAGGTCACCAGCCGGCTGGCGATGGCGAAGGGCCGCAGCAGCACGCCATGCGAGGGCCCCTCGTTGTCGAAGGCGAAGCCGGTCCCGGCGTGGCCGATGGCCACCTCCCCGCCGGGGTGCGACAGCCACTCCAGGGCCGGCGCCGCGCCGGGCGCGGGCGTGCGCTCGCGGTAGGCGGGCAGCAGCGGGTTGCAGGCGAAGGCGTGCAGGACGTCGGTGAGCATCAGCTCCTGGTGCTGCTGCTCGTGCTGCAGGCCCAGCTCGATCAGCGCGGAGACCTCGCCGGCCTCGGGCAGGTAGTCCAGCATCACGTGGTCCACGTGCGAACGCCATTCGAGCACCCGCTCCAGCGCGGGCCGCGTGAGCAGACCGCGCTGCGGCCGCGGGTGGCGCGGCCCGAGCGACTCGTAGTAGGAGTTGAACAGGAAGGCGAAGCGATCGTCGAACACCCTGTAGCCCGGGCAGTGCGGCTGCAGCACCATCGCCTCGAAGAACCAGGTGGTGTGGGCCAGGTGCCACTTCACCGGGCTGGCGTCGGGCATGGACTGGATGCACTGGTCCTCGGCCGACAGCGGCGCCGCCAGGGCCAGGCTGTGGGACCTCACCGTACGCCAGCGTCCAGGTTGCATCCCCTTGTTGTAGGGCGGCCGGCGGTCGCCGCTTGTAGGACAAGTCCGTCAGCACGCGGGTCAGCGCGCCTCCTCGAGCACGGACTGCCGCAGCCAGCCCCGCACCTGGGCGAGGTGGCGCTGCTCGGTGTCCAGGGCCACGGTGAAGGCCTGGGCCATGTCGGGGTGGCCGCCCTCCTGCGCCAGTTCGACCAGCAGCTCCCAGCCGGCGCCGTCGCCCAGCTCGACCAGCAGCAGCGCGTTCAGCGCCTGGGCCACCGTGGTGCGCGGGTCGCAGACCACCTGCAGCAGGCCGGAGCCGGCCACACCGGCGGTGTCGGCGCAGGGCGTCATCGCCGTCGGGTCCGCGCCGAGGCTCACCAGGCAGCGGGAGGCCAGGTGGAAGTGGGATTCCTCGTCGTCGCGCATGCGCGCGAGGGCCTCGACCTCCACCAGGGCGCCGCCGCGCGCGGCGCGCACCTTGACCTCCATCGCCTCGTACAGCCGCACGCCGGTGCGCTCGTAGGCCAGGCGCTCGCCCAGCTTGTCGACCAGCACCGCGCCGTGGTGGCCCTGGAGGGTGTCGGCGGCGGCGGTGGCCAGCCCGCGCAGGCGCATCGGCACCGGCACCGAGCCGATGCGGTCGGCCTCCATCGCGTAGTCGCGGCGCAGGCCGGCCAGGGCCTGCGCGCCGGCCGCGGCGGCCGGCTCCTGCGTGGCGGCGTCGCGGGCGAAGCGGACCATCTCGTCCTTGCTCCCGGGCGCCATGTCCAGGCCCGTGCGGTTCAGGCCGGTCTCGACGGTGTTCTCCATGATCCGCTCCTTCAGACGACGGCGGCCTGGCCGGCGCCGGCCAGGTCGCGATTGAGCTCGGTGCCGGGCGCCCACTGGTAGCCGGCCGAGACCCGCTGCGAGGGCGAGCCCTGCGCATTCAGGTGGTTGCGCCAGCGGATGGACGCCACCGCCTCCTGGTCCTCGTCGACGAAGCGCACGCCGTCCTTGCGAAGCGGCACCTCCGCGGCCAGGACCTGGCGCACGAACTCGCGCTGGCTGCGATAGGCGATGCCGGGCGGCAGTCGCCCGTCGCCCAGCACCTCGGCCGGGTCGCGGCGCTCGACGTCCTTGAACAGCGCGATGGCCGCCTGGAGGTGGCCCAGCTCGTAGTCCAGGAACCGCTCCCACAGCGCGCGCAGGGCGCTGTCGCTCTCCTGCTGTGCGCACGCCTGGTAGTTCCAGACCTCGGCCGCCTCGTGCAGCAGCAGCTTCTGCAGGGGCGTCTCGTCCGGGTCGAGCATGCTGCCGTAGTGGGTGATGTGCTGCGCCTCGACCGAGGCGATCTCGGCATAGAGCAGCCGCGCCACCGGGTCGGTGAACTGCGGCCCCGCGACCATGTAGTAGTCGTGCGTCTGGTACTCGCCGCCGACCAGGGTGATGGCGTGCAGGCGGGTGGCCAGGGGCGCGTCGCTGCCATAGGGCGCCATCAGGTCGTTCTCGGGCGAGCGGTGGTGGACCATCGTCGGCCGGCCGGGGACGATGTCGGTGTAGCCCTGGAGGATGTTGTTGGCGTCCCGCCCCTCGAGGCGATCGAGCAGCGCGGCGTAGCGATACAGGTGGTCGAAGTCCTCCAGCAGCCCGAAGCGGTAGCCCTGCGCCATGCGCGGGTCCGGCTCGAGCTGAGCCACCGAGGCCGTGACCTCGATGGCTACCTGCTCGTAGGCGATGGTGGTCTCCAGCGGCGAGTGGTCGGCCGAGAGCATCCAGTTGATCGCGGTGGCCTGCAGGTGCTCCACCCGCATGAGGCGGGCGATGTCCTCGCGGCCCTCGCGCAGCATCCGCAGCAGCACCTGCTGCAGGCGCAGCGCGTCGAGCTCGACGCCGTTCATGAGGATCACGCGCACCCGGGAGAAGGCGTCGTCGTCCAGCTTGGACAGGGGCTTGCGCACCAGTTCCTTCCAGGTGAAGCGCTGGTCGTCCAGCGCGGTTCCCCGGTCTTGCAAGAGGTTGATGGTCATGGCGCTCCTTGGCGGTAAAGGTCGAAACCTTCCCGCCGGCAAGCGGCATGCCCGCAGGCGGCCCCCGATCAGCCCGGCGCGAGCGCGAAGGCCTCGGCCAGGAGCTCGTAGGAGCGGCGCTGCACCGCCGGGTCCCAGGTCCAGGTCACGATGACCAGCTCGTCGAGCGACAGCTCCTCGGCCAGGGCCAGCAGCCGGTCCCGCACCTGCGTGGCGCTGCCGACGAAGGAGCGCCGGCGCAGGTCCTCGGCCTGCGCGCGCTCGGCCGGCGCGTACTCGCGCTGGGCCTGCTGCGGCGGCAGCAGCGGGCCGAAGCGGCCGGTGAGCCGGTCGATGCGGGCGCGCTCGCGGCTGCGGAACTGGAACCAGGCCTCCTCCTCGGTCTCGGCCGCCAGCGCCCACAGGCACAACGTGGCGCGGGGGCGGTCGATGACGCCGGGCCGGAAGGTGGCGCGGTACAGGTCCAGCGCCTCGCGCGCGCCGTCGCCGTCGGTGATGAACCAGGCGAAGGCGTAGGGCAGGCCCAGGTGCGCCGCGAGCTGCGCGCCGTAGCCCGAGCTCCCGAGCATCCAGACCTCGGGCGCGGTGTCGGACATGGGCAGCATGTTGACGCCGTGGCCGGGGTGGCCCGGCGGCATGGCCTCGCCGTCGACCCAGGCCTGCAGCTCCATCACCTGGCGCGGGAAGTCGTCGCCGGTGCTGGCGGCGCTGCGCGGATTGAGCAGGCGCGCGGTGCGCATGTCGCCGCCGGGCGCGCGGCCCACGCCGAGGTCGATGCGGCCCGGGGCGAGCGCGTCCAGCACGCGGAACTGCTCGGCCACCTTGAACGGCGCGTAGTGCGGCAGCATCACCCCGGCGCTGCCGATGCGGATGCGGCGGGTGCGCGCGGCGATGGCGGCCATGAGCACCTCGGGCGCGGTGCCCACCAGGGCGGGGATGCTGTGGTGCTCGCTGACCCAGAAGCGCTCGTAGCCCAGCGCCTCGCAGCGCTCGGCCAGGGCCAGGGTATCGCGGATGGACTGGTCCTGGGGCTGGCCCACGCGGGCCACGGACTGGTCGAGGACGGACAGCTTGAGGGACGGCATGGCAACGCGATCAGATGAACCAGGCGGCGGCGAAGATGGCGGCGACGGCGAGGACGCCGAGCGCGACGCGCAGCGCCAGCCGGGCGAGCCCGCGCAGCGTCTGCCCGCGCACGGCGGCGGCCTGCCCCGGCGGGATGAACTGGGAGACCGGCCGCGGCAGGCGGTGCAGCAGGCGCTGGAAGGCCTCCACCGGGGCGGTGTTGCCCCGCAGCAGCATGCCGGCGGTATCGGCGTCGAGCGCGCTGCCCGGCACGAAGGCGGCCAGGCGCGCGGCGTAGAGGAAGACGGCGCGCGGCATCGACAGCACCACGGGCAGCCAGGTGCGTCCGCCCAGCGCGCCGCGCAGCTCGTGGAGGTACTCGGCCAGGGTGAGGTTCTTCGGGCCGACGAAGGCGATGGTGGCCACCGGCCGGGGCGGCGCCGCCAGCACGGCGAGGATGCCGGCCACCACGTCGTCCACGTGCACCGGGCGCATGGCCATGCCGCCCGCGCCGGGCAGGGCCAGCACCGGCAGCAGGGCCATCGTGTTGAACATCATGGCGCTGGAGCCGCCGGGGCCGTAGACCGCCGAGGGCTGGACCACGGCACCCGCCACGGGCAGCGCGCGCAGGATGTCGTCGGCGGCCTTCTTGGAGAGGTGGTAGCGGCTTTGCGCCTCGTCGTCGGCGCCCAGGGCCGAGACCTGGACCACCGCCTTCACGCCGGCCGCGGCCGCCGCCATGAACAGCTCGATGGGCGCGCGGGCATGCAGCGCCTCGAAGGACTGGCCGTTGCCCTCGCGCAGGATGCCCACCGCGTTGACCACGGCATCCACGCCCTGCAGGTGGGGCTGCCACCAGGCGGCGGCAGGCACGGACTCCAGGTCGGCCTGGAGGGCGCGCCAGGCGCCAGGGCCCAGGTCCAGCCGGGCCGGGTTGCGCACCGCGCACACCAGCTCGTGGCCCTGCGCCAGCAGGGCCCGCGCCAGGGCGCCGCCGATGAAGCCGGTGGCGCCGGTCATGAGGATTCGCACAGCCTGTCTCCCGGGGATTGGTTTGCGCGGCGAGTGTAGGCGGTGTCGCGCACGGGGCCGGTCGCCAGGGGCAATCGCCCGGCCGCCCTCTATGATCGCGCGGCCATGAACACTGCCTTCGCCCCCCTCCCCATCGCCGATGCCCTGGCCCGCGCCTGGCAAGGCGCCGACCGCCTCGCCAACGCCGAGGTGCCCGTGGCCGACGCGGCCCAGGCCTACGCCGTGCAGGACCAGCTGATCGCCCGGCTCGGCCCGGTGGCCGGCTGGAAGGTCGGCGCCGCCAACGACCAGGCCGAGCCGAACTGCGCGCCCCTGCCGGCCTCGGTGGTCGTGAGCCAGGGAACGCCGGTGGCCGTGCCGGCGCGCTCGCTGCGCGGCATGGAGCTGGAAGTGGCGGTGCGCCTGGGCGCCGACCTGCTGCCCGGCGACGCGCTGCTGCCGCCGGAGGCGATCGCCGCGGCCATCGACGCGGTGATGCCGGCCCTGGAGATCGTCGACACCCGCCTGGCCGAGGGCCGCAACGCCCCCGTGCCCGCCAAGCTGGCCGACCTGCAAAGCCACGGCGCGCTGGTGCTCGGCGCCCCGGTGAAGGCGGACCTGCGCGCGATCGACCTGCGCACCCTGCGCACGCAGCTGTGGTTCGACGGCCAGTGCGTGGCCGACACCACCGGCGGCCACGTGGCCCCCGACGTGATGCGCCTGATCGCCTGGCTGGCCCGCCACGCGCAGGCGCGCGGCCTGCCGCTGCGCGCCGGCCAGGTGATCACCACCGGCACCTGCACCGGCCTGATCCTGGCGCCGGCCGGCGCCCGCGTGGAAGGCGAGGTGGCCGGCCTGGGCCGGGTCGCCCTCACGGCCTGACCGGCGAACACGCAAGTTCCCCAATGCGCCGTGCCGGTGCGCGGCGCGACGCGCACCGGCTCCCGCTTGGTGCAGGGGCGCCGCTGAAGGACCGCGGCGCGCCCGCCCGAGGTGCACCAGCCTTGCATACAAGCTGGCACGCCTGATGCATACACGCTGGCCATGCCCCAGGCCAGCGACATCAGCGACCGCATCCTCGAAGCCGTCATGGCGCAGAAGCTGCCGCCCGGCTCCCGCCTGGGCGAGCAGCAGCTGGCGCTGCTGTTCGACTGCAGCCGCACCATCGTGCGCGAGGCCCTCACCGGGCTGGCCGCGCGCGGCATCGTCACCGTCAGCGCCCGCCGCGGCTGGTACGTGGTGGAGCACTCGCCCGAGGAGGCGCGTGAGGCCTTCGAGGCGCGCCGCGTCATCGAGACCGGCCTGATCCGCACCCTGCCCCTGCCCGACGCGCAGGCCCTGCGCACGCTGCGTGACCACATCGCCCGCGAGCAGGCCGCCGTGGCCGGCGCCGACGTGGGCCTGCGCAGCTTCCTGCTCGGTGACTTCCATGTCTGCCTGGCCGAGTGCCTGGGCAACGGCCTGCTGGCCGAGACCCTGCGCGATTTCACCGCGCGCACCACCCTCATCGCGATGCGCTGGCAGACGCCGGAGGACGCGGCCCAGTCGTGCGCCGAGCACGTGCAGATCGTCGAGGCGCTGGCCGCCGGCGACCGGGCCCGCGCCGAGGCGCTGATGGTGGACCACCTGCGCACCTGGTCGGCCAAGCTGCGCCCGCCCGAGGCGGCCGACCCGCTGGGCCGGCTGCGCGCCGCCCTCGCCCCCGTGAGCCCTGGGGCACAAGACTTGCATACAAGCAAGGCCGAACGAGTTTCCCCCCGCAAACCCCGGTCCGCCGGATCGACCTACCTCGGAGAAGTGCTATGACCCTGAACAAACGCCAATTCGCCCTGGGCCTGGCGGCCCTGACCCTGGCCGCCGCCGGCACCGCCCACGCGCAGTCCGCCCTGGACGACATCGTCAAGGCCAGGGAGATCAAGGTCGCCATCCCCACCGACTTCCCGCCCTACGGCTTCGTCGGCACCGACCTCAAGCCCCAGGGCCTGGACATCGACATGGCCCACTACATCGGCGCCAAGCTGGGCGTGAAGGTGGAACTGGTCCCGGTGACCAGCGCCAACCGCATCCCCTACCTGCAGACGAAGAAGGCCGACCTGGTGATCTCCACCCTGGGCAAGAACCCGGAGCGCGAGCGCGTGATCGACTTCACCGCCGCCTACTCGCCCTTCTTCCTCGCCGTGTTCGGCCCCAAGGCCGCCGCAGTCAAGGCGCCCGCGGACCTGGCCGGCAAGTCGCTCTCGGTCACCCGCGGCTCGGTGGAGGACATGGAGCTGACCAAGCTGGCCCCCTCGGGCGCCGAGATCCGCCGCTTCGAGGACAACAACGCCACCATCTCCGCCTACGTGGCCGGCCAGGTGCAGCTGCTCGCCGCCGGCGCGCAGGTGGCCGGCGCGATGATGGCCAAGAACCCGCAACTGGGCACCGAGTTCAAGTTCGTGCTGAAGGACTCGCCCAACTACATCGGCGTGGGCAAGGGCGAGGACAAGCTGCGCGCCAAGGTCAACGAGATCATCGCCGAGGGCAAGAAGTCGGGCGACCTCGACAAGATGGCCCTGAAGTGGCTGGGCCGCCCGGCCGGCGACCTGCCCCAGTAACGCGCCACGGACACCGCACGCATGCGCATCACGCTCGACTTCCTGGCCGTCCTCGAACAGTGGCCCCTGCTCGCCAGGGGCGTGGCCTGGACGCTGGCCCTCACCGCGATCGCCAGCCTCGTCGGCCTGGCCGTCGGCGTGGCCGGCGCCTGGGCCCGCCAGCACGGCCCGGCCTGGCTGCGGTGGGTCGTCGGCGGCTACGTCGAGGTGGTCCGCAACACGCCCTTCATCGTGCAGCTGTTCTTCGTGTTCTTCGGGCTGCCGGCGGCGGGCGTTCGCCTGTCGCCGGAGGCCGCCTCGGTGATCGCGATGATGATCAACCTCGGCGCCTACGCCACCGAGATCGTGCGCGCCGGCCTCGCGGCCACGCCGCGCGGCCAGGTCGAGGCGGCGGTGAGCCTGGCCCTCACCCGCACGCAGGTGTTCCTGCGGGTGGTGCTGCCGCCGGCGCTGCGCAAGGTGTGGCCCTCGCTGGTCAGCCAGATCATCATCGTCATGCTGGGGTCGGCCGTGTGCGGCCAGATCTCCACCGAGGAACTGAGCTACGCGGCCAACCTGATCCAGAGCCGCAACTTCCGGGCCTTCGAGTCCTTCATCATCGCCACCGCCCTGTACCTGGCGCTGGCCGTCGCCGTGCGCCGCCTCCTGAACTGGGCCGGCCCGCGCTTCATCTTCGGGCGGTGAACGCATGATCGAGTTTTCCCTCTGGGACATCCTGCGCAACCTGCTGCTGGCCGCGCGCTGGACCGTCGCCCTCTCCCTCATCGCCTTCGTCGGCGGCGGCCTGGTCGGCGCGCTGCTGCTGGTGGCGCGCCTGCGCGGCGGACGCGGCCTGCAGCGCGCCGTCGCCGGCTACGTGCAGCTGTTCCAGGGCACGCCCCTGCTGATGCAGCTGTTCCTCGCCTACTTCGGTATCGCCCTGTTCGGGATCAACACCTCGCCCTGGGTGGCGGCGGCTGTGGCCCTGACGCTGTACACCAGCGCCTTCCTCACCGAGATCTGGCGCGGCTGCGTGGCCGCGATCCCGCGCGGCCAGTGGGAGGCGGCGCGCAGCCTGGCGCTCGATTTCACCGAGCAGCTTCGCTGGGTGATCGGGCCGCAGGCGCTGCGCATCGCGGTGCCGCCCACCGTGGGCTTCCTGGTGCAGGTGGTCAAGGGCACGGCCCTGGCCTCGGTGATCGGCTTCGTGGAGCTGACCAAGGCCGGGACCATGATCACCAACGCCACCTTCAAGCCCTTCGTCGTCTACACCTGCGTGGCGCTGCTCTATTTCGCGCTGTGCTACCCCATCAGCCTGTACGCCCATACCCTGGAGAAGAAGCTTCATGCGGCCCATCGTTGACATCGCCGCCCTGCGCAAGTCGTTCGGACCGAACGAGGTCCTCAAGGGCATCGACCTGAAGGTCGCCCCCGGCGAGGTGATCGCCATCATCGGCAAGAGCGGCTCGGGCAAGAGCACCCTGCTTCGCTGCATCAACGGCCTGGAGACCTTCGACGACGGCGCCCTCACCGTCGACGGCCAGCCCCTGCTGCACGACAACCCCGCCGCCATGCGCGCGCTGCGACAGCGCGTGGGCATGATCTTCCAGTCGTTCAACCTGTTCCCGCACCTGAGCGTGGGCCGCAACGTGATGCTGGCGCCCACGCTGGTGAAGAAGAAGGACGGCGCCGAAGCCCGGGCCCAGGCGCGCAAGCTGCTCGCCCGCGTGGGCCTGGCCGAGAAGTTCGACGCCATGCCCGACCAGCTCTCGGGCGGCCAGCAGCAGCGCGTGGCGATCGCCCGCGCGCTGGCCATGGAGCCGGGGGTGCTCCTGTGCGACGAGATCACCAGCGCGCTCGACCCCGAGCTGGTGGGCGAGGTGCTGCGCGTGGTCGAGGGCCTGGCCGACGAGGGCATGACCCTGCTGATGGTCACGCACGAGATGAACTTCGCGCGCAAGGTCAGCGACCGCGTGATCTTCATGCACCAGGGCCGGGTGCACGAGATGGGCCCGCCCGAGGAGCTGTTCTCGCAGCCGCGCACGCCGGAGCTGAAGCAGTTCCTCTCCTCGCTGCACGACTGAGCGGCGGCGCGCCGCGTCCGTCGCGGGTGCGCGTGGCGCCGGGCCCTCGCCTCAGCGCATGAACAGCTTGTTGAACAGGATGCCGGCGACGAAGGCGACGCCCACCGCCGCCAGCGGGCTGGCCCGCACCTGCTCGCGGGCGGACTCGCTCCACTCCTGCTGCCAGTCCATCATGCGCTCGCTGCCGACGCCGATGGCCTGCTCCATCCGGTCGACGGCCTCGTGGGCCTTCTGGGCCACGCGCTGCACGCGCCCCTGCGCGTCGACCTCGGCCGCGCCGCCCGCCAGGCCCATGCCGCCCAGGCCGGTGGTGGCCGTGCCCGCCCCCGCGGACGCGCCACTGGCGGGGAAGGGGGATTCGCTGATGGGGTCATCGATCATGGAGCCTCCTGGGTGGTGGGTCTGGCCCGCCGGCACCGCGCCGGCGCCCGGCCCACTCTAGAAAGCCCAGCGATGCCGGCCTGTCCTCCGGCGGGCGCGCCCCCCTGTAGGACACGGCCGCTGACGGGCGTCTGCCGCGGCGCCCGGGGGTGCGCCGGGCCGCGGCCGGGTGCATCATGCGCGCATCGCCACGGAGGCCCCATGTCCCGCATGCACCGCCCGCACAGCCTGGAAACCGAATCCCATGCGCCCTCCACCGCCGAGCCGCGCAACGCCTTCCTCGAGGAGAAGGCGTTCAAGTCGCGCACGGTGCTGGTGTTCGGCGAGATCAGCGACGTGGCCGCCAGCGATGTCGCGCGCCGCCTGATCGCGCTGGACGCGGACTCGCCCGCCCCCATCGACATGTTCGTGAGTTCGCCCGGCGGCCACCTCGAGTCGGGCGACGCGATCCACGACATCATCCGCTTCATCACCGCGCCGGTGCGCATGATCGGCACGGGCTGGGTGGGCAGCGCCGCCACCCACCTGTACCTGGCGGTGCCGCGCGAGCGGCGCTTCTGCCTGCCCAACACCCGCTTCCTGATCCACCAGCCCTCGGGCGGCGCGGGCGGCCAGGCCAGCGACATCGCGATCCACGCGCAGGAAATCATCAAGGCGCGCGAGCGCATCGCCCGCACCATCGCGCGCGAGACCGGCAAGCCGCTGGAGGCGGTGATCGCGGACATCGAGCGTGACCGCTGGCTCTCGGCCGACGAGGCCATCGCCTACGGCCTGGTGGGCCGCATCATCAGCCACAAGACCGAGCTGAAGAAATGAGCCCCGGCCGGCTCGGCGATACTGCGGCCTTCATCGCCGCATGCAAACGTCCAGCTGGTTCACCCTCACCTTGGTCCAGACCGCCTTCGAGGCGGCGGCCACCCTCGCCTTCGCGCTGTCGGGCCTGGTCGAGGCCGTGCGCAAGCGCATGGACGCGGTGGGCGTGTGCGTGGTCTCGGGCCTCACCGCCTTCGGCGGCGGCACCATGCGGGACGTGCTGCTCGACCGGCGTCCCTTCTTCTGGGTGGAGCATGCCGGCTGGCTCTGGATCCTGCTGGGGCTGACGGTGGGCGCGATGGCCTTCATGCGCGCCCGCCACCTCTCCCCCACCCTGCGCGCGGCGCAGTGGCCCGACGCCATCGGCCTGGGCCTGTTCACGGCGCACGGCACGCAGATCGCGCTGGCCCAGGGCATGCCCGCGATCGTGGCGGTCCTCATGGGAATGATCACCGCGGTCTTCGGCGGGGTGCTGCGCGACATCGTGTGCAACGAGATCCCCAGGGCCTTCAGCGACCACCAGCCCTACGCGGTCTGCGGCTTCCTGGGCGGCTGGGTTCTGGTGGGCGCGCAGGCCTTCGGCGCCCCGGCCGGCGTGGCCCTGCTCGCTGGCGCCGCCACCGCCACCGGCCTGCGCGCCCTGGCGCTGGCCTCCGGCTTCACCTTGCCGCAGTGGCGCAGCGACTGAGATGACGAACGACCTGTCCGCCCTCCTCGCCGCCCCGGCCGGCGCCCTCACCGACGTCCCCGGCCTGGAGGCCGGCCACTTCACCGACGCGCGCGGGCCCACCGGCTGCAGCGTGGTGATCGCCCGCGGGGGCGCGGTGGCCGGCGTCGACGTGCGCGGCGCGGCGCCGGGCACCCGCGAGACCGACCTGCTCTCGCCCCTGAACACCGTGCAGCAGGTGCATGCGGTGCTGCTCACGGGCGGCAGCGCCTTCGGGCTCGACGCCGCCTCGGGCGTGGTGCGCTGGCTGGAGGGCCGCGGCATCGGCCTGCCGGTGGGCCCGGTGCGCGTGCCCCTCGTGCCGGCGGCGGTGCTGTTCGACCTCGGCGTGGGCGACCCCGCGGTGCGGCCCGACGCCGCGGCCGGCTTCGCGGCCTGCGAAGCGGCCGGCCCGGGGCCGCTGGCCGAGGGCTGCGTGGGCGCCGGCGCGGGCGCGACGGTGGGCAAGGTCTTCGGGCCGCAGTTCGCCATGAAGGGCGGCATCGGCACCGCCTCGGTCCGCCTGGGCGGCGTGACGGTGGGCGCCCTGGTGGCCTGCAACGCCATGGGCGACGTGGTCGACCCGGCCACCGGCCGCCTGGTCGCCGGCGCGCGCACGGCCGACGGCGCCGCGCTGCGCGACACCCGCCGCGCGCTGCTCGCGGGCGAGGCCCCGATGGCGATGCTCGCCGGCACCAACACCACGATCGGCATCGTCGCCACCGACGCCGCCCTGGACAAGGCCCAGGCCACCCGCCTGGCCCAGGCCGGCCACGACGGGCTGGCGCGCACCATCAACCCGGTGCACACCGTGGCCGACGGCGACACCCTGTTCGCCCTGGCCACCGGAAAGGCCGCAAGCCACCCCGGCATGCTGGTGCTGTCGGTGATGGCCGCCGAGGCGGTGGCCCGGGCCACGCTGCGCGCCGTGCTGGCCGCCAAGGGCCTCAATGAAAAAGGGCTGCGGTTGCCCGCAGCCCTCGATCTCTGACAGCGCTGGAAGCCTGAAGCGGCTTACTTCAGCGCCTTGTAGCGAACGCGCTTGGGCGCGGCGCCTTCTTCACCCAGGCGGCGCTTCTTGTCGGCCTCGTACTCCTGGTAGTTGCCGTCGAAGAACACCCACTGGCTGTCGCCTTCGGCGGCCAGGATGTGGGTGGCGATGCGGTCCAGGAACCAGCGGTCGTGGGAGATGACCAGCACGCTGCCGGCGTACTCCAGCAGCGCGTCTTCCAGGGCGCGCAGGGTTTCCACGTCGAGGTCGTTCGACGGTTCGTCCAGCAGCAGCACGTTGCCGCCGGCGATCAGGGTCTTGGCCAGGTGCAGGCGGCCGCGCTCACCACCGGAGAGCATGCCCACCTTCTTCTGCTGGTCCCCGCCGTTGAAGTTGAAGCGGCCGCAGTAGGCGCGGCTGGCCATCTGGAACTTGCCCACGTTGAGGATGTCCAGGCCGCCGGAGACGTCTTCCCACACGGTCTTGTCGTCGGACAGGGCATCGCGCGACTGGTCGACGTAGGCCATCTTCACGGTCTGGCCGATCACGACCTCGCCCGAGTCCGGCTTCTCCTTGCCCGCGATCAGCTTGAACAGCGTGGACTTGCCCGCGCCGTTGGGGCCGATGATGCCGACGATGGCGCCAGCCGGGATGTTGAAGCTCAGGTTGTCGATCAGGACGCGGTCACCGAAGGACTTGGTGACGTTCTTGAACTCGATGACCTGGGTGCCCAGGCGCTCGGCGACGGGGATGAAGATTTCCTGCGTCTCGTTGCGCTTCTGGTATTCGTAGTCGCTCAGCTCCTCGAAGCGGGCCAGGCGGGCCTTGCTCTTGGCCTGGCGGCCCTTGGGGTTCTGGCGCGCCCACTCCAGTTCCTTCTTCATGGCCTTGGTGCGGGCGTCCTCGGTGCGCTGCTCCTGCTCCAGGCGGGCTTCCTTCTGCTCCAGCCAGGTGCTGTAGTTGCCCTTGTAGGGAATGCCGTGGCCGCGGTCCAGTTCCAGGATCCACTCGGCGGCGTTGTCCAGGAAGTAGCGGTCGTGGGTGATGGCGACCACGGTGCCGGGGTAGCGCTGCAGGAACTGCTCCAGCCAGTCGACCGATTCGGCGTCCAGGTGGTTGGTGGGTTCGTCGAGCAGCAGCATGTCGGGCTTGGACAGCAGCAGCTTGCACAGGGCGACGCGGCGCTTCTCACCGCCGGACAGCAGGCCGATCTTGGCGTCCCAGGGCGGCAGGCGCAGGGCGTCGGCGGCGATCTCCAGCTGGTGCTCGGAGTCGGTGCCGGAGGTGGCGATGATGGCCTCCAGGCGGGCCTGCTCGGCGGCCAGGGCGTCGAAGTCGGCGTCGGGCTCGGCGTAGGCGGCGTAGACCTCCTCGAGCTTGGCCTTGGCGGTGTTCACCTCGCCCAGGGCCTCCTCGACCTCCTGGCGGACGGTGTTCTCCGCGTTCACCTGCGGCTCCTGCGGCAGGTACCCGATCTTCAGGCCGGCCATGGGGATGGCCTCGCCCTCGATCTCCTTGTCGATGCCGGCCATGATCTTCAGCAGCGTGGACTTGCCCGAGCCGTTCAGGCCCAGCACGCCGATCTTGGCGCCGGGGAAGAACGACAGCGAGATGTCCTTGAGGATCTGCCGCTTGGGCGGGACAGTCTTGCTGACCCGGTTCATGGAATAGACGTATTGCGCCATGTGCTTCTCGTAGCCTGTGATGTTCGAAACTGGGGACCGTGCAGGCCCCTGCAAGGGGCCACCGGCGATGCGCCGGGCCGGCGTGGCGGCCCGCGGAAAACCCCTGATTATCAGGCCGCCGGGCCGGGAACGCCCCGCACGCCGGCGATCCGTGCGACAATCCGCGCTGTCCACGCATCCAGTTGGCGTGGCGCCGGCATTCCTGCCGGGGACGGTGCGGCCTTCCACCCAGCGAACCTGCCGCCAGCTCCCAACCCTGAAACGATCTGCCCCCTGACTGGCTCGGTCGCCTTCCTTGGCACCGTTCGGGCCGATCCCTTGCGCCATGGATACAGGCGCACCCATTCATGAATTTCGAAGAACTCCAACTGGCACCCGCCATCCTCCAGGCCGTGCGCGAACAGGGCTACGAGACGCCCACCCCCATCCAGGCCCAGGCCATCCCGGCCGTGCTCGAGGGCCATGACCTGCTGGCCGGCGCCCAGACCGGCACCGGCAAGACCGCGGCCTTCACCCTGCCGCTGCTGCACAAGCTCTCCAAGGGCCACAGCAAGACCAACAAGTTCGGCAAGGACGGCATCGCCGCCCTGGTGCTCACGCCCACGCGCGAGCTGGCCGCCCAGGTGGAGGAGTCGATCCGCCTGTACGGCAAGTACCTGCCGCTGACCTCCACCGTCATCTTCGGCGGCGTGGGCATGAACCCGCAGATCGACCGCATCCGCAAGGGCGTGGACATCCTGGTGGCCACCCCCGGCCGCCTGCTGGACCTGGCACAGCAAGGCCACCTGGACCTGACCACGGTCGAGATCCTGGTGCTGGACGAAGCCGACCGCATGCTGGACATGGGCTTCATCCACGACGTGAAGAAGGTGCTGGCCCTGGTGCCGAAGGACAAGCAGAGCCTGCTGTTCTCCGCCACCTTCAGCGACGAGATCCGCGACCTGGCCAATGGCCTGCTGAAGAACCCGCAAAGCATCCAGGTCACGCCGCGCAACACCACGGTGCAGCGCATCACCCAGGTGGTCCACCCGGTGGGCCGCACGAAGAAGAAGGCGCTGCTGGCGCACATCATCCAGACCAACGACTGGAGCCAGGTGCTCGTGTTCACCCGCACCAAGTTCGGCGCCAACCACGTGGCCGAATTCCTCGAGAAGAACGGCATCACCGCGATGGCCCTGCATGGCAACAAGAGCCAGGGCGCGCGCACCCAGGCGCTGGCCGGCTTCAAGAGCGGCGAGATCCGCGCCCTGGTGGCCACCGACATCGCCGCCCGCGGCATCGACATCGACGACCTGCCGCACGTGGTGAACTACGAGATCCCCAACGTGCCCGAGGACTACGTCCACCGCATCGGCCGCACCGGCCGCGCCGGCAAGGAAGGCCAGGCCGTGAGCCTGGTGTGCCTCGATGAAGAAGGCTTCATGCAGGAGATCGAGCGCTTCACCAAGCAGCAGATCCCGGTGCAGCCGGTGGAGGGCTTCGGCCCCGAGGAAGGCGAGCGCGCCGAGCCCATCGCCATGGGCCGCCAGACCATCTGGGGCGGCGCCGGCAAGCCGCCGAGCCGCGAGGTCATGGCCGCGGCCGCCAAGGCCGCGCGCCAGGAGATGATGGAGCGCATCCGCACCAACAAGGCCGGCAACGGCGGCGGCCGTGGCGGCCAGAAGGCCCGCGGCGACGGCCAGGGCGGCGGTGACGGCCAGCCCCGCCCGCAGCAGGCCAAGCCCCAGCAGGGCCCGCGCCAGGGCGGCAACGGCGGCAACGGCGGCCAGGGCCGTCGCGGCCATGGCGGCGGCGGTCACGGTGGCCAGGGTGGCCAGGGCAACCGCTCGCAGCAGCCCCGCCGCTTCGACGACGACGCCCAGCCCCGCGCCGGCGCCCACCAGAAGAACAGCCCCTTCGTGCTGCGCGACGCCGAGCATGTGAAGCGCGGCAACGACGGCCAGCCCGACCCGCTGCGCACCAGCGTCGACAGCATGGGCGGCCGCGGCCGCCGGGGTGGCGGCGGCGGCGGTGGCGGTGGCCGTGGCGGCCGCAGCGGTGGCGGCGGTGGCGGCTTCGGCGGCAACAAGGGCGCCTGGCGCTGAGCGAGTCGGACCTGACGAAAAAAAGGGGCGCGAGGCGCCCCTTTTTCATTGCGGTGGAGGGTTTCGCGCCGGCATGGACCGCCGGCGCCCCGGTCCCGTCACTCCGCCACCATCTTCGCCTTCTTGACGATGGCGCCCCAGCGGGCCAGGTCGGCCTTGATCTGGGCGCCGAACTCCTCCGACGTGTTGCCCACCGGCTCCAGGCCGGCGGCGATGTAGCGCTCACGGTACTGCGGGCTCTCGACCACGGCCTTGATGTTGCGCTGGAGCTGGTCGACGATGGCCTTGGGCGTGCCGGCGGGCGCCAGGATGCCGAACCACGAGTTCAGGTCGAAGCCGGGCACGCCCTGCTCGGTGAAGGTGGGCACGTCGGGCAGGGCGGCCGCGCGCTTGGGAGCGGAGACGCCCAGGGCCTTCATCTTGCCCGACTGAATGAAGGTGACGGCCGTGCCGACCGCCGTGTAGACCATCTTCACGTGGTCGCCCATGACGGCCGTCATGGCGGGCGCGCCACCCGAGTAGGGAATGTGGCGCAGGTTGATGCCGAACTGCTGGTTCATCATCTCGCCGGCCGCGTGCGGCGTGCTGCCGACGCCCGTCGTGGCGTAGTCCAGGAAATTGGGCCGGGCCTTGGCCAGGTCGATCATCTCCTTCACGTTCTTCACCGGCAGGTCGTTGTTGGCCACCAGGATCAGCGTGGAATCGGCGATCTTGCTGACCGGCACGAAGTCCTTCAGGGTGTCGAAGTTGGCGCTGGGAAAGACCCAGGGGTTGATGGTCAGGGTGCCGTCGTAGCCCAGGAGCAGCGTGTAGCCATCCGGCTTGGCCTTGGCGACCGCCCGGGTGCCGATGTTGCCCGTCGCGCCCGGCATGTTCTCGACGAGGACCTGGGTCTTCAGGCGTGCGGTGAGTCCTTCGGCCAGCAGCCGCGCCGACAGGTCCGACGAGCCCCCCGGCGCATAGGGCACGATGATCTTGATGGGCTTGTTGGGGTACCCGTTGGCCTGCGCCAGTGATCCCAGCAGGAGGAGCGCCGAGGCGACGGCGATCTTGAGTTTCTTCATGGTGGCTTGTCTCCGTCTCTTGTTTTGTAGGGCCGTGCTGCACACGCGGCCGGGCAAGTATGAAGAAGCACCCTTGCGAAAGTTCGGATACCAGATATGCGTCTCGCGCCGAAGTCGAGACTGCGGTGCGCGGGCAAGAATGACGCGGCGTGGCCCGTCCCCGGCGAGCCGCAACCCCTTCCAGCCCCATGCACGCCTTCAACCCCTCATACAAGAAAGCGAATTTCCCGCATGTCCGCCCCGACTGGCTCGCGCTGCGCCGCGAGGCGGTGCTGGACCCCGGGCAGCGCATCGTGGATTCCCACCACCATTTCTGGGATGAGGAGTCCTCGCCCTACCACGCCGGCGACCTGCTGGACGACCTCCAGGCGGGCCATGCCGTCGAGGCGACCGTCCTGGTCGAGTGCAAGGCGCGTTACCGGGCGCAGGGCCCGGAGCACCTGCGCCCGGTCGGCGAGACCGAGTTCGCGGTGGCCCAGGCGGAACTCGCCGCCCGACGGGGCGTGGCCCTGTGCCAGGGCATCGTGGGCTGGGCCGACCTGCAGCTGGGGGCCCGGGTCGAGGAGGTGCTGCAGGCCCATGCCGAAGCCGGGAAGGGCCGCTTCCGCGGGATCCGGTGCCGCGCAGCCTGGAGCGACCACCCGGCGCTGGCGGGCCCGGCCGACGGCCCGCCGCGCGGGATGCTCCTGGACCCGGTGGTACAGGCGGGGGTGAGGACGGTGGGCCGCCTGGGCCTGAGCCTGGACCTGTGGGTCTACCACACGCAGCTGGACGACGCGATCCAGCTGGCCCGGCACTGCCCGGACACGCCGATCGTGCTGAACCATGTCGGCGGCCCCCTGGGCATCGGCCCCTTCGAAGGTCATCGCGCCGAGGTCTTCGCGGCCTGGCGCGAGGCCATCGCGGCTCTCGCGAGGCACGGCCATGTCTGCGTCAAGCTCGGTGGCCTGGGCATGCCCCGCGCGGGCTTCCCCTTCGCCTCCACCGACGTTCCGGTGTCGTCGGAGGAACTGGCTGCGGCCTGGCGGCCCTACCTCGAGACCTGCATCGAGGCCTTCGGCCCCGGGCGCTGCATGTTCGAGAGCAACTTCCCGGTGGACAAGGGCGTGTGCAGCTACGGCACGCTCTGGAATGCGTTCAAGCGGGTGGCCGCAGCCTGCTCGCAGGACGAGCGCCAGGCCCTGTTCCTCGGCACCGCCAGGCACTTCTATCGGCTCTGAGGGAGCGCGCGCCCCCCGTGACGTCGGGGACGACGGGAAGCGGCGGCACCGGCGCCGTCACACGGCGGCGGTGTCCTCCAGCGCGTGGTGGAGCGCGAGGGTTCCCAGGCAGGCCCTCGCCACCTCGATGCCCTTCTTGACGAAGTGCTCCGAGAAGAAGCGCAGGTGGTCGTCGTGGTCATGGAAGTCCCGCGGCGTCAGGACGGCCGACATCACCGGCACCTCCGTGTCGAGCTGGATGCGCATCAGCGCATCGATGACCGCGGTGCTGACGAACTCGTGCCGGTAGATGCCGCCATTGACGACCAGCCCGATCGCGATGATCGCGTCGTACCGCTGGCGGGTGGCCAGCTTCTGGGCGAGGAGCGGGATCTCGAACGCGCCGGGAACCTGGAACAGGTCGACCTGCTCCCGCGGCACCCCGTGGCGCTCGAATTCCGCCAGCGCGCTGTCGCGGGCCCGGTGGACGATGTCGGCGTGCCACGACGAGCAGAGGATGGCGAGACGCACCGGGCGTTCGATCGTGAGAGGCGGGCGAGGCTGGTCCATGGCCCGGTCAGACGCCCTTGATGGCGGCGGCGCGCGAGTCGGGGCCGCTCTCCGCCTTCCAGTCGCCGGCCAGGGGAATGTCCAGGCCCAGGTTGCCGCGCAGGGTGTCGCTCTCGTACGCGGTGCGCACCAGGCCGCGCTTCTGCAGCTCGGGCACGACCATGCGCACGAAGTCCTCGTAGCTGCCGGGCATGTGGGTGGGCGAGAGCACGAAGCCGTCGCAGCCGCCTTCCTTGAACCACTGCTCCATCTCGTCGGCGATCGTCTTGGGCGAGCCGATGAAGACGTTGAACTCGCGCAGTCGGGCGCGCTTGGAGTACTCGACGAAGTCGCGGACCGAGGGATTCTTCTTGCCCGACAGGGCGACCACCCGGTCACGGAAGGTCTGCCAGCCGGAGATGCCGGCCATCTCCTCGTCCGAGAAGGGCGCGTCCAGGTCGCGGGTGGAGAAGTCGGTGTTCAGGACCTCGCAGATCAGCGTCAGGCCATCGATCGGCTTGGCCAGGGCGTCCATGTACTCGAACTTCTGGCGGGCGATCTCGTCGGTCTCGCCCACCACCACGTGGCAGGCGGTCGCGATCCGCACCTTGGCCGGGTCGCGGCCGGCGGCGGCGACGGCGGCCTTCATCTCGGCATATTGCTTCTTGGCCAGGTTCAGGTTGGGGTAGACCACGAACAGCAGCTCGCCCCAGCGCGCCGCGAAGGCCCGGCCGCGGCCGCTCTGGCCGGCCTGGATCAGCACCGGCTGGCCCTGCGGCGAGCGCGGCACGGTGAAGGGACCGCGCGACTTGAAGAACTCACCCTGGTGGTCCAGCCGCTTGACCTTCTCGGGACGGGCGAATTCGCCGGTCTCCTTGTCCTGGACCAGCGCGCCCTCCTCCCAGGTGTCCCAGTGGCCCAGGGTGGTCTCCAGGAACTCGTCGGCGCGGTCGTAGCGCAGGTCGTGCTCCAGGTGTTCGTCCTTGCCGAAGTTGGCGGCCTCGGAGTCGTTCAGCGAGGTCACCACGTTCCAGGCGGCGCGGCCCTTGCTCATGAGGTCGAACGTGGCGAAGGTGCGGGCCACGTGGTAGGGCTCGTAGTAGGTGGTGGAGTAGGTGGCGCCCAGGCCGAGGCGGGTCGTCACCGCGGCCATGGCGGACAGCACCACCAGCGGGTCGAGCTTGATGGCGCGCACGCCGGCCGCGACCGTCTGCGAATGGTCGCCGGAGTAGATGTCCGGCATGGCGAGGCGGTCGTCGAAGAAGGCCATGTCGAACATGCCGGCTTCCAGCGTGCGGGCGATGGACTGGTAGTACTCGGGCGTGAGATAGCCGGGGTCGCTGCCCACATGGCGCCAGCTGCCCGGGTAGGTGGAGCAGTTCTGCGCCTGCAGGAAGCCGATCAGGCTCATCTTGCGGTCTTGGGTCATGGAGGTCTCTTGCGGGGGTGTTCTCGGGGCGAGGGGAGGTTCGAAGGGCGCCGGTCAGACCGGGATGTCGACCTCGAGGAGGGGCGCATGCTGCTGCGCGCCGTACACGTCGCTGTCGCCGAAGGCGCCGGCGGGGATGAGCCGCGGCAGGGTGGCCTTGAAGGCCCGCGCCGGCGGGTACGGCATGAACAGCACCTGCGACTCCTCCACGTGGTAGAGGCGGGCGAACAGGGCGGCGCTCAGGATGCCGGTGGCGGCGACGCGCTCGAAGAGTTCGTCCGAGCCGAAGATCACGTCGATGGTCAGCTCGAAGGGGCCGGCGTTCTTGCTCTTGCAGACGCTGGCGAGTTCACGGATGCAGGTCATGGCTGGCCTTTCACGTCGGCGTATTCGATGGGGAACAGGTGGTACGGGTCTTCGGCGTCGACGATGTGATAGACGCTGAACTCGTAGCTGGGCCCCAGCTCCACGTCGGCCGGCGAGAACGGGATGGCCATGTTCCCCTCCTTGCACAGGCGGCCGGGGAAGTCGGCGTGCAGCATGGTGGTGCGGGAGATGGCGACGACGGCGTTGGCGACCTCCTGCGTCGGCGCCATCGCCTCGATGATGAAGCTCAGCTCATGGGCCGCGGTGGCCTTCAGCGGCTCGCGCTCGCCCATCACGCCATTCAGCCCGTAGCAGCGGATCGCCAGCTGGTAGCCGCCCGCGGGGACGCCGAAGTTGCGGGTCTTCTCGTCGACGATGGCGCGGACCCGCACCAGGTAGTCGTCGATGCCGCGAATCAGCACCGGGTCGCGGGTGGCGCACATGGCGATGGCCCGGAAGCCCACGCGCTGCACGCCTTCCATCTTCACGGTGTAGACGTCGGCGGGGTGCCACTTCATGCCGCTGACGCGCACGATGCGATCGGTCAGCTGCTCGAACCGGCACTCCGAGGTGTCGAGCATGCCGCCCGGCTCGTAGTGGTGGATGGCGCTGGGGTTCTCGTGCAGCGCGAAGTTGGCCACCGAGAGGCGGGTGCAGGCCTGCTCCGGGTTGGTCGGCTCGAGGTCGATGTAGTCCCGGTGGACGCGGGCCAGCAGGCAGCCGTCGCGCTTGGGCGCGGCGGGCTCGGCGCCGCACTCCAGCATCTTCCCGGCGTACCAGCCCATCTCGGGCGGCAGGCCGGCGCGCTGGACGCCCGCGGCCCAGATCGACGGGTCGGTCGCGCGGCCCGCCAGGACCACCTGCGCGCCGCCTTCCAGGGCGCTCATGATGGGCTCGGGGCCCATCAGGCCGACGATGCGCTCGGCGTCATCGACCTGCTGCGCGGTGAGGGGCGGTCGCTGCGACGCCGGCTTGACCTTGCCCGCGGCCAGCTGGCGCTTGATGAAGCCCTTGTCCTGCTCGGAGTGGATCAGGGCCAGCTTGAAGTCGAGCTTTTCCTCGCGGGCGATCTCGCGCACGAGTTCGGCCATGAACTGCAGGTGCGGCTCGCCGCCGGCGCCGCCGCAGGTGCTGATCACCACCGGGATGCCGCGCGGCACGGCCGCCAGCAGCATCAGGCGGGTGTCGCGCTTGATGGCCAGGCGCGAGCAGAAGGGCTTGCCCGCGCCGAGGTAGTAAGGGCCGGGGTCGGTGCTGCCGGCGTCCGCACCGATCAGGTGCGGGTTGGCCTCCATGCCTCGCTGCAGCGCGATTTCAGGAAAGCCGTACCCCAGGATCGAGGTGACCGCCAGCAGGCGGACTTCCTTGTCCGTCGTCTTGTCTCTTGTGGGATTCATTGCATCAGGCTGTGGGCGAAATAAGAGTGCGGTAACTATCCCGCGGGCGCCCGGCCCGGACAATGAATAACAGGTATCAGTGCTATGCTGCCGCCGCCCAAGGCCCCCCCCTTTCCCGGCCATGACGGCCGGTGTCTCCCGCCTCTCGTTCCATGGACCTGCGCCAGCTTCGCTATTTCATCGCCATCGCCTCCTCCGAGAGCCTGTCGCGCGCCTCGACCCTCGTCGGCGTCACCCAGTCCGCCCTGACCCGCCAGCTGCAGCTGCTCGAAGAGGAGCTCGGCTCGCCCGTGCTGCGTCGCACGGGCCACGGGGTGGCGCTGACCGAGGCCGGTGAGCGCTTCCTGAGCCTGGCGACCGACATCGTGGACCGCGCCGATGCGGCCGTGCACGAGATGCAGGCGCTGCGCAAGACCGCCGCCGGCAGCGTGGTGCTGGGGATCCCGCCCATGCTCGCCGAATTCCTGCTCGTGCCCCTGGTCACGCGGTTCAACGAGGACTTCCCGGCGGTGTCGCTGCGGGTGCGGGACGCCGTCAGCGGCTACGTGCTCGAATGGCTGGTGACCGGCCAGGTCGACGTGGCGGTGATCTACAACGCGCCCAAGCGGGCCAAGCTGGCGCTGGACACCCTGATCTCCGACGAGCTGATGCTCGTTGGCGCGGCGGGCCATGGCGTGATGGACACCGACGCGCCCATCGACCTGGCCGAGGCCCTGAAGCTGCCCCTGGTGCTGCCCAGCCCGCTGCACGGCCTGCGGGAAGTGATCGACTCGGCCGCCGCCGATATCTGCGCACGGCCCAACGTGACGCTGGAGATCGACGGCATGAACTCCCTCATCCGCTTTGCGGAAGAGGGGTACGGCTACACCTTCCTGCCCTACGGCGCGGTGGCCCACCTCGTGTCGCGCGGCCTGCTGAGCGTGCGTCCCATCGTCAACCCGACGATTCCCAGCGTGCTGTCGGTCGCCATGTCGACCAAACGGCCCGCCACGCCGGCCATGAAACAGCTGTTCCGCTGTGTGCGCGAGGAGGTCGGCAAGCTGCTGGAGGCGCAGGTCTGGCAGTTCCGCCCCCCCGCCCGGGGCGAACGGGAGGCGGCGGGTCGATAACTGCTATGCATTTCTCGCTCGGGGCCGGCTCCTACACTTTTTCGCCAGCGAACCAGTGATCCAAGGAATCCAGCCATGAGCCAGACGCAGCAAGCCCCCACCTCCCAGAGTTTTCGCCAGGCCCTCGGGTGCTTCCCGACGGGCGTGGCCGTCATCACCACCGTGGATGCCCAGGACCAGCCGGTCGGGCTGACCTGCAACTCCTTCAGCTCGGTCTCGCTGGAGCCGCCCCTGGTGCTCTGGAGCCTGCGCAAGAACAGCAAGTCCATCGACATCTTCCGGCAGACGCAGCAGTTCGCCATCAACGTGCTGTCCCACCGACAGGACGACCTCTCCGGCCGTTTCGCCAGCAGCAGCAAGAGCATGGCGGAGAAGTTCGACGGCGTGGCCTACACCCGCGGCTGGGGCCGCGCGCCGGTGCTGCGCGACTGCATCGCCAACTTCCAGTGCAGCGTCTTCGCCCAGCACGACGCGGGCGACCATGTGATCTTCGTCGGCCAGGTGGAAGCCTTCGAGCAGAGCAGCGACGAGGACGCGCTGGTGTTCTACAAGGGGGCCTACATGATGCTCGCGCAGTCGCTGCGGGCCCTGGCCTCCCGGGGCCCGGCCTCCGAGGCGGAACTGGTCCAGGCCCGCGCGGCCGTGCATGTGAGCCTGGTGCGCCTGGCCAGCGCGGCGGGTCGGGAGGAAGACTTCGACGCCATCGAGCAGAACCTGCGGCGGCTGGACCGCCATGCGCAGGAGGGCGACATGGTCCGCCGCGCCGAGGCGGCCATCACCTTCTTCAAGCAGCTGACCACCGCGGCGCACAACGAGATGCTGGCCGTGGTGGCGCAATCGCTCAGCACCATGCTGGAGTACGTGGTGTCCGCGCAGGTCGCGCAGTCGCGCGCCCAGGCCATCTACCTGCCGGCGCTGAACCCCCTGCGCTGGCGGGTGCTCGAGTGCCTGCGCGCGCGCGACGGCGACGGCGCCGCGGCGGCGATGGCGCAGTACTTCAGCCTGGTGGCCGAGTCCCGGGCCCTGGCCCAGGAACCCGTCCCGGCCTGAACGCCCCCGCGGCGAGCGCCCGGATCCGCCCCGGCGGCCGGGCGCTGCCGCACACCCCAGGGAAAACACCTAATTGCATACGAATGCAAGCCCCAAAGACTGCGGGCGCTGCATACGAATGCAAAGCCTCAACCAGGAAGAACCCCATGATCAGATACCTCAAGCGCGGCCGGGACGCCCAGGCCCGGAACGCGGACGACGCCAAGGTGCGCGCCACCGTCGAAGGCATCATCCAGGACATCGAACAGCGCGGCGACGAAGCGGTGCGCGAGTACAGCCGCAAGTTCGACAACTGGGACCCGCAGGACTTCCGCCTGACCCAGGCGCAGATCGAGCAGGCGATGAAGAGCCTGTCGGCGCGCGAGCTGGAGGACATCCGCTTCGCGCAGGCGCAAATCCGCCATTTCGCGCAGGTCCAGCGCGACTCCATGCGTGACGTGGAAGTGGAGACCCGGCCCGGCGTCTTCCTCGGACACCGCCACATCCCGGTCAACGCGGTCGGCTGCTACGTGCCCGGCGGCAAGTACCCCATGATCGCCTCGGCCCACATGAGCGTGCTCACCGCCAAGGTGGCCGGCGTCAAGCGCATCGTCTCCACCGCCCCCCCGTACCAGGGCGCGCCGCACCCGGCCATCGTCACCGCCATGCACCTGGCCGGCGCCGACGAGATCCTGGTGCTGGGCGGCGTGCAGGCCGTGGTCGCCATGGCCGTCGGCACGCCCAGCCTGAAGCCGGTGGACATGCTGGTCGGCCCGGGCAACATGTTCGTCGCCGAGGCCAAGCGGCAGCTGTTCGGCCGCGTCGGCATCGACCTGTTCGCCGGCCCCACCGAAACCCTGGTCATCGCCGACGACTCGGTCGACGGCGAGCTGGTGGCGGTCGACCTGCTGGGCCAGGCCGAGCACGGCCCCACCTCCCCCTCGGTGCTGCTGACGGACAGCGAGGCCCTGGCGCGCGACACCCTGGCCGAGATCGAGCGCCAGCTGAAGGTCCTGCCCACCGCGGCCATCGCCGCGCAGAGCTGGGCCGAGTTCGGCGAGGTCATCGTCTGCGACACGCGCGAGGAGATGCTGCGCAAGGCAGACGAGCTGGCCTCCGAGCACGTGCAGGTGATGACCCGCGACCCGGGGTTCTTCCTGGACCACATGACCAACTACGGCGCCCTGTTCATCGGCCCCCGCACCAACGTCGCGTTCGGCGACAAGGTGATCGGCACCAACCACACCCTGCCGACCAACAAGGCGGCGCGCTACACCGGCGGCCTGTGGGTCGGCAAATTCCTCAAGACCTGCACCTTCCAGCGGGTCGAGACCGACGAGGCCAGCGCCCTCATCGGCGAGTACTGCTCCCGCCTGTGCCACATGGAGAACTTCGCCGGGCACGGCGAGCAGGCCAACATCCGCGTGCGCCGCTACGGCACCCGCGAGGAGGTGCCGTGGTACCAGCCGGTGCCGGCGCTGGACGCATGAGCGCCGCGCGACTGCGACGCGCCCGCGCGCACGGGGGCGCCCGGTGAGCACGCAGCTGCCCGCCTTCCCCGGCTTCCGGGTGGACGGCAAGCGGGCCCTGGTCACCGGCGCCAGCCGCGGGATCGGGCTCGCGGCGGCCCACGCGCTGGCCCAGGCCGGCGCCGCGGTCACGCTGGCGGCCCGCTCCGCCGGGGAGCTCGAGGCAGCCTGCGAGGCGATCCGGGCCCACGGGGGACGCGCCGACTGGGTCGCGCTGGACGTGACCGACTCGGAGGCGGTGGCCGCGGCCCTGGCCGAGCGGCCAGCCTTCCACATCCTGGTCAACAACGCCGGCATGAACCGCCCCAAGCTGCTGGCCGACACGACCGACGAGGACATCGACGCCATCTTCGACCTGAACGTGAAGGCCACCTTCTACGTCACCCGCGCCGTCGCCCGGCGCATGGTCGAGGCGGGCGAGCAGGGCTCGATCATCAACGTCAGCTCGCAGATGGGCCATGTGGGCAGCCCGCGCCGCACCGTGTACTGCGCGAGCAAGCACGCGGTCGAGGGCCTGACCCAGGCGCTGTCCTGGGAGCTGGGGCCGGCGGGCATCCGCGTCAACACGATCTGCCCGACCTTCATCGAGACCGCCTTCACCGCGCCGATGTTCGCCGACCCGGCCTTCCGCGACTTCGTGGTCGACCGGATCGCGCTGGGCCGCATCGGCCGGGTCGAGGAAGTGATGGGCCCCATCGTGTTCCTGGCCAGCGAGGCCTCCAGCCTCATGACGGGCAGCGCCCTGATGCTGGACGGGGGCTGGACCGCCGCATGAAGCCCAAGCCCACCGCGCATGACGTGGCCCGGCTGGCGGGCGTCTCGCAGTCGGCGGTGAGCCGCGCCTTCACCCCGGGCGCCAGCGTGGCCCCCGACACCCGCCAGCGCATCCTGGCGGCCGCCGCCGAGCTGGGCTACCGGCCCAATGCCATCGCCCGCACGCTCATCACGCGGCGCAGCGGCATGGTGGGCCTGGTGATGAGCCACCTGGACAACCAGTTCTACCCGATGGTGATCGAGCGCTTGTCGCAAGCGCTGCAGCGCAAGGGCTGGCACGTGCTGCTGTTCATCAGCGAGACCGTCGATGCCGACGCCATCCTGGCCGACATCCTGCCCTACCAGGTCGATGGCATCGTGATGGCGTCCACCACCTTGTCGTCCGGGCTCGCGCACGACTGCGCCGAGGCCGGCATCCCGGTGGTGCTGTTCAACCGGGTCGCGCAGCTCGGCGCGCTCGGGCGCTTCGCGACCAGCTCGGTCACCTCGCAGAACCGCGAGGGCGGCCGGCTCGTCGGGGAGATGCTGGTGCGCACGGGGCACCGGCGCATCGCCTGGCTGGCGGGCCTGGCCAACGCATCGACCAGCCTCGAGCGGGAGGCCGGGCTGTGCGAGGCGCTGGCCGCCGCCGGCCTCAGGCTGCAGGGCCGGGCGGTCGGCCACTACGACTTCGCCGCCGCGCGCCAGGCGACGCTGGACCTGTTCAGCGACCCGGCCCGCCGGCCCGACGCCCTCTTCGCGGCCAACGACCACATGGCCATCGCCGCCCTCGAGGCGCTGCGCACGGACCTGGGCCTGCGCGTGCCGCAGGACGTCTCGGTGGTCGGCTTCGACAACGTCCCCCAGGCCGGCTGGCCGTCCTACGACCTCACCACGGTGCAGCAGGACGTGGACCGGATGGTGGAAGCCACCTGCGACCTGCTGTTCGACCAGATCCAGGGCGAGGTCACCGCGCGCTGCGTGACCGTCCCCTGCCGGCTGGTGGAGCGCGGGACCGTACAACACAAGGAGACAAACGCATGACCGCACTCGCGGAACTCACGGGGCGCCGTCCCGTCGCCATCGTCGGCGCCGGGCTGGTGGGCTCAGGCTGGGCCATCGTCTATGCCCGCGCCGGCCTGCCGGTGAGGCTGTTCGACCGGAACCCGGACGTCACCCGCGCCGCCCTGCCCCTGATCGCCAGCCAGCTGGCCGGGCTGCACCGGCACGGCCTCGTCGCCGAGGAGCCGGCGGCCATCCTGGCGCGCATCACGCCGGTGGCCACGCTGGCCGAGGCGGTCGACGGCGCCTGCTACGCGCAGGAATCCGTCCTGGAGCGGGTGGACGTGAAGCGGCAGCTGATGCTCGAGCTGGAGGCCCTGGCCGGCCCGGACCTGATCGTCGGCAGCTCCACCTCCGGCATCCCGGGCTCGGCCTTCGCGCTCGGCCTGGACCTCTCGCCCCGCGTGCTGATCGTGCACCCGGTCAACCCGCCCTACCTGGTGCCGGTGGTGGAGCTGGTGCCCTCGCCCGCGACGGCGCCGGAGACCGTCGCCTTCGCCGACGCGCTGATGCAGGCGGTCGGCCAGACCGTGGTGCACGTGCGCAAGGAGGTCGAGGGATTCGTGCTGAACCGCCTGCAGGCGGCGCTGCTGCGGGAGGCCTGGGCGCTGGTCGAGGACGGCGTGGCCAGCTGCGAGGACATCGACAAGACCCTCCGTGACGGCCTGGGCTGGCGCTGGTCGTTCATGGGCCCGTTCGAGACCATCGACCTGAACGCCCCCGGCGGCGTGGCCGACTACGCGCAACGCCTGGGCCCGCTGTACCAGCGCATCGCCGACTCACGCCGCCACGAGGCGCCCTGGGACGAGGGGCTGATCCGGCAGGTGGAGGCGCAGCGCCGGGAACACCTGGCCCACGCGGACCTCGAGGCCCGCCGCGCCTGGCGCGACGAGCGCCTGATGGCCTTCGCGGCCCGGCGCCAGGCCGACCCGCCCGGCTGAGGCCGGCCCCGTTCAGCCCGCCGGGTCCTGCCGCAGCCAGCGCCACAGCGTGCTACGGCTGACCCCCAGGGCGCGCGCGGCCGCCTGCCGGTTGCCGCCATGCTGCTGCAGCGCCTGCCGCACCAGGGACGGCCGCATGTCGACCGCGGGGGCAGGCATCTCGGCCGGGATCCCGGCCGTCATCCCGGCCGCCATCTCGGCTGCCATCCGGGCCCGTGTCCGGGCAGGCATCTCCGCCGGCGCCGCAGGCACGCCGGCCTGCGCGATCCCCGGGAACAGCTCGGGACAGTCCTGCGGCAGGCCGCTCCAGTCCACCGGCTCGCCGGGATCGAACTGCAGCAGGAACACCGCCAGCCGCTCGCAGAGGTTCTCCAGCTCACGCACATTGCCCGGCCAGTCATGCGCCAGCAGGCGAGGCATCAGGGGCTGGAGCGCCGGCTCGACGGGCCGGGTGGACCCGAGCCGGGCGAGGCAGCGCTGCACGCGGCGCGTCGCCATCAGGGCGATGTCGCCGGCGCGCTCGCGCAGCGGCGGCAGTGACAGCAGCAGGGTGTTGATGCGGAAGTAGAGGTCCTGCCGGAAACGGCGCTGCGTCACCATCTCGGCCAGGGGCTGGTGCGTGGCCGCGATGACGCGCACGTCGACCGGCACCGGCACGGCGCTGCCCACGCGCAGCACCTCCCGCTCCTGCAGCACCCGCAGCAGGCGGGTCTGCAGCGAGGTCGGCATGTCGCCGATCTCGTCGAGGAACAGGGTGCCGGTGTGCGCCGCCTCGAACAGGCCCCGCTTGCCGCCGCGCCGCGCGCCGGTGAAGGCCCCGTCCTCGTAGCCGAACAGCTCGCTCTCCAGCAGGCTCTCGGGGAAGGCCGCGCAGTTGACGGCGATGAAGGGCTTGTCCGCGCGGCCGCTCTCGTTGTGGATCGCCTGGGCGAACAGCTCCTTGCCGGTGCCGCTCTCGCCGGCGATGAGGATGGTCAGGTCGGTGCGGGCGAAGCGCCGCGCGCTGGCGACGGCCCGCAGCAGGGCGGGGCTCTGGCCCTCGAGGTCCTCGAAGCTGTGCCGCGCGGCCGCCTGCTGGCGGCGCTGCTGGATGCGCAGGCGGGTGTCGGCCTCGTGGATGGAGCGGGCGTCGTACAGCGTCAGCGCGGCGCCCACGACCTCGCCGCGCACCCGCACCGGCGCCCGCTTGGCGACCCAGTTGCGCCGCCCCAGGCGCAGGACCTGGGTCCCGTCGGACGCGCCGCTGCTCAGGGTCTCGCGCAGGGACAGCTCCGGCTGCAGGCTGGCCAGGTCGCGCCCCAGCAGGCTGGCGGCGTCGGCGCCGAGGATGCGCTGCATCGGCGGATTGGCCGCGATCACCTGGTGGGTCCGGTCCACCGCCAGGACCGCGTCGTCCAGCGTGTGCAGCACGGCGCCGAGCTGCGCATGGCGCTCGGCCTCCATGCGGGCCACGCGGGCCAGCTCGATGGCGTCCTCGAAGCCCTGGCGGATGCTGGCCGGGGAGTAGGCCAGCAGCCCGCACAGCCCCGCCGCCTCCGCCAGCTCCACCACGATGCTGGAGCCCACGATCACGGAGAACCCGGCCGAGCGCAGCGCCTCGACGCTGCGGCGCGCGTCGTCGGGCGTCTGGTAGGCGAACTGCGCGATCTCGATGCGCAGCAGGTCCTTCACGGCCTCGAGGTCGGGCAGGGTCTGGCCGTACACCACCACGCCGACCCGCCGTGAGCTGCGGCGCGCGGTGATCAGGGCCTGGAGGATGTCGAGCCCGGCCAGCTGGATCGTGGCCACGGGCGCCCGGACCTGCCGCCGCAGCAGGCCGCCATTGGCGCCGGCGCTGATGAAGGCATCCACCCGGCCCTGGTCGACCCGCTGGCGGGCCAGCGCCACGGCCTGGCTCACCGTGCAATCGACCAGCTCGATCTCGGCGCGGTCGCGGTACTGCTCGATCACCGGCGCGGAAAACTCCCGCAGGTGCCGGTAGCCGAGGAAGCACAGGCGAGGCAACCGGGCGCCCGGGCCGAGGAGATCCGGCGTCATGTTTCAGCGATGTCTCATGGTGAGACGCGATTGTTGCACGGCCGTGCGACATGACCGCCGCGATGCGACACCGGCCGCCATAGGAATCAAGCACTTGCGCGAACGGACTGGCTGGCACGGCTTCTGCAAACCAGGCCGGTGGATTGCCGCATCGACGGCGACCGGACCCGCCAACCCGAGGAGACACGCTTGCAACGCCCCCTGCGCGCCACGCCCGGCGCATTCAACCGACGCACCGCCCTCGGCGGACTGGCCGCCCTCACGCTCTCGCGGCCCGGCCTGGCCAACAGCTTTCCGGCCAAGCCGGTGACCCTGGTCGTGCCCTACGCGCCCGGCGGCGGCACCGACATCGTGGGCCGGCAGCTGGCCCAGAAGCTCAGCGACCGCTGGGGCCAGAGCGTGGTGGTGGACAACCGCACCGGCGCCAACGGCGTGATCGGCTCCAGCCTGGTCTCCAAGGCGCCGCCGGACGGCTACACCCTGCTGCTGGTGGTGGGTTCGCACGCGGTCAACCCGGTGCTGATGAAGAAGCTGCCCTACGACACCGTGACGGCCTTCACCCCGATCACGAACGTGGCGACCTCGCCGATGGTCCTGGTCGTCGCCGCCAACGGCCCCTACAAGAACCTCAACGACCTGCTGAAGGCCGCGCGCAGCCAGGAGCTGGGGATCGGCAACTCGGAAGGCCAGACCCGGCTCACGGGCGAACTGCTGCGCCAGGCCGCCGGCCTGAAGACGGTGGAGGTCTTCTACAAGGGCGGCGCGCCGATGATGGTCGAGATCATCGGCGGACACCTGCCCATGGGCTTCACCAGCGTGCTGACCGCCCTGCCCCATGTGCAGGCGGGCACCCTGCGGGTGGTCGGTGTGGCCGCGAAGGAGCGCCTGGCCGTGTTCCCGGACGCGATGACCTTCGCGGAAGCCGGCGTGCAGGGCGTCGAATCCCTGAGCTGGTACGGCATGTTCGGGCCGGCCGGCATGCCGCCGGCGCTGGTGGAGCAGATCGGCCGTGACCTGCGCGCCGTCAGCGCCGACCCGGCCGTGGCGACGCGCCTGCGCGAGCAGGGCGCCCAGATGGTGCTGAGCAGCCCCGCGGACCTCGATCGCTTCGTGCGCAGCGAGGCCGCGAAGTGGGCCGCCGTCGCCCAGCGCGGCGGCATCAAGCCCGAGTGAGCCGCGCGCCCCAAAGACACAACCACGAACCACCCACCACCGACCGTGAACTTCCAACGCCTCTCCTCCCGCCGCAGTCTGCTGGCCGCCGCCCTCGCCCTGGCCGCCGCCGCCCTGCCCGCCGCCCACGCCCAGGGCAACTACCCCTCTAAGCCGATCCGCCTGGTCGTGCCCTTCGCCACGGCCGGCGTGACCGACACCAGCGCGCGCATCGTGGCCGAGAAACTCGGCCAGGAACTGGGCCAGCAGGTCATCGTGGACAACAAGCCCGGCGCCGCCGGCAACATCGGCACCCAGATCGTGGCCAACGCCGAGCCGGACGGCTACACGCTGCTGCTCGCCTATGACGGCACGCTCGTCATCAACCCCAGCGTGTATCCCAAGGTGCCGTTCGACACCCTCAAGGACTTCGCCCCCATCGGCAAGATCGGCGACGCCGTGCTGATCGTGGTGGTCAACCCCAAGGTCCCGGCCAGCAAGCTGTCCGAGCTGCAGGCGGTGGCCAGCGCGACGCCCGGCGGGTTGTCGTACGGCAATGCCGGCACCGGCAGCACCACCCATCTCGCAGGGGAGATGCTGAAGCAGCGCACCGGCATGACCCTCGTCCACGTGCCGTACAAGGGCGGCGGCCAGGCCATGGGCGACGTGGTGAGCGGGGTCCTGCCGATGAACTTCACGGCGGTTGCGGGCGCCATGCCCTTCATCCAGAGCAAGCAGCTGACCCCGATCGCGGTGGCCTCGCGCCAGCGCGTGGCCTCGCTGCCGGACGTGCCCACCTTCATCGAGTCGGGCCTGAAGGATTTCGAGATCAACTCCTGGGTCGGCCTGGCCGCGCCGGCCCGCACGCCGCCCGCCGTGGTGGCGAGGCTCAACCAGGCCCTGAACAAGGTCCTCGCTACGCCGGAGATGCGCGAGCGCCTGGCCAAGCTGGGCATCGTGGCCCAGCCTGGCACGCCGGCGGCCTTCGCCGAGGAGATCGCGCGCGACCTGGCCAAGAACCGGGCGATCGTGAAGGCCGCCGACATCAGGATCGAATGAGGCGCGGCGCGGCGAGATGACCACCCTCTTCGACAAGATCTGGGCCGCCCACGCGGTGGCCCGCAACGAGGCCGGCGACGACCTGGTCTACATCGACCGGCACCTGGTGCAGGAGGTGTCGAGCCCGCAGGCCTTCGCCAGCATGAAGGCCTCCGGCCACCGCCTGCGCTCGCCCGCCCGCCACATCGCGGTGCAGGACCACAACGTGCCCACCAGCGCCGACCGGCTGACGAACATCCCCGACGCCCAGAGCGCCGAGCAGATCGCCACCCTGAGGCGCAACGCGCAGGCCACCGGCATGCGCCTGCTGGACCTGGACGACCCGCTGCAGGGGATCGTGCACGTGATCGCGCCCGAACTGGGCTTCGTCCTGCCCGGCAGCACCGTGGTCTGCGGTGATTCCCACACGGCCACGCTGGGCGCCCTGGGGGCGCTCGCCTGGGGGGTCGGGACCTCGGAGGTGGCCCACGTGATGAGCACCCAGAGCCTGTGGATGCGCAAGCCGCGCACCCTGGGCCTCGAGGTCTGCGGGGCGCTGGGCCGGGGCGTCCATGCCAAGGACCTGGCCCTGGCCCTGATCCACCACATCGGCACCCGCGGCGGCGTCGGCCACGGCATCGAGTACTTCGGTCCCGCAATCTCGGCGCTGTCGATGGAAGGCCGCCTGACGCTGTGCAACATGACCATCGAGGCCGGCTCCCGCTTCGGCCTGGTGGCGCCCGACGCCACGACCGTGGCCTACCTGCGCGAGCGCGTGCAGGGGGCGGCGCGCGCGCACTTCGAGCAGGCCGTCCAGGCCTGGGCCTCGCTGCGCACGGACGACGCGGCCGACTTCGACCGCCTGGTCCGGTTCGACGCCGCCGGCGTGAGCCCGCGCGTCACCTGGGGCACCACCCCGGCCGAGAGCGCGGCGTTCGATGGCCAGGTCGGCGACGGCGTCACGCCGGCCGACCCGGCGGAACGCAGCCGCATCGAGAAGGGCCTGGATTACATGGGCCTGCGGCACGGGCAGGCGCTGTCCTCGGTGGCCATCGACGTGGCCTTCATCGGCTCCTGCACCAATGGCCGGCTCGAGGACCTGCGCGCCGCCGCCGAAGTCGCGCGCGGCCGCCGGGTCGCCCCCGGCGTGCGCGCCCTGGTGGTGCCGGGCTCCGGCAGCGTCAAGCGCGCGGCGGAGGCCGAGGGCCTGGCCGCGATCTTCGTGGAGGCCGGCTTCGAATGGCGCGAGCCCGGCTGCTCCATGTGCATCGGCATGAATGGCGACAGCCTCTCGCCCGGCCAGCGCTGCGCCTCGACCTCCAACCGCAACTTCGAGAACCGCCAGGGCCAGGGAGGACGGACCCACCTCATGAGCCCGGCCGCCGTGGCCGCCTCCGCCGTGCGCGGCGCCCTGACCGACCCCCGGGAGTTCCTCGCATGAAGGCCGTCACCGCCAGCGTGTCGGGCCGCGCCGCCGTGATGCAGCGCGACGACATCGATACCGACGCCATCTTCCCCGGCCGCTTCCTGCGGCTCACGCAGCGTGACGGCATGGGCGCGCACCTGTTCGCCGACTGGCGCGCCGAGGGCCGGCCCGAGGTCGCCTTCATGCAGCGGCCCGAGCCCGTGCGGCTGCTGGTCGGCGCCAACAACTTCGGCTGCGGCTCCTCGCGCGAGCACGCGGTCTGGGCCCTCGCCGACCACGGCGTGCAGGCCGTCGTGGCCCTGTCGTTCGGCGACATCTTCCGCAACAACTGCGCGAAGAACGGGCTGGTGGCCGCCGCGGTGACCCCGGCGGACCATGCGGCCCTGCTGCAGGCCCTGGCGCGCTCGCCCGACGGCGAGCTGTGCCTGGACGTGGCGGCCAGCCAGCTGCGCCTGCCCGACGGCGCGCTGCTGCCCGTGCGCCTCGCCGAGGGCCATGCGCAGGAGCTGCTCTCGTCGGAAGACGAGGTCGATCGCACGCTGCGCCACGACGCCGCCCTGCGCGCCTACGAGGACCAGGTCCGCCAGCGCCAGCCCTGGCTGGCATCGCTGGCCTGACCGCCCTCGCCCCGCTTTTTCATTCGAACCACAGGACCCTCCAGATGGCCAATCCCATCCTCCGCGAGAAGCTCGCCGCCGGCGAATTCCTCGTCATCCCCGGCGTGCAGGACATGATCGCCAGCGCCATGACCCGCAAGGTCGGCTTCGACATCGTCTACGGCACCGGCTACTGGCTCACCGCCTCCTGCCTGGGGCTGCCCGATGCCGGCATCGCCACCTACACGCAAATGGTGGACCGCATGCGCACGGTGGTGCGCACCAGCGGCAGCGCCGTGATCGCGGACGCCGACACCGGCTACGGCGGCCTGCTCAATGTGCACCACACCGTTCGCGGCTACGAGGAGGCCGGCGTCACCGCCATCCAGATCGAGGACCAGGAGTTCCCCAAGAAGTGCGGCCACACGCCCTACAAGCGCTGCGTGCCGACCGAGGACATGGTCGAGAAGATCAAGGTCGCCGCCGAGGCGCGCGAGGACAAGGAGAATTTCCTGATCATCGCCCGCACCGATGCCCGCGCCGGGCTGGGCGTCGACGAGGCGATGCGCCGGATGGAGGCCTATGCCAAGGCCGGCGCCGACATCCTGTTCTTCGAGGCGCCGCAGTCCGAGGAGGAAATGCGCCGCGCCTGCGAGGCCTTCGACAAGCCCATGCTGGCCAACATGGCGGACGGCGGCAAGACGCCGATCCTGCCGGCCAAGGTGCTCCAGGAAATCGGCTACGCCCTCGCGATCTATCCCTCGATGACCAGCCTGGTGGCGGCCGCCGCCATGGAGAAGGCGCTGCGCACGCTGAAGGACGAGGGCCTGAGCCAGAAGCCCGGCATCGACATGTTCGACTTCGGCGAGTTCTGTAAGCTGATCGGCTTCGAGGAAGTCTGGGAATTCGAGAAACGCTGGGCTCGCTGAGCCATGACACGCATGAAGACACGCGCCGCCATCCTGACCGCCATGGGCGCCGCCGCGCCCTACGCCACGAGCCGCCCCCTTCGCATCGAGGAGGTGGAGCTGGCCCCGCCCGGACCGGGCGAGGTGCTGATTCGCATCGCCGCCGCCGGCCTGTGCCACTCGGACCTGTCCGTCATCAACGGCGACCGGCCGCGGCCGATGCCGATGGCCCTGGGCCATGAGGCCTCGGGCGTCGTCGTCGAGGCCGGCCCGGGCGTCGCCGACCTGCAGCCCGGCGACCACGTGGTCGTGGTCTTCATGCCCAGTTGCGGCCACTGCCTGCCCTGCGCCTCGGGCCGACCGGCCCTGTGCGAACCCGGGGCAGCCGCCAACGGCGCCGGCACCCTGCTGTCCGGCGCCCGCCGCATCTCCCACGTGGGCCACCCGGTCAACCACCACCTGGGCTGCTCGGTGTTCGCCGAGCATGCGGTGGTCTCCCGCCACTCGCTGGTGCGCATCGACCGCGACATCCCGCTGGTCGAGGCCGCCCTCTTCGGCTGCGCCGTGCTGACCGGCGTGGGCGCGGTGATCAACACGGCGCAGGTGCCGGCGGGCGCCTCGGTGGCGATCGTCGGGCTGGGCGGCGTGGGCCTGGCCGCCCTGCTCGGCGCCCATGCCGCGGGCGCGCGGCAGATCGTGGCCATCGACCTCTCGCCGGACAAGCTCGCCCATGCGCAAGCGCTCGGCGCGACCCACACCGTGCTGGCCAGCCAGCCCGATGCGCGGGAACAGATTCGCGAGCTCACCGGCGGCGGCGTCGAGTACGCCTTCGAGTTCGCGGGCTCGGTGCGCGCGCTGGAACTGGCCTATGGCATCACGGCGCGCGGCGGCACCACGGTCACCGCGGGCCTGCCCCCGGCCAGCGCCGTGCTGCCGGTCCCGGCGGTCAGCCTGGTCGCCGAGGAGCGCACGCTCAAGGGCAGCTACATCGGCACCTGCGTGCCGGTGCGCGATGTGCCGCGCTACCTGAGCCTGTACCGCCAGGGCCGGCTGCCGGTGGACCGTTTGCTGAGCGGCACCGTGAAGCTGGACGACATCAACGAGGCCTTCGACGCGCTGAACGAAGGCCGGGCCATCCGCCAGGTGGTGGTCTTCGACTCGCAGCCGTGAACCGCAGCGAGCCGGGCAACGCGTCGCGCGGCGGCCCGGGGACGCTGCGCGAGATCGCCGGGCGGCTGGGCCTGTCGGTCTCCACCGTGTCGCGCGCGCTGTCCGGCCACCCCGCCATCAGCGTGCGCACCCGGGAGTCGGTCATCGCGGCGGCCACGCTCGTGGGCTACCGCTTCCCGACGCAGTCGCGCGGGCGGGTCGGCGGCACGCGCCTGGTGGGCGTGGTGGTGGGCGCGCTGCAGAACACCTTCATGACCCTGCTGCTGCAGCACCTGCATGACGCCCTGCAGGGCGCGGGCTACCAGGTGGTGCTGCTGATCGACCCCATGACCGAGCCCGAGCCGCTGCTCGCCCTGCGCCCGCTGATCGACAGTTACCTGGACGGCCTGATCTTCGCGACCGCCACCCTGGATTCGCCCATCGTCGCGGAGGTCCGCCGCCGGGGCATCCCCACCGTGCTGGTGGTGCGCAGCGTGGACGACGTCGACGTGGACATCGTGGAGGTCGACAACTTCCGCGCCGGCCAGGAGGCGGTGCACCACCTCCTCGACCTGGGCCACCGCCGGCTCGGCTTCCTCATGGGGCCGCAGAACACCTCCACCAGCCGGGACCGCATGGCTGGCGCGCTGCAGGCCCTGCGGGAGGCCCGGCTGGAGCCGGAACCGGCCCATGTGGCGTGGGGCGAGTACACCTCCGAGATGGGCTACTCGCGGGCGATGGGCCTGCTGGCCGCGCCCCAGCCGGTGACGGCCATCGTGGCGGGCAACGACACCATCGCCCTGGGCGTGCTCGAGGCCGCGCGCCGGTGCGGCCGCAAGGTGCCGGACGAACTCTCGGTGATCGGCTTCGACGACATGCCGCTGGCGGGCTCGCCCATCGTGGGCTTGACGTCCATCCGGCAGCCGGTGGAGGCCATGGCGCGCACCGCCGCACGGCGCCTGCTCGATCGCATGCGCCCGGGGCATGCGATCAGCCCGCCGGCGCACGACGTGCTCCCGATCGAGTTGATCCGGCGCGGCACGACCGGCGCCGCGAGCCGCTGACCCGCGAGGGCAGCCCCCGATGGTTTGCACAGGTGTTGCACACGAGCATGGCAGGCCAAGCAGGTGAAGCAGGTGGAGCCGGGCCCCCACCCTGGCCATGAAACAGACAAGGATGCAGATGTCGTCGAACTCCCTCCCGTGGACGCGTGTCGTCCCTCCCCTGGCCCTCGCCGGCCTGTGCGCACTCGCCGCCGCGGCCCGTGCGGAGTCGCCGGCGACGTGGAAACCCAGCCGGCCCGTGACCATCGTCGTGCCCTATGTGCCCGGGGGCGGGACCGACACCACCGCGCGCGCCACGGCCAAGCTCCTCGGCGAGCTCTGGGGCCAGCCGGTGCTGGTGGAGAACGTGCCCGGCGCGGACGGCCTGATCGGCGGGCGGCGGGTGATCGAGGCGCGCGCCGACGGCCACACCCTGCTGCTGCAGACGCCTGCCATCGTCCTGACCAAGCACGCGCCGGCCTTCAAGGGCACCGACCCGCTCGCCCAGCTGAAGCCGGTGACCAACATCGCCTACTCGCCGGGCGTCATCGTGGCCAACGCCAGGATCCCGGCCAGCACGCTGCCGGAGCTGATCGCCTACTGCAAGGCGGCGGCCACGCCCTGCTCCATGGGCACGGGAGAGAACGTCGCCAAGCTGTTCGGGCGGCAGTTGCAGGCCGAGTCGCTCCCCAACCTGATCGTGGTCAACTACAAGGGCACGGCGGCGATCATCACGGACATGATCGCGAACAACGTGAATTTCGCCGTCACCGGGATCACCGCCGCCATCCCCCACCAGAAGGCCGGCACGCTCAAGGTGGTGGCGAGCCAGGGCACCCAGCGGGCCCCCGCGGCGCCGGACATCAGGACCGTCGGCGAGACCGGCATGCCCCAGTACGAGTACACGACCTGGTTCGGCCTGTTCGCGCCCAAGGACACGCCGCCCGCGGCGGCCCAGGGCATCCATGCCGCGGTGAAGGAAGTGATGCGCAACCCCGAACTGCAGAAGGCGATCGCGGGCGCCGGCGCGATCCCGCTGGTCAACACGCCCGAGGAATTCGCCGCCCAGGTGCGCAAGGAGGACGAGCGCTTCACGGGGCTGGCGAAGCGCTTCCCGCTGGATTGAGGGGCGCCGACGGCGCACGGGCCGACGGCGCACGCGCCGGCTGGCCCGGCGCCACGGCCCGCACTACCATGCGGCCATGACCACGAAGCGCCCCACCCCCACCCCCCCCATCTCCTTCGGCCTCGGCGGCCGGGTCTGCCTGGTGACGGGCGGAGCCCAGGGCATCGGCGAGGCCTGCGCGCGGCGCTTCGCCGCCGACGGCGCCTTCGTCGTCGTCGCCGACATCGACGACGACCGCGGCCGGGCCGTCGCGGCCGACGTCGGCGCCACCTACGTGCACTGCGACGTGGGCGACAAGGCCCAGGCCGACGCCTGCATCGCGCAGGTGATCGCCCTGCACGGGCGCCTCGACATCCTCGTGAACAACGCCGGCATCTTCAAGGCGGCGGAGTTCCTCGAGGTGACCGAGGCCGACTTCGATGCGGTGCTGCGCGTCAACCTCAAGGGCGCCTTCCTCATGGGCCAGGCCGCCGCGCGCGAGATGGCACGCTCGGGCGGCGGCAGCATCGTCAACATGAGCTCGGTCAACGGCATGCTGGCCATCCCCAACATCGCCAGCTACAACGTGAGCAAGGGCGGCATCAACCAGCTCACACGGGTGATGGCGCTGTCGCTGGCGGACCACGGCATCCGCGTCAATGCGGTGGCGCCGGGCACCATCGCCACCGAGCTCGCGGCCAAGGCCGTCCTCACCAGCGAGGAGGCCCGCATGAAGATCATGAGTCGCACGCCGATGAAGCGCCTGGGCACGCCCGCCGAGATCGCCGACGCCGTGGCCTGGCTGGCCAGCGATGCGGCCAGCTACGTCACCGGCGAGATCGTGGTGGTGGACGGCGGGCGCATGACCCTGAACTACACCGTGCCGGTGACGCCGGCGTGAGGCCCCGGCCTCAGGAGGCGGCCTTCGACTCGCGCGCCGTCGGCCCGTGCGCCGGCGGCAACTCCAGCCGGTCGACCGGCAGCAGGTAGCACACCGCGTCGTCCGCCACCGCGGCCCCCCGGCGGACGCCAGGCGCAAGCCGGAACGGCTGCAGGTCGTCCAGCGGCTGCTTCGCGGTGCACCGCATCCAGTCCGGGTTCGCGTCGGGTCCCTGCGCCTGCAGGCCGGTGGCGGCCCACTGCGCCGGCGTGACCGGCAGCCCGCGCACTGACAGCCCCGGCCCGGCCTCGCGCAGCGTCTGGAGGCCCGGGCCGCCGGCCCGGGCGGCTGCGGCCTTGCGCAGGTCCGCGTACTTGTCCTGCAGCGCCCGCACCTCGCCCGCCGGCAGGCCGCTGGCCGGCAGCGCGTCGAGCAGGCGGGCCAGGGCCTGCGGCGCCCGCGCGTCGGTCTGCGCGGCCAGCGCCTCGGCCACCGCCACCGGCGACAGGCCGGTGGCCTCGAGGACCTGGGCACGCTGCGCCGGGGCCAGCGGCGACTCCAGCACCGCGCACAGGAGGGCGGCGGCCGGCGTCGGGTCGCCGGTCTCGCGGGCGTCGCCGGAAACCTCGTGCTTGCCGTCACGGGGGGCGGGCGCCATCGCCACCTGCGCCGACACGCCCGCCGCGGCCAGGAGCTCGCGCAGCACGGGCAACGGCAAGGCGGTGGCCGCGAGCACTTCATGGGCCCAGGCCAGCACGCCGGCGGCCACCCGCTCGCGGTCCGCCTCGCTGCGGCCCCTCGAGCCCTCGATCGCCAGCACCACCTCGCGCGCATGCCCCGCCTCGTCCGAGGCGGCCACCAGGGCCCGCTTGCCGGAGGCGTCCAGCACCGCCGCCGGGGCGGTGAGCACGCCGCGGGCGAACATCGCCACCGCGCGCGGCGACCGCTCGAACGCGTGGTACAGGGCGGGATGGGCCTCGTCGTCCTCGATGATCCCCCGCAGCAGGGCCACCCGGTCCGCCTGGCCGAGGCCCTCGGGGGGGATGGCGAGGACGGCCGCCACATAGGCCGCCACCCCGTCGGCCGCGCCCCGGCGGCAGGCCACGTGCAGGGCTGGATAGCCCGCGTCGGCGCCGGCCTGCAGCACCGCCAGGCCCGCCTCGGAGCCGGGCTCGGGCACCGCGCCCACGGCCCGCATCACGGGCACGATGGCATTGGCCGGCACTAGGAAGGACAGCCAGTCGGCCTGCGGCTCGTCCACCAGGAAGGGGCCGAACAGGCCCAGCGGCTGCGGCGCGGCGGGGCCGGGCCCGCGCGCCGGCGGCGTCCCGGCCGTCCCGGAGGACTCGAGAGGCTCGGCCGGGCAGTCGTAGATCACGGCGATCTCGGGGTCCCAGCCCTGGGCCTCGAGGTCCCAGTCCGGCAGGAAGTCGGCGAGCGAGAGGCGCTCCAGGTCGGCGCTGGCGCGCACCCACAGCCCCTGGTCGGTGAGCGTGCGGCACGGGTCGTAGAAGCTGACCTGGAACAGCGGGGTCGGGCCGGGGGCGCGCGCCAGCTTGAGGGCCATCAGGTGGTCGAACGCCCGCACCACGAACACCCGGGCCTGCGACGGCGCGAGGGTGTCGCACAGGTGGGCCATCGCGCTGCCGAAGCCGGCGTCGCTGGCGAGGGCCACCGCCTGGGTCGCCATCACCTCGCGGTAGGCGCGCTCGGTCCAGGGCGGCGGGTCAGCCACGCAGATGCCCTTGCTGTCTCCCGCCGGCACCAGCGAGAACGGCCGGCGCGCCTGCGGCGGCAGGTGGGCCTGCTCCCGCTCATAGGCCTGCTGGGCGCAGCCGTACGCCAGGGCGAAGTGCCGGCAGGCCTGCGGGGTATCGACCAGCCCGAGCCGCCGGGCCTCGGGCGTGTCGGGGAACGGGCGGCGCAGGTTCAGGTCGGTCTCGACGAGGATCTCCTGCGCCGCATGCCGGTCCCCCCCGGCCACCAGCGCCTCGGGCGGCGGCGGCGTGAAGAACTGGGCCCCGGCCAGCGGCTCGCGCGCCACCTCCCGGCCCTTCGCGTCCACCGTGATGCGCTCGGGCCGGTCCATGTAGATCTGGCCGATGAAGGCCTCGCCCGAGGTCTCCAGCACCAGCCCCTCCCGCGCGGTGACGAGCAGCCCGTTGGCGCGCGGGCAGTCGAGGTGCACGCGCGGCGGCGGCTCCTGGTGCAGGCCGGTCAGGCGCAGGTTCGATCCTTCGCGGGGCACGGACAGGTACACCTCGCGCAGCTCCCGCAGCAGGCCCAGGCCGATGGCCAGGAGGTTGAACTCGGCCTCGCTGTCGGCCTGGCCCGCATGGACCTCGGTCACCGGCCCGAGCGAGAGCGCGGCCACCGCCTCGCGCAGCGCCTTCCAGGCCGGCACCTCCATCACGAACGGCAGGTGCGCGTAGGCCTCGTCCAGGCCGGCCAGGTCCAGCCGCCCGCCGTCCACGCAGGCGAGCAGCGCACGCGCCGCCTCGGCCTCCTCGCCGGGCATGACGTACTCGGACAGGGCGGCGCCGAGGCTGCGATGGGCGTGGGCGACGGGATCGCTGCGGGGGGACGGCGGCGGCGCCATGCCCGCAGGCAGGTGGAGGCGGACGGGATGCACGGGCGCTCCTGAACGAGCTCTGCAGTTGCTCGCTCATCCGTGGTAACCCGTGAGCGGGTGCGGTTCCGGTGGTGGCGCCTATGATCCGCGGCATGCGAATCCTCCACACCATGCTGCGCGTCGGCGACCTGCAGCGCGCCATTGATTTCTACACCCGCGTGCTGGGCATGACCCTGATCCGCACCACCGACCGGCCCGACCAGAAGTACTCGCTGGCCTTCGTCGGCTACGGCACAAACCCCGACCATGCCGAGATCGAGCTGACCTACAACTATGGCGTCGACCGCTACGACCCGGGCACGGCCTATGGCCACATCGCCCTGGGGGTGCCCGACGTCGCCGCCACCTGCGAGAAGATCCGCGCGGCCGGCGGCACCATCACCCGCGAGGCGGGACCGGTCAAGGGCGGCACGACGGTGATCGCCTTCGTGCAGGACCCCGACGGCTACAAGATCGAGCTGATCGAGCGCCCGGCCGAGGCCGGCTGACCGGCTTACAGACCGCCCGGCTCCCTTGGATGGGCCGGCCCCCGGCCCTCCCGCTACGGTCGGCGTCCGCGGACGACCGAGGGAGGCCCGAGTGGACCCAGCGAACCATCCATCCTTTCCACGCGTGTTAACGATTGACGTTAATAACGTCGATCGTTATGCTTCGTGAACGTGAGCTTCGCGTGCAGGGACACGCAGGCCCTGTTCGAGGGCCGTCGCTGTGCGCGGTTCAGGAACATCGAGTCGGTGGCCCTGCGGCGCCTGCAGCCGCTGAATGCGGCGGTCACGCTGTCCTTCCTGCGCATGCCGCCGGGCAACCGGCTCGAGCCGCTGTGCGGCGACCGCGACGGGCAATGGAGCCTGCGCATCAACGGCCAGTGGCGCCTGTGCTTCCACTGGGAAGACGGCCACGCCCACCGCGTGGCCATCGTCGATTACCACTGACCCAGGAGCTGGCCATGGCCCGTCGTGACGTTCCCCTGGTCCACCCCGGCGAAATCCTGCTGGAGGACTGGCTCAAGCCGCTGGGCCTGAGCCAGTACGCCCTGGCGCAGGCCATCGAGGTGCCGCCGCGCCGCATCAACGAGATCGTGCTGGGCAAGCGCGGCATCACGGTGGACACGGCGCTGCGCCTGGCCGCCTACTTCGGCACCGATGCCCAGAGCTGGCTGAACCTCCAGAACCACTACGACCTGGAGACCGCGAAGGCCTCCATGGCCGCCCTGATCCGCCGCATTCCGCGGCATGACCCGCAGGCCCCCTAGGGCGCGAGGCACCACGGCGCGGCGCGCTCCACCAGGTCCATCCACAGCGCGAAGACCGCGGTGGCCGCGAGCAGCGCGCCGGCCAGGCGCGTGCCCCAGTCGTTGCGCAGCCGGTTGCCGGCCTCGCGCACGCGCGCCAGCAGGCCCGGCCCGGCGATGAGCCCCAGGCTGCTGCCGGCGGCGAACAGCGCCATCGCCAGCGCGCCGTCGAGCGGCCCGCCGGCCAGCGAGGCCACCAGCAGCGCCGACCACAGCAGCCCGCAGGGCATGAAGATCCACAGCGCGCCGGCGCCGAAGACGCCGGCCGCGCCGGTGCGCTGCACCAGCGGGCGGATGCGGCCCCAGGCTGCCAGCCCGGCACGCTGCGCCCAGGCCGGCTGGCGCGCCAGCACCAGCAGGCTCAGGCCCCAGGCCAGCACCAGCAGGTGCAGCAGGGTCCAGGCCGGCTTGAGCGCGGCGGCCTGCGTGGTCAGCCAGGCGAAGCTCTGCACCATGCCCGCCGCCAGGCCGCCGGCCAGCGTGTAGCCGGCCAGGCGCCCGGCCTGGAAGGTCCACACGGACCGCGACACGGGCTGCGCGCCGGCCCGGGCGATGCCCGCGCAGGCCGCGCCGCACATGGCGGCGCAGTGCGGGCCGCCGGCCAGCCCCATCAGGAGCGCCGTGAGGGCCAGGGTCAGGGACATGCTCGGTGGCGGGGAAGGCCTCGGGCCTGCGCGGAAAGGGTGGATTCGCTCACGGCGGCTCAGATGATGCGAGAGAACCTGGCACGGCTGCGGTCGGCCTGCAGGTAGCGGTCGAAGACCATGGCCACGCCGCGCACGAAGTACCAGCCCTCGGCGGTGACCTGGATCCCGTTCGCGTCGATGGTCACCAGGCCCTGGCGCGCCAGCTCCTCCATCTGCGCCATCTCGGGCGCGAAGTAGCGGCGGAAGTCGATCATCCAGGCCAGCTCGATGGACTCGAACAGCACCTGGCCCTGGCACATGAGGGCCATGATCACCGCGCGGCGCGTGAGGTCGTCGCGGTTCACCGCGAGGCCGCGCGTCACGGGCAGCTGGCCCTGGTCGATCAGGTCGGTCCACTCCTCCAGCGTCTTGGCGTTCTGGCTGTAGGTGGCGCCGACGCGGCCGATGGCGGAGACGCCCAGGCCGATCAGGTCGCAGTCGGGCTGGGTGCTGTAGCCCTGGAAGTTGCGGTGCAGGCGGCCCTGGCGCTTGGCCACGGCCAGCGGGTCGTCGGGCAGCGCGAAGTGGTCCATGCCCACGTAGACATAGCCCTCCTTCTCGAAGGCGGCCAGCGCCGAGGCCAGCATGCCGACCTTGCTGGCGCCCGAGGGCAGGTCGATGGCGATGATGCGCCGCTGCGGCTTGAAGCGCTCCGGCAGGTGCGCGTAGGCATAGAGCGCGATGCGGTCGGGCCGCAGCTGCGCCACCTGCGACAGCGTGCGCGCGAACGACTCCGAGGTCTGCTTCGGCAGGCCGTAGATCAGGTCCACGTTGACCGACTCGAAGCCGATGCGGCGCGCCTCGTCCACCAGCGCGAAGACCTGCTCCACGGGCTGGATGCGGTGCACCGCCTTCTGCACGTCGGGGTCGAAGTCCTGCACGCCGAAGCTGACGCGGTTGAAGCCCAGGTCGGCCAGCGCCTGCAGGCGGGTGGCGTCCACCGTGCGCGGGTCGACCTCGATCGAATACTCGCCGCCGGGCACCAGCGCGAAGTTGGCGCGCAGCATGGCCATGAGCTGGCCCAGCTCGGCGTCGCTGAGGAAGGTGGGCGTGCCGCCGCCCAGGTGCAGTTGGCTCACCGACTGCCCGCGCCCGAGTTCGGCGACATGCAGGGCCACCTCGCGCGCCAGGTACTCGAGGTACTCCGCGCCGCGCTCATGGTGCTTGGTGATGATCTTGTTGCAGGCGCAGTAGTAGCACAGGGACGCGCAGAACGGGATGTGCACGTAGATCGACAGCGGCAGGGACGAGGGCTGCTGCCCGCGCTGGCGCAGGGCCTGCGCGTAATCGCCGGCGGTGAACGCCTCGACGAACCGGTCGGCCGTGGGGTAGGAGGTGTAGCGCGGCCCGTTGATGTCGAAGCGCTGCAACAGCTCGGGCGAGATGGTGTTCATGGCGTCCTGCGGATTCCTCAGCGGGTGACGAGCACCGGCACCGGCGATTGCGCGACGACCTTCGCGGCCACGCTGCCCAGCACTACGCGGGCGATGCCGGTGCGGCCGTGCGAGCCGATGACGATGAGGTCGGCCTGGGTGTCGCGGGCGGTCTCGAGCAGGCCCTCGATGACCGAGACATCCTCGACGAGGCGGGTGACCAGGGGCACCGGGGCGCCGCCCTCGGCCGACATGCGGGCCACGCGGGCATGGGCCTCGGCGCCGTGCACGCGCGCAGCCTCCATGTAGGCGTTGAAGCCCATGGGGTTGGCCTCGCCGATGCCCAGGTAGGGATAAGGGTCGACCACGTAGAGCGCGGTCAGCGTCGCCCCATGGGTGCGGGCGAGGGAAATGGCCAGCGTGGCGGCGTGGTCCGAGGCGGCCGAGCCGTCGGTGGCCAGGAGGATGCGCTTGAACATGGTGTGACCTCTCAGGGGAAGTGACGTGTTGGCGGATGATGCGACGGGATGCTCCCGCCGTGGTTGATTCGGGTCAATTGACAGGTCGCTTGCAGGCCACAGAATCGGCTCCATCTGACCGTATCGCCCCGACTGAAAGGCCCGACGACCATGACCACCTTCCAAGCCGAGATGACGCCCCGCTTCCAGCAGCTGCTCGAGCGGCGCGAGGCCGAGCTGCGCGCGTTGCTGGCCGAGGAATCGGCCCGCGACCAGGCCGAGGCGCAGGCGCGCGAGCCGGGCGAAGCGGTGACCGACTTCAAGGACCTGGCCGACGCCGAGACCAGCACCGCGGTGCACGAGATGCAGCACACGCACGCGGTGCAGGAACTCGAGGCGGTGCAGGCGGCGCTGCTGCGGCTGGCGCGCGGCCAGTACGGCCAGTGCCTGGCGTGCGGCGAGCCCATCGAGCTGCGCCGGCTGGAGGCGCTGCCGACGGCGCTGCGTTGCATCCGCTGCCAGTCGCTGGCCGAGACCGCCTGAGCCAAGCTCAGTGCACCCGGCTGTCGAAGGCCCGTCCCAGGGCCTCGAGGTCGAGGATGCGGATGTGGCGCTTGTCCACCTCCAGCAGGCGCTGCTGCTGGAAGGCCGAGAACGTGCGGCTCACCGTCTCCAGCTTCATGCCCAGGTAGCTGCCGATCTCGGCGCGCGACATGCGCAGGTGGAACTCGCTGGCCGAGTAACCGCGCGCCTTCAGGCGCTGCGAGAGGTTCAGCAGGAAGGCCGCCAGGCGCTCCTCGGCGTTCATGCTCCCGAGCAGCATCATCAGGCTGTGCTCACGCACGATCTCGCGGCTCATGAGGCGGGCCATCAGCATCTGGATGTCGGCGCTGCCGCTGGCCAGCTCGCTCAGGTGGGTGTAGGGGATGGCGCAGACCTCGGCATCCTCCAGCGCGGTGGCGGCGCTGGCGTGGCGGCCGTGGGCGACGCCGTCCAGGCCCATCAGCTCCCCGGCCATGTGGAAGCCGGAGACCTGCTCGCGGCCGTCCACCAGCATCAGGCTGGACTTGAAGGTGCCGCTGCGCACCGCGTAGATGAACTGGAACTTGTCCCCCCCGCGATAGAGCTCCTCGCCGGTGCGCACGCGGCGGCGGCCGAAGCGCAGGCCGTCCAGGCGCTGCAGGTCCGCGCCGCTGAGGCCGCAGGGCAGGCACAGGTCCTTCAGGTGGCAGTTGGAGCACAGGGTCTTGAGCGGCGCGGCGCCGCAGCCGGCGCCCTCCGAAGACTCCGTCACGGAGCGGCGCGGCACGACGCGGACGGGAGCGATGGCGTGTTCGTGGTTCATGCGGGGGTCTCTCTCGTGGGGTGTTCAGTGATGGACGCGGCTGCCGGCATCGGCGATCGCGTCGGGCAGCTGCTCGAAGTCGCTGCTCTTGTCCAGGAAGCTCGCGGCGCCCTCGCCGAGGTAGCGCTTGCGGTAGGCGGGCGCGGCGTTGTTGCTGAAGACGACGAAGGCGATGCCCGGGGCCGCCTCGCGCACCGCCTTGAGCACCTGCAGGCCCGTGCCGCCCTCGAGCTGGACATCGAGCACGACCACCTCCGGCCGGCTGGCCAGGATGCCCTCGATGCAGCCTTGCGGCGTGGCCGCCTCGCCGACGACCTCCATGTCGTGCTCGCCGAGCAGGTTGGCCACGCGCGAGCGGATCGGGCCGGAGTCGTCGGCCAGGAAGACGCGGGGATGGGAGCTGGGTGCCATGGACGTGACTGTGCCGCGTCCGCCGGCTCTTGCCCATCAGTAAGAGCTGAATTGCTGGCTAGGAATCGTCTGGAACGCGGCCTAGGACTCGTCCTAGGCCGCCAGGGCGGCGCTCAGATCTCGGTGGCGTCCGCCAGCCCGTGCTTGATGGCGTAGCGCACCAGGTCGCTGGGGTTGCCCAGGCCCAGCTTGTGCATCAGGTTGGATTTGTGGGTGCTCACTGTCTTGACCGACAGGCTCATGCGCTCGGCGATCGCGGTGACCGAGGCGCCGGCCACGAGCTGCTGGAACACCTCGAACTCGCGGGCCGACAGCGCCTCGTGGGGCGCCGCCTCGCGGCCCGGCATGGCCCCCAGGGCCAGCTGCTGGGCCACCTCGGCGGTGACGTAGGCGCCGCCGTCGGCGATCTTGCGCAGCGCCTGCTCCAGCTCGGCGGGCGCGCTTTCCTTGGTCAGGTAGCCGCTGGCGCCGGACTTGATGGCCCGCACCGCGTACTGGGTCTCGTGGTGCATGGACAGCACCAGGATGCGCACGCGCGGCCGCTCGGCCTTCACCAGCTTGATCAGCTCCATGCCGCTGCGCCCGGGCATGGACAGGTCCAGCACCAGCAGGTCGAACTCGGCCTCGCGCACCCGCTGCAGCACCTGGGCGCCGTCGGCGGCCTCGCCCACCACCTGGAAATCGGGCACGCGCGCGAGGATGCCCTTGAGGCCCTCGCGCACGATGGCGTGGTCATCGGCCAGGACGACGCGGATCATGTGCCGGCCCCCTGCCCCGCCGGCGCCGGGATGCGCGCCGCGACCCGCGTGCCCTCGCCCGGGGTGGACTCGATGGACATCGTGCCCTCCAGCAGCTGGGCCCGCTCGCGCAGGCCGATCAGTCCCAGCGACTGCGGCTTGCGGCCGGCGCCGGTGTCGAAGCCGACGCCGTCGTCGCGCACCTCGATCACGATCTGCCGGCCAGCGCGCGCCACGCGCACCCACACGGTCCGCGCCCGGGCATGCTTGGCGACGTTGGCCAGAGACTCCTGCACGATGCGGAAGACGGCCGTGGCGTAGGGCTCCTCCAGTTCGAGGGACTCGTCGAGGTCCAGCTCGCAGTGCACGCCATGGCGCTGCGTGAAGCTCTGGGCCAGCCACTCGATGGCGGGCACCAGGCCCAGGTCGTCCAGCACCAGCGGGCGCAGGTCGGCGGCGATGCGGCGGGTGGCGGCGACGCTGGCGTCCAGCATCTGCAGCATGCCGCTGACCTTGGCCGCCGCAGCCTCGGGGTCGCGGGCCAGGTGGTCGCGCAGCCAGATGGCGTCCATCTTGAGCGCGGTCAGGGACTGCGCGAGCTCGTCGTGCAGCTCGCGCGCGACCCGGCTCTTCTCCTGCTCGCGGATGGCGGAGGCCTCGGTGGCGAAGCGCGCCAGGTCCTGCCGCGCCCGCATCCGCTCGGTGACGTCACGCAGGATCACGGAGAAGACCTTGCCGTGGTCGGTGTCGATCTGGGAGATCGAGGCGTCCATGGGGAACTCGGTGCCGTCGGCCCGCAGCCCCCACAGGACGATGCCGTCGCTGCCGCCCTTGCGGCGCGAGGTCACGCCGGTCGCGGCAAAGCGGCGCACATGGTCGGCGTGGCTGGCGCGGAAACGCTCCGGAATGAGCATGGACAAGGGCTTGCCCATGACCTGGTCGGCGCGCCAGCCGAAGATCTGCTCGGCGGCGCGGTTGTACAGGACGATGCGCTCGGCGTCATCGATGCTGATGATGGCATCCATGGCCGTTTCGAGCAGCGCGGCGAGGCGCTCGGCGGCGTCGGGGACGCTCAGCGATGAAAAAGGGGGCACGGAGTACTGCGGTCGTGGCGACTTCGCAAATTACAGCACAAGGCCCGTCCCCCCGGGCGCGCCCCCCTCACTCGTGCGCGTGCGCCGGCCCGTGGGTGTCGTGGGAGACCAGCGTGAGGGCCGTCACGCTCGAGGCGATGCAGGCCGCCCAGAAGACGAAGAAGCCCACCGTGTAGACGGCCTGGCGAGACCAGCCCAGGGGGTCCCCCGCCCAGCTCAGGTCCAGCGGGTCGACGACAGCGAAGACGGCCGCCTCCAGCAGGCAGGCAGCCAGGAAGGCGGGCCAGGCCACGGCCATGATCAATTTGCTCCACATCGGGTTGCGTCCTCCTGTGAAACGATTGTGGACCCGGACTCAGTTCGCCGCGCTAGGGGTTAGCGCGTGGTTGCGGCCCTGGACGGCCGGCATCATCGCCTTGCCGCCCTCGCGCTCGGCCAGGGTCTTGTTGATCTCCAGGCCGCGGCGGTAGTAGTCCTCGGCCACCAGCGGGTCGGGCGTGCGCAGGGCCAGCACCAGGGTGATGACGCCGGCCACGATCACGGCCGCCGGGCCGGCGATCAGCAGCCACACGTGGCCATGGGCCCACCACGGGCGCGAAGGGGTGGCGGGGGAAGTGTCGGAAGCGGGGGGACGGCGGTCCATGGCGGCTCCTTCCCGGTCACTGCCGGGGCATCAGGAAGACGGATTTCTCGGTCACTTGCGCGTCGCCGGAAACAGTGGCGATGTGGAAGCGGATCTTGTGCGAGCCCGGCGCGGCGCTGCCGTACGGCACCTGCAGGCGCAGGGCGACCCAGCGCGATTGCGCGGGCTCCACGTCGGCCTCGGCCTCCGAGGCTACCACCAGGCCGGGCAGGCCCTCGGCGGTGAAGCGGTAGGTCTGGGGCTTCTCGGTGGCGTTCATCACCTGCAGCCGGTAGACGTTCTCGATCTTGCCGCCGGCAACGATGCGCGCCAGCGCGGCGCGGTCACGCACCACGTCCACCTTCAGCGGCGTGCGCAGCGCCAGGCTCAGGGCCACGCCGAAGGTCAGGGCGCCCAGGATCACCGTGTACAGCAGCACCCGCGGGCGCAGCACCCGCCGCCACATGCGGGCGCGGTCCCAGCCCTGGGACTGGGCGTTCTGCGTGGTGAAGGAGATCAGCCCCCGCGGGTACTGCATCTTGTCCATCACGCTGTCGCACACGTCGATGCAGGCGCCGCAGCCGATGCACTCGTACTGCAGGCCGTTGCGGATGTCGATGCCGGTGGGACACACCTGGACGCACAGCCCGCAGTCGATGCACGACCCCAGCCCCTTGGCCTTGAAATCGTCCTTGCGCCCGCGCGTGCCGCGCGGCTCGCCGCGCGCCGTGTCGTAGCTGACGATCAGGGTGTCCTTGTCGAACATCGCGCTCTGGAAGCGGGCGTAGGGGCACATGTACTTGCACACCTGCTCGCGCATCCAGCCGGCATTGCCGTAGGTGGCGAAGCCGTAGAAGAACACCCAGAACACCTCCCACGAGCCCATGCGGGTCTGCAGGAACTCCATGCCCAGTTCGGTGATGGGCGTGAAGTAGCCCACGAAGGTGAAGCCGGTCCAGATCGAGAACCCGATCCACAGGAAGTGCTTGAACCACTTCTTGACCAGCTTCTCCAGGGACATCGGCGCGCCGTCGAGCTTCATGCGCTGGGGGCGGTCGCCCTCCACGTGGCGCTCGATCCACAGGAAGATCTCGGTGTAGACCGTCTGCGGGCAGGCGAAGCCGCACCACAGGCGACCGGCCACCGCGGTGAACAGGAACAGCGACAGCGCGCTGATCACCAGCACGCCGGTCAGGTAGATGAAGTCCTGCGGGTACAGCACGTACCCGAAGATGTAGAAGCGCCGGGCGGCCAGGTCGAACAGCACCGCCTGGCGCTCGCCCCACTGCAGCCACGGCAGGCCGTAGAAGACGATCTGCGTGAGCCACACGAACAGCCACCGCCAGTTGACGAACCGGCCGGTGACGGAACGCGGGTAGATCTTCTTCTGCGCCTCGTAGAGGGACTGGTAGACGTCCCCATCGTCCGCCGGGACCGGCGTGATGGGGATGACCTTGGGCTTCGGCGCGTGATCAGGCATTCGGACAGCTTAGGGCTTCGGCGCAGCCGCCGCCTGCGTGGGGGCGGGCTTGTTCGACAGGCCCCACACATACGAGGCCAGCACGTGGATCTGCTCGGGGGTGAGCTTGCCCTCCTGGGCCGGCATCGCGTTCACCTTGCCGTTGTTGACGATGTTCACGATCGCCTGCTCGCCCCAGCCATGCAGCCAGGTGTCGTCGGTCAGGTTCGGCGCGCCCAGGGCCGGGTTGCCCTTGCCGTCCATGCCGTGGCAGGCGGCGCAGGCGCCGAACTTGGACTTGCCCAGTTGCGCGCGCACCGAGTCGTGCGGCGCGTTGGACAGGCTCAGGACATAGTGCGCGACGTTGCGCACGTCCTCCGGGCTGCCGACGGCGGCGGCCATGGGGGGCATGTTGCCGATGCGGCCCTTGGTCAGGGTCTCGGCGATCTTGTCGGGCGAGCCGCCGTGCAGCCAGTCGGCATCGGTCAGGTTGGGGAAGCCCTTGCTGCCGCGGGCGTCGGAACCGTGGCACTGCGCGCAGTTGTTCATGAACAGGCGCTCGCCGATGGCCATGGCCTGCGGGTCACCGGCCAGGTCCTCGGCCTTCTTGGACGTGAACTGGGCGTACAGGGGCGCGAGCTCCTGCTTGGCCTTCTCCACTTCCGCGGCATGCAGGCCGGCGGTGGTCCAGCCCAGCTTGCCGGCGTAGCTGCCCAGGCCCGGGTAGGCGACCAGGTAGCCCAGCGAGAAGACGATGGTGATGACGAACAGCCACATCCACCAGCGCGGCAGCGGGTTGTTCAACTCGGTGAGGTCCTCGTCCCAGACGTGACCGGTGGTGTTGTCGGTCGCGGCCACGACCTTCTTGCGGGCGGTGACCCACAGCAGCAGCAGGCAGCCGAAGATGCCCGCCAGGGTGATGGCGGCCACGAAGACCGACCAGAAATTCGAGGTGAAGTCGCTCATGGTGGGCGCCTTTAATCTTGTTGGAACGGGATCGAGGCCGCATCCTCGAAGCGGCTCTTGTTGCGGCGGGCATAGGCCCAGGCCGCGATGGCCAGGAAGGTGCCGAGGGAAACCAGCGTGGCCACGATGCGCGCGGTGGTGATGTCCATGGGGCGTTCCTCCTTACTTGAGGGCCAGGCCCATGCCCTGCAGGTAGGCCACCAGGGCGTCCATCTCGGTCTTGCCCTTGAGCTGCTCGGGCGCCTTGGCGATCTCCTCCTCGGAGTACGGCACGCCCACGGCGCGCAGCGCCTTCATGCGGGGCTGGATGCTGGCCGGATCCAGCGTGTTCTTCTCGAGCCAGGGGTAGGCCGGCATGTTGGACTCGGGCACCACGTCACGCGGGTTGACCAGGTGGATGCGGTGCCACTCGTCCGAGTACTTGCCGCCCACGCGGTGCAGGTCCGGGCCGGTGCGCTTGGAGCCCCACTGGAACGGGTGGTCGTAGACGAACTCGCCGGCCACCGAGTAGTGGCCATAGCGCAGCGTCTCGGCGCGGAACGGGCGGATCATCTGCGAGTGGCAGTTGTAGCAGCCCTCGCGCAGGTAGATGTCGCGGCCGGCCAGCTGCAGCGGGGCGTAGGGCTTGACGCCCTGCACCGCCTCGGTGGTGGACTTCTGGAAGAACAGCGGGACGATCTCCACCAGGCCGCCGATGGCGACCACCAGCAGGATCAGGACGATCATCAGGAAGTTGCTGGTCTCCACCTTCTCGTGGGAGAAGCCGGTGCTCTGATTTGCGTTGCTCATGTCGAAACTTCCTTCGCGTCAGGCGTGGGCGGGCGCCGGGACATTGGCGTGGACGGCGCGGCCGTTGGCCACCGTCATCCAGACGTTCCAGGCCATCACCAGCATGCCGGCGAGGTACAGCACGCCGCCGAGGACACGGATCACGTAGAAGGGGTAGGTCGCCTTGACCGACTCCACGAAGGTGTAGGTCAGGGTGCCGTCGGCGTTGATGGCGCGCCACATCAGGCCCTGCATCACGCCGGCAATCCACATGGCGGCGATGTACAGCACGATGCCGATGGTGGCCACCCAGAAGTGGACCTCGATGGCCTTGTTGCTGAACATCTTCTTCTGGCCGAACAGGCGCGGGATCAGGTAGTACAGCGAGCCCATGGAGATCAGGCCCACCCAGCCCAGGGCGCCGGAGTGCACGTGGCCGACGGTCCAGTCGGTGTAGTGGCTCAGGGCGTTGACGGTCTTGATGGACATCATCGGGCCCTCGAACGTGCTCATGCCGTAGAAGGACAGGGACACGATCAGGAAGCGCAGGACGGGGTCGTCACGCAGCTTGTGCCAGGCCCCCGAGAGGGTCATGATGCCGTTGATCATGCCGCCCCAGGAGGGCGCCAGCAGGATCAGGGAGAACAGCATGCCCACCGACTGGGTCCAGTCCGGCAGCGCGGTGAAGTGCAGGTGGTGCGGGCCCGCCCACATGTAGGTGAAGATCAGCGCCCAGAAGTGGACGATCGACAGGCGATAGCTGTAGACGGGGCGCTCGGCCTGCTTCGGGATGAAGTAGTACATCATCCCCAGGAAGCCGGCGGTGAGGAAGAAGCCCACGGCGTTGTGGCCGTACCACCACTGGATCATCGCGTCCTGCACGCCGGCGTAGGCGGAATAGGACTTCATCAGGCCGGCGGGGACCGCGGCGCTGTTGACGATGTGCAGCAGGGCCACGGCGATGATGAACGCGCCGTAGAACCAGTTGGCCACGTAGATGTGGCGCACCTTGCGCATGCCCACGGTGCCGAAGAACACCACCGCATAGGCCACCCAGACCAGCGCGATCAGGATGTCGATCGGCCACTCCAGCTCCGCGTACTCCTTGCCCGAGGTGTAGCCCAGGGGCAGCGAGATGGCGGCGGCCACGATGACGGCCTGCCAGCCCCAGAAGGTGAAGGCGGCCAGCTTGGGCGCGAACAGCGGCACGTGCGAGGTGCGCTGCACCACCCAGTAGCTGGTGGCGAACAGCGCGCAGCCGCCGAACGCGAAGATCACCGCATTCGTGTGCAGTGGCCGCAGGCGGCCATAGGAGAGCCACGGGATGCCGAAATTGAGTTCAGGCCAGGCCAGCTGGGCGGCGATGAACACGCCAACCAGCATGCCCACCACCCCCCAGACCACGGCCATGAGGGAGAACTGCCGGACCACGGTGTCGTGGTAGCGAGCGGGAGCGAGAGAGTCCGTCGTCATGGGTAAATCGCCTTTTTGGATACCCACGCAGTCTCTGGCGCTTCTCGGGGATAACCCTTGATTCAGGTCAATCCCCGTGAAGAATGCGCTCGCCCTCGGCGTCGAGTGACTCGAACTGGCCACGCCAGACCGCCCACCCCAGGCCCGCCAGGATGAACAGGGCCAGCACGATGGACAGCGGAATGAGTACGAAAAGAATGTCCATGCCTACTCCACGGAGGGCACGCCAGCCAGGCGCGCGGAATTCATCACCACCAGCAGGGAGCTGGCCGCCATGCCCAGGCCGGCCAGCCAGGCCGGCATGAGGCCGGCGATGGCCAGCGGCACGCAGGCGGCGTTGTAGACCGCCGCCCAGGCCAGGTTCTGGCGCACCACCGCGCGGGTGCGCCGGGCCTGCGCCACCAGGGTCGCCACCGCGGACAACTGCCCGCCCTGGGCGACCACGTCGCTGCGCGACTGGGCCAGGGGCACGCCCTCGCCCATCGCCACCGAGACGTCGGCGCGCGCCAGCACGGGGCCGTCGTTCATGCCGTCCCCCACCATCACCACGCGCCGGCCCTGGGCCTGCAGCGCCTGCACCCGGGCCAGCTTGTCCTCGGGGCTGCAGCCGGCATCCCAGTGGTCGATGCCGGCGCGCGCCGCCAGGCGCTGCACCGCCGGGGCACGGTCCCCGGACAGCAGCCGCACCTCCAGCCCCAGGGCGCGCAGCGCGCGCACCGCGGCCTCGGCGTCGGGGCGCAGGGTCTCGGCCAGGTCGAAGCTGGCGATCCAGCCGGATTCGTCGGCCAGGTGCACCTGGGCCGAATCACCGGACTGCGCGGGCGCGCCGCAGAAGGCGGCCGACCCCAGGCGCAGCAGGCGCCGGGCGAAGGGACCCGCCGCCGGCCGGCCCTCCAGGCCCTCGCCCGGGTGCTCGCGCACCGCCTGGGCCACCGCCACCGGCGCGGGGTGCACCGCCACCAGGGCCCGCGAGGCGGGGTGCAGGGAATGCGCCGCCAGGGCGGCGGCCGCGGCCAGGACCTCGGCCGGGTCGGCGCCTTCGCGGCAGCGGGTGGCGGCCACGCCCATGGCGTCGCGCGTGAGGGTGCCGGTCTTGTCGAACACCACGGTGTCGGCCGCGGCCGCCCCGTCGAGCGCCTGCAGCTGGCGCACCAGCACGCCGCGCCGCGCCAGCGCGCCGGCGGCGGCGAGCATGGCGGCCGGCGTGGCCAGCGACAGGGCGCAGGGGCAGGTCACGACCAGCACCGCCACGGCCACCGACAGCGCGTGGGCCGGGCCCGAGGGCCACCACCAGGCGGTCGCCACCGCGGCGGCGGCCAGTACCGCCAGCAGGAAGGGGCTGGCGATGCGGTCGGCCAGCCGCGCCAGGCGCGGCTTGTCCACCGAGGCGCGCTCCATCAGGGCGACGATGCCGGCGTAACGGGTGTCCTCGCCCAGGCGCTCCACCCGCACTTCGAGCGAGGCGGCCAGGTTGTGGCTGCCGGCGATCACGGCGTCGCCGGGACGGCGCGCCAGCGGCTGCGACTCGCCCGTGAGCAGGGCCTCGTCGACCCGGCTCTCGCCGGCCTCCACGAGGCCGTCGGCCGGAAACACCTCGCCGGGCAGCACCCGCACACGGTCGCCCACCGCCAGCCGGCGCACCGGCACCCGTTCCCAGGCGCCGGCAACCTCGGCCCAGCGCTCGACGCTGGCCGGCAGCGCCCGCATCAGGGCCTCGAGCGCGCCGGCGGTGCGGTCACGCAGGCGCTGCTCCAGCAGGCGGCCGGACAGCAGGAAGAACACGAACATGGTCACCGAGTCGTACCAGACCTCGCGGCCCCAGGGACCGGACGGGTCGAAGGTGGCGGCGGTGCTGGCGGCGAAGGCGATGGCCAGGCCCAGGGCGACGGGCACGTCCATGCCGACGCGGCGATGGCGCAGGTCGCGCAGCGCCGCGGCGAGGAAGGGCCAGCAGGAGAACACCATGACCGGCACCGTCATCATCCAGGCGCCCCACCGCAGCAGGGCCTCGATGTCGGGCGTGATGTCGCCGGGCGCGGCGATGTACAGCGGCCACGAGTACATCATGGCCTGCATCATCCCGAAGCCGGCCACCAGCCACCGCCACAGCAGCACGCGCTGGGCGCGGCGGCGCGGCTCGGCGTCGAGCAGGTCGCCGGCGGGCACCGCGCCGTAGCCCGCGGCGCGCAGCGAGGCCAGCCACTGGGACGGCCGGGCCTGGCCCGCATGCCAGACCACGCGGGCGGTGGCGGCCGGGCCATTGACCTCGACGGCCTCGACCCCGGGCACGCGGCCCAGCGCGTCCTCGACCGCCAGGGTGCAGGCGGCGCAGTGCATGCCCTCGATCGCCAGGTACGACTCCCAGCAGCCCTCGCGGCCCGGCAGCGGCCGCCCGAACGCGGACCACTCGGCGGCGTCGTCCAGCGCCGCCCAGGCCGCATCGGCAGGCGCCTCGGCAGCGGACGGGAACGACGGGGCCAGCGGGGCAGGAGACGCCATGGCCGGAGGCTACCCCATCCGGCAGGCCGCGGGATTGACTGGCATCAACGCCAGCAGCCGCCGCAGGCGATAAGCTTTCACCATGTACCAGTGCATCCTCGTCGCCACCGACGCCTCGGCGCTCGGGCGCAAGGCCGAACAGGCCGCGATCGGGCTGGCCGCGAGCACCGGCGCGAGCCTGGTGGCGGTGCACGTGGTGCCGGACTATCCCCTGAGCCTGTTCGAGGGCCGCGACTCCATGCCGCCGGAGGAAGTCGCGCGCATCGAGGACGAGGGCTGCTCGCGCGGCCAGGCCGTGGTGGACGGGGTCGTCGAGGCCGCCGGCGCCCTGGGCGTGGCGGCGCGCGGCGTGCTGGCGCGTTCGGACCATGTCGCCGACGCGGTGCTCGCCGCCGCGCGCAAGCACGGCTGCGACCTCATCGTCATGGCCTCCCACGGGCACCGCGGCGTCCGGCGCATGCTCCTGGGTAGCGAGACCCAGAAGGTCCTCACGCACAGCGCCATCCCGGTGCTCGTGCTGCGCTGACGCGCGTTGACGGTACCATCCGGGCCAGGACCAACCCCATCGACAACAACAGCAAGGAACACACTCCATGAAGATCGTCCTCGCCGCCGACGGCAGCCAGTACACCAAGAAAGCCCTCGCCTTCCTCGTGACCCACGAGAGCCTGGCCGGCCCCGACGACGAAGTCATCGTCCTGAACGTGCAGCCCCAGCTGCCCCCGCGCGTGCGCACCGCCGTCGGCGCCGACGTGGTCAAGGAGTACCAGCAGGACGAGTCCGAGAAGGTGCTGGCCCCGATCCGCAAGTTCCTGGACAAGCACGACATCAAGTTCCGCTGCGAAGCCTCGGTCGGCGTGCCCGACGAGCAGATCCTCAAGGCCACCAAGAAGGCCAAGGCCCACATGATCGTGATGGGCACCCACGGCCACGGCATCCTGGGTCGCGCCCTCCTGGGCAGCGTCGCCCAGAAGGTGGTGACCGGTGCCGAAGTGCCGGTGATGCTGGTCAAGTAAGGGCCGCGGGCGCGACCCGCAGCCGCCGCGCCGCGCTCGGCCCCTCAGTGCTGGCGGGGCGGCCGGTACGCGGGCGGCGTGCGCCCCTGGGGCTGCTGGGCGAGGCGGGTCCACAGTTCCACCTCGTCCACCTGCGCATCCCAGTAGCGGCCATAGAGCGTGGGGCCGTAGCGGTGCATGAACAGCGCGATGCGGGCGGCGTCCCGGTCGCCGCGGTTGGCCAGCGCCACGAAGCGCGCATAGGCCGCCAACATCCGCTCGGCGCGATAGAGGTTGGCGGCCTCGCCGAACTCCTCGTCCGCCGGCGCCGCCTGCGCCAGGCCGGCCCCGATCACCACGCCGAAACCCGCAGCCACCCGCCCGAGATGCCATGCCATATCATCGCTCCTTCGCGCCGAGGAGCGATTTATAGTTCATTCTGACCACGATCAGGCAGGCGGCGGCCAGCCTGCCGGGTGACGCCGGGCGTCAGGCGCGCAGGGCCGCGGCCTCGCGCGCCAGCTGGGTGATGCGCGCCCAGTCGCCCTGCTTCACCGCGTCGGCCGGCGTGAGCCAGGAGCCGCCCACGCACACCACGTTGGGCAGCGCCAGGAACTCCTTCGCGTTGGCCGCCGACACGCCGCCGGTGGGGCAGAAGCGCGTGTCGGTGAACGGGCCGCTCCAGGCCTTGAGCATGGCCGGCCCGCCCGCCTGCATGGCGGGAAAGAACTTCAGTTCGGTGTAGCCATCCTCGGCGGCGGCCATGATCTCGCTGCCGGTGGCCACGCCGGGCAGCAGCGGCAGGCCGAGCTCGCGGCAGGCGCGGCCCACGGCCTGGGTGTAGCCGGGGCTCACCGCGAAGCGGGCGCCCGCGTCGCGGGCGGCGCGGGCATCGGCCACGCTGCGCACCGTGCCGGCGCCGGCCACCGCACCCGGCACCTCGCGCGCGATCGCCTCGATGCAGGCCAGCGCCGCGGGCGTGCGCAGGGTCACCTCCAGCATGCGGATGCCGCCCTCCACCAGCGCGCGCGCCAGCGGCACGGCCTGGGCCACGTCCTCGAGCACGATCACGGGAATGACGGGAGCGTCCTGCATCACCTGCAGGGCGGACAGCGAGTCGGTGGTCACAGCCATGTGCAGGCTCCTTCTTCGGCGGACAGCGCGTTGCGCCGGAAATTCGCGTACAGGTCACGGCCCAGGCCGACCTGGTTGGCCGCGTGCTGCGCGGCGGGAATCGTGGCGGGCGTGCGCGCGGCCCAGTCGGCCTCGGCCACCAGCGCCTGCAGGGTGCCGGCGACGGCGTCCAGGCGCACCACGTCGCCATCGCGCAGGCGGGCCAGCGGGCCGCCCGAGGCGGCCTCGGGGCTGACGTGGATGGCGGCGGGCACCTTGCCCGAGGCGCCGCTCATGCGGCCGTCGGTGACCAGCGCCACGCGGAAGCCCTGCCCCTGCAGCACCGCCAGCGGCGGCGTGAGCTTGTGCAGCTCGGGCATGCCATTGGCGCGCGGGCCCTGCCAGCGCACCACGCAGACCAGGCCGCCATGGCCGTTGGCCTCGCAGGTGCGGGCCAGCTCGCCGCTGTCGAAGGCGGCCATCAGGGCTTCCTGGCTGTCGAACACGCGGGCGGGCGCCTCGACCACGTGGCGGTCCTCGGGCACGGCCGAGACCTTGATCACGCTGCGGCCCAGGTTGCCCTCGAGCAGCTTGAGGCCGCCGGTGGGCGAGAACGGGGCGGCCACGGGGCGCACCACGGACTCGTCGCCGCTGGGGCCGGTGGGCGTCCAGCGCAGCGCGCCGCGATCGAGCGAGGGCACCGCGCCGAACTCGCGCAGGCCGGCGGGGCGCACGGTGGCCACGTCGTCGTGCATCAGGCCGGCGTCCATCAGCTCGCGGATCACGAAGCCGGGGCCGCCGGCGGCCTGGAACTGGTTCACGTCGGCGCTGCCATTGGGGTAGACGCGCGCCAGCAGCGGCGCCACCGCGGAGAGTTGCGCGAAGTCGTCCCAGTCGATGGTGAGGCCGGCGGCGCGGGCCACCGCGACCCAGTGGATCAGGTGGTTGGTCGAGCCGCCGGTGGCAATCAGGGCCACCATGGCGTTGACGATGCAGCGCTCGTCGACCAGCCGGCCGATCGGGGTGAAGTGCTGCTGTCTCGTGATGCCCAGGACGGTGCGCACCGCCTCGCGGGTGAGGTGCTCGCGCAGGTCGTCGGCCGGGTGGACGAAGGCGGTGCCCGGCACGTGCAGGCCCATGGCCTCCATCAGCATCTGGTTGCTGTTGGCGGTGCCGTAGAAGGTGCAGGTGCCCAGGCCGTGGTAGGCCTTCTGCTCGGCGTCGAGCAGGGCCTCGCGGCCGACCTCGCCCTTGGCGGCCTGCTCGCGCACCTTGGCCTTCTCGCTGTTGGACAGGCCGCTGGCCATGGGGCCGGCGGGCACGAAGACGGTGGGCAGGTGGCCGAAGTGCAGCGCGCCGATCAGGAGGCCGGGAACGATCTTGTCGCAGATGCCGAGCATCAGCGCCGCGTCGAAGACGTCGTGCGACAGGCCGATGGCCGTCCCCTGGGCGATGGCGTCGCGCGAGAACAGCGACAGCTCCATGCCGGCCGTGCCCTGGGTGACGCCGTCGCACATGGCGGGCACACCGCCGGCCACCTGGGCGGTGGCGCCGTGGCGGCGGGCCTCGTCCTTGATGATCGAGGGGTAGCCGGCGAACGGGGCATGCGCCGACAGCATGTCGTTGTAGGAGGTGACGATGGCGATGTTGGGCGCGCGCTCGGCCACCACCTTGAACTTGTCGCTGGAGGGCAGCGCGGCGAAGGCGTGGGCGACGTTGGCGCAGCCCAGTCGGTCGCTGCCGCGGGGGCGGTTCGCCAGCGCGTCGACCTGCGCCAGGTAGGCCTCGCGGGCTTCGCGGCTTCGCTCGCGGATGCGGTCGGTGACGGCGGCCACCACGGGATGAAGGCTCATGGGTGTGACGTTTTCAGCAATGGGGCATGGTAGTCGCTACACCCTCGTGCGGACGCCCCGGGGTTACGAACAGGTTACGAACGACGCACCGCGCCGGGCCTCGGCACCGGGGACCGGGCTTGCTACAGTTTTGCGCATGGGACCCCTGCCTGCCCCCCTGCCCCACCGCGACCCCGCGGCCATGCTCGAACGCGCCCTGCGCGAATGGGGCGGGCACAGCGACCTGTGGCTGTTCGGATACGGCTCCCTGCTGTGGAAGCCCGACGTCGAGTTCACCGAGCGCCGCGCCGCGCGGGTGCACGGCTGGCACCGCGCCCTCAAGATGTGGAGCCGCGTCAACCGCGGCACGCCCGAGTGCCCGGGGCTGGTGCTGGGCCTGCTCTCAGGCGGCAGCTGCCAGGGCATGGTGGTGCGCATCCCGCATGCGGTGGCCGCCGGGGAGCTCACGCGCCTGTGGGCGCGCGAGATGCCCACCGGCGTGTACGACCCGCGCTGGCTGCCCTGCACCACGCCGCACGGCCCGGTGACCGCGCTGGCCTTCACGCTCTCGCGGCGCAGCCCCAACCACACCGGCACCCTCAGCGACGAGGAGTACCGCCGCATCTTCGCCACGGCCTGCGGCCGCTACGGCACCACGCTGGAGTACGCCGAGCGCACGCTGGAGGAACTGCGGCGGCTGGAGATCCGCGACCGCCACCTGGAGCGGCTGGTCAGGCTGGCGCGCCCGGACCGCGGGTCCTGAGCCGGCGCGCGGCCTCGGCGAGGTCGTCGAGCGTGTCGATGTCGGTGACGCAGCCGATGTCGTCCACCGGCAGCTCGCGAACCGCCAGCGGCCGCAGGACGGCCGCGGCGCCCTGCGGGCCCGACAGGCCGGCCAGCGCCGCGCCGCAGGCCGGGCCGAAGGCCACCGGGTGGCCGCGCCGGCCCTCGAAGACCGGCACCACCGCGGGCGCGCCGGCCAGCGCGGCGGCCACCGCGCGCAGCGTCGCCGGCTGTACCAGGGGCAGGTCGCCGGGCAGCACCAGCCAGCCCGGCGCGCCGCGGGTGGCGCGCACGGCGGCGGCGATGGAGTCGCCCATGCCGGGGTGGCCGGCATCCTCCAGGTGCCAGGGCAGCCCGCTGGCGCGCACGGCGGCCAGGGTTCGCTCCAGCACCGGCACCCCCTCCAGCGGCGCGCGCAGCTTGTGCACCGTGCCGCCCGAGGCGGCGAAGCGCTCGCCGCGGCCCGAGGCCAGCACGATCACGACGGGTTGCGGGGAGGTGGCGCTCGCGGTCTCGGTCATGCGCCGACTGTAATATCGAGCGCCATGAGCACCACCGCCCGAGAACTGGCCGACCTTCGCAAGAGTTACGAGCGCGCCGAGCTGAGCGAGGACGCCAGCCACGCCGACCCGCTGAAGCAGTTCGACCAGTGGCTCACCGAGGCCATCAAGTCCCAGGTCCCCGAGCCCAACGCGATGACCGTGGCCACCGTCGGAAGCGACCTGCGTCCCAGCACGCGGGTGGTGCTGGTGAAGGGGTACGACGAGCGCGGCATCGTCTGGTACACGAACTACGAGAGCCGCAAGGGCCTCGAGCTGGCGGGCAACCCGTTCGCGGCGCTGCAATTCCACTGGGTCGAGCTCGAGCGCGTGGTGCGCATCGAGGGCCGGGTGGAGAAGACCAGCGCCGAGGAGAGCGACGCCTACTTCCACAGCCGGCCGCTGGACTCGCGCATCGGCGCCTGGGCCAGCCCCCAGAGCCAGGTGATCACCGGCCGCTCGGTGCTGGTGGCCAACGCCGCGAAGTACGGCGCGCAGTTCCTGCTGAACCCGCCGCGCCCTCCGCACTGGGGCGGCTACCGCCTGGTGCCGCAGGAGTGGCAGTTCTGGCAGGGCCGCAAGAGCCGCCTGCATGACCGGCTGCGGTACCGGCAGCAGGACGGCCAACCCGCGGGGAGCTGGGTGCGCGAGCGCCTGGCACCCTGAGGCGGTCCTCGCCCGCGGCGTTCCCCGGCGCGCCTCAACGCCCCTCGTGCCACCACGCCAGCAGCGCGCGGAAATCGCCGCCGAACCCGTGCCGCAGCAGCGCCTCGTAGCGGACCGAACAGACCGCCGCGGTGCCGCCGTCCAGGAAGGACGCGGCCGCCGCCTCGCTGCACGCGCGCACCAGCGACCTGAGGCAGGCCGGCGGCACCCGGGCGTAGGCGGCGATGGCCGCCTCCCGGGCCGACCAGGGATCGGGCGGCGCCAGCGTCCCGCCGCAATCCGCCAGGACGCCTTGCGGCGCCGGCTCGGCGGCGGCCTCCAGCGCGCCCCCGAGCAGGGCCGACAGCGCCAGCAGGCAAGGCACGCGACGGAAGCGGAAGGGACCCATGGCCCCATCGTAGGCAGGCGCCGGGACGTTTCAAGCGCGGGCGCGGCCCGCCGCGCGCCCGGCGCAGGCGGTCATCGCCCGGCCAGGTAGGTCGCCGCCGCCATCACCAGGGGCACGGTGGCCAGCGAGCACAGGGTGGACAGTCCCACCGTCGCCGTGACCTGGTCCTCGGCCACCTGGTAACGCTGCGAGAACAGCAGCGAGTTGGCGCCCGCCGGCAGGCCGGCGACGACCACCACGACCACCAGCGGCAGCCCGGTGACGCCCAGCATCACGCCGGCAGCGGCCACCAGCGCCGGCATCACCAGGTTCTTGGCGAGCACCAGGCCGAGGGCACCGCGCAGCTCCCGCGCCAGCTTCAGGTGGGCCAGGCTCAGGCCCACCAGCAGCAGCGCCATCGGCCCGAGGGCCGACCCGAGCATCTGCAGCGGCTTGTCGACGACGGCAGGCAGGGCCAGGCCGGTCTGGGCGAAGGCCAGCCCGGCCAGGATCGGCAGCGGCACCGGGTGCAGCAGCGACTTGCGCACCGCGGTGGCCAGCGCCGCCCGCAGCGGCGGGCCGCCCTCGGCCGCGCGCGCCTCGCGCTGGGCGGCCAGTTCCATCAGCAGCGTGGCCAGCGTGAGCAGCACCACGGTGTGCAGGGTGTAGAGGGTGAACAGCGTCACCAGCCCCTGCTCGCCGAAGGCCAGGCCGACCAGGGGAATGCCGATCATCACGGTGTTGCTGAAGGTGGCGGCCAGGGCCAGCACCGTGGCGCGCCGGTTGATGCCGCGGGCCGCCAGCGTGGCGGCGAAGACCACGCCGACGCCGGCGAAGTAGGCCGCCACCGGCGTGAAGTCCAGCGCCTGCGCCTGGACCCGGCTCATGGTGCGAAACAGCAGGCAGGGCGTGAGGACCAGGAAGACGAGGTTCGACAGGTCCCGCACGCCGGCCTGCCCCACCCAGCGCCGGCGGCCGGCGAGGAGGCCGACGGCGATGACCCCGAGGACGGGCAGGAGGGCGGCGATGACGGGGTGGTCCACGGGCGGTCGGGCTCGGCGAAAGGGCCCGAGTCTATCGGCCGCCCGCCTCCCGCCCGGGCGCGGGTCAGAAGTCCGCCCGCACCCCCACGCGCAGGCTGCGCCCCGGCAGCGGCACCCGGCCCGGCGCGGTCTGCGTCAGGATGGAGCTGGCGCTGTACGCGAGGCGGTCGGCGGCGTTGTCCAGGCGCGCGTACCAGAGCAGCTCGGCGCCGGCGGCGCGGGAGCTGCGGGTGAGCGCGGCATGCCACAGCGTGTAGGCCGGCGTGGACCGGTCGCCGGCCGGCACGCGGTCCTGGCGGGCCGCGTGGTCGAAGCCCAGGCGCGCCCCCCAGGGCTTGAGGCTCCAGGCCAGCGTGGCGCCGACGCGGGCCGGGGCGATGCGGGGCAGCGGCTCGCCGGTGTCGCGCCGGCTGGCGCGCACCAGGTCGCCGCGCCACTCCAGGTCCCAGGTGCCGGGGCGCTGCGCGAGGCGGGCGGTGCCGGCGGCCTCCAGGCCGGTGAAGCGCGCCGGCACGCCCTGGTAGGCGTACTCGGGCATCGGCTCGCCGCCGTCGTCGGTGCGCTGCGAGCCGGTGGGCAGCAGCGCGATGAAGCGGTCGAACCGGTTCGCGAACAGGGCCACGCGCGCGTGCTGCGGCCCGTCGCGCCACTGCGCGCCGATGTCCAGGTTGGTGGAGCGCTCGGTGCCGAGGGTGGCGTTGCCCAGCTCCCAGGCGCCGGTGGCCACGTGCGGGCCGTTGGCGAAGAGCTCGTAGTCACGCGGCGCGCGCTCGCTGCGCGCCAGGTTCGCGGTGAGCTGCCAGGCGGGCGTGAGGCGCCACAGCGCGCCGGCCGCGAAGGCCCGGGGCGCGAACGCGCGCTCGCCGGGCACGAAGCGGTCGATGCCCTCGGCGCCCGGCGAGGCCACCCGCACCGACTCGCGCCGCGCGCCCAGCGAGAGCCGGCCCCACCCGGTCGCCAGCTCCTCGTAGAGGAAGACGGCGCGCTGGCGGGTGCGGCTCGGCGGCGCGAACGCCTCGTCGCCCTCGGCGGCGAAGCGCGAGGCCTCGGCATGCAGGCCGACCACCCCGGACAGCGGCCCCAGCGGCCGGTGGCGCGCCTCCACGCGCAGGTCGCTGCCGTCATTGCGGAAGACGGTGCCGGGCGCGCCGGCGTCGAACTCGGTGTGGCGGTACTCGGTGCGGCTGCCCTGCACGCGCACCTGCTCCACCAGGCCGGCGGCGGGGCGCCACTGGCCGTCGAAGGCGTAGCGGTCCGAGCGCATGCCGACGGTGACCTCGTCCTCCGCGGGCGAGCCGTAGCCGCTGCGGTAGCTGGCCACCGAGGCGCCCAGCTGCCCGCGCTCGAAGAAGGCGGTGCCGCCGATGGCGCCGCCGTCGGCGCGCGCCTGCGAGTTGCAGATGCGGCGCGCCGTGCGGGCCGCCCCGGCCTGCTCGCAGTCCAGGGCCGCCGGCACGCGCACCTCGCCGGCGTGGCGGCTGAAGGCATCGACGTGGAGGGCGTAGCGGTCGTTGCCGCCCTCGACCATCGCGGCGCCGCGGCGCTCGCGCGAGCCGCTGGCGAGGCCGGCATCGACGCGGCCGGTCACGCCCCGCAGGCGCTCCTGCGGGATGCGGTTGTCGATCAGGTTGACGACCCCGCCCAGGGCGCTGCCGCCATGGACCAGGGTGGCCGGGCCGCGCAGGACCTCGATGCGGTCGACGGCCAGCGGGTCCATCGGCACGGCGTGGTCGAAGCTCAGGCCGGAGACATCGAGGCTGGCGCCGCCGTTCTGCAGCAGACGGATGCGATCGCCGTCCAGACCGCGGATCACGGGGCGGCTGCTGGCGGGGCCGAAGTAGGTGCTGGAGACGCCGGGCAGGCGGTCCAGCGTCTCGCCCAGGCTGCCCTGGCTGCGCAGGGTCAGGGAGGGGCCTTCGAGCCGGTCGACGGGGGAGACACGCTCGGCGCTGCGCAGCGGGTTGGCGGTGACGGTGACCTCGGGCAGGGTGGCGGCCGGCTGTGCGGCAGCGGGCAGGCCCAGGCAGGCCAGGGCCGCGGCGAGGGCGCCGCGGGAAAAGGGAATTCTTGGATGGGACATGGCGCGGAATGAAACTGGCGATGAGACGAGGCCGGCCGCACGGACCCGGGGGTCGTGCGGCGGCCTGGCGTTCGGGGGCTCAGTTCAGCGCCGGGGGGCCGCGCGCGTCGAAGGCCGTGGCAAGGGCCGGGACGCACCCGGCGGGCGCGGCCGGCGGCAGCGCCAGGGCCACGGCCAGGGCCGGGGCGACGGGCGCCGCCCAGGGCAGGCCGTCATGGGCCAGGGCATCGTAGAGGCGGCAGCCGGCGTCGTCCGCATGGCCGGCGAACAGGCGGGCCAGGGACGACGCCGCTGCCGGGTCCGCATGCGCCGCGGCCACGGGGGCTGCCGAGTGCGCCGCGGCGCCCGGCGCCACGTGCACCACCCGGTGCACCAGGGCCAGCGCCTGCGCCAGCAGCAGGCAGGCCAGCAGCAGCCCCGCGGCCCAGGCGCGCGCGCCGCCGGGCCGTCGGGCCGGGGCGGGCTGGGCGCGTTGCGCGGGTCGTGCAGTGCGTGCGGCAGGCAGGCGCATGGCGGAAGGAGCAGTCGCGGGGTCGGCGCGGGATCGGTGGGGCGACTAGTCGCGGGCGAGGTCGGCGAAGGCGCGGCGGAACTTCGCCACCTTGGGCGCCGCCACCGCGAGGCAGTAGCCCTGGTAGGGGTTGCGCTCGAAGAAGTCCTGATGATAGTCCTCGGCCGGCCAGTAGTCGGCCAGCGGGAGCACCTCGGTGACGATGGGCGCGCCGAACGCGTCCTCGCGCTGCAGCTCGGCGACCAGCGCCTCGGCCTCGGCCTGCTGCTGCGGCGTGGTGAAGTAGATGCCGCTGCGGTACTGCGTGCCCAGGTCGTTGCCCTGGCGGTTCAACTGGGTCGGGTCGTGGACGGCGAAGAAGATCTCCAGCAGTTGGCGGGTCGAGACCTGCGCCGGGTCATAGGTCAGCTTGACCACTTCCACGCAGCCGGTGGCGCCGGTGCAGACCTGCTCGTAGGTCGGGCGGGCCAGCTGGCCGTTGCAGTAGCCGGACTCCACGTCGGCCACGCCGCGCACCTTCACATAGACGGCTTCGGTGCACCAAAAGCAGCCGCCGCCGAGGACCAGGGTCTGGAGTGAGCTCATGAGGGTCGATCTTGATTCGCAGACCGGCACTGTATCGCTACCATCCCCCCCACATGCAAGCCGGCGACTACAAGGCACTCCTCTCGGCCCTGCTCCTGCCCCCGGCCGGCCCCCTGCTGCTCGCCCTGCTCGGGCTGGTGTTCTGCATCGCCTGGCGCCGGCTCGGCCTGGCGCTGGTGGCGTTCGGGCTGGCGGCGTTGTGGGCCCTGTCGACCCATGGCATCGCGCTGCAGCTGTCACGCCACCTCGTGCCGCCGCCCCCGCCCGCCGGCCTGGCCGACCTGGCCCGCCACCGCACCCAGGCCATCGTGGTCCTGGGCGGCGGCGTGCTGGCGCAGGCCCCCGAATACGGCGAGCCCCAGCCCTCCGCAGCCACCCTCGGGCGGCTGCGCCAGGGGGCGCGGCTGGCGCGCGCCACCGGCCTGCCGCTGGCCTTCGCCGGCGGCATGGGCTGGTCGGGCCGCAGCCTGGCCAGCGAGGCCGAGGCCGCCCGCATGGCCGCCCGGCGCGATTTCGGCGTGGAGCTGCGCTGGGTGGACGACCGCTCGCGCGACACCCGGGAGAACGCCCAGCGCCTGGCCGAGCTGCTGCGCCCGCGTGCGGCGGGCGGCGTGCGGCGCATCGCCCTGGTCAGCGACGCCTGGCACCTGCCTCGCGCCACGATCGAGCTGCGCGCCGCCGGCTTCGAGGTGCTGCCCGCGCCCACCGGCCTGCCCTTCCCCCAGGAGCGCCCGGCCCTGGAATGGCTGCCCACCGCCTACGGCCTGTCGGCCTCGCGACAGGTGCTGCGGGAGTGGTTGGCCTTACAGTACCTCCGCCTCTCGCCACCTTGACGCTGGCAGGGCCGGCTGGCTACATTAATAACCCGCCAGTCAGTAACCCAGTCCCCCCAGCCCCACCCCATGGACACCCCGGCCGACGACGGCCACGTCAAGCGTGAGCGCCGCAAGCAGGCGCGCCCCGGCGAGCTGCTGGGCGCGGCGCTGGAGCTGTTCGTGGAGAAGGGCTATGCGGCCACCCGGGTCGAAGAGGTGGCAGCCCGGGCCGGCGTCTCCAAGGGCACGCTGTTCATCTACTACCCGAGCAAGGTGGACCTGTTCAAGGCGGTGGTGTCCGAGACCATCGCGGGCCGCATGGCCGAGTGGGACGCCGAGTTCGCCACCTATACCGGCCCGACCGCCGACATGGTGCGCCACTGCCTGCGCAGCTGGTGGGAACGCATCGGGGCCACCCGGGCCTGCGGCATCACCAAGCTCATGCTCAGCGAGGCCCGCAACTTCCCGGAGCTGGCCGAGTTCTACCAGCGCGAGGTGGTGCGGCCGGGACAGGACCTGGTGCGCCGCGTCCTGCAGCGCGGCATCGACCGCGGCGAGTTCCGCCCGGTGGACCTGGACCACGCCATCCATGTCGTGATCGGCCCCATGGTCTACCTAATGCTGAGCCGGCACTCGACCAGCGTCTGCGTCCCGGACGACCGGCCGATGGACCCCGAGCGCTTCATCGATATGCTGGCCGACATCCTGATCCTGGGCCTGTCGCTGCCCGCCAAGGAATCCCCATGACCCGCAAGACCCTGGCCCGGGTGGCCGTGGCCCTCCTGGTGCTGGCCGCCGCCGGCGCGGCGCTGCGCGCGCGCCAAGGCGCCGGCGGCCCGTCGGCCCCGGCCTCCGCGCCGCGGGCCGAAGCCGTCGTCGAGCTGGCTGCAGGCGACGTGGTGCGCGCCGAAACCGCCGAACTGACGCTGGGCCTGCCCGTGACCGGCGCGCTGCGCGCCGTCAACAGCGCCTTCGTGAAGGCCCGCGCCGCCGGTGAGCTGCAGGGGCTGGCGGTGCGCGAGGGCGATGCGGTGCGCGCCGGCCAGACCCTCGCGCGCATCGACCCCACCGAGGCCCAGGCCCGCCTGCGCCAGGCGCGCGAGCAGGCCGACGCGGCGCGCGCCCAGGTCGAGATCGCCCGGCGCCAGTACGACAACAACCAGGCCCTGGTGGACCAGGGCTTCATCTCCCGCACCGCGCTGGAGAGCTCGCAGAGCACGCTGGCCGGAGCGTCGGCCACGCACCAGGCGGCACTGGCCGCCGTCGACTCGGCCCGCAAGGCGCTGGACGACACCACCCTGGTCGCGCCCATCGCCGGCCTGGTGTCGCAGCGGCTGGCGCAGCCGGGCGAGCGGCTGGCGGTGGATGCCCGGGTGCTCGAGATCGTCGATCCCTCGCGCCTGGAGCTGGAGTGCACGGTCAGCGCTGCCGACTCGGTGCGGGTGCGGCCCGGCCAGGCCGCGCAGCTGGCCATCGAAGGCCTGCCGCAGCCGGTGACGGCGACGGTGGCGCGCATCAATCCGAGCGCGCTGGCGGGCACCCGCAGCGTGCCGGTCTACCTGACGGTGGCGCCCGCGCCGGGGTTGCGTCAGGGCCTGTTCGCGCAGGGGCAGATCGCCGCCGGCCGCACCCGGGCGGTGGCAGTGCCGCTGTCGGCGCTGCGCACCGACAAGCCCGCGCCCTACCTGCAGCTGGTCGAGGGCGACCGGGTGGTGCACCGGCCGGTGACGCCGGGCGCGCGCGGCGAGCGCGCCGGCGAGGCGCTGGTGGCGGTGGACGGGCTGGCCGAGGGCGCCTCGGTGCTCCTGGGCCATGTGGGCGCGCTGCGCGAAGGCACGGCGGTGCGGTTCACCCGCCCCGCGCCCTGAAGCGCCCAGGCACCCCGCACCATGTGGTTCACCCGCGTCGCCCTGCGCAACCCCGTCTTCGCCACGATGGTGATGCTGGCCCTCGTCGTCCTGGGCCTGTTCTCGCTGCAGCGGCTGAAGGTCGACCAGTTCCCCAACATCGACTTCCCGGTGGTGGTGGTCACCGCCGAATACCCGGGTGCCTCGCCCGAGATCGTGGAGAGCGAGGTCACCAAGAAGATCGAGGAGGCGGTCAACGCCATCGCCGGCCTCAACGCCCTGACCTCGCGCAGCTACGAGGGCCAGTCGGTGGTGATCATCGAGTTCCAGCTCACGGTGGAGGGCCGCAAGGCCGCCGAGGACGTGCGCGAGAAGGTGGCGGCCGTGCGCCCCACCCTGCGCGAGGAGGTCAAGGAGCCGCGCGTGCTGCGCTTCGACCCGGCCAGCCGCGCCGTGTGGTCGGTGGCGGTGCTGCCGGACCCCGGGTCGGGCCGCGCCATGTCGGCGATCGAGCTGACCAACTGGGCCGACCAGGTCCTGAAGAAGCGGCTGGAGAACGTGCGCGGCGTGGGCTCGGTCTCGCTGGTGGGCGGCACCGAGCGCGAAATCAACCTGTACCTCAACCCCGCGGCCCTCGAGGCCCTGGGCGTGACGCCCGAGCAGGTGGTGGCCGCCGTGCGCGGCGAGAACCAGGACCAGCCCGTGGGCGCCCTGCGCAACGCCGGCCAGGAGCGGGTGGTGCAGCTGCAGGCGCGCCTGCAGCGGCCCGAGGATTTCGCGCGGCTGGTGGTCGCCCGGCGCAACGGCGTGCCGGTCTACCTCGGCCAGGTCGCGCGGGTGGTGGACGGCGCCGCCGAGGTCGAGAGCCTGGCGCTGTACAACGGCCAGCGCATGCTGCTGCTGTCGGTGCAAAAGGCGCAGGACGAGAACACCATCCAGGTGGTCGACGGCCTGGACGCGGTGCTGCGCGAGATGCGCCCGCAACTGCCGCCGGGCGTCAGGCTCGAGCCCATCATCGACGCCTCCCGGCCGATCCGTGTCTCGGTGGCCAACGTGCGCCAGACCCTGATCGAGGGCGCGGTGCTCACCGTGCTGATCGTCTTCCTGTTCCTCAACTCCTGGCGCTCCACCGTCATCACCGGGCTGACGCTGCCCATCGCCCTGATCGGCACCTTCCTGTTCATGCACGCCTTCGGCTTCACCGTGAACATGGTGACGCTCATGGCGCTGTCGCTGTGCGTGGGCCTGCTGATCGACGACGCGATCGTGGTGCGCGAGAACATCGTGCGCCACGTGCAGATGGGGAAAGGGCCCTACGAGGCCTCGCTCTCGGGCACGCAGGAGATCGGGCTGGCCGTGGTGGCCACCACCTTCTCCATCGTGGCGGTGTTCCTGCCGATCGGATTCATGGGCGGCATCATCGGCAAGTTCTTCCACGAGTTCGGCGTGACCATCGTGGCCGCGGTGCTGATCTCGATGTTCGTGAGCTTCACGCTGGACCCGATGCTGTCCTCGGTGTGGCATGACCCGGAGATCGAGGCGCACCGCCACCCGCACGCGCCGCGCACGCTGTACGAGCGCACCATCGGCCGGGTCACCGGCGCCTTCGACCGCGGCACCGAGCGCCTGGCCGACGCCTACCAGTCCATCCTGCGCTGGTCCCTGGGCCACCAGCTCGCCACGGTCCTCGGCGCGCTGGCGATCTTCGCGGCCAGCGTGGCGATGCTCGGGCTGGTGGGCACCGAGTTCGTTCCCAAGGCCGACTACTCCGAGCTCACGGTGAACTTCAACACCCCGGTGGGCTCCTCGCTGGAGCTGACCGAGTCCAAGGCCCGCCAGGTCGACGCCATCCTGCGCGAGTTCCCCGAGACCCGCTACACCGTGGCCACCATCAACACCGGCGCGGCCCAGGGCAAGATCTACGCCTCGGTCTACGTGCGGCTGGTGGACCGCAAGGCGCGCACCCGCAGCGTCGACCAGATGGCCGCGGCGCTGCGCGAGCGCCTGCGCTCGGTGCCGGGCATCACCGTCACCCAGGCCGGCCTGCTGGACTCGGTGGGCGGCAACAAGCAGATCGAGCTGTCCATCCAGGGGCCGGACCTGCGCGAACTCGGCCGCCTCTCCCAGCTGGCGATGGAGCGCCTGCGCCCCATCGCCGGCCTGGTGGACCTGGACACCAGCCTCAAGCCCGACAAGCCCACCGTCGACGTGGCGGTGCGCCGCGACCTGGCCAGCGACCTGGGCCTGTCGGTCGCCCAGGTGGCCTCGCCCCTGCGCACCCTGGTGGCCGGCCAGACCGTCGGCAACTGGCGCGCCCCCGACGACCAGACCTACGACGTCAACGTGCGGCTGGCTCCCGAGGCGCGCCGCACCCCGGCCGACCTCGAGCGACTGCCCCTGGTGGCCGGCGCCGCGGCCGACGGCAGCCCCCGCGTGCTGCGGGTGGGCCAGGTGGCCTCGGTGCGCGAGGCCACCGGCCCCCACCAGATCAACCGGCGCGACCTGTCCCGCGAGGTCGCCCTGAGCGCCAACGCCTACGGCCGCTCGGCGGGCGAGGTCTCGGCCGACATCCGCGCCGCGCTGGAGGGCATCGCCCTGCCCCCGGGCTACCGCTGGCAGTTCGGCGGCTCCACCAAGAACATGGCCGAGTCCTTCGGCTACGCGGTCTCCGCGCTGGCGATGGCGGTGATCTTCATCTACATGATCCTGGCCAGCCAGTTCCGCAGCTTCCTGCAGCCGCTGGCCCTCATGACCTCGCTGCCCCTGACCCTGATCGGCGTGGTGCTGGCGCTGATGATGTTCCGCTCCACCCTCTCGATGTTCTCGGTGATCGGCATCGTCATGCTGATGGGGCTGGTGACCAAGAACGCCATCCTGCTGCTGGACTTCGCCATCCGCGCCCGCGCCGAGGGGATGGACCGGGCCGAGGCCCTGCTGCTGGCGGCGCGGGTGCGCCTGCGCCCCATCCTCATGACCACGCTGGCCATGGTCTTCGGCATGGTGCCCCTGGCGTTCGCCCTGTCCGAGGGCGCGGAGCAGCGCGCGCCCATGGGCCAGGCAGTGATCGGCGGGGTCATCACCTCCTCCCTGCTCACCCTGGTGGTGGTGCCGGTGGCCTACTGCCTGCTGGACGACTTCGCCGCCTGGGCCCGGCGCTTTGCAGGCCGTTCACCCGCGCCTCCTAAAATCGCGGGTTGACTCCTGAATCCAGGCCTTCCCGACCCTCCCTGATCGAGAACACACCATGACCCTGCCCGCGTCCATCGAACAAGCCCGCTTCAACATGATCGAGCAGCAGATCCGCCCCTGGGACGTGCTGGACCCCCAGGTGCTGGAGCTGCTGTCCGTCCTCAAGCGCGAGGACTTCGTGCCCGAGGCGCACAAGGCCCTCGCCTTCGTCGACATGGAGATCCCGCTGGCCCCCGGCAAGAGCATGCTGGCGCCCCGCGTCGAGGCCCGCCTGCTGCAGGACGTCGCGCCCCAGCCCCACGAGAAGGTGCTGGAAGTGGGCACCGGCTCGGGCTACATGGCGGCCCTGCTGGCCGGCCGCGCCCGCTCGGTGATCTCCCTCGAGCTCGACCCGCAGCTGGCCGCCCAGGCCCGCGAGAACCTGAAGAAGGCCGGTGTGGAGAACGCGGAAGTGCGCGTGGCCGACGGCGCCAAGGGCCTGGCCGGCGAAGCCCCGTTCGACGTGATCGTGCTCAGCGGCTCGGTGGCCGAGGTGCCCCAGGCCCTGCTGGCCCAGCTCAAGGTCGGCGGCCGCCTGATCGCCATCGTGGGCAGCGAGCCGATGATGCGCGCCACCCTGGTCACCCGCACCGGCGAGACCGCCTACACCACCGCCCAGCGCTGGGACACGGTGGCGCCGCGCCTGCAGGGCTTCTCCGAGCCCTCGCGCTTCTCGTTCTGAGCCCCGCCGGATGATCGACCAGGTCCGCCCCGCCCAGCTCTCCGACTGGTTCGCCCGCCAGGATGCCGAGGGCGCGCCCCTGCTGCTGGACGTGCGCGAGCCGGTGGAGACCGCCTTCGCCAGCGTCACGCCCGAGGGCTTCGAGCTGCTGCAGATCCCGATGCAGTCGATCCCCGCGCGCCTGGCCGAGATCGACCCGCAGCGCCCGGTGGCCTGCCTGTGCCACCACGGCATGCGCAGCTACCAGGTGGCGGCGTTCCTGGCGCGCAACGGCTACGACCATGTGGCCAACGTCGCCGGCGGCATCGACGCCTGGTCGATGGAGCGCGACCCCGCCGTGCCCCGCTACTGACCGGCCCCGCCGGCGCCGGGACCGAAGAACCCACGACAACACCCAAGAGGACGGACGGATGATGAACTCGCTGCGACTGCTGCCCCTGCCCCTGGCCCTCGGCCTGGCCTTCCTCGGTGGCGCGGCCCAGGCCCAGAGCCTGCAGGCGCTGTACGAGTCGGCCCGCGCGCACGACGCGGCCTGGCAGTCGGCCCGCGCCAGCTTCGAGGCGGCCCAGTACCGCGCCGACCAGGCCCGCGCCGGCCTGCTGCCCACGGTGGGCCTGAGCGCCACGGCCAGCGAGTCCGACCTGACCAGCAAGTCCGGCGCCACCACCACGAACCGCGAGTTCGGCACCCGCAACGCCGCGATCCAGGCCTCCCAGCCGCTGTACCGGCCGGCCAACCTGGCGGCCTACGAGCAGGGCCGGCGCCAGGCCGAGGCCGCCCGCGCGCAGCTCACCGTCGCCAGCCAGGACCTGGTGATCCGCGTGAGCCAGGCCTACTTCGACGTGCTCGCCGCCCAGGACACGCTGGCCTTCGTGCGCGCCCAGAAGGCCGCGGTGAGCGAGCAGCTCGCCTCGGCCCGCCGCAATTTCGAGGTGGGCACCGCCACCATCACCGACACCCGCGAGGCGCAGGCCCGCTTCGACCTGGTGGTCTCGCAGGAGATCGCCGCCGAGAACGACCTGCGGGTCAAGAAGCTGGCGCTGGACACCGTCACCGGCAAGACCGACGCCCAGCCCGCGCCGCTGGCATCGCCGCTGGCCCTGCCCCAGCCGCAGCCGGCCGACCCGGAGGCCTGGGTGCGCCAGGCCGAGGACATCAGCCCCGCGATCCAGCAGGCCCGCCTCAACCTCGAGGTGGCCCGCCTGGAGACGACCAAGGCCAAGGCCGGCCACCTGCCCACGCTGGACCTCACCGCCAGCCGCAGCCAGACCCGCAACATCAACGGTAACGTCACCGTCGGCACCAGCTCGCGCTCGACGGTCGACCAGTTCGGCGTCACCCTGAGCGTGCCGCTGTTCGCCGGCTTCGCCGTGCAGAACCGCGTGCGCGAGACCCTGTCGCTGGAAGACAAGGCCCAGGCCGACCTCGACAAGGCCCGCCGCGACGTCGCGCAGGCCACCCGCACCGCGTACTTCGGCGTGGTCTCGGGGGCCGGCCAGGTCAAGGCGCTGGAGGCCGCCGAGGCCTCCAGCCAGAGCGCGCTGGACGCCAACCGCCTGGGCTACCAGGTGGGCGTGCGCATCAACATCGACGTGCTGAACGCGCAGAGCCAGCTGTTCCAGACCAAGCGCGACCTCGCCGTGGCCCGCTACAACGTGCTGCTCGGCCAGCTCAAGCTGCGCCAGGCCAACGGCTCGCTGCAGGCCGAGGACCTGAACGCCATCAACGGGCTGCTGGCGCGCTAAGTCCCGCCCGGGCCCGGCGCGCCTCGCGCCACCCCGCCGGGGCCCGCCGCGCCGCCCTTCGCGTCGGGACCCAGCGCGCGCGCCGCTTCCAGCATCTGCGGCGTGACATGCGCCGAGCCCAGGCGCATCAGCATCGCCAGCACCTCGGCCTTGCGTTCGGTGGGCAGGTCCAGGGCCAGGACCTGGCTGAACAGCGCCGGGACGCTGCGGCCATCCAGCACCCGCGGGATGGAAAAGACCGCCTCCAGCAGCGCCATCTGGTCGCCGGGCGACAGCGCGGGCTCCGCCAGTACCTGCAGGGGCCGCGCGGCCAGCGCCACGCCCAGCTGCGCCGGTGCCAGGCCCCGGGGCGCGCCCCAGGGACCGCCCCGCGTCAGCTTGAGCACGGCTTGCAGCGAGCCCTCCATCGGGCGCGGCAGCGCGCCATCGGAGATGCCGACGGCCAGCCCGCAGGCCGCTGCTGCCACCTGCAGCGGCGTCCAGGCGCCGTGCATGGCCACCATCCGGGGCAGCAGGGTCTGCACCCAGCCGGCCACCTGGTCCTCGGACCGCAGCGCCACGCCCACCGCCATCAGCAGCCGGCCGGTCTCGGCGGGTGATGCCTGCCGGGCCATGACCAGCAGCAGGTCGGCTGCGGGCGGAGGGTCGTCCGCATGGATCGGCGCCTCGGGCGACATCGGCGCTACGCCGGCGAGGCGGGCGCGGGCCAGGGCCCAGGCCATGTAGCCCAGGGACTCGGGCGGCAGGTCGTCGGCCTCCAGCAGGCCGCCCATCAGGACCTCGGCCTGCGCCGACGAGAGCCAGGACCCGCCGGCGCCGCGGGTGAACAGCCACATCGCGCCGGCCATGTCCGCCGGGTCGCGCAGCGGTACCAGGGCCAGCGGCAGCCGCAGCAACTCGCGCAGCGCCCCGGGTGCGATGCGGGGCTCGCCCAGGCTGTACGACAGGCCCTCCGCAAAGGCCAGCAGGCTGGTCGCCGGCAGGCGGGAGGCTTCGCGCACCAGGGGACTGACCAGCGCGCGCAGCGTGGGTACCGGCATCTGCCGGCCGCCGTGCAGGTCACCCAGCGCGCGGGCGAAGCGGTCGACCCACGCCAGTGGCGGGCTGCGGGTGGCGATCAGGTCGCGCGCGTGCCGGTGCAGCGCCTCGCACCAGGCCTCGCGGGCGGCGCCCGCAGGCAGGGCCTGCACGATGGCGCGCATGAGCGCGGTTGCCGTGGCCACCGGCACCTCGACGGTGGTGAAGGGCGTCGTACCTGGCGTGGGGCCTGGCGTGGGGCCGGGTGTGCCCATCAGCGTGACGCCCGGCACGCCTTCCAGGCAGGCCTCGGCCACCCGGCGCGCCAGGGCCTCGCGCCCGGCCGGCGCCAGCCCCGCCACGCCGATCAGCGCCGCCGCCTGGGCGGCGTGGGCCGCCTGGGCCTCGGGCGTGCAGGCCGACGAGGTGCGGACCAGGCCGGACAGCGCGCTCGCCATGCGGTGGTCGAAGGTCTCGGCGGGCGCCGGCCCGGGGCCGCCGCCGGCGACGGCCGGCGGGACCTCGCCGGGCCCCGCGCCGCCCTGTAGCGCGCCGCTGCGCGCCTGCCCCGGCGTGCCCGCCGCCACGTCGCGCCCGTCCAGGCGGCCCCGCCCGGCCAGGCCCCGCAGGTTCGGCGGCGACAGGCCGACGGCGAGGTCCGGGCCCTCCGGCAAGGCAGGCGTCGGCGGCGGGAGCGGGTGCTGCGCCAGCGCGTGCATGAGCGGCGCGGGGGACCAGGAGGCAGGGCTCCCGGCGGTTGGCTTCGGCTGCATGGGGGACGCCCTCCTCGGCCCGCCGGGCGGTGGCGGTGTGGCGGGCGAGGTTAGCGGGCGCCTCGGCGCGCCGCCAGCGCGAGCACCGCGTCGGCCGTACGGGCGGCGGCGCCGCGGTGGGCGGCGGCGAAATCCTGCGCCGCCTGCGCCATCGCCGAGCGGGCGGTCGCGTCGGCCGCGAGGGCGGCGGCGCGGGCCACGCCCTCCCCGAGGCCGGCCACCCGCAGGGCCGCGCCGGCGGCCTGCGCGTTGTCCGCGGCCTCGGCGAAATTGAAGGTGTGGGGGCCCATCACCACCGGGCAGGCGCAGGCCGCGGCCTCGATCAGGTTCTGCCCGCCCAGCGGCTCGAAGCTGCCCCCGAGCAGGGCCGCATCGGCCAGGCCGTAGTACAGCGCCATCTCGCCCAGCGAATCGCCGAGCCAGACATCGGCCTGCGCCGGGCCGCCCTCGCCCCAGGCGCTGCGGCGCGAGACCGACAGGCCGGCGGCCTGCGCCAGCTGCGCCACCTCGTCGAAGCGCTGCGGGTGCCGCGGCACCACCAGCCAGCGCAGGCCCTGGCCGCGGCGCGCCGCGACCTCGCGGAAAAAGGCCGCCTCCTCGCCTTCGCGGGAGCTGGCGAACATCACCACCGGCGCATCGACCTGCGCGCGCCAGGTGAGGCCGCGTTCGAGCTGCGCGAGGTCGGGGCGGGCGTCGAACTTGAGGTTGCCGAAGACGCCGTCGACGCGCGCGCCGACGCGCGCGAGCCGCTCGGCGTCGGCCTGCGTCTGCGCCCACACCGCGGCCAGCGCGCCATAGGCCGGCCGCGACAGCGCGGGCCACTTCAGCGCCTGCGCCATCGACTTGCCGGAGAGCCGCGCGTTGGCCAGCGCCAGCGGCACGCCCTGGCGCGCGCACAGCGCCACCAGGTTGGGCCAGACCTCGGTCTCCATCAGCACGCCGGCGCAGGGCCGGTGGTGCGCGAGGAAGCGGCGCACCGCGCCCGGGGTGTCCCAGGGCAGCCAGGCCTGCCGGTCGCCGGGGCGCAGCAGGCGGGCGCCCTCGGCGCGGCCGGTGGCGGTGCCGTGCGTGAGCAGCAGGCGCAGGCCGGGCGCGCGCTCGCGCAGCGCGTGGACCAGGATGGCGGCGGCCCGCGTCTCGCCGAGGGAGACCGCATGGATCCACAGCGCGCCGGGCTCGGCCGGCTGCGCGTACCGGCCGAAGCGTTCCTCCACGGCCTCGAGGTAGCCGGGTTCGGCCACCCCGCGCCGGCGCAACTTGCGGCGCAGCAGGGGCTGGGCCGCGCCGGTGGCGAGCGAGTAGAGCGCACGCGCCAGGGCCATGGCTCAGCCCGCCTCGACGTCGGGGCGCGCCTGCCAGCAGGCCTGCCATGCGTTCCAGACCTCGTCGGGCGACGGCGCGCGCTCGCCGCCCACGGCGCACTGGTGCGGGCGGCCCACCGGCCCGGCCCGCCAGGCGCGCGGCTGGCTGAAGATTTCCACCACCGGCAGGTCCAGCGCGACGCCCATGTGGGCCACGCCGGAGTCCACGCCGACCAGCCCGCTCAGGCCCTCCATGTGCTCCAGCAGCGCCGGCAGGCCCATGCGGGGCAGCACCCGGGCGCTGGCGCCGATCTCCCGGGCGATGCGGTCGGCCAGCGCCCCCTCGGCGTCGCTCGCCTGCGGCAGCTGCACCTCGCAGCCCTGCGCGGTGAGCCGGCGGCCGATCTCGGCCCAGTGGGCGGCGGGCCATTCGTTGTCGGCGCGGGTCGTGCCGTGCGCCAGCAGCACCTGCGGCACGCCGGCCGGCGCCCGGCGGCGCCAGGGATAGGTGGGCGGCTGCTCGAGCACGCCGAGGCCGGCATAGCCCAGCGCCTGGGCCACCAGCAGCCGGGTGCGGGCCACGGCATGGATCCGCGCGGGCATGGGCAGGGGCCGCTGCAGCAGCCAGCGCACGGGCCACTCGTACCCGCACAGCTCGCTGGCGTTGCCGAAGGTGGCGGAGAAACCGCCCGGCGCCAGCCGCGCGCGCCGCGCGACCAGGGCCGACTTGAGCAGTCCCTGGCAGTCGATCACCGCGTCATAGGCCTGGGCACGCAGTGCTTCGAAGAAGGCGCGGCGCTCCTGCCGGTGGACGGGGTCGAACCGGGCCTTGCGCCAGCGGCGCTGGGCGATGGGCAGCACCCGGTCGACCCGCGCGGCGCGCCGCACCAGCGGGGCGAAGGCCTCCTCCACCACCCAGTCGATGCGCGCCTGCGGGAACTGGCCCTGGATGTCGTGCAGCACGGGGAGCGTCTGCACCACGTCCCCCAGCGAGGACAGCTTGACGATGAGGACCCTCAATGCGCGGCCTCGCCGACGCGGGCATCGGGCTTGACGCTGCGAAGCAGCGCCAGCATGTCCGCCTCGATGCGGTGCAGCGCCGCCTCGGTGTGGCCCTCGAAACGCAGCACCAGCACCGGCGTGGTGTTGGAGGCGCGGATCAGGCCGAAGCCGTCGGGCCAGTCGACGCGCAGGCCGTCGATGGTGGAGACCTCGGCAGGCGCGGCGAACGTCGCGCCTGCCACCAGCCGCTCGACCAGCGCGTGCGGCTCGCCCTCGGCGCAGGCCACGTTCAGCTCGGGGGTGGAGAAGCTGGAGGGCAGGGCCTCCAGCACGGCGCCCGGGTCGGCCTCGCGCGAGAGGATCTCCAGCAGGCGGGCGCCGGCGTAGGTGCCGTCGTCGAAGCCGTACCAGCGCTCCTTGAAGAAGATGTGGCCGCTCATCTCGCCGCCCAGGGGAGAGTCGACCTCCTTCATGCGCGCCTTGATCAGGGAGTGGCCGGTCTTGAACATCATCGGCACGCCGCCGGCCTCGCGGATCGCGGGGGCCAGGCGCTGCGTGCACTTGACGTCGAACAGGATGGCGCCGCCGGGCACGCGCGAGAGCACGTCACGGGCGAACAGCATCATCTGGCGGTCCGGGAAGATGTTGGCGCCGCTGGGGGTGATGATGCCCAGGCGGTCGCCGTCGCCGTCGAAGGCCAGGCCCAGCTCGGCGCCGGTGGCCTGGAGCGCGGCGATCAGGTCGCGCAGGTTCTCGGGCTTGCTCGGGTCGGGGTGGTGGTTGGGGAAGTTGCCGTCCACCTCGGAGAACAGCTCGACCACCTCGCAGCCCAGCGCGCGGAAGATCGCCGGGGCCGAGGCGCCGGCGATGCCGTTGCCGGAGTCGACCACGATCTTCATCGGGCGGGCGAGCCGCACGCCCGAGGCGATGCGCTCACGGTAGGCCGGGAAGATGTCCAGCGTGCGCACGGCGCCGCGGCGCGGCGCGTCGGGCTGCGCGCCCTCCATGGCGCGGCGCAGGGCCCGGATCTCCTCGCCGAAGATGGCGCGACCGGCCAGCACCATCTTGAAGCCGTTGTAGTCGCGCGGGTTGTGGCTGCCGGTGACCTGGATGCCGCTGCGGCACTCGGTGCTCGCGGCGAAGTACAGCATCGGGGTGGTGACCATGCCGACGTCGAGCACGTCGACGCCGCCGGCGGTGAGCCCGCGCACCAGGGCGGCGGACAGCGCCGGGCCGGACAGGCGACCGTCGCGCCCCACCGCCACGCAGGACTCGCCGGCGGCCCGGGCCGCCGCGGCGAAGGCCCGGCCCAGCGACTCGGCCACCGACTCGTCGAGGGTGGACGGGACGATGCCCCGGATGTCGTAGGCCTTGAAGATCGAGGGGGACAGAGGCATGGGTGGTTTCCTGCGGGATCCGCGGCGCCGTGAAGGGCGCGGCGCGGGGATCGTAGCAGGAAGCCGCCTCGCGCAAGGGGCGGGCGCGGGCTGCCGCGCAGCCTCGGCGCGGATCGATCGGGAGACGAAATCGGGCGGCCCCCGACCGGCCCCGCCGCGAGCGGCGTCAGTCGAGCTTGACGCCGACCTTGGTGATCACGCCGCCCCACTTCTCGCGCTCGGTGCGGGAGAAGCTGGCCATGTCGGCGGGCGTGCCGGGCATGGGCTCCACGCCCAGGGCCTGCATGCGGGCCTTCACCGGGGTGGAGGCCAGGGCGTCCTGCAGCGCCTTGGCGAAGCCGGCGGCGGCGTCGGCCGGCGTGCCGGTGGGCACCACCAGGCCCTGCCAGGCGTAGCCCTCGAAGCCCTTGAGGCCCTGCTCGTTGAGCGTCGGCACCTCGGGCAGCAGGTTCAGGCGCTTGGCCGAGGCCACGCCGATCACCTTGACCTTCTTGCCCTCGATGAAGGGCAGCACGGTGGCGCTGTCGATCCACATCGCCGGGATCTGGCCGGCCACCACGTCCTGGATCGCCGGGGCCGCGCCGCGGTAGGCGACGTGCTGCAGCTTCAGGCCGCTGGACTCGCGGAACAGCTCGCCCACCAGGTGGTGCGGGCTGCCCGGGCCGGCCGAGCCCCAGGGCACCGGGTCCTTCTGGGCCTTGGCCCAGGTGGCGAACTCCTTGTAGTTGGCTGCGGGGATGCCGGGGTTGACCACCAGGAACATCGGGAAGCGCACCAGCAGGCCGACCGGCTGGAAGTCCTTCTGCGCGTCGTAGGTCAGCTTGGAGAACAGGAAGGGGTTGGCCGCGAGGGTGGCGAAGTCGGCGGTGAAGACGATGTTGCCGAAGTCCTTGGAGCGGGCCACGTAGTCGGCAGCGATGTTGGTGCCGGCGCCGGGCTTGTTGCTGACCACGATCGGGCGGTTCAGGCTCTTGCCCATGGCCTCGGCGATGGTGCGCGCGACGATGTCGGAGCCGCCGCCGGCGGGGTAGCCGACCACCCATTCGACGGGCTTGGCCTGGGCCTGCGCCTGGGCCGCGCCGGACACGAGGGCCAGGGCGGACGCCGCGAGGGCGATGAATTGCTTGCGGTTGATCATGGTTGTCTCCTTCGGTGGACGTCGGGTGGGAAGGGGGATCGGTCAGGCCGCCGCGTGCGAGGGCGCGACCGGGGTGATGGCGGCGCGGCCCGCCAGCGAGGCGGACTCGGCGGCGGCCGGCTGGCCGCGGGCGATGCGCAGGGCCTCCTGCAGCACCGCCAGGTCGCCGATGTGGTTGGACAGCAGCAGCACCAGGCGCGCGTTCATGGCGTGGCTCTCGGCGGTGGACAGGCCCTGGTGGGCGGAGATCAGCGCCTCGTAGAAGTCGTCGTACGAGGCCATGTTCGGTTGCGTGTTCAGCATCGGGGGTCTCCTCGGGTTCAGGCCAGGATGGCGGCGGTGCAGGTGGCCCGCGCCAGGGCGGCGCGCACGCCGGCCTCGGTGGGCTGGCGCCAGCGGGCGCAGACATGCTGGTCGGGGCGCAGCAGGTAGGCGGTGCCGGGGGTGGCGTCCAGGCGCTGGGCGACCAGGCCCCGCGTATCGCGCAGGTCGGCGCCCACGCACAGGACGGTCACGTTCGGCAGGCCCGCGGCCCAGGCCGGCGCGTCGCCGAACACCAGCAGGGTGAACTCGGGGCCGAGCGACCGCAGCAGCCAGGTGTCGCGGCCTTCGCGCTGCACCGGCGCGTCGGTCAGGGGAGCGCCCGGGACCATGCGGCCCTGGAAGCTGTCGGCGTCGGGCGTGTTCAGCGGCGAGCCGTGCAGCGTGGCGGGCACCGAGAGGCGGCCGCTGTTGACGATGCGGCGGGCGAAGTCGTGGTCGCGCGCCAGGCCCAGCGCCTGGTCGCGGAACAGGCGGCTGATCTCGCTCTTGGGCGTGATGAAGTCGGTGGCGCGCGTCGAGTTGAGGATGTTCTCGTCCGCCGCGTACTGGCGCTCGGGGCCGTAGGTCTCGAGCAGGGCCACGGGGGCGCGGCCCTTGAGGACCCAGTCCAGCTTCCAGGCCAGGTTGTCGGTGTCCTGCACGCCGCTGTTGGCGCCGCGCGCGCCGAAGGGCGAGACGCCGTGCGCGCTGTCGCCGGCGAACACCACCCGGCCGTGCACGAACTTGTCCATGCGCAGGCAGGCGAAGGTGTAGACGCTGGCCCACTCGAGGGTGAACTCGGTGTCCTTGCCCAGGAGGGCCTGCACGCGCGGGATGATGTTCTCGGGCTTCTTCTCGGTCTCCGGGTCGGCATCCCACCCGAGCTGGAAGTCGATGCGCCAGACATCGTCGGGCTCGCGGTGCAGCAGCACGCTCTGGCCGGGATGGAACGGCGGGTCGAACCAGAACCAGCGCTCGGTGGGGAAATCCGCCTTCATCTTCACGTCGGCGATGAGGAAGCGGTCCTTGAAGATGCGGCCCTTGCTGTCCAGGCCCATCAGGTTGCGCACCGGCGAGCGCGAGCCGTCGCAGGCGATCACCCAGCCGGCGTCGACCTGGTAGGCGCCCTCGGGCGTGTCCAGCGTCAGCAGCGCGCCGTCCTCGCGCGGCGCGATGCCGGTGACCGTGTTCTTCCAGCGGATCTCGATGTTCGGCAGCTGCAGCGCGCGCTCGACGAGGTAGGCCTCGCAGTAGTACTGCTGCAGGTTGATGAAGGCCGGGCGCTCGTGGCCATCCTCGGGCAGCAGGTTGAACTGGTAGACCTGCTGGTCCTGCAGGAACACCTTGCCGACGTTCCAGGACACGCCCTTGTCCACCATCGGGTCGCCCACGCCCAGGCGGTCCCAGATCTCCAGGGCGCGCTTGGCGAAGCACAGGGCGCGCGAGCCGATGGACAGCTTGTCGTCGTTGTCCACCAGCAGCACGGGCTGGCCGCGCTGGGCCAGGTCGATCGCCAGGGACAGGCCCACCGGGCCCGCGCCGACGATGACCACCGGGTGGTGGACTGGCTGCGTGGCGTCCTGGTCGGCGCTGCGGCGGTAGGGGAACTGGATCGCCTGCACCGCTTCACCGGTGCCGCGGAATGCGTAGGCGGGGATGTCGTTGGGCTTCATCGCGCGGTCTCCTGCGGGTTGCGTCGGGTCCGGGGCGGGATCAGCCCTCGAGGGCCTCCCACATCTGGCGATCGCGCTCGGCGGTCCAGATGCGCGGGTCGCGGTGCGCGGTGGCCTCGTCGTAGGCGCGGGTCACGTCGAAGGGCATGCAGTGGTTGAAGATGACCCAGTCGCCGTACTTCGGCTGCATGGCCTTGAAGGCCTCCTCGTAGACGGCGCGCAGCGGCTTGCCGGCCTGGGCGCCGGGCTTGACCGCGGCCCACAGGTCGCTGATGAAGCTGCGGGTGCCCTCCAGGCCGGCCTGGACCTGCGGCTCGCCGATCAGGGCGGGGCCGCGGCCCGGCACCAGGGCCTTGGGGCCCAGGGCGGCGATGTTGTCCAGGGTCTGCGGCCAGTCCTGGAAGTAGGCGTCGCCGGCGTAGGGGGTGGCGTCGAACTCGACGAGGTCGCCGGAGAGCAGGGTCTTCTCGCCGGGCAGCCAGACCACGGTGTCGCCCTTGGTGTGGCCGCGGCCGACCTGCAGCAGCTGCACTTCCAGCTTGCCGAGCCACACGGTCATCTTGCCGGTGAAGGTCATGGTCGGCCAGGTCAGGCCGGCGGGCACGGTCTCCACGTTCTGGAACAGGCGGGGGAAGCGGCCGATCTCGCTGGCCTTGTCCTGCTCGCCGCGCTCGACGATCAGGTCGTAGGTGTCCTGGCTGGCCAGCACCTGCTGCGCGCCATAGGCGCTGGCGCCCAGCACGCGCACCGCGTGGTAGTGCGTGAGCACCACGTACTTGATCGGCTTGTCGGTGACCTCGCGGATGCGGCGGATCACGTCGGCGGCCATGGCGGGCGTGGCCTGGGTGTCGGCCACCAGCACGGCGTCGTCGCCAATGATGATGCCGGTGTTGGGGTCGCCCTCGGCGGTGTAGGCCCAGGCGTGCTCGGAAATCTGGGTGAAGCTGACCTTCTTCTGTTCGAGGTCGGCGGCGGAGGCAAAGGTCTTGGCCATGGGGGTCCTTCAGGAGCTGGGGGACGGCGGCCCGTCCCGGATTTGTTTTTTGCGAACGCATTCGCTTATTGCAAATATACGGACACCATCCGTTTGTGTCAAACTCGTTTGTCCCATGCGAAGAAACCCTGATTCCGTCTCCCCGGCCGCCGACGAGGCCGAGGACAAGTCGCAGCGCGCGGTGCAGTCGGTGGAGGTTGGCGGCCGGCTGCTGCTGGCCCTGGCCGACAGCGGCAGCGCCCTGAGCCTCAAGGACCTGGCCGCCCGCGCCGACATGACGCCCTCGCGCGCCCACCCCTACCTCGTGAGCTATGCCCGCCTGGGCCTGATCGAGCAGGACGCCACGGGCCGCTACGACCTCGGTCCCGCGGCCCTGCGGGTGGGCCTGGCCTGCCTGCGCCGGCTGGACCCGCTGCAGGCCGCCGAGCCGGTGGTGCGGGCGCTGGCGACGCGCACGGGGCATGCGGTGGCGGTATCGGTGTGGGGCAACTTCGGGCCGACGGTGGTGCGGCTGATCGAGGCGAGCCAGCCGCTGCATGTGTCGCTGCGCATCGGCAGCGTGCTGTCCATCTTCGACACGGCGACCGGCCGTGCCTTCGCCACGGCCATGCCGGCCGACCGGCTCAAGCAGGCCATCGCCGGCGCGCTGGGCGAGCCCATGCCGGCGTCGCAGTTCCGCCAGCGCCTGGCCGAGCTCGACGACATCCGCGCCGAGGCGCAGCGGCATGGCGTGAGCCGCGCCATGGGCAGCCCGATCCCGGGGGTGAACGCGTTCAGCGCGCCGGTGTTCGACCTGGAGGGCAACCCGGTCCTGGTGATCACCGCCACCGACCACCAGGACCGCCTGCCGGCCGCCTGGTCCAGCCCTGCGGCCCAGGCGGTACGCGAGGCGGCGCGGGAAATCACCACCCGGCTGGGGGGCGTGGCGCCGGGGTGATCGGGGGTCAGGTCTTGCATCAACGCGGCCTTGCGCGCCTTCTCCGGTGAGGTTCGGGCGAAAAATGACGCGTGATCCTTCCGGCGCGAAGCCTTCACGTGGTCGTGCGTGATGCGCGGGTGGGGGCGGCAGGCGGAGGGACCCGTGGGGCCGTGCGCGGGAGCGCACCGGCCCCCCGGGAGGAGCCTGCTGCCCCCGCCCGTGCAGCGCGCCCGGCCGGACGAAGCCGGGGGAGGCCGAGACAACCCGTCGCGTTGATGCAAGACCTGACCCCAACCCGCCCCCCGGCAGGGATTCCACCCCCAGCGGCAACCCGTCTGCTTATCATGGCCCGCTCGCCCCACCTGCCCCAGGAGCCCGACATGCCCTCCCCCGCCCCCCGCCACACCGCGTCCTACGACAGCCCCCTCGGCCCGGTGCTGCTCGCGGCCACCCCGCGCGGACTCGCCGGCCTGTGGTTCGAAGGGCAGAAGCACTGGCCCGACGCCGCCAGGCAGTGGTCCCCGCACCCCGGCCTGCCCGTCTTCGATGCCGCCCGCCGCCAGCTGGACGACTACTTCGCCGGCCGCCGCCAGGCCTTCGACCTGCCGCTGGACCTCGCCGGCGGCACGCCCTTCCAGGCCCGCGTCTGGCAGGCCCTGCAGGCCATCCCCTCCGGCGCCACCGTGCGCTATGGCGACCTCGCCGCCCGCCTGGGCGTGCCGGCAGCGGCCCGCGCCGTGGGCGCCGCCGTCGGCCGCAACCCGGTGAGCATCGTCGTCCCCTGCCACCGCGTGCTCGGTGTCGGCGGCGCACTGACCGGCTATGCTGGCGGGCTCGAACGCAAGACGGCGCTGCTGCGCCTCGAAGGCGTGCTGCACTGAGCCCCGCAAGCCGGGCATGAGGCGGCGCCCTCCCCGCCCTGCCCCATGCCCCTGTCCGTCCTCGCCGAATTCATCCTGCTGGCCGCCCTCTGGGGCGCGTCCTTCCTGTTCATGCTGCTGGCCGTCGGCGAATTCGGCGCGCTCGGCACCGCGCTGATGCGCGTGGTCATCGCCGCCGCGGTGCTGCTTCCCGTGGTAGCCCTGCGCGGCCACCTGGGCGTGCTGCGCCGGCACTGGAAGGCCAGCTTCTTCGTCGGCCTGCTCAATTCCGGCATCCCCTTCACGCTCTACGCCTTCTCGCTGCGCTCGATCAGCACCGGGATGTCGTCCATCCTCAATGCGACCACCCCCATGTTCGGCGCGCTGGTGGCCTGGCTCTGGCTCAAGGACCGGCCCGACGGCTCACGCCTGGCCGGCCTCGCGATCGGCTTCGCCGGCGTCGCGCTGCTGGCCGGCGAGAAGACCGGCATCGCCCCGGGCGCCTCGGGCGTCGCACCGGCCTGGGCGGTGCTCGCCTGCCTCGGCGCCTGCCTGTGCTACGGCATCGCCGCCAGCTTCACCAAGGTGTACCTGACCGGCATCCCGCCCCTGGTCACCGCCACCGGCAGCCTGCTGGGGGCCACGCTGGGCCTGCTGCTGCCGGCCCTGTGGTTCGCCCCGCCGCGCCTGCCCGGCGCCACCGCCTGGATCGCGGCACTGGCCGCCGGCGTGCTGTGCACCGGCCTGGCCTATGTGCTGTATTTCCGCCTGATCGAGCGGCTCGGCCCGGCGCGCGCCCTGGCCGTCCCCTTCGTCGTGCCGGTCTTCGCCGTGGTCTACGGCGTCGTCTTCCTGGGCGAATCCGTCAGCGCCTGGATGCTGGCCTGCGGCGTGGTGATCGTGCTGGGCACCGCGCTGTCCACCGGCGTGGTCAAGCTGCCGCGCCGCTGAACCGGGATCGCGCCCCGGGCCGGGAGGCCGCAGCAGGCGCAAGGGCCGCTGGACGCGGGTCGCGCTTCGGGCAGGGCCCCGGAGACCCGATAGCCTGAAAGAGCCATCGCAAGGCGGCGTTTTCCGACGCTCCTGCTCGAGGGCGGAATCCACCATGCCGTCCGCAGACACCCCGATGCCAGGACGAACCCATGAACGCCACCCTCGCCGCCACGCTGGCCCTGCTGGCCGGCCTGCTCCCGCCGGCCGCGCTCGGCCAGGCCGCGGCGCCGCCGCCGCGGCCGCTGGACCTGCTGCTCGCGGGCGCCGCGCTCATGGCCGGCATCGCCTGGCGGCGCCATGCCAGCGGCACGCGATGACGCAGGCGGCGCGCCCATGGACCCTACCGGCCCCAGCCTCGCCGCGCGCGCCGCACGGGCCGTCCGCTGGAGCGCGCTGACGACCGCCGCGCGCTTCGCGCTGCAACTGGGTGCCCAGGTGGCGCTGGCCCGGCTGCTCGGGCCCGGCCCCTACGGCGCCTACGGCCTGGGCATCGCGGTGCTCACCTTCGCCGGCTTCCTCGCCGGCACCGGCTTCAGCCACAGCCTGGTGCTGCGCGACCGCGTGGGCGAAGCCGACATCCGCCTGGCCTTCACCTGGCAGCTGCTCGCCGGCGCAGCCTGCGCGCTGGCGATGGCGCTGGGCGCGCCGGCCGCCGCCGCCTTCTTCGGCACGCCCGCGCTGGCCCCGGTGCTGCGCTGGCTGGCCCTGGCCTGCGTGCTCACCGCCGCCAGCGGCACCGCGCTGTGCCTGCTGCAGCGCGCGCTGGACTTCCGCCGCCTCGGCCTGCTGCAGCTGGCGGCCTACGCCGCCGGCTACCTCGCCTGCGGCCTGCCCCTGGCCCTGGCCGGCTGGGGCGCGCAGGCCCTGGCCATGGCCGCCGTCGCCCAGGCCGCCGCCACCCTGGCCGGCGCCTGGTGGCTGCGCCCGCACCCGGTGCGCCCGCTGCTGCGGCACGACGACGGCGGCCAGGCGCTGGACACCGGCCGCGCCGTGTTCATCACCAACCTCGCCAACTGGCTGCTCGCCAACCTGGACCGCCTCGTCATCGGCCGCGCCCTGCAGGCGCACGGCGTGGGCCTGTACACCCTGGCCTGGAACCTCGCCCAGATCCCGGTGACGCTGCTGCTCGGCGCGGTGCAGCCCGCCTTCCTCGCCTCCGGCGCGAAGCTCGCGGGAGACGCCCGCGCGCTGGCCCGCGGCTGGCTCGCCGCCGTGGCCTGCGCCCTGGTGCTGCTGGTGCCGGCGGCGACGGTGCTGGCGCTGCTGGCCCCCGCGCTCGTGCGGCTGCTCTATGGCCCGGCGTGGACGCCGGCCGGCGCCGTGCTCGCGCTCCTCCTGGCCTGCCTGCCGGCCTGGGCGCTGTGGGGCCTGTCGACGCCGGTGCTGTGGCACACCGGCCGGCGCCGGCTCGAGGCCCGCCTGCAGTGGCCGGTGCTGGCGCTGGCCCTGCCCGCGTGGTGGTGGCTCGCACCGCAGGGGCTGGCCGCCGTCGCGGCGGTGACGGCGCTGGCGCTGCACCTGCGCGCCCTGGCCACCGTGCGGGCGGCGCTGCAGGCCCTGTCCCTGCCCGGCGCGCGCCTGCTGCCGCTGGCGCTGCGCGGCGCGGGGCTGGCGCTGGCCTGCGGCGCGGGCACCGCCGCGGGCCTGGCCCTTGCCACGGTCGCCGCGCCTGGCGGCGCCGGCTTTGGCGCCGGGGATGGCGCCGCGGGAGGCGCCGCAGGAGGCGCCGTCCAGGCCGCCGCCTCGCTGGCCCTGGGGGGACTGGGCGCGCTGGCGGCGGCCGCCGGCCTCGTCGGCCTGCGCCCGGCCCTGCTCGGCGAGGAGGCGCGCACGGCGCTGCGCCAGCTGCGCCCCCTGCGGCCGCAGCCCGCGCCCGGAGGCAGTCCATGACGGCGCCGCGGCGCTCGCTGGGGCTGCTGCCCTGGGTCTTCCCGGCGATGCTGCTGGTCGGCGCGCTGGACGTGCTGGCCGGCGGCCGCGACCTCGCCGAGCACTTCGCGCAGCTGCAGGCCGCCGCGCCCGCCCCGCGCCCGCCGCTGGCGGCCTGGGCGCAGCGCGTGGTCTCGCTGCTGCTGCTGCTCGCCGCGATCGAGCAGGTCGCCAACCACTTCGCGCTGCGCGTGCCGGCGCGCTCGCGCGGGCTGCTGGCGGCCTTCATCGGCTACTGGCTCGCCACCATCGCCGCGCCGGCGGTGTTCGGCGCGCACCCGCAGGTGGGCCACGAGCTGCTGTACGCACCGGCGGCCGGCATCGCCACCTGCCTGGCCAGCCCCGCGGAGAAGGACCGCCTGCTGCGCCTGTCCCGCGACACGCTGCTGGCCCTGATGGCCGCCGGCCTGCTGCTGGCGCCGCTGCGCCCCGTCCTGGTGATGGACCTGAGCTACGCCGACGGCCTGCTGCCCGGCGTGCCGCGCTTCGCCGGGCTGGCGTCGCACCCGGTCACGCAGGGCCTGCTGGCGCTGGTGGCGCTGCTGCTGCTGTGGGCCTGCCCGCCGGCCCGCCGCCGGGTGCGCCAGGCGGCCTGGGCGCTGGCGCTGGGGGTGCTGGTGATCGCGCAGTCCAAGACCGCCTGGGTCGCCTTCCTCGTGTGCAGCCTGGCCATGGCCGGCGTGCGCCTCGGCGGCATGTTCTGGCGGCGCCTGTCCGACCCGCGCCGCCAGGGTTTCGGCGTGGCGGTGTGCGCCGCGCTCGCCACGCTCGCCGCCGCCACCGCCCTGTGGGTGCTCTCCGGCGAGGCCGGCGCGCGCCTGGAGGACCTCCTGGAGAGCGAGCAGGGCGCGCAGCTGGTCTCGCTCACCGGCCGCGACCGCATCTGGGCCGCCGCGGCGCAGGAGTGGCGCGCGCACCCGGTGTTCGGCTACGGCCTGTCGCTGTGGGACCCGGCGTACCGCGCCGGCATCGGCCTGCCCAACGCCACCCACGCCCACAACCAGTTCATGGACGACGCCGCGCGCGCCGGCAGCGTGGGCGCGCTCGCCCTCGTGGCCTACGGCCTGGTGCTCGCCGTGCTCTCGGTGCGCCGGGCCCGCGCCACGCAGGGCCTGTCGCTGGCGCTGTTCCTGGCGATCGCACTGCGCTCGGTGAGCGAGGTGCCGCTGCTGCTGCGAAGCACCGACACCGAGCTGTTCACGCACCTGCTGCTGCTGGCGACGCTGGCGGCGGCCGGCCCCGGCGCACGGGCCCGCGCGGCACGGGCGCCCCTGTCCCTGCGACCAGGAGTTGCGGCATGAAGTTCTCGGTGGTCATCCCCCTGTACAACAAGGCGCGCTTCGCCCCGGCCACGGTGGCCTCGGCGCTGGCGCAGTCGCTGCCGCCGCTGGAGGTGATCGTCGTCGACGACGGCTCCACCGACGGCAGCGCCGCCGCCGTCAGCGCCCTGCGCGACACGCGCCTGCGGCTGGTGCGCCAGGCCAATGCCGGCGTCTCGGCCGCCCGCAACCGCGGCATCGCGCTGGCGCGCGGCGACTGGATCGCCTTCCTCGACGCCGACGACGCCTGGCACCCCGGCATGCTCGCCGCGCTGGCGCGGGCCCATGCCGCCTGCCCGCGCGCCGACCTCCTGGGCACCCGCTTTCGCACGGTGAACGACGCCGGCGGCGGCCCCCTGCCCGCCTGGCGCGTGCCGGCCAGCTTCCGCGAGGTGGAGGTGATCGACGACCTGCGCCAGCGCTGGATGCGCAACACCCCCCTGTGCAGCAGCAGCGCCGCGGTGCGCGCCGCCCGCCTGCACGCCCTGGACGCCTGCTTCGCCGAGGGCGAGTCCTACGGCGAGGACCTGGACATGTGGTTCCGCCTCGGCGACCTGGCGCCGGTGGCGGTGGTGGACGCGCCGTACGCCACCATCCGCGGCGGGGTACCGGGCAGCCTCAGCGAGCGCGGCGAGCGCGAGCGGCGCGGCCTCCCGCCGTTCCTGGTGCGCATGCGCGCGCAGGCGCTGGACGGCACCATCCCCGCGCACCACCGCGACTCGGCGCTGTGGTTCGTGGCGCAGCAGCAGGTGACGCTGGCGCGCCAGGCCCTGGCCGCCGGCCGCCGCGGCCTGGCCCTGCGCTGGCTGCTCGAGGCGCGGCACGGCTGCACCCACCGGCGCTGGCTCCTGACCTTGGCGATGGCGCTGTGCCTGCCCCCCGGCCTGGCCGGTCGCTGGCAGCGGTGGCGGGTGCGCAACGCCGAGGCCGACCTGTACATCGGCGAGGAGTGCGCGCCATGACGGACACCCCCTGCCTGCTCTCCGTGATCATCAAGGCGCTGGACGAGGAGGCCCATGTGGCCGGCGCCATCCGCAGCGCGCTGCTCGCGGTGGAGGCCGCCGGCGGCGGCGAGGTGGTGCTGGCCGACTCGTGCAGCCGCGACCGCACCGTACCGGTCGCCGCCGCCTACCCGGTGCGCATCGTGCAGCTGCTGGACCCGCGCGAGCGCTGCTGCGGCATCGGCCCGCAGCTGGGGCTGCAGCACGCGCGCGGCGAGTACGTCTACCTCATGGACGGCGACATGCGCCTGGCCCCCGGCTTCCTCGAGCAGGCGCTGGCCTTCCTGGCGCAGCATCCCGAGGTGGCCGGCGTGGGCGGGCGGGTGGTGGAGCGCAACCAGCAGAACCTGGAGTACCGCGAGCGCACCCGCCGCATGCAGGCGCAGGAGGCGCACCGCCAGCCCGGCGCGGTCGACCGCCTCGACGGCGGCGCCCTGTACCGCCGCCGCGCCATCCGCGAGGTGGGCTACCTCTCCGACCGCAACCTCCACAGCTACGAGGAGCTGGACCTCGCGGCGCGCCTGCGCGTGCGCGGCTGGAAGCTGTGGCGGCTGCCGGTCGATGCGGTGAGCCACGAGGGCCACCGCACGCCCGCCCTGCGCCTGCTGTGGCGGCGCTGGACCACCGGCTACGCCTGCGGCAGCGGCGAGGTGCTGCGCGCCGCGCTGGGCCGGCCCTGGCTGCGGCTGGTGCTGCACGATCTGGGCGAGCTGCGGCTGTACGCCGGCGTGTGGGCCTGGTGGGGCGCGATGGCGGCGGTGGCGGCCGCGCCCTGGCCGGCCGCCTGGCAGGCGCCGGCGCAGGCCGGCCTGGCGGCTCTCGCCGCGGGGCCGCTGCTGGCGGTGTCGGCGCGCAAGCGCTCGCTGGCGCGCGGCGGCTATGCGCTGGCCTCGTGGTGCGTGAACGCGGCGGGCCTGGCGCGCGGCCTGCTGAGGCCGCGCCGGCCGCCGCAGGCGCGCATCGCCAGCCGGGTGCTGCGCGAGCCGCAGGGCGGCGCCTGCATCGACGGCATCGCCCCGGTCGCGCCCGCCCGCCCCCGCCCGCCCTGGATGCACCGCTCGTGAGGACGCCCCCCGACATGGACACCCCGCCCACCATCCTCGTCGCCTGCCCCTGGTCGCCCGTGGGCGGCGGCATGTTCAAGGTCGCCGACTACCTGATCCAGGCGCAGGCCGACCCGCCGCCGCCGGGCCATGCGCGCCTGCGCCCGCTGGACACCCGCGGCGCGGGCCATGCCGCGGCCTCGCTCGGCGTGCTGGCGCGCGCCGTCGCCCAGGTCACGCGCGCCCGCCACGAGGGCCTGGCCGGCGTGCACGTGAACCTGGCCGAGCGCCTCAGCCTGGTGCGCAAGTGCCTGCTGGTGGTGGCCTGCCACCGCCTGGGCGTGCCGGTGGTGCTGCACCTGCACGCCGCGCAGCTGCATCGCGGCTGGCCCCGGCTGCCGGCGCCGGCGCAGGCGCTGGTGCGCCGCGTGTTCGCCCTGCCGCGCTGCTGCGTGGTCCTGGGCCACAACGCCGCCGCCTTCGTGGCCGGCGAGCTCGGCGTGCCGGCGTCGCGGGTGGAGGTGGTCACCAATGGCGTGCCCGAGCCGGGGCCCGCGCCGGCCCGCCCCCGGCCCGCCGCCAGCGGGCCGCTGCGCCTGCTGTTCGTGGGCAACCTGTCGGACCGCAAGGGCGTGCCCGAGCTGCTGCAGGCGATGGCGCGGCCCGAGCTGGCCTCGATGGCGGTGGAACTCACCTTGGCCGGCGGCGGCGACGCCTCGCGCTACCAGGCGATGGCGCGGGCGCTGGGCCTGGGCCCGCGGGTGCGCTTCGCCGGCTGGGCGGCGCAGGACGAAGTGGCCCGCCTGCTCGCCGGGGCCGACGCGCTGGTCCTGCCCTCGCACGACGAGGGCCTGCCGCTGGCGGTGCTCGAGGCGCTGGCGCGCGGCGTGCCCGTGGTGTGCACCCCGGTGGGCGAGATCCCGCTGGCGCTGGCCGACGGGCGCGAGGCCTGGTTCGTGCCGCCGGGCGACCCGGCGGCCCTGGCCCGCGGGCTGGCCCGGGTGCTGGGCGACGCGGCGCTGCGCGAGGCGCTGCGCGCCCGCGGCCGGGCGCTGTACCTGCGGGCCTTTTCCATGCCGCGCTTCTTCGCCCAGGTGGCCGATGTGCACCGCCGCCACTTCGGCGTCGCCGCGGCCCTCGCCGTCCCGGGCGCCGGGCCGGTGCCGGGGCCGTCGGGCGCGCGGCCGACCTCGGGCGCGGTGCGCCGGGAGCAGCCCGCATGATCGGCGACGCCGATCGCGTGCCGGCCGGCAGCGTCCTGCGGGCCGACCTGTGCATCGTCGGCGGCGGGCCGGCCGGTATCGCCCTGGCGCTGTCGCTGGCCGGCCGCGGGCTGCAGGTGCTGCTGCTGGAGGCCGGCCGCCACAGTGCCGACCCGCAGGCCCAGGCGCTCTACGCGGGCGAGCTGGCCAATGGCGGGCACAGCCCGCCCGACCGCTACCGCCTGCGCGGGCTCGGCGGCTCCAGCGCGATCTGGGGCGGGCGCTGCATGCCGCTGGACCCGATCGACCTGGAGGCGCGCGCCTGGGTGCCGCACTCCGGCTGGCCGCTCGCGTGGGAGGAGCTGCTGCCGCATTACCGCGAGGCCAATGCGCTGTGCGAGGCCGGCGAGTTCGCCTACTCCTCGCGCGAGGTGTTCCCCGGCCTGGCGCCGCTGGTGGCGGGCGTGGACCCGCAGGCTCTGCGCACCGACTCGCTGGAGCGCTTCTCCTGCCCCACCGACTTCGGCCGCCGCTACCGCCGCCGCCTCGAGCTGGCGCGCGACCTGCGCGTGCTGCAGGGGGCGGTGTGCACCGGGGTGCGGCTGGCGCCGCAGGGCGCGGCGGTGGAGCGCCTCGACGTGGCCACGCTCTCGGGGCATCCGCTGCGGGTGCGCGCACGCGCCTACGTGCTGGCCTGCGGCGGGCTGGAGACGCCGCGCCTGCTGCTCGCCTCGGACGACGTGCAGCCCGCCGGCGTGGGCAACCGCCACGGCGTGGTGGGGCGCTACTACATGTGCCACATCGCCGGCAGCGTGGGCGAGCTGCAGGTGCAGGCGGGGGCCGGCGAGGTGCGACACGGCTACGAGGTGTCGCCCGACGGCGTCTACTGCCGCCGCCGCCTCTCGCTGCCCGCGCAGCGCCAGCGCGAGCTGGGCGTCCTCAACGCGGTGGCTCGGCTGCACTTCCCGCGCATCAGCGACCCGGCGCATGGCAGCGGCGTGCTCTCGGGGCTGTACCTGGCGCGCCGGCTCGTCTCCTACGAGTACGGCCGGCGCCTGCATGACGAGACACCGCCGACGCTGGCGCTGCACCTGCGGCACCTGGCCAACCTGGCGCGCGACGCGCCGGCCGCCACCGCCTTCCTGGCGCACTGGCTGGCGCGGCGCACGCTGGCGGCGCGCAAGTTCCCCTCGGTGATCCTGCGCCCGCGCGGCAACCGCTTCAGCCTGGAGGTGCAGGGCGAGCAGGAGCCTCGGCCGGACAGCCGGGTGATGCTGGCCGATGCGGTGGACCCGCTGGGCCTGCGCCGCGTGCGGGTGGACTGGCGCCACGGCGAGGCCGACATCGAGTCCGCCGGCCGCACGCTGGACGCCTTCGCCGCCGAGTTCGCGCGCAGCGGCGCGGGTCGCTTCCGCTACCGGCGCGAGACCCTGGCCGAGGACCTGATGCGCTATGGCGCGTACGGCGGCCACCACATCGGCACCACCCGCATGGGGCGCGACCCGCGCACCAGCGTGGTCGACGCGCAGTGCCGCGTGCACGGCGTGGCCAACCTGTACGTGGCCGGCAGCGCGGTGTTCCCCACCTCGGGCCAGGCCAACCCCACGCTGACCCTGGTGGCGCTGTCGCTGCGCCTGGGCCGGCACCTGGCGCAGGCGCTCGCGCCGCGGCGTCCCCCTCACCTGGAGGTCATGACATGAGAGTGCTGGTGCTCGGAGGCACGGGCTTCATCGGCGCACGCCTGTGCGCCCTGCTCGCGGACGCGGGCCACGCGCCGGTGGCGGCGGGGCGCCGCGCCGGCGGCCGCACGCTGGGGCTGGACATCCGCGACGAGGCGGCGCTGCGCGCCTCGCTGCGGCGGGTGGACGCCGTGGTCAACTGCGTCGCCGGCGGGCCGGGCGCGATCGCTGCCGGCGCGGCCTCGCTCGCGCGGGCCGCGCGGTCGGTGGGCCTGCGGCAGCTGGTGCATGTGAGCAGCCTGGCGGTGTATGGCGACCTCGAGGGCGAGGTGGACGAGTCCGCGCCGCTGTCGGCGCCGGCCACCGGGTGGTACGCGCGGGCCAAGCGCCAGGCCGAGGCGGCGCTGCTGCCGCTGGCGCAGGCAGGCACCGCCGTCACCGTGCTGCGCCCGGGCTGTGTGTGGGGGCCTGGCAGCCGGCTCTGGGTGGAGCGCATCGCCGGCCTGCTGGTGGCGGGCCGCCTGGGCGACCTGGGCGCGGGTGGCGATGGCTGGAGCAACGGCGTGCATGTGGACGACGTGGCCCGCGCAGCGCTCGCGGCGCTGCGGGCCGATGCCGATGCCGACGCCGATGCCAGCAGCAGCGGCCGCGCGGCGCGGTCCCGTGTCTACAACCTCGCGGCGCCGGACAGCCCGCGCTGGAACGCCTGGTTCTGCGACCTGGCGCTGGCCATCGGCGCGACGCCGCTGCGCCGCGTCCCCGCGTCGAGGCTGAGGCTGGATGCCTGGCTGGCGGGCGCGCCGCTGCACGCGCTGCGGCGCCTGCGCGGTCGCGGCCCCTGGCCGGTGTCGCCGGGCCTGCCGGCGCTGTTCGCCCGCCAGCTGCGGCTGGACGCGACCGCCGCCACCCGCCAGCTCGGCCTCACCTGGACCGCCTACCCGACGTCGCTGCACCAGGGCGCGGCCTGGTGGCTGGCGCAGCGGGCGGCGCCTACCCGGGCGGGGTGGGTGGCGTAAGGGGGCTGGGGTCAGGTCTTGCAGCAACGCGACGGGTTGTCTCGGTCTCCCCGGGCTTCCCCCGGCTAAGCGCGCTGCACGGGCGGGGGCAGCAGGCTCCTCCCGGGGGGCTGGTGCGCTCCCGCGCACGGCCCCACGGGTCCCTCCGCCTGCCGCCCCCGCCCGCGCATCACGCACGAACACGCGAAGGCTTCGCGCCGGAAGGAACACGGGTCGTTTTTCACGCCACGGTCCGCTCGCACGCGTGAGCAATGCGCGTTCGAAGTCGCCCCTCGCTCGCTTGCAGCCGCCCCTCCGAAATACCTCGGCCGGACAAGACGGAGGTGATCTCTCCGGCGCGAAGCCTTCAACTTGGCGACGCGAACCTCGCCGGAGAAAGACAGGCAACAGCGCCACGCAAACCCGATCGACAAACAAACTGTCGCGTTAATGCAAGACCTGACCCCCTGCCCCCCGCCAGTCCCGCCACGCACAGCCCAGCGCGCGTGCCAGGAAGACCGGATTGCCCACCACGTAGCGCCCGAACAGCCGACGTGGTTCGCAGGCCAGGCGCCAGGCCCACTCCAGGCCCGCGGCCCGCAGCGGCCGTGGCGCGCGCACCGTCCGGCCCGCGAGGAAGTCGAGGATGGCGCCGCCGCACACCACCAGGCAGGGGTGCCGCAGTGCGTCGCGCAGCGCCCGCGCCACCGCCTCCTGGCGCGGCATGCCCATGGCCAGCACCACCAGCCGCGGGCGGTGCTCACGCACGAGGCGGACATAGTCGTTCACCGGCAGGAACCCGTGCGCCACCACGCAGCGCGCGCCCGGCGCCCATTCGCCCTCCACCACCGCCCGCGCCCGCGACAGCCACGGCTCGCGCGTGCCAAGCAACGCGATGGAAGCCCCCGCGTGGCGACGCAGCAGCCGCGGGATCAGGTCGGTACCGTTCAGGTTCAGGCCCGGCGCGCGATTGGCCAGCGCCATGAACAGCCCCACGCCCACCCCGTCGCGCAGCAGCGTGTCGGCCACGAGCAGGTCGCGCGCGAACGCGGCGTCGCGCGCGGCGAGGTTCAGCGCGTGGGCGTTGGCAAAGGCCAGCACGTGCGGGCCCGCCGGCCGGTCCAGCCACTCCAGCAGCTGCCCGCACCCCGCCTCGCCATGCACCACCGACAGCGCGCGCACCAGGCGCAGCCAGCGCCCGTGCCAGGGCGGCTCACTCACGCGCGGCCCGTGGCGTTGAGGACCGCGCCGACCACCGTCACGCCGAACTCCCGCAGCGAGCCGGCCAGGCCCGCCAGCCCCGGCAGCGAGCTGGCGTCGCGGCAGGCCAGCACCAGCGCGGCGCCGGCGCGCACGGCCACGGTGCCGGCGTCCGCGCAGCCGCCGAAGGCCGGCGTGTCGACCAGGATCACCTCGTAACTCGAACGCAGCGACGACAGCAGCCGCGTGAAGGCGCCACGCGCCAGCAGCTCCTGCGGGTTCGGCGGCGCGGTGCCCGCGGGCAGCAGGGACAGCCCGGGCAGCGCCGGGATGTCGACCACCGCGTCGGTGCCCAGGCGGCCCGCCAGCACCCCCGACAGCCCCTGCCGCCCGGCCACGCCGAACAACCGGTGCTGGCGCGGGTGGCGCAGGTCGGCATCGATCACCAGGGTGCGCTTGCCCAGTTGCGAGAACAGCACCGCCAGGTTGGCCGTGACATAGCTGCGGCCCTCCCGCCGACCGGGGCTGACCACAGCCAGCGCGGCATGACGCGCATCGTTCTCGAACCACCGCAGCATCAACTGGCTGCGCAGCGAGCGCAGGTGCTCCACGGCCTCGTTCTCCGGCTGCCACGCCGCCACCAGCTCGGGGCCGAGGCCGGCGTCGCGCGGCGGGCTCACGTGGCCGAACTGCAGGCTCAGCGCGGCGCGAACGTCCTGCGGCGTCAGCAGGCCCAGCGCCATGCCGGCCTCGCCATAGAGCTGGCCCGAGCGGGCCTGGTGCTCGTGGATCCGCTGCGCGTCGGGCGGCGCCAGGCGGCCCAGGTCGACCAGCAGCGCCCCCATCGGCAGGCCGGCCTGGCGCGAGGCCAGCGCCAGCGGGTTGTCGCCGTCACGCGGCATCGGCAGGACACGGGAGGTCATGCGGCACCTCCGGGCGCCAGCGACAGCATCCGCCGCGCCGGCCGCGACGGCGCGGGCAGCGCCGGCGGGACGCTGGCGAGCAGCGGCAGGTCCGCCCCCAGCACGATGTCGTCCGCCGAGCGCACGCGCCGGCGCGCCAGCTCCAGGCCCAGCGCGCCGACCACCCCCAGGACCAGGCCCGCCAGCACCGCGACCGCCAGCGCCTGCCGCGTGCTCGGGCCGGCCGGCTGCTGCGGCTCGAGCGCGGGCGCCAGCAGCAGCAGGTTGGTCTGCGTGGTCAGGCTCTGCAGCCGGGTCTTGGAAGCATTGGTGCTCACGCCCTCGAAGGCGCGCTGCGCCGCGTCCACGTCCTGCTTGAGGAGCGCGAGGTGGGCGCGGTCCCGGTTCAGGTCCAGCACCCGCGTGCGCTGCGCCGCCAGCGCCGCGCCCAGGTCCCGCTCGCGCGCCTTGCCGGCCTCGTAGCTGGCCTCCAGGCTGCGCCCGATGCGGGCCGTCTCGCCCGCCAGCCGCGCCTGCAGCGCGTCATGCTCGGCCTGCAGCCGCTGCATCTGCGGGTGGCGCGGCCCCAGCGTGGCCGAGGCCTCCTGCAGCCGCGCCTCGGTGCGGGCGATGTCGGCCTTCAGGCCGTTGACCAGGGGACTGAGCATCACCTCCGCCACCGTCTCGCGCGCCGCGCCGCGCTTGCTTTGCGGGTCCGTCGTCTGCGCCTGCACCGCGGCGAGCTGGGTGGCCAGCGCGTTGAGGCGCGCCATCTCGTGGTCGGCCTGGCCCTCGCTGACCAGGCCGGCGCGCTGCTGGAACTCCGAGAGCCGCAGCTGCGCCTCCTCCAGCTTGCGCCGCGACAGGCGCACCTGCTCGTCGAACCAGGTGGCGTCCTGCTTGGCCGGGCCGGTGCGCAGGTCCAGGCTCACCTCGACGAAGCCGCGCGCGAACGCATTGGCCACGCGCGCCGCCTCGCCGGGGCTGCGGCCGGTCCAGCCGATGTGGATGATGTTGCTCTCGCGCGCCGGCTTCACCTCCAGGCCGGCCTTGAGGGCCTGCAGCCGCTCGCGCCGGCGGGCCTCGCCCAGGGGCGGCGCGTCGGGGTTGCGGCGCACCTCGTCGGCGACGATCTGGTCCAGCGCGCGCTCGGCGACGCGGTCGCTGCGCGCCACGTCGATCTGCGTGGCCATGTAGCTGGCCAGCAGCGCGGGCGAGTAGCCGCCGCCCACGTCGCTGGCCTGCACGTCGACCAGCACCGGCGCGCGCGCGCTCCACCAGGCCGGCCGCAGGAGCACCCAGGCCAGGGCCGCCGCCAGCGTGGCCAGCACGATCAGGCCCGCGCAGGCCCAGCGGGCCCGCAGGATGGACAGGAACTGCATCAGCGTCATGGCGCCCTCCCCGGCTCGATCGCGGCGGCCTCAGAACAGGCTCTCGCGCACGTAGATCACGTCACCCGGCTGCACCAGGTCGGTCAGCTCGGGGCTGGACTCGGCCACCTTGCCGTCGGGTCCCGCGCGGTGCAGGCGCAGCCGGCGCTGGCTGCCGCGCGCGGTGGGGCCGCCGCCGGCGGCCAGCGCCTGCATCACGGTCATCTGCCGCTCGACGCGGTAGGGCCCGGGCTTCTGCGCCTCGCCGTAGATGTAGAAGACCGGCGCGCGCGGCACGTACAGCGCGTCGCCGGCGGCCAGCACCAGGTCGTCCTGCGCAGCGGCGCCGGAGAACAGCGAGGGGATGTCGATCACGCGGCGCAGGGGCTGGCCGCCGCGCGTGCCGGTGACCACCAGCACGTCGTCCCCCAGCGGGGTGACGCCGCCGGCCGAGGCCAGCATCTCGCTGGCGCGCACGTTGGCCGTCTCCAGCGGGAAGCGGCCGGGCCGCGCCACCTGCCCGAGCACCGCGACCTGGCTGCCGCGCACCTGCACGAGGTTGATGTTCACCTGCGGCGACTTGAGGAAGCGCCCCTGCCGCAGCGCGTCGGCGATGCGGCGCTCGGCCTCGCCCAGCGACAGCCCGCCCACCTGCACGCTGCCCACCAGCGGGTAGCTGATGGCGCCCGCCTCGGAGACGCGGGCCTCGACGCTGAGGTCGGGGTTCTGGAACACCTGCACGCGGATCGCATCGCCGGGGCCGAGGCGGTACTCGCCCGCGGCGAACGGGAGCGCGGGCAACGCGCAGGCCAGGAGGGCGATGGCGCGCAGGAGGATCGGCACGAGGTTCAGCACAGGGGACATGGCAGGCTCCGCAGGGTCGTTCAGAAGGCCAGGCGCGCGGCCAGCGACACCAGCCGCGCGCGGAAGTCGTGGGACGGCAGGCTCGAGTCGCGCCATTCGCGCCGCACCGAGGCCGAGACGCGCAGGGCGCGCATCACGTCCCAGTCGAGGCCCAGCGAGACCTGGCGCAGGCGGTCGTCACGGCCGGCGTCGGGCGAGGCCGCCGCGGCCACCTGCCAGGCGCGCTTCTCGCGCGCCAGCCGCAGGCGCAGGGTGAGCTTGGCGGTGGCGTGCCAGGTGGGCGAGACATGCGCGCGCCAGCCGCGCACGTGGCCGCCGCCGGCGAACTCGTAGCTGCCCAGGTCGCGCGCCAGGCCGAGGTCGACCCGCGTCTTGGGCGAGTAGCGCCAGCCGGCCTCCAGGCTGCCCACCGTGCCCTCGAAGTCGCGCCCCGGCTCGGCGTCGTGCGCGCGCCGCAGGCGGCCCACGCGCAGGTCCAGCGTGGTGCCCTCGGTCGCGGGCCAGTGCAGGGAGACGGTGGGCTCGGTCTCGCGGAAATCGGGCGCGACGCGGTCCTCGTAGTGCCCGTCGCCGCGCCGCAGCCAGGCCAGCACGCGCGCGCCCGAGGCGAACTCGTAGCCCCCGCCGAGCCGGGCGCTGTCCACCCGCGGGCTGGACTCCAGCGCGCGCGGGTCGTCGCTGCGGCTGCTGCGGCGCGACAGGCCGGCCAGCGCGCGCCAGCCGCCGGCGCCCAGCCAGGTGGCCTGGGCCAGCTCGTCGCGCTCGGTGCGGCGGAACACGCTGCCGGCGCCGGGGGTGGCGTCGGTGATGTCGCGGTACTGGCGGCGCTGCGCGCTGAGCACGCCCTCCAGCCGCGGCGTGACGCGGAAGTTCCACGCCGCCTCGTAGGCCAGGGTGCGGTAGTCGAGGTTGGCGAAGTCGCGGTAGTGCCAGCGGCGGGCCTCGGCGTCGAGCGTGAGCCGTTGCAGGCTCCAGCGCTTGTCCAGGTGCAGTCCGGCGGCCAGCACCGCGGCCTCGTCGGCGGTGGCCTGCGGGGCGCGCAGCACGTTGGAGTCACGCTCCAGGCCGGCCGAGGCGCGCCACTGCAGCACCGGGCCGGCCGGCTCGTCCTGCGCGCGCGCGGCAGTGGCCGTAGCGAGGACGGCCAGGGCCGTGGCGGCAATGAGGGCCGGGGTGGCCGGGGTGGCCGCAGTGACGGCTGGGGCCAAGGCGGTCGGCGGACGGCAACAGGGGTTCACGCAGGCTCCTCGGGGACCAGGGGGAACGATGGTCGGGTTGGCGAGCGTGCCGAGGCAATGGCTCGTTCGGGGGGGTCGGGGCGCGCGCGTGCTCAATACGCCGCGCGGTCGAAGAACACCAGCCGGATGGTGCGCAGGATGATCAGCAGGTCCAGCCCCAGCGACCAGCGCCGCAGGTACTCCAGGTCCAGCCGGATGCGGCCCTCCATCTTGTCCAGCGAGTCGGTCTCGCCGCGAAAGCCGTTGACCTGCGCCCAGCCCGTGATGCCCGGCCGCACCTTGTGCCGCACCATGTAGGCACGGATGCGGGCGCGGTACAGCTCGTTGTGCGCCACCGCGTGAGGTCGCGGGCCGACGATGCTCATTCGCCCCTGCAGCACGTTGAAGAACTGCGGCAGTTCGTCCAGCGAGGTGCGACGCAGGAAGGCGCCCAGGGGCGTGATGCGCGCGTCGCCGCGCCGGGCCTGCGCGATCTGCGGGCCGTCCTCGGCCACCGTCATGCTGCGGAACTTCCACACCACGATCTCCTCGCCCCCCAGCCCGTAGCGGCGCTGGCGGAAGATCACCGGCCCGCGCGAGGTGCAGCGGATCGCGGCGGCCACCGCCAGCATCAGCGGCGCGAGCAGCAGCAGGATCAGCGAGGCCAGCACCAGGTCGCTGGCGCGCTTGAGGGCGCCGGCCGCGCCGCGGAACGGCGTCTCGCAGACGCTGATGACGGGCAGGCCGCAGATGGTGTCGGCACGGCCCTGGATCAGGTCGGTCACGAACAGGTCCGGCACGAAATACACCGAGGCCGTGGTGTCCTCCAGCGCCTCGAGCAAGGCCCGCACGCGCGGCTGCGACGCCATGGGAAGCGACAGGTAGATCAGGTGCACGCGCCGGGCCGTCACCACCGCCGCGACGTCGTCGAGCCGGCCGAGGTAGCCGGGCCGGGTGGGCACGCGCTCGCCGGCGCGGTCGTCGAACCAGCCCACGAGCGTGACGCCGGCGTCCCGCGTGCGCGCCAGGCGCTCGGCGAGGGCGCGGCCCTGCGGGTTCAGGCCCACCACCACCGCGCGCAGCGGCGGCCCCTCCAGGCGCGCCAGGCGCGGCGCGGCGCGGCGCAGCGCCAGGTGCGCCGCCACCTGCAGCACGGGCGCGAGCGCCAGCCACGGCAGCAGCACGCCCGGGGCCAGGCGGTGGATCTCGCCGGTGGCCGCGGCCGCAAACAGCAGCAAGCCGCTCGCCAGCAGCCAGCCCCCCAGCAGCCCGCCCAGGGCCTGCCGCCAGGGCTGGCGCAGGCGCGGCGGCGCGGGATAGGCCAGCGCGAACGCCAGCACGCCGGTGAAGGCCCAGGGCAGCGTGAGCGCGCCCTCGCGCCAGGCCGCCAGCGCCCACAGCGAGAGCACCGCCGCGAGCGGTTCGAGCCAGGCTTCCAGCAGTCGCACCAGGCCGCTGTCGCTGCCCGGGGGCGCGGGCAGCAGGGCGGCGGGCTGGCGCGGCGAAGCGGCGTCAGGCATGGGCCGCCAGGCGGGTCAGCCGGGCCACGGCCTGGGCGCGGTTGGTCACGTCGAGCTTGCTGAAGATGCTTTTCATGTGGTTCTTCACCGTGAACTCGCTGATTCGCAGGATGCAGCCGATCTCGGGGTTGGTCTTGCCCAGCGCGACCCAGGCCATGATCTGCCGCTCACGGCCGCTGAGGACGCCCACCGGCGCCACCAGCGAGGCCACCGCGTCGCCCGCCGGCGCGAGCGGGTGGCGCAGCAGCGGCAGGCGCCGCAGCGCGGTGTCGATGAAGGGCGCGAGCAGCCGCAGCAGCGCCGGCTCGGCCTCGCCGGGACGCGGCCGGCCCGAGAGCAGGGCGAACAGGCGCTCGCCGCCCTGGCCGGTGTCGGGCGTGGCGTGGACGACGGCGCTGCGCATCCAGCCCAGGGCCGCGGGCGCCGCACCGCCCTCGCCGCACAGGCGCAGGCAGCCCTGCACGTCGACGCAGCAGGGCGCCTGGCGCGCCGCCACCCAGCAATCGCGCAGGTAGTGCACCAGCGGGCGCAGCCGCGGGCCCAGGCCGTCCTGCGTGCGCAGGCCGGGCAGGCTGGAGACCAGGTCGACCTGCAGCACGCCGCAGCGGAAGTCGCCCCAGGCGGCCAGCATCAGCTCGTGCGGCAGCAGGCCCTGGACCGGCCCGGCCAGCCACCGCCACAGCGCCTCGTGCGAGGCCAGGCCCGCGCCGAGCGAGGCCACGTGCAGGAACTGCGAGGGGTCGGCATCGGCATCGGCATCGGTGGGGGCGGCGGGCGGGTGCATGGCGGGGCGGGCGGTGGTCGGCGACTGGGGACGGATGCTGCGCGAGCCGGACAGCGCGCCCCTGTAGGCGCCCGCTTCGGCCAGGTGTCGGCGGCTGGCGCAGCCATTGCCGCGCAGGCCGCGGCCCGCGGCGTACACTGGCGCCCCCCTGCCCCGTCCCCCGCGCCTGCCGCCCCCGCCGTGACCGACTCCGACCGCCCCGCCCCGCCCGTGATCGGCAAGGTCCATGCGCAGCGCCTGCGCGAGGTCTATCGCTCGGCGGGCTGGCCCTGCCAGGACGGCGTCGAGCTGGAGCTGCTGGCGGCCGGCCTCTTGCAGCGGGTGCGCAGCGACGGTGGCCACGAGACCCTGCGCCTGACCGACGAAGGCATTGCCCTGGTGGCCCGGCAGATGGCGAGCAACCGCGCCGCTTTCGACGCGCACGAGGCCCTGGTGGAGCGGGTGGCGCAGCAGGCGGCACGGGCCGGCCGCATCGCCTGGCGCGGCCTGAAGCTGCGCGCGCAGGTGCCGGGCGACGCGCCCGACGCGCTGAAGTGGGTCCTCGCCAAGCCGGACGTCTTCTCGATCCGCAACACCTCGGTGGCCGAGTACGTCGAGCCGGTGGTCCACGAGGTCAAGGTGCGCCGCGCCGACCTGCTCGGCGACCTGCGCCGGCCGGCCAAGCGCGCGGCCTACCTGCACCTGGGCGAGTGCTGGTACGTGCTGGGGCAGGATGCCAAGGGTCGCCCCATCGGCGAGCCCGACGAGGTGCCCGCCGAGTGCGGCGTGATCATGGCCACCGGCGACCGCCTCCAGGTGGCCCGCCCGGCGACGCCGCATCCGCGCAGCGGCCTGCCCTTCACGGTGTGGATGGCGCTGGCCAAGGCCACGCCGCTGGAACTGCCGGGGCAGGCCGAGGCTCAGGGCGTGCTGGTGCCGCTCGACGACGGCGGCTGATCGCCCGGACCGGGCGGCTGCGGCTGCGGCTGCGGCTGCGGCTGCGGCTGCGGCTTCGGCTGCGGCTGCGGCTGCGGCTTCGGCTGCGGCTGCGGCTGCGGCTGTGGTGCTGGTGCTGGTGCTGGTGCTGGTGCTGGTGCTGGTGCTGGTGCTGGTGCTGGTGCTGGTTCCGCTGCCGGCGGCGCGCCGAGGTCGTCGTGCGACGGCTCGGACTCGGGCAGGTCGGCCTCGTAGGCCAATTCCGGTTCCTCGTGCTCGAGGCCTGGGCTCCAGGGCTGGCCCCGGGGCGGCACGGGCAGGTCGCCGGACGGTGGTGCGGTCATGGCAGCCGCGGCTTCGCGCCCGGGTCCTCCGGCTCGGCCGGGCGCCACTCCGGCGCGAACTCCGGCTCCACCGGCAGCCGCGAGGTGTTGGGCTCGGCGTCGTCGGGCATGGGCTGCGGCGGCTCGGGTTCGATGGGGATCGTGGCGGCGCGCCATCCCCCGCGCGCTGGCCGTGGCGGGGGCGAGAAGCCGTCACCGACGCCGCTGCATACCGGCGGCCCGTGGTGCAGGCTCGGATCGATCGCGTAGGGAATGGGCACGGCGGATCCGCTCCCGGCATGTCAGGTGTTTTCCTCGGCGATGCGCCGGGCCTCGCGCCGCATGACGGTGCTCGGTTCGTGGGTGAAGGGCAGCCGCGGCAGGCCGATCAGGGACTGCAGCCGCGCGTGGGCGCGGTCCATGTCGGCGCCGACCATGGCCAGCGCCACCTCGTGGCCCGGCTCGTCACGCGCCAGCTCGAGGTAGGCCGCGCGAAAGCGCTGGTAGTCGGCCTCGGCGCGCTGCACCTCCTTCTGGGCCGCGACGATCCGGGCGTACTCGGCCCGGGTGTAGCGCAGGGGTTTCTCCGTCGTTTCCATCGGGCCTCCGGGAGGATGAGGGCATGGCGACGCCACGAAGGCGCATCCTAGGAAACGGTCCCTCGCGCAGGTGTACCGGAACTGAAACAAAGGTGGCTCGGCGGCGCCCCGCCCCGGGGGAAAACCCCGCCGCCCGGTCCCGGGCAAGCGCCGTATCCTTATGCACCAAAGAATATTGACCGTCTCCAGGAGAACCACCGTGGCCCAGCGCCTTCTCACCCCGCCCGCCGACCTGGTGGACAAGCTCGTGCTCGCCAACCGCATCCTCTACGACCAGGGCGTGGTCGACGGGCTGGGCCATGTGAGCGCGCGCCATCCCACCGAGCCGGGGGTGTTCCTGCTCTCGTGCAACCGCGCGCCGGCGATGGTCAAGCGCGCCGACATCACCTGCTACGACTTCGACGGCAACACCGTCTCCGACACGAGCGAGCGCCCCTACCTGGAGCGCTTCATCCACGGCGAGATCTACCGCGCCCGGCCCGACGTGATGGCCGTGGTCCACAGCCACTCGCCCAGCGTCATCCCCTTCGGCGCGGCGCGCCGGCAGCTGCGGCCGATCTTCCACATGTCCGGCTTCCTGGGCGAGGGCTCGGCGCTGTTCGACATCCGCGAGAAGCACGGCGAGACCGACATGCTGATTCGCAGCCCGGAGCTGGGCCGCTCGCTGGCCGAGTGCCTGGGCCGCCACACCTGCGTGCTGATGCGGGGGCACGGCTCCACCACGGTTGGCGTCTCGGTCGAACAGGTGGTGTTCCGCGCCATCTACGCCGAGGTGAATGCCAACCTGCAGCTGCAGGCCCACTCGCTGGGCGAGGTGCAGTTCCTCACCCCGCAGGAGGCGCAGCTGGGCTCCGACACCAACGACACGCAGATCCCGCGCTCCTGGAACCTGTGGGCCCAGCGCGTGGGCGCCATCGAGTGACCCCCCCTGGAGAGAACCTGCCATGCGAATGACCCGCCGCCTCACCCTCCTCGCCGCCGCCCTCGCGTGCGCCGCCTTCGGCTCGGCCCCGGCCCGGGCCGACAACTACCCGAGCAAGCCGGTGCGCATCATCGTGCCGTACGCCACCGGCGGCGGCTCGGACATCCTGGCGCGCCAGGTCGGCGCCCGCCTGCAGCAGCTGTGGGGCCAGGGCGTGGTGGTGGACAACCGCGCCGGCGCCTCCGGCAACATCGGCACCGAGGCGGTGGTGCGCTCGCCCGCCGACGGCTACACCCTGCTGCTGCAAAACAGCACCATGGTGGTGGTGCCGGCGCTGGGCACGAAACTGAACTACGACCCCGAGAAGGACCTCACGCCCATCATGCTGCTGGGGCTCACCCCCATCGGCCTGGCGGCGCACCCGTCGGCGAACATTTCCAACGTGAAGGAGCTGGTGGCGCAGGCCAAGGCCAAGCCCCTGAGCTATGGCTCCTGCGGCATCGGCACGCCGCAGCACTTCGTGATGGAGCTGGTCAAGCAGCGCGCCGGCGTGGACGCCACGCACGTGGGCTACAAGGGCTGCTCGCCGGGCGTGGCCGATGTCCTGGGCGGGCAGATCCCGCTGGCCATCGTCAGCGCCAACCTGATCGCGCCGCACGCGAAGACCGGCAAGCTCAAGGCGGTGGGCGTGTCCACCGCCGGCCGCTACGCGCTGATGCCCGACGTGCCGACCTTCGAGGAGCAGGGCCTGAAGCCGCTCGATTTCTCGATCTGGTACGCCCTCATGGGCCCGGCGAAGATGCCGGCCGACGTGGTGGCCAAGGTGCAGGCCGACGTGCGCAAGGTGCTGGCCGAGGCCCCCGTGCGCGAGGCCCTGTCGGCGGCGGGGGTGGAGCCGCTGTCCGGGGGCGCGGACGACCTCACGAAGCTGATTCGGGCGGACCTGGCGAGGTACGCGCAGCTGGCGAAGTCGGCGAATATCAAGCCGGAGTGAGGCGGGAAGCCTTATTCGGGAAAGGCCACACGTAGCGAGGCTTTCGGGGGCGTCGTGACAGCCACCGTGAAGCCGCCGCCTTCGCGGGGCGTCAAACGGGCCTCGAATGACTGGTAAGACCTGGAGGTCAATGGATCGAGCCCGACCAAGGCTTTGGTCGCATCTTGATCGAATTTGCGGCTGCCACCGCCGTCATCCCTGACTGCCATGACGGTAGCACTCTTGGCTACAAGGATGGCGAGGCGCCCACGGACAGTGACCCCGCCAGCCCCGTCGCTCGCGATTTCAAAATCGCAGGGCGCCACAGGACTACCCAGTAGGGCAAAGCCCCCGTCATAGGCGAAGGGGCTGTCTTCGCGGGGGATGGCCTGCGCCCCCGCCCCCTCGTCTGGCAAGTCGGCACCCAGCAAGGCAAACACCCCCTGGTAGGTCAGCTTCGACGCCGCCAACGCGAGTTCGCGATTGCCTTGAGCGACACGGGTCAACAGGGACTCGCACGCAGCCTCCATGTCGGTCTTGAAGTCCAGCTTGAAACGGGCTCCGTCTGCCCCGCGTCCAAAGACTTGGCTGCGTTGGCAGTCCTTGGCCATCGCGACTGTAATCGGCAGGATGGCACCGTCAGTGCGCCCAGACGCAAGGCCGAGTTGATTTGGCACCAGCTCCTCGGACGTGGTGTTGTCCACGTTAGCCTGCAAGGCCTCGGCGAATCGTTCTGTGGTCAATAGGCTGCATTCGCTGGCCTCGGTATCGATCTTTTCCAGGATCACCTGCGTTATGGATCCAAGCGCAAACAGCTCCTTATCGCCTCCTTCAGCAAGCGCTCCGACGTCTGAGAGGTCCATGCGAGCGGCCACGCCTGCATCCAATGTCGCCCCAGGATCTACCATCGCCTGCAAGGCCAGGCACTGCCCGAGCTCACGCGTCGCGGCATCTTTCGCCCGCGCGCCGCCGGCGTCCTTGGCTGCTTGCCAAGCCTGCGTGGCAGCCTCCGCTTTCCCCTGAACCTGTTCGCGCAGGCTGATCCGAGCCAGATCAACGGTATTCTGTATCGTCGGTGTGGTGTCGGCAGAGGCCGACCACCCGGACAGGCCCATGTGCAAGGTCCTCGCCTCCCGCATCGTCAACGCGGCGATTTGAATGCCCAAGCGGGCATTGATTGTCGATATCGCATCAGCCGCCCCCCCCTCTCCTGTGGACATCGGTGCCAGTTCACCCAGCCGGCTGGCCGCCGCACTGACGGCGGCGTTTTTGGGAGCATGCCCCTGGACGGGACTCAGCGCTTCGACAAGTGCTTGGGCACTACAGGCCAATTGCAGGTTGGCGGGCAAGACGTCGGCACGTGAAGCCAGCGCAGGCAGGCCCGGGCCCATCCCGCGCGCCACGTGGGCAAGGTCCGCGGGACTCATGGCTGGAAGGTTGAAGCGAGGGACCGACGCACCCTCGGTCGGGACCCGGACCAGGCGGCCCAGGTCAGCGCCGAGGCGGGCCAGCTGGGTATTGCGTTCCGGTCCCGGCGAGGCAGGCAATGAAGCCAGGGTCTTGTAGGCGCTGCTCGCCACCCGGTCGGTGGCCTCCTGGCGCACTTGCGCCATCACGGCCGCGATTTCGGGCGATGGATCGGGCGCGGCCAAGTGGCGACTGAGCCCCAGCATGAGCGAGTCGAGCTGCTCACTGGACATGTTGCGCACATGGATGCCAATGCGCTGCGCCGCGATGCCCAAGGCCAGCCCGGGCGAGGGCTCGGCAGAGGGCGATGTCCCGCCACCACCGAGCTTCGCGCAGGCATCCATCAGTGCGCCGACCGAGGCGGGGATCCCTTGCACGGCGACCGTATCGGTGCGCGAGATCGCTCCGAGCAGGTCACCGGCATGCCGACTGGCCTCCATCGCCGTCGCCCGCGCCGACGCCTCCGCTCGGGGCACGGGCGCAGGGGCGGAAGAGAACAACCGCTTGATGGCCGACGCCAGCGCCGACAGGCTGAAGCCCGTGGCACGCGGGGCCGCGGCCGGTGCCTGGGCGATCGAGTGCTCGCCGAACCGCCCGACGGGGCTGTCCTTGAAGTCGGTCTGGACATGCTGGGACACCAGCTCCTGGACCTTGAACGTCGCGCCATGGATCATGAAAGTCGTCCCCCGGCGGACATGGCCCGCCCGGAGCTTCGTAACAGGCCGACGTTTACGGTTCAGCAACCGTCAGATCACGAACTTCTCCCGCGTCCCCGCCGCGAACATCTCGTCCACCGTCACCCGCCGCTTCGACAGCCCCTGCTCGTGGTGATAGCGCAGGAAGGTGTCCAGCACCTTCTCGTTCGGCCCCACGCCGTAGCTCCAGAAGTCCTCGCCCATGGCGGCCACGGTCTGCTCGTGTTCGGCCGGGGCCCAGGGCAGGCTGATCTTGAGGGCGGCCACCTCGCCGAGTTCGGCCAGGGCCAGGTCCTTGGCGCGGGTGAAGGCCTTGAGCAGGCTCATGGGCAGCCAGGGGTTGGCCTCCACCAGGCTGCGGCGCACGCCCACCACATGCATGATCGGGAAGATGCCGGTCTTGGCGAAGTAGGCGCTCTCCACCGAGCGGAAGTCCTCGAACAGCCGCTTCACCGGCCGCCCCGGCAGGTGGAAGCTGCTCGGCGCGCGCGGCGCCACCAGGGCGTCGATCTCCCCGGACAGCAGCATCTCGTTCAGCGTGCGGCCCTCGGCAATGGGCTGCAGGTCGATCTCGGCGGGCAGGCTCAGGTCCACCTTCTCGTGGCGGCCCGGAGCCTCCACGCCGCCGGTGCGCCAGCGGATGTCGCGCGGGCGCACGCCGTATTCGTCCTCCAGGATGCCGCGCACCCACACCGGCGCGGTGAGCTGGTACTCGGGCACGCCGACCTGGCGGCCCACCAGGTCCTGCGGGGTCTTGATGTCGCTGCCTTCGCGCACGTAGATCGCGGAGTGGCGGAAGGCGCGCGAGAGGAAGACCGGCAGCGCCACGTAGGGGCTGGCGCCCTTCGAGAGCAGCATGGTGTAGCTGCTCATGGAGAGCTCGGCCACGTCGAACTCGGTGCCGCGCAGCGCGCGGAAGAAGGTCTCCTCCACCGGCAGGTTGAGGAAGTTGGGGTCGCAGCCTTCGATGGGCACCTCGCCGTTCATGAGGCGGGCGGTGCGGTCGTAGTCCCAGCAGGCAATGGTCAGGGGGAGTTTCATTTCTGTTCTTGGTCGATGAGTCGTTGCAGGAGGCGGCGCGCCTGGATCGGGCCGGCATCGGTCACCAGGGCCACCGGGAAGGCCGAACCGCCCTCCTCGCCCAGCGCGCGCTGCTGCGCCTCCAGCATCACCTTGTCCTCGTCGAAGGTGCGCGCGGACTGCACGCGGATGAATTCGGTGAGCCCGGCGTCGTCACGCTGGTACTGGCGGGCGATGCCCCAGAAGTAATGCGTGCTGCCCGGGGTCTCGGGCGTGGCGATGTGGATCACGCGGCGCTCCAGCGCCTCGGAGCGATCCTTGTCCACGGGGTACGAGCCGTTCTCGATCAGGTTGAACGCGGGCGGCCGGAAGATGGTGGTGTGCCAGCGGTGGATCTTCGTGGTGAAGCCGGTGGCCTTCACGTAGAACGGCGGCGGGTCGCAATTCAGGATGTCGCGGTGCACCCGCACCGTGCCGCCCTCCACCGTGGTGGTCACCGGCGCGCGGGCCACCGCCTCGTTGCCGATGGTGTGCTCGTGCAGGTAGGACTCGTGCGAGAGATCGAGCAGGTTGTCCGTGAGCAGCTGGTAGTGGGCCTCGATGCGGTGGTAGCCGGTGCAGGCGGCCCACGCGGGGTCGTCGAACCAGTGCACGTCGGGCACCAGCGCCGGGTCGGCGAGCGCGGGGTCCCCCATCCAGATCCAGACCATGGCATGGCGCTCGGCCAGCGGCCAGGTGCGCACCTTCGCCTGGGCGGGGATGCGCTCCTGGCACGGGATCTCGCGGCACTGGCCCTGCGGGTCGATGCGCAGGCCGTGGTACGCGCAACGCACCAGGTCGCCGATGCGCCGGCCCATGGACAGCGGCACGCCGCGGTGCGGGCAGCGGTCCTGCATGGCCACCGGCTGGCCGGCCCCGGTGCGATACAGCAGCACGGCCTCGCCGAGGATCGTGCGGGCCAGCAGGCCCTCACCCACCTCGTGGCTGAAGCCGGCCGCGTACCAGCAGTTGCGCAGAAACGCCACCTCAGTCGCCCTTGATGCCCTGGGCGGTGACGAGCTTGCGGTAGTTGGCGGTCTCGCGGGCGATGAACTCGCCCAGGGCGGCGGGCGTGCTGGCCTGGGGTTCGAAGTAGCCGGTGGTCAGCGCCTTGCGCACCTCGGGGTCGTTCAGGGCTCGGGCGAAGGCGGCGTTGAGCCGCTCCACCACCGGCGGGGGCGTGCCGGCCGGGGCGAAGGCGGCGTACCAGCCCTCCAGGCCGTAGCCCTTGAGGCCGGCCGAGGCGATGGTGGGCACGGCGGGCAGCAGGGTCGAGGGCTTCTCGCTGGTCACGCCCAGGGCCTTCACCCGCTTGCTGTCGATGAAGCCGGCCACCGAGTTCACCGACATCATGGCCAGGTCGATCTGGCCGCCGGCCACGTCGGTGGAGGCGCCGCTGCAACCCTTGTAGGGCACGTGGACGATGTGCACATTGGCCATGGCCTTCATCATCTCCGCGGCCAGGTGGTGGATGCCGCCGTTGCCGCAGGAGCCGTAGGCCAGCTTGCCCGGGCGCGACTTCGCGTACTTCAGCAGCTCGGGCAGCGTGTTCACCGGCAGGTCGTTCTTGGCCACCAGCACCACCGGCGAGTAGGCCAGCATGGAGACCGGGGCGAAGCTCTTGTGCGGGTCGTACTTGGTGCCGGGCGTGAGGATGGGGTTGATCACCAGGCTGTTGGTGATGATGGCCAGGGTGCGGCCATCGGGCGCGGCTGCGGCCACGAAGTCCAGGCCCAGGTTGCCGCCGGCGCCCGGCTTGTTCTCCACCAGCACGGTCTCGCCCAGGTCGGCCTGCAGCTTGCGCGCCAGCAGGCGGGCCAGCGCGTCGACGCCGCCGCCAGCGCTGAACGGAACGACCAGGCGGGTGACCTTGTCCTGCGCCTGCGCCGGCGCGAGGGCGGTGAGGCCCAGCGCCAGGGACAGCGCTGCGAGCTTCAGGGTGCGGGCAATCTTCATGGGGTGTCTCCTCGTGTTCTTCTTGGGGGCATGCGTCAGGCCGGCTGGCGCTCGCACAGCTTCTGCAGGATGCGCCGTGCACGGTTGGGGCCGACGTCGACATGGATGTCGATCTGCTGCGGCACCGGGAAGCGCACCTGGTTGTTGAACTGCGCCTCGATCACCACCTTGTCCTCCATGAAGGTGGCGGCGGTCTGCTGCACCACCAGGGGCGTGATGTCCTGCTGCCCCGGCTGCGGGTTGGTCGCGATGGTCCAGAAGTAATGGCAGGTGGTCTCGGTCTCCGGCGTCACGCCGTGGAAGCCGCGCATGTGGAAGCCGTGGCGGTCGGGGTCGTCGTAGGAGCCGGTGCCCGTGTCCATGCCCCCGGTCCAGATCTCGCAGTGCGAGGTGTGCCAGACCACCTCCTGCCAGCGGTCGATCTTGCCCTTGAAGGGCCAGGCCGCCGAGTAGGTGGGCGGCGGGTCGGACTCGGGCATGAGGCGCACCACCTTCACCGTCTCCTCGTCGGCGGTGACGGTCAACTTGGCGTTCATGTGGATCTTCGCGTTGCCGCCGATGGTCTTGAGGTGCACGTAGCCGAGGTGGCTCAGGTCCAGCAGGTTGTCGTGGATCAACTGCCAGGGCGCGTCGTAGTGGAAGACGTCGCCGCCGAACTTGTAGGCCGGGTCCTGGTGCCAGCGGTAGGCGGGCGGGTCGCGATCGGGCTGCGAGTCGGGCGTGCTGCCGACCCACACCCACAGGATCTGGTCGCGTTCGCGCAGGGGGTAGGACCTGACGCGTGCCTTGGAGGGGATGCGGTCCTGCCCCGGGATCTCCACGCACACGCCGCAGCCGTCGAACAGCAGGCCGTGGTAGCCGCAGCGCAGGCGCCCGCCCTCCAGCGTGCCGCACGACAGCGGCAGCTCCCGGTGGCAGCAGCGGTCCTCCAGCGCGGCGACGCCGTCTTCGGTGCGAAACAGCACCATGGGCCGCGAAAGCAGGGTGCGGGCCACCGGCTGGTCCTTCAGCTCCCAGGAGAAGCCGGCCACGTACCAGCGGTCCAGGGGAAACGGGTTGGCGCGCGCCATCACGGCGGCGGGGGCGGCAACGGTGTTCATGCGTCTTTTCCTTGTCGGGGTTGCAGGGGCGCGCGGCTCTGCTCGTTGTTCAAGTGGACGAATTTCGTGAGGAGCCGGGCGAACTCGGCGCGCTCGGCGGGGGTGAGCGGGTCCAGCATGCGGTGGCGCAGCTCGTGGACCGCGGGCACCAGCGTGGCCAGCACCTTCTCGCCCTCGGGCGTGAGGGTGAGCCGGCGCTGGCGGCGCGCCATCAGCTCGCGGTGGATCCAGCCCTTGGCCTCCAGCCGCACGCACATGTCGGCGGTGGTGGAGGTGTCCAGGGCCACCAGGCCGGCCAGCGTGAGCTGGTCGATGCCCGGCGCCTCCTGCAGCATGCGCAGCACCGCGTACTGCGTGGGCGTGACCTGGGTGCCCATGACCTCGTGGAACATGGACACCGCGATCTGCTGCGCCCGCCGGATCAGGTGTCCCGGCTGGTCGTACAGGTCCATCAGCAGTTCGTCGTCGGCCTTCCTTCGGGCCGCTGCGGCGCGGGGCATGGCGCGTTCAGCCGGCAAGGGTCAGGGCTTGGCGCCCGGGTCCTTCACCGCCTTGAAGGTGTCGAACTCCACGTTGTGCAGTTCGCCGTCACGGCGTTCGACGCGGCGGATGTAGATGTCCTGCACGATGTCGCGGGTCTGGGCGTCGATGGCGATGGGGCCGCGCGGGCTCTCGAACGACTGCCCGCGCATCGCGGCCAGCAGCGCGTCGCCGCCGCCGGCGCCCTTGGTGGTTTCCAGCGCCTTGTAGATCACGCGCATGCCGTCGTAGCCGCCCACGGCCATGAAGTTGGGGCGCATGCCCTTGTTGGCGGCCTTGAAGCCGTCGACGAAGCGCTTGTTCAGGGCCGAGGGGTGGGCGGTGGCGTAGTGGAAGGCGGTGACCGCGCCCAGGGCGGTGTCGCCCATCTCGTTGAGGATGTCGTCGTCGGTGATGCCGCCGTCGCCGATGATGCGGATGCCGGCCTTGTCCAGGCCGCGCTCGCGGAACTGCTTCATCAGCGCCGCGCCGGGGCCCGAGGGCACGAAGACGAACAGGGCTTCGGGGCTGGCATCGCGCACGCGCTGCAGGAAGGGGGCGAAGTCCGGGTCGCGCAGCGGCACGCGCAGCTCGGCGGCGACCTGGCCGCCCTTGGCGGTGAAGGCCTCCTTGAAGCTCTTCTCGGCGTCGATGCCGGGGCCGTAGTCGGTGACCAGGGTGACCACCTTCTTCATGCCGTTGCGGGCTGCCCATTCGGCCATGGTGGCCGAGGTCTGGGGCAGCGTGTAGCTGGTGCGCACGAAGTACGGCGAGGTGGCGACGATGCTGGAGGTGGCGGCGGCCATGATCACCGCCGGCACCTTGGCCTGCGTCACCAGCGGCCCCACGGTGAGGGCCAGGGGCGTGAGGCCGAAGCCGGCGAGCACGCCCACCTTCTCGTTGACCACGAGTTCCTGGGCGATGCGGCGGGTGTTCTCGGGCTGGCCGCCATCGTCCTTGAGGATCACTTCCACCTTGCGGCCGGCGACCGTGGTGCCGTTCTGCGCCTGCCAGAGCTTCACCGCGGCATCGATCTGGCGGCCGGTGGAGGCGAAGGGGCCGGTCATGGGCAGGATGAGGCCGACCTTGAAGGCGGCGTCCTGCGCGAAGGCGGCGGGGCTGAGGGCGGCGGCGAGCGCGGCGGCGGCCAGCACGGTGCGGCGAGAGGTCATGGAGGTCTCCGGTGTCTTTCTGGGTGTGCGATGCCCGATCCACATTCAGTGAACGGAACGTGAATCAGCATACTGAACATGACGGCGGCGAAGAACCGGCGTTTTCCCTAGGTGGGGGCCGGGGGGCGAGGTCTTACGTCAACGCGACTGGTTATCTCGGCCTCCCCCGGCTTCGTCCGGCCGGGCGCGCTGCACGGGCGGGGGCAGCAGGCTCCTCCCGGGGGGCTGGTGCGCTCCCGCGCACGGCCCCACGGGTCCCTCCGCCTGCCGCCCCCACCCGCGCATCGCGCACGAACACGTGAAGGCTTCGCGCCGGAAAGATCACGCGTCATTTTTCGCACGAACGCTCGCTCAGAGAAGCGGCCGACACTCGCTCGAAGTCGTACTCGACTCGGTCACTTGGGCCGGAGAAGACGGAGCGCACCTTTCCGGCGCGAAGCCTTCACCTTTGCAGCGTGAGCGGCGTGGGGCTGGCGGGTGGGCGGAGGGACCCGTGGGCCCGTGCACGGGAGTGCACCAGGCCCCCGGGAGGAGCCCACCTGCCGGCCCCGCGCCGCGAACCTTGCCGGAGAAGGCGCGCACGGCCGCGTCAATGCAAGACCTGACCCCGCTCCCTCAGCCCGGCTTGCGCATCATCAGCGCCGAGCGCTTGCAGGTGGCCACCAGCTCGCCGCGCTGGTTGTAGCCGCGGTGCGCGAAGATGACGATGCCGTTGTCCGGGCGGGACTTGCTGGCGCGGATCTCCAGCACCTCGGACTCCACCCGGACCGTGTCGCCGTGGAAGACCGGCTTGGGAAAGCGCACCTCGTCCCAGCCCAGGTTGCCCACCGTGGTGCCCAGGGTGGTGTCGCCCACCGAGATGCCCACCACCAGGCCCAGCGTGAATGCGCTGTTCACGATGCGCTGGCCGAACTCGGTGTGCTCGCGGCAGTACTCCTCGTCGATGTGCAGCGCCGCGGGGTTGTGGGTCATCGCGGAGAACAGCACGTTGTCCATCTCGGTCACGGTGCGGCGGATGGCGTGCTGGAACACCTGGCCCACGGTGAATTCCTCGAAATACAGTCCGGCCATCTCAGTCTCCCTTGCGGCCGGCGCGCGCGGCGGCCAGCACGTTGATTGCTTGCGTGAGGTGGGGCTTGTCCACCATCTTCCCGTCCACCTGCACCGCGCCCGCGCCGCCCGCAGCGGCGAAGGCGTCGACGATCCGCTGCGCATGCGCGAGCTCGGCCTCGTCGGGCGTGAAGCCGGCATTGATGCCGTCCACCTGCGCCGGGTGGATGGCGATCTTGCCGGTGAAGCCGGCGCGGCGCGCGCGGCGCACCTCGCGGGCCAGCACGTCGTCGTCGCGGAAGTCGGCGGTGAGCGTGTCGATGGCCTGCACGCCGGCGTTGGCAGCCGCCAGCAAGCACAGCGAGCGGGCCATGCGGAAGGTGAGGTCGAACTCGCCGGACTCGTCGCGGTTGGTGGAGGCGCCGATCGCGGTGGACAGGTCCTCCGCGCCCCAGGTCAGGCCCGCCAGGCGCGGGCTGCAGCCGGCGAAGCCTTGCAGCGCGAACACCGCGCCCGGGGTCTCGGTGGACACCGACATGATGCGCGTGCTGCCCACCGACAGGCCCTCGCGGGCCTCGAGCGCGGTGAGGAAGTGGTCCAGTTGCGCCACATCGGCCGGCGTGGACTTGGGGAGCAGGATCCCGTCGGGCCGGCCCGGCAGGATGGCCACCAGGTCCGGCAGCGACAGCGGCGTGGCCAGCGGGTTGATGCGCACCCACAGCTGCTGGCGACTGCGGTCGCCGCGGGCGCGAAGGTAGTCCTGCACCATGCCGCGCGCCACCGGCAGGCGGTCGATGGCGACCGCGTCCTCCAGGTCGAGGATCAGGGCATCGGCAGCCGAGGTCTCGGCCTTGGCCAGTTTCTTGTCGCTGTCGCCGGGAACGAAGAGGAGGGATCGGAGCATCGGCATGAGGCAGGTTTATTGATACGGTAGCATACCATACGGTATTCTACGGTCAGGAGAGATAAAATCGATGTTCCGAGCGCATTCGGCCGACAGGCCCGAGCGCCCTCCTGAGGGAAACCGCATCCGATGACGCAATCCGCCACCAGCAAGAACACCCGCTCCGCCAAGGCCCGCGCCGCCGAGGAGGAGAACTGGGATGCCCGCCTGGGCTTCCTGATGCACGACGTCTCGCGCCTGCGCCGCAGCGTGTTCGACGAGTTCATGAAGCCCCTGGGCGTGACCCGCTCCCAGTGGTGGGTGCTGGCCTACCTCTCGCGCCACGACGGCATGATCCAGAGCGACCTGGCCAACGTGCTGGAGCTGGGCAAGGCCGCTCTCGGCGGCCTGATCGACCGGCTGGAGGCCGGCGGCTTCATCATGCGCCGCTCCGACGAGCTCGATCGCCGGGTCAAGCGCATCTTCCTGTCCAACAGCGGCGCGCACCTGGTCAAGGAAATGGTCAGGCACAACCACGACATGAGCGAGCGCATCCTCGAGGGCCTGTCCACCGAGGACCGCTATCGCCTGGCGGACATGCTGATGCTCGTGAAGCGCAACCTGGTGGCGATCCGCGGCCAGTCCGCCGCGGCGGCTGACGACGACGAGGAGTGACCGGCTCCGCGGGCGGGCGCCAGGCCCGCCCGGCCCGCCTCACTCAGGCTGGATGCCGGCCTCGCGCACCTTGCGGCCCCACAGCTCCAGCTGCGACTTCATGTAGCCGCCCAGTTCGGCGGCGTTGCCCGGCGCCACGTCGGCGCCGAGGGCAGTGAGCTTCTCCACCACCTCCTTGCGCGCCAGCATCTGGTTGATGCGTTCGCTCACCTGGTTCACGATAGCCGGCGGCACGCCCGCCGGGCCCACCACACCCACCCAGGCCGCCAGGTCGAAGCCGGGCAGCTGCGCGGCGGAAGCCACCGAGGGCAGGTCCTGCGTGAGCGCCCCCTTCTGTTCCACCGTCACGCCCAGCGCGCGGATGCGGCCCGATTGCAGGTGCGGGCGGCTGGAGGCCAGGTCCACGAACAGGAAGGTGACCTGCCCGCCAATGAGATCGGTGAGGGCCTGCGGCGTGCTCTTGTAGGGGACGGCGACCGACCCGATCCGGGTGAGGTTGGTGAAGGCCGCGCCGGCGATCTGGCCCGTGCTGTTGCCATAGGCATAGCTGGTCTTGTTCGCCGGGTTCCTCGCGTAGGCGAGCAGCTCGGGGATGGTCTTCACCGGCCCCTGCCCGTTCACCGCCAGCACGAAGGGGAAGTAGCACACGCGCGCGATCGGGGTGAAGTCCTTGATCGGGTCGTAGGGCAGGGTCTTGAACAGGAAGGGATTGACCGAGTGCGCGGTGTTGGTGGTGAGGAACAGCGTGTAGCCGTCGGGCGCGGACTTGGCCACCATCTCGGCGGCCAGGATGCCCGAAGCGCCGGGCTTGTTGTCCACCACGAAGGGCTGCTTGAACGCGGCCTGCAGGTCCTCCGCGATCATGCGCGCCACGATGTCGCTGGCGCTGCCGGCGCCGAAGGCGGTGACGATCTTCACCGGCTTGGCCGGCCAGGCCTGCGCCTGCGCCGACACCGGGGCGGCACAGGCCGCCAACATCCAGGCCAGGGTGGCCGCGATCCGCTTGAACTTCATTGCTTGTCTCCTTGGTCCGGGGATACCGCCTTCAGGCGGGATGCGGTTCTTCTCGAACTCGTATGCATGGATATTAGATGCTGGCTTACCGGGAATGGCAAGGCTCAGGCCACCTCCGCGACACGGACGATCACCCGCCGCGTCGAGCGGCGCTCCTCCACCGCCTCGAACGCCGCGGCATAGTCGTCCAGCGTGTGGCAGGCGCCCGGTTCGGGCCGCAGCGTGCCCGCGAGCACCTGGGCGAACAGGGTGTCCATCATCTCGCGCAGCGGCTGCTCGTAGCGCCTGCGCGCATCGACCGGGCTCCAGCCCAGGTACCAGCCGAAGTTGAAGCCCACCACCTCGATGTTCTTCACCAGCAGCAGGTTGGCCGGGATCTGCGGCACCTGGCCGCTGGCGAACCCGATCAGCAGGATGCAGCCCTCGGGCGCGACGAAGCGCAAGGCCTGGTCGAACTGGGCGCCGCCCACGGGGTCGAACACCAGGTCGACGCCTTCGCCGCCAGTGAGCGCCTTGATACGCTCGGCCAGCGTGTCCACGTCGTCGTTGCCGCAGGCGATGGCGTGGTGCGCGCCATGGGCCATCGCGAGCGCGCAGCGCTCGGGCGTTCGCGCCACCGCGATCACGGTGGCCCCGGCCTCGCGGGCGATCTCGATCCCGGGGATGCCGACACCGCCCGCCGCGCCCAGCACCACCACGGTCTGCCCGGGCCGGATGCCGGCGCGCCAGTGCAGCGCGGCATGCGCGGTGCCATAGGTCGTGGGGACGATCGAGGCCCTGTCCAGCGGCACGCCCTCGGGCACATGCCACACCGTCTCGGCGGTGGCGATCGCCTCCTCGCCGAACCCGCCCCAGTCGAGGGCCGCCGCGACCCGGTCACCGGGCTTGAAACGGGTGACGCCGGGGGCGACTTCGAGCACCACGCCGCTCACCTCCGTACCCGGCACGAAGGGCAGCGGCGGCTTGCGCTGGTAGCGGCCCGCGGTGACCAGCGTGAGCGCGAAGCCCACGGTGCAATAGGCCACCGCGATGCGCACGCAGCCGGGACGCAGCGCCGGCCGCTCGACGTCGGCCAGGCGCAGGCCGCGCCAGCCGTCCCAGCGCTCGCAGACCAGCGCCTTCACGCCGCGCCGCCGGGGGAGGCCAGCCGGACCAGGCGCTTGCCCGAGTTGCTGCCGGCGTAGAGGTCGGCGATGGAGCCGGGCGCGCGTTCGATGCCCTCGACGATGTCCTCGCGGTACTTCAGCCGGCCCTGGCGCACCCAGGCGGCCAGGCGCGCCACCGCCTCCTCGTAGCGGTGCTCGTAGTCCCAGACCAGGAAGCCCTGCATCGAGGCGGACTTGTTCAGGAGGTGGCGCTCCACCCGCGGGCCTTGCGGCCAGTCGTCCCAGTTCGCCACCGAGGCGGTGCCGCACACCACCACGCGGGCGTTCTTGTTCAGGAGGCGCATCACCGCGTCGGTGATCGCGCCGCTGGTGTTGTCGTGGTACACGTCCACGCCCTCGGGGCAGGCCTGCGCCAGGCGCTGCGCGAAGTCGGGCGCCTTGTAGTCGACGGCGGCATCGAAGCCGAATTCGTCCACGCACTGCGCGCACTTGGCGGGCCCGCCGGCGATGCCCACCGTGCGGCAGCCCGCGAGCTTGGCGATCTGGCCCACGGCCGATCCCACGCCGCCGGCAGCGGTGGACACGACCACGGTGTCGCCCGGCATGGCGCGGGCGATCTCCTTGAACGAGAAGTAGGCGGTGACGCCGTTGATGCCCAGCACGCCCAGCGAGAGCGAGAGCGGCAGGTCGTCCTCGCGCACCTTGCGGCGGATGCCGTGGCCGTCGCTCAGCGCGTACTCCTGCCACCCGAGCATGCCCATGACGGCGTCGCCCTCGCGGTAAGCGGGATGGCGCGAGGCCACCACGCGGCCGGCGGCGAAGCTGCGCATCACCTCGCCGATGCCCACCGCCGCCGAGTAGTTGGCCGCGGCATTCACCCAGCCCCGCATGGCGGGCTCGACCGAGAGGTATTCATTGCGCACCAGGAACTCGCCCGGCCCGGGTTCGGGCACCGGCACGGTCTCGATGCGGAAATGATCGGCCTGCGGAATGCCCACCGGGCGCGAGGCGAGGACCACGCGCCGTCCGGTCGCGGGTAGAGTCATTCGGAACCCCCTTGTGGCTTGACGTGAAGCTGCGATGGGGATTATGGTATGCCTGCGTACGATATGCAACCATCTACAAACTCCCGCTCCCGCCCCACCCCGAATACCGTCGCCTTCCGCGAGTGGATCAACGCCCGCCACGGCCTGTCGCTGGGCGACTACGAAGCCCTGCGGCAATGGTCCGTCGACCATGTCGAGGACTTCTGGCAGGCCGTGTGGGACCGCTTCGGCGTGCAGTCGCCCACCCCGCATGCCCGGGTGCTGTCCGAGGCGCGCATGCCCGGCGCGCGGTGGTTCGAGGGCGCGCAGGTCAATTACGCCAGCCATGTCTTCCAGCACCTGGCCGCCAGCGACGCCGCCGGCGCGCCGGCCCTGGTGTTCCGCAACGAGCGCCTGCAGGCCGAGGGCCGCACCGAGGCCTGGACCTGGGCCGAGCTCGCGCGCCAGGCCGGCGCCCTGGCCGCCACACTGCGTGACCACGGCGTGGGCCGCGGCGACCGCGTCGCCGCCTACCTGCCCAACATCCCGCAGGCGGTGGTGGGCCTGCTGGCCTGCGCCAGCCTGGGCGCGGTGTGGAGCCTGTGCGCGCCCGACATGGGCGTGGGCACGGTGCGGGACCGCTTCCGCCAGATCGACCCCAAGGCCCTGATCGCCTGCGACGGCTCGGTCTACGGCGGCAAGGTGGCCGACCGCCGCGCCCTGGTGGGCGAGCTGCTGGAGACCCTGCCCACGCTGCAGGTGCTGGTGCAGGTGGACTACCTGCGCGAGGCCGGCGCGCCCGAAGGCGGCGGCGACCTCGCCCCCGCCGGCTGGGGCGGCCGCCGCGTGCGCTGGGCCGACGCCGTGGCCCATGCCGCGCCGGTGGCGCCCGAGCCCCTGCCCTTCGACCACCCGCTGTGGATCCTCTACTCCAGCGGCACCACCGGCCTGCCCAAGCCCATCGTGCATGGCCATGGCGGCGTGATGCTGGAGATGCTCAAGCTCCACGCCTTCCACCTGGACCTGCACCCCAGCGCCGAGCGGGACACGGGGGACGAGCGCTTCCTCTGGTACTCCAGCTCGGGCTGGGTGATGTGGAACCTCTCGACCAGCGCCCTGCTCCTGGGCACCACCGTGTGCGTCTACGACGGCCACCCCTCCTACCCGCAGCCGGACACCCTGTGGCGGCTCGCCGACGAGGTCGGCCTCAGCTTCGTGGGCGCCGGCGCGGCGTACTACGCCAGCTGCCTGAAGGCCGGCCTGCGCCCGCGCGACACCCTGGCCCTGCGCCACCTGCGCTCGCTGGGCTCCACCGGCTCGCCGCTCTCGCCGCAGGCCTATGCCTGGGGCGAGGAGGCGGTGCGCGACGGCCTCTGGTGGTGCGTGGTCTGCGGCGGCACCGACCTGGCCAGCGCCTTCCTCGCCGGCACGCCGGAGCTGCCCACGGTGCATGGCGAGATGCAGTCACGCGCCCTGGGCGCCGACATCCAGGCCTGGGACGAGGCCGGCCGCCCCTTGCTGGGCGAGGTGGGCGAGCTGGTGTGCGTGCAGCCCATGCCCTCGATGCCGCTGTACTTCTGGGGCGACGAGGGCATGCGCCGCTACACCGACAGCTACTTCGACACCTACCCCGGCACCTGGCGCCAGGGCGACTGGCTCAAGATCACGCCCACCGGCAGCACCGTGGTCTACGGCCGCAGCGACGCCACCCTGAACCGCCACGGCCACCGCCTCGGCACCAGCGAGCTGTATCGCGTGGTGGAGGACCTGCCCGAGGTCATGGACAGCCTGGTGGTGGACCTGGAATACCTGGGCCGCGCCAGCTGGATGCCGCTGTTCGTGGTGCTGCGCCCCGGCCTGGTGCTGGACGAGCCCCTGCGTGACCGCATCCGCCAGCGGGTGCGGGCCGACCTCTCGCCGCGCTTCGTGCCCGACGAGATCGTGCAGGTGCAGGAGATCCCGCGCACGCTCACCGGCAAGAAGCAGGAGCTGCCGGTGAAGAAGCTGATGCTCGGGCGCGCGCTGCGCGAGGTGGTGAACCCGGACGCCTGCGCCAACCCGGGCGCCTTCGCCTGGTACGCCGACTACGCGGCGAAGCGCGAAGCCGCCCTGGCCCAGGGCGGCTGAGGCTCAGCGGATGGTGAAGCCGCCATCCGCCATCAGCACCGCGCCGAACGAGAAGCTCGCGCGCGGCGACAGCAGGAAGGCAATGGCCTGCGCGATCTCCTCGGCCTGCCCGAGGCGGGCCGCCGGGTGGGCGGCGGTGATCGCCTCGCGCTCGCCCGGCGTGAGCACCTGCAGCAGCGGCGTGTCGATGTAGCCCGGCCCCACGGCGTTGATCCGCAGGCCCTGGGGCGCGTAGGCGATGGCGGCGCTGCGGGTCATGCCCACCACCGCGTGCTTGGCCGCCGTGTAGGCCGGCGACTGCGCGGAGGCCACCTGCGACAGCACCGAGGCCAGGTTGACCATGGCGCCGCCCCCCTGCGCCTGCAGCAGGTGCGGGATCTGGAACTTCATGGCGTAGAACACCGCGTGCAGGTTGGTGTCGATGACGCGGTGCCAGTCGTCCATGGGCTGTTGCGCCAGCGGCACCCGGGCGCCGCTCACGCCGGCGTTGTTCACCGCCAGGTGCAGCCCGCCGAAGGCCGCCGCCACCGCATCCACCGTGCGCTCCACCGACGCGGCGTCGGTGAGGTCGGCCTGCCAGGCACGGGCCTCGGCGCCGCCGGCGCGCAGCTCGCCGGCCACGCGCTCCACGCCCTCGCCGTTGATGTCCACCAGCGCCAGCCGCGCGCCGCCGCGGGCCAGCAGGCGGGCGGTCGCCAGGCCGATGCCGGAGGCCGCGCCCGAGATCCAGGCGATGCGACCGTCGAATTCGCGCGCTTCGCTCATGCCGGGCTCACTTCACGGCGGCCGGCTGCACCTTGAAGACGCGGGCCATGAACTCGCCCACCACGCCCCGCGGCAGCAGCATCACCATCACCACGAACACCAGGCCCTGGATCACCGGCACCCACTGCGCATACCCCTGCAGGTAGCTTTGCATGGTGAGGATGAAGCCCGCGCCCACCAGCGGCCCGAACACGGTGCCGATGCCGCCCACCAGCGTCATCAGGATCACCTCGCCCGAGGCGCCCCAGCCCACGTCCACCAGCGAGGCCAGGCGGAACACCAGCACCTTGAGCGCGCCGGCCAGGCCGGCGAGGCTGGCCGACATCACGAAGGCGGCGAGCTTGTAGCGGTCCACCGCGTAGCCCAGCGAGATCGCGCGCGGCTCGTTGTCGCGGATGGCGCGCAGCACCTGCCCGAAGGGCGAGTGGATGATGCGGAAGATCAGCGCGAAGGCCAGGAAGAAGACCACCGCCACCACGTAGTACAGCGTGCGGTCGTCGGTGATGTCGATCACGCCGAACACCGGCCGGCGCGGGATCGCCGAGATGCCGTCGTCGCCGCCGGTGAAGGGGGCATTGACGCAGAAGAAGAAGAACATCTGCGCCAGCGCCAGCGTGATCATGGCGAAGTAGATGCCCTGGCGGCGGATGGAGACCAGGCCCACCACCAGCCCCGACAGCGTGGCGAACACCACGCCCAGGAGCACCGCCCACTCGGTGTGCCAGCCCCAGGCCTTGAGCGCATGGCCGGTCAGGTAGGCGGCGCCGCCGAAGAACAGCGCATGGCCGAAGGACAGCAGCCCCGCCTGCCCGAACAGCAGGTTGAACGCCGCCGCGAACAGCGCGAAGCACAGGAGCTTGGTCGCGAAGATCGGGTAGATCACGAGCGGCGCGACGGCGAGCACCGCTGCCAGCACCAGGAAGACCGTCTTGGAACGATGACGCATGGAAGAGCCTCGTGGAAGGATGCGGCGCTCAGGCCTGGCGACCGAACAGGCCGGCCGGCTTGACCAGGATCACGGCGGCCATCACCAGGAAGATGACCACGCTGGAGGCGGGCGGGTAGTAGACCTTGGTCAGCGACTCCAGCAGCCCCAGCGCGAAGCCGGTGACGATGGAGCCCAGGATCGAGCCCATGCCCCCGATCACCACCACCGCGAACACGGTGATGATCAGGCCCGAGCCCATCGAGGGCTTGACCTGGTCGATCGGCCCGGCCAGCACGCCGGCCAGCGCCGCCAGCCCCACGCCGAAGGCATAGGTCAGCGTCATCAGCCGCGGCACCGGGATGCCGAAGGTGCGCACCAGGTCCGGGTTGTCGGTGGCCGCCCGCAGGTAGGCGCCTAGGCGCGTACGCTCGATCGCCCACCAGGTGCCCAGGCACACCGCCAGCGAGGCGGCGACCACCCAGCCGCGGTAGTACGGCAGGAACATGAAGCCCAGGTCCATGCCGCCGGGCATGGGGTTGTCGTAGGGCTTGCCGGAGGAGCCGTAGATCACGGACAGCGTGCCCTCGATCATCTGCGCCAGGCCGAACGTGAGCAGCAGCTGGAACAGGTGGTTCATCTCGTACAGGCGCTTGAGGAGCGCGCGCTCCACCAGCGCGCCCAGGAGCGCCATCGCCGCCGGCACCAGCAGCAGGCTGGCCCAGTACGGCACTTTCAGGTAGTTCAGGAGCATCCAGGAGCCGAACGCGCCGAGCGTGAACTGCGCGCCATGGGTGAAGTTGATCACCCGCAGCATGCCGAAGATCACCGTGAGGCCCAGGCTCAGGACGGCGTAGAACGCCCCGTTGATCAGGCCGAGGGTCAGCTGCCCCATCAGGGCGGGCAGCGGGATTCCGAAGATGTCGGTCATTACACGCCCAGGTAGTTCTGCAGGCGATCCGGCGCGGCGCGCAGGTCGTCGTTGGAGAGCTGGTCGACCACGCGCCCGTGTTCGACCACGTAGTGGTGGTCGGCCACCGACATCGCGAAGTCCAGGCTCTGTTCCACCAGCAGCACGGTGTAGCCGCGCCGCTTCAGTTCCTGCAGCACCTGGCCGATGTGCTGCACGATCACCGGGGCCAGGCCCTCGGTGGGCTCGTCCAGCAGCAGGATGCGGCAGCCGGTGCGCAGGATGCGGGCGATGGCCAGCATCTGCTGCTCGCCGCCCGAGAGCTTGGTGCCCGGGCTGGCATGGCGCTCGGCCAGGCGCGGGAACAGCGCCAACACTTCCTCGGTGGTGAAGCCCCCGGGCGCCAGCACCGGCGGCAGCATCAGGTTCTCGCGCACGCTGAGCGAGGGGAAGATGCCGCGCTCCTCGGGGCAGTAGGCGATGCCCAGGGGCGCGATGCGCTCGGGCGGCAGGCCCACGGTCTCGGTGCCGTTGACGCGGATGGAGCCGGTGCGCTGGCGCAGCAGGCCCATGATGGCGCGCAGCGTGGTGGTCTTGCCGGCGCCGTTGCGCCCCAGCAGGGTCACCACCTGGCCGGTGGGCACGCTGAAGTCCATGCCATGCAGCACGTGGGAGGGGCCGTAGTGCCCGTGCAGGTCGCGCACCTCGAGGGCGGGCTTGACCTGGACGGTGGGTGGGTTCGCGGTCATGCAGTCGCCTTCCGGCCGATATAGGCCGCCATCACGCGCTCGTCGCGGGAGACCTCGTCGTAGCTGCCCTCGGTCAGCACCTCGCCGGCGGCCAGCACGGTGATGCGGTCGGCCAGGTCGGCGACCACGCCGAGGTTGTGTTCCACCATCAGGATGGTGCGGGTCTTCGAGACCCGGCGGATCAGGGCCGCCGTGGCGCTCACGTCCTCCAGGCCCATGCCGGAGGTGGGTTCGTCCAGCAGCAGCATCTCGGGATCGAGCGCCAGGGTGGTGGCGATCTCCAGCGCGCGCTTGCGGCCGTACGACAGGTCGCCGGCCACGGCCTGCGCCGCGTCCTGCAGGCCGACATCGGCGAGCAGCGCCATCGCCGGCGCCTCCAGCCCGGCCAGCGACTTGTCCGAGCGCCAGAACTGCATCGAGCCGCCCTGCTTGCGTTGCAGCGCCACGCGCACGTTGTCCAGGACGGTGAGCGTGGGGAAGATGGCCGAGATCTGGAAGCTGCGCACCATCCCCAGCTGCGCCACCCTCGCCGGCGGCAGGCGCGTGATGTCACGCCCCTTGAAGGTGATGCTGCCCGAGGTGGGCTCGAGCATCTTCGTCAGCAGGTTGAAGCAGGTGGTCTTGCCTGCGCCGTTGGGTCCGATCAGCGCGTGGATGTGCCCGCGCCTGACGCTCAGGTCGACGCCGTTGACCGCGGTGAAGCCCGCGAACTGCTTTCGCAGCCCGCGCACTTCCACCAGGGTGTCGGCGCTGGAAACGCTCGCCGTCACCCGGTCCTCACTTCACCAGCGGGCAGACCGTCTTGTCGGCCGGCGCGAAGGCCTGGGCCGCCGGGATGGTGGCGGCCAGGGTGTACAGGTCCCACTCGTTCTTGGACTCGGCGGGCTTCTTCACGCGGAACACGTAGCCCTCGCGGATCACGCGGCCGTCCTCGCGGATGAAGCCGTTCTTGGTCATCATGTCGTTGATGGGGGTGGACTTCATCCTGGCCAGCACCGCGGCGGTGTCGTCGGTGCCGGCGGCGGCCACGGCCTTCAGGTAGTGCTGCACCGAGCCATAGACCGAGGCCTGCACGAAGTTGGGCATCTTGCCGAAGCGGGCCTTGTAGCGGTTGGCGAAGGCGCGGGTCTGGTCGTTCTGGTCCCAGTAATAGGGCTCGGTCACGAACAGGTCCTGCGCGTTGTTCAGGCCCAGGGCCTTGACGTCGTGCAGGGTCAGGCTCAGGGCGGCCAGGCGCTGGCCGCGCTTGCGCAGGCCGAACTCCTCGGCCTGCTTGATCATGGCGGCGGCGTGGGAGGTGGTGGTGGCCATCGCGATCACGTCGGCCTTGGAGGCCTGGGCCTGCAGCAGCTGCGAGGAGAACTCGAAGGAGTTGACCGGGTGGGTGGTCGAGCCCACCACCTTGCCGCCGCCGGCCTCGATCATGCCGGTGGTGTCACGCTGCACGTTCTTGCCATAGGTGTAGTCGATCGTGACGAAGTACCAGGTCTTGCCGCCCGCATCGAGGGTGGCCTTCACCGCGCCCAGGCTCTGGGAGTAGGAGTTGTAGGTCCAGTGGATGCCGTTGGGCGAGCAGTTCTTGCCGGTGATGTCGGAGCTGGCCGAGCTGTTGAAGATGGCGATGCGGTTCTTCTCCTTGGCCAGGTCCTGCACGCCCAGGGCCACGGTGGTGATGCCGATGTCGAAGATGGCACGCACGCCGGAGTCGTACCACTGGCGGGCGATGGTCAGGCCGGTGTCGGGCTTGTTCAGGTGGTCGCCCTCCAGCAGCTCGATGGGGCGATTCAGCACGCGGCCGCCGAAGTCCTCGATCGCCATCTTGGCGGCCACCGCCGAGCCCGGGCCGGAGAGGTCGGCCACGAAGCCCGACATGTCGGTCAGGATGCCGATCTTCAGCGGGTTGGCGGCCTGGGCCCAGGCGCCGGGGGCGGCCAGGGCCAGCGAGGCGGCGGCGCAGGCCGCGAGGGTGAAGCGGCGCGAGGCGCGGCCCAGGGCAGTGGTCGGGGTCTTCTTCATGGTCATGTCTCCGTGACGCGGGTGGGAACTCGGGGGTGAACGTTCGCGGTCGGCTGCGGGTGGGGCCTCAGGCGTGGTGCACGTACTTCCTGTGCAGGTAACTCTCCAGGCCCTCGGGGCCGCCTTCCTGGCCATAGCCGCTGTCCTTGAGGCCGCCGAAGGGCGCCTCGATGGCGGAGACCGAGAAGGTGTTGATGCCGATGCCGCCGGCCTGCAGCTCGTCGCCCACCGCCACCGCGGTGGCGGCGGACTGGGTGAAGGCGTAGGCGGCCAGGCCGTAGGGCGTATCGTTGGCGCGGGCCAGGCCCTCCTCCAGCGTGGAGAAGCGGCGCACCAGGGCCAGCGGGCCGAAGGGCTCGATGCGCAGGGCCTGCGCGGACTCGGGCGTGTCGGCCACCAGGGTGGGACGGAAGAAGTTGCCGCGGTCGCCGACCCGGCTGCCGCCGGCCACCACGCGGCCGCCGCCGGCCACGGCGTCGGCCAGCAGGCCTTCGATCGCCTCGACCCGGCGCGTGTTCGCCAGCGCGCCCATCTGGTTGGCGGGGTCCAGACCGGGGCCGACCTTGAGCGCGTCCAGCGCCTGCGCGTAGCGGGCGACGAAGGCGTCGTGGATGCCCTCCTGCACCAGGAAGCGGGTGGGCGAGGTGCAGACCTGGCCGGCATTGCGGCTCTTGCCCTGCACGCAGGTGGCCACGGTGCGCTCGAGGTCGGCGTCGTCGAAGACCAGCACCGGCGCATGGCCGCCCAGTTCCAGCGTGCAGGGCTTGGGCCCCACCGCCGCCAGGCGGGCCAGCTCGCGGCCCACGCCGGTGGAGCCGGTGAAGGTGACCTTGCGGATCACGGGCGACGTGATCAGGTGGGACGAGACCTCGGCGGGCACGCCGAACACCACGTTCAGCACGCCGGCGGGCAGGCCGGCGTCGGCCAGGGCCTGCGCCAGCACCATCGTCGACTGCGGCGTCTCCTCCGAGGGCTTGATGACGACGCTGCAGCCGGCGGCCAGCGCCGGCGCGATCTTGCGCGCCGGCAGGATGGCGGGGAAGTTCCAGGGCGTGAAGGCCGCCACCGGGCCCAGCGGCTGCGGGATCACCAGCTGCCGGGTGCCCCGCACCCGCGCCGGGATCACCCGGCCATAGGAGCGCAGCGCCTCCTGCGCGTACCACTCGAAGGTCTCGGCACTGAGGGTGAACTCCAGGCGCGACTCGGCCAGGGTCTTGCCCTGCTCCAGGGTCATCAGGCGGGCCATGTCCTCGACCCGCTCGCGCACCAGGGCGGCGGTCCGCATCAGCACCGCGGCGCGCTCCTGCGGCGACTTCAGCCGCCACAGCTCGAAGCCCGCCGCGGCCGCGGCCAGGGCATCGTCCAGGTCCTGCGCGCTGGCGCGCGGCACCTCGGCCAGCACCTCGCCAGTGGCCGGGTTGCGGACCTCGCCGGCGACGCCCTGCCCGCCCGCGCGCCAGGCGCCGGCGATGTACTGCCGGACCACGGGGTAGGCCTGGGCGTCTCTTGCGTTCATGGGTGTCTCCTGAGGGGCGGGTTGAATTTTGGCGAAGCATATCGTCTGCTTCAATACGGCCTATCAGGTGTTATCCCTGATTTAGACCACATGCATATCGTTGACATGCATACGAGTTTGTCGATAGCATCCCACCCCATCGGCTTGCCGGGCGACCGTGCCCCGGCGCCGCCACGCGGAGTCCCCCATGGCACTACATCCCTTCGTGCAGAAGATGCTGGAGGCGGCGCGCGCCGCCGGCCGCCCGGCGCTGTCGGCCGGCACGCCGCAGCAGTCGCGAGAGCTGGTCGCCACCACCCGCGCCGCGCTGGGCGCCGGGCCCCAGGTCGGCGAGGTGCGAGACCTGCGCATTCCCACCCGCGCCGGCGAGGTGCCGGCGCGCCTGTACCGGGCCGCCGGCGGGTCCGAGCCCGGGCTGGTGGTCTACCTCCACGGCGGCGGCTGGGTCTGCGGCTCGGTGGACGACTTCGATGTCCTGACCCGCGCGCTGGTCGACAAGTCGGGCTGCGCCGTGCTGTCGGTGGACTACCGCCTCGCGCCGGAGCACCCCTTCCCCGCCGGCCTGGAGGATGCGCAGGACGCGATCGCCTGGGCCCACGACCACCTCGCCAGCCTGATCGGCGGCCCTGGCCGCCTGGCCGTGGCCGGCGACAGCGCGGGCGGCAACCTGGCCACCGTGGCCGTGGCCCGCCTGGCCGGGCGCGCGCAGGTGGCCCTGCAGTGCCTCTTCTACCCCGTGGCCGACAGCGACTTCACCCGCCCGAGCTACCGCGCGCACAGCCAGGGCATGCCCCTGACGGATGCCGACATGGACTGGTTCTTCCGCCACTACGCGCCGCCGTCGCTCTGGCAGCACCCCGACATCGCCCCGGTGCGCCGCGACGACCTCGCGGGCCATCCCCCGGCCTGGATCGCGGTCGCCGAGTACGACGTGCTCCACGACGAAGCCGTGGCCTATGCCGAACGCCTGCGCGCCGCGGGCGTGCCCGTCACCCTGGAGCGCGCGGACGGCCTGCCGCACGGCTTCGCCCGCATGCTGAACCTGATTCCCGAGGCCGACGCCGTGGTGACCCGGGCCGCCGCCGAGATCCGCCGCCGCTGCGCCGCCCCCTGACCGACAGACCGACCGACAACACGAGGAGACCCCCATGAATGCACCCCGGACCGAGCGCTTCGACGTCGTGGTCGTGGGCGCCGGCTTCGCCGGCCTGTACCTGCTGCACCGCCTGCGCAAGCAGGGCCTGAAGGTGGCCGTGCTGGAGGCCGGCGACAACGTCGGCGGCACCTGGTACTGGAACCGCTACCCCGGCGCGCGCTGCGATGTCGAGAGCCTGGAGTACTCCTACTCCTTCGACGAGGCGCTGCAGCAGGAGTGGCGCTGGAGCGAGCGCTACGCCGCCCAGCCCGAGATCCTTCGCTACATCAACCATGTGGCCGACCGCTTCGACCTGCGCCGCGACATCCGCCTGGAGACCCGCGTCACCGACGCCGAGTTCGACCCCGCCGCGAACCGCTGGACCGTCACCACCGGCAACGGCCAGGTGCTGCAGGCGCGCTTCTGCGTCATGGCCACCGGCTGCCTGTCCAACGCCCAGGTGCCGAAGTTCCCCGGCCTGGACAGCTTCCAGGGCCGCTGGTTCCACACCGGCTTCTGGCCGAAGGAGGGCGTGGACTTCACCGGCCAGCGCGTGGGCATCGTCGGCACCGGCTCCACCGGCATCCAGGTGATCCCGATCGTGGCCAGGCAGGCCGCGCACCTGACCGTGTTCCAGCGCACGGCGAACTACAGCATTCCCCTGCGCAACGGCCCGCTGACCGACGAGGCCGACCAGGCCGTCAAGCGCCGCTACGCCGAGGTGCGGCAGCAGGCCCGCACCAGCCCCTCGGGCGTGGCCGGCTTCACCGTCCCCACCCGCGGCGTGCTGGAGACGCCGCCCGAGGAGGTGGAGAAGGCCTTCCAGGCCCGCTGGGATTTCGGCGGCATCGGCTTCACCCGCACCTTCAACGACGTGCTGTTCAAGGAGGAGGCCAACCGCATCGCCCGCGAGTTCGTGGTCCCGCGCATGCTCGCGCCGGTGCGCGACCCGGCGCTGCGCGCGAAGCTCACGCCCACCTACCCGATCGGCACCAAGCGCCTGTGCGGCGACACCGGCTACTTCGAGACCTACAACCGCGACAACGTCACCCTGGTCGACCTCAAGGCCGACCCGATCGAGGCCATCACGCCCACCGGCCTCCGCACGAAGGACGCGCACCACGACCTGGACGCGATCATCTTCGCCACCGGCTTCGACGCCATCACCGGCGCCCTGCTCTCGGTGAACATGCGGGTCAAGGGCGGCGGCGACCTGCGCAGCGCCTGGGCCCAGGGCCCGCGCGCCTACCTGGGCCTGATGACCGCCGGCCTGCCGAACCTGTTCATGGTGACCGGCCCGGGCAGCCCCTCCGTCCTGAGCAACGTGGTGGTCTCGATCGAGCAGCATGTGGACTGGATCGCCGACTGCCTTGAGAACCTGAAGGCCCGAGGCATCAACCGGATCGAGGCGACCGCGCAGGCGCAGGAGGACTGGGGCCGGCATGTCGACGAGCTGGCCAGCCGGTCGCTGCTGCCGGACACCGCCTCCTGGTATGTCGGCGCCAACATCCCGGGCAAGCCCCGGGTGTTCATGCCCTACATGGGCGGCGTCGGCGTGTTCCGCCGCAAGTGCGACGAGATCGCCCGCGACGGCTATGCCGGCTTCGCCCTGTCCACCGTGCCCGAGGCGGACTGATTTCCCTGCAACCCCATTCACCGTACCCATGAATTTCGCTGAGACCGAAGACCAGACCGCGATCCGCACCGCGGTCGAAGACATCTGCAAGACCTTTACCGACGACTACTGGCTGGAGCGTGACCGCGAAGGCGGCTTCCCGATGGACTTCTACCGCGCCATGGCCGGCGCCGGCTGGCTCGGCATCGCCATGCCGCAGGAGTACGGCGGCGCGGGCCTGGGCATCCTCGAGGCCTGCATGATGATGGAGGCCGTCTCGGGCTCGGGCGCGGGCATGTCGGGCGCGTCCGCGATCCACATGAACGTGTTCGGGCTGCACCCGGTGGTGGTGTACGGCACCGAGGAACAGAAGAAGCGCTGGCTGCCGCCCATCATCCGCGGCGAGGTGCAGGCCTGCTTCGGCGTGACCGAGCCCAACACCGGCCTGAACACCCTCAAGCTCAAGACCTTCGCCGAGCGCCGCGGCGACCGCTATGTGGTCAAGGGCCAGAAGATCTGGATCTCCACCGCGCAGGTGGCGCACAAGATCCTGCTGCTGGCGCGCACCACGAAGATCGAGGACGTGAAGAACCCGCGGCATGGCCTGAGCCTGTTCTACACCGACCTGGACCGCACCAAGGTGCAGGTGCGCGAGATCGAGAAGATGGGCCGCAAGGCGGTGGACTCCAACGAGCTGTTCATCGACGGCCTGGAGATCCCGGTGGAGGACCGCATCGGCGAAGAGGGCCGCGGCTTCGACTACATCCTGCACGGCCTGAACCCGGAGCGCGTGCTGCTCGCCGCCGAGGCCATCGGCCTGGGCGTGGCGGCGCTGCGCCGCGCCACCCGCTACGCCAACGAGCGCGTGGTGTTCGACCGCCCCATCGGCAAGAACCAGGGCGTGCAGCACCCGCTGGCGCAGCGCTGGGTGGAGCTGGAAGCGGGCCGCCTGATGTACCAGCGCGCCGCCTGGCTGTACGACCAGGGCCAGCCCTGCGGCCCCGAGTCCAACGCCGCCAAGTACCTGTGCGCCGAGGCCGGCTTCACCGCCTGCGAGACCGCGGTGCTCACGCACGGCGGCTTCGGCTACGCCAAGGAATACCACGTGGAGCGCTACCTGCGCGAGGCCATGCTCCCGCGCATCGCGCCGATTTCCCCGCAGTTGATCCTGTGCAACATCGCGGAGAAGGCGCTGGGCCTACCCAAGTCGTACTGACCCGGCCTGCGCCATCGCCTGGACTTCGGCCTCGCCGAAGCCCAGCTCGCGCAGGATCTCCGCCGAGTGCTGGCCCAGCATCGGCGGCGGGCGGCGCAGCTTCGTGCGCTCGCCGTCCAGGCGCACCGGCTGCGCCACCGAGCGCAGCGCACCCAGCTGCGGGTGCTGGTAGCCGTACACCATGCCGCTGGCCTCGGTGTGCGGGTTGGCGGACAGCTCCCCCAGCGAGTGCAGCGGCGAGCACGGAATGCCCTTGGCCGAGAGCTGCTCGATCCAGGTGTCGCGCGGGCGGGTGCGCAGCACCTCCTGCACGCGGCCCACGGTCTCGGCGCGGTGCGCCACGCGGTCGGGGTTGGTCCGAAAGCGCGGGTCATCCACCATGTCCTGCAGGCCGGCGACCTCGCAGAAGGCGCGCCACAGGGTTTCGTTGGCCACGCCCAGGATCAGGGGCCGGTCCTGCGTCTCGAAGGCCTCGTAGGGGCACAGCGACTCGTGCCCCGAGCCCGGGCGCTCGGGCTCGGTGCCGCGCTCCCAGAAGCTCTGGAGGAAGTAGCCGAGGAAGCCGGTGGCGGTGTCGAACAGCGAGGCCTCCACGCGGCCGCCCAGGCCGGTGCGCTCGCGCTCCAGCAGGGCCGCCTGGATGCCGATCAGGGCATGCAGGCCGGTGGCCTGGTCCACCGGCGAGAAGGGGCTGCGCACCGCCTTGCCGCCGCGCTCGCCGGTGATGGACAGCATGCCGCAGTAGGCCTGCAGGATCACGTCGTAGCCCTTGCCCTCCTTCATCGGGCCGACGCTGCCGAAGCCGCTGATGCTGCAGCACACCGCGCGCGGGTTGAGTTCGGCCAGGCGCTGCGCGCCGACACCGAGGCGCTCGGCCACGCCGGGGCCGAAGCTCTCGATGATCACGTCGGCCTGCTTGATCAGGCGGTCGACCACCTCGCGGCCATGGGGGCTGCGCAGGTCCAGCGCGATGCTGCGCTTGTTGCGGTTGGCGCTCAGGAAGATGGCGCCGGTCGGGGCGGCATCGTCCACCTTGCGCAGGGGCGGCCACTGGCGGGTGTCGTCCCCGCCCTCGATCGGTTCCACCTTGATCACCTCGGCGCCCATGTCGCCGAGGTACTGGGCGCACAGCGGGCCGGCCAGCACCTTCGACATGTCCAGCACCTTCAGGCCGGCCAGGGGGGTCGCACTCATGGTTTCTCCAGGGATTGCATCAAGTTAGTTCGCTACCATATCATATGAATGGCTACGTAAAAAATCCATTCCCCATCCCCCACCGAGAAGGAGACATCCCATGAGCGCCTGGGCCATCGTTGCCAACAACGAACCACTGCAACCGATCGAACAGGCGCCGCTGCAGGCGCAGGGCTGCGAGGTGGTGCTGGAGGTCACGCATGCCGGCGTCTGCCATTCCGACCTCCATCTCTGGCACGGCTACTACAACATGGGCGGCGGCAAGCGGATGATGCTGGCCGACCGCGGCGTGACGCTGCCGCGCGTGCCGGGCCACGAGATCGTGGGCCGGGTGGTGCGCGTCGGCCCCGACGCGCAGGGCGTGAAGGTGGGTGACCACCGCATTGTGTTTCCCTGGCTTGGCTGCGGACAGTGCGAGGTGTGCCGCGCGGGACAGGACAACCTGTGCAACCAGCCCTGCGCCCTTGGCGTGCGCCAGGACGGCGGCTACGGCAAGGAGGTGAAGGTGCCGCATCCGCGCTTCCTGGTGGACTTCGGCGACATCGACCCGGCCTTCGCCGCCACCCTCGCCTGCTCCGGCATCACCGTGTACTCCGCGATCCGCAAGCTGATGCCCATGGACCCCGACACGCCGGTGGTCCTGTTCGGCGCCGGCGGCCTGGGCCTGGCGGCGATCTGCATGCTGCAGGCCCTGGGGCACCGTCGCATCGTCTCGGTGGACATCGGCGCGGACAAGCGCGAGGCCGCCCTGGAGATGGGCGCTACCGCCGTCGTCGACGGCAACGCGCCGGACCTGGTGGCCGCGATCCATGCCGTCACCGGCGGGCCGGTGATGGCGGCGATGGACTTCGTGAACATCTCCTCCACGGCCACCGTCGGCCTGGAGATCCTCGGCAAGTCCGGCCGGCTGGTGCTGGTGGGCGTGGGCGGCGGCGAGCTGATGGTGTCGCTGGCCGGCATGATCTTCCGGCCCCGCACGGTCATGGGCAGCATGACCGGCAACCCGCAGGACCTGCGCGATGTCGCCGAGCTGGCCCGCAGCGGCAAGCTCAAGGCGCTGCCGATCACCCGCATGGAGAAGGACCGCGCCAATGAGGCCGTCTACATGCTGAACGAGGGCCGCGCCAAGGGCCGCATCGTGCTGGTCTGACCCTGCGGACAGGACCGCAGCGTCAGTTGGCCTTGATGTTGTTGTCCTGCGCCACCTGCCGCCACATCGGGATCTCGGCGGCGATCAGGCGGGCGAAGTCCTGCGAGGTGGTGGCCTGCGGGATGACGGACATGCCCTCCAGCTTCGCGCGCACGTCCGGCATGGCGACGATCTTCGCCACCGCGTCCTCGAGCTTCTTCACGATGTCCGCCGGCGTGCCGGCGGGCGCGAGCAGGCCGATCCACAGCGAGACCTTGAGGTCGATGCCCTGCTCGGCCAGCGTGGGCACGTTGGGCAGCTGCTTGAGGCGCTCCGCGGTGGTGACGGCCAGCGCCTTCACCCGGCCGCTTTGCAGGCCCACCGAGGCCGGGCCGGCATCGGCCAGGGCCATGGTGACGTCGCCGGTCATGACGGCCATCACCGACTCGTTGGCGCCCTTGTAGGGGATGTGCGCGAACTTCGCGCCGACCTTGCGGTTGAACAGCTCGGTAATGAGCTGGAACGAGGCCGAGCTCGCCGCGTAGTTGGCCTTGTCCGGGTTGGCCTTGGCCTGGGCCGCGAGCTCCTGCACGGTCTTCGCCGGGTTGTTGGCGTTCACCAGCAGCACCAGCGGCGAGTTGCTGACCCAGGAGATCGGGGTGAAGTCGTTCGGGCCGTACGGCAGGTTGCCGCCCAGGGCGTGGTTGAAGATCACAGGCCCGGGCGCGCCCATCATCAGCGTGTAGCCATCGGGCCTGGCCTTGGCCACGTAGGCCGAGCCGACCACCGCACCCACGCTGGGGCGGTTCTCCACGACCACGGGCTGGCCGATCAGGGCTGGCAGCTTCTCGGCGACGATGCGCGCGGTCGCATCCACGCCGCCACCGGCGGCATAGCCGACCACGATCGTGACCGGCTTCGAGGGCCAGGCCTGGGCGCTCGCGGCCAGCGGCATCGCGCCGGCGGCCAGCGTGCCCGCGGCGGCCAGCAGGAGGTGAAGTCGTCGTCTTGCGTTCATCGTCGTCTCCTTGGTCTGGTTGTCGTCACTGCAGGCCGACCTGCACGTTCATCACCGCGCTGCGGCCGGCATCGACGGCCCGCAGGCAGCGCGCGATCGCGCCCTCGAGCTGCGAGGGGTCGTCCACATACTCGCCATGCGCGCCGAAGGCCTCGGCCACCTTCTCGAAGCGGCGCTCCTGCCCCTGCAGGCGGGCCTGGAATTCATTGGCCTTGGCCGCCTCGCCGTCGGGATAGACGCGCAGCACCGCTTCCTTCACCGCCTGCCAGCCGCCGTTGTCCAGGACCACGGTGAACACCGGCAGGCCGTAGCGCTGCGCCGTGGCGTACACCGACGTCGGGGTGGAGAAGTGGAAGCTGCCGTCGCCCACCACATGGACCACGCGCCGGTCCGGGCAGGCCAGGCGCGCCCCCAGGGCCATGCCGCCGCCGAAGCCCAGTCCGCCGCCCGCGCCGCACAGGAGCGTGAGCGGCTCGCTGCGCGGGATCTGCGTGAGCACCGCGGGCGAGTTGCGGATCGCCTCGTTGATCACGATGTCCTTGGCATCGATGGCGCGGCCCAGCGCAGCGCACACATGGGCGGCGGAGACCGCGCCACGCCGCCCGGCCTCCGCGGCCGCCGCGGCGACCGCCTTGCGCCGCGCGGTGCGGGTCTCGCCCCAGCCGGCGATGCGCGCGACCACGCGCGCATGGAAGGCGTCGTCGGCAAGTTCGCGCACGCGCGCCGCCACCTGCCGCAGCGCGGTGGCGCAGTCGGCCTGGGCGCGCCAGTCGGTGGCAAAGCCCCACATCGGGAAGTCCTGCTTGATCGGGTCCACGTCGACCTGCGCCCACCAGGTCTGGGGCGACGGCTGCACGAACTTGGGCAGCCAGGGCACGTCGACATCGAGCAGCAGGCCGAGGTCGGCGCCCTCGAGGCCCTTGGCCGGGTCGAAGCCGGCGAAGCACGGGTGCTCCCGCGAGATCGCGAGGTGGCTCGGCATGAACTCCACGACACGCAGGCCGCACAGGAGCGCGAGGTCCTCCAGCGCCTTCACCGCCTCGGCCTTGCGGCCCAGGTAGGAGGTGACGACCACGGGCGACTCGGCCTGCAGAAGGCGCTGCGCCAGTTCGTCCACGCGTTGCGCGTCCAGGCCGCCGGCGGCCACCGGGCCGTAGCGCGGCGCGCCGAAGGCCTGCACCGGTGCGTCGATGTCCTCGGCCAGCACCTCGCGCGGCAGCGTGAGGTAGACCGGACCGGGCGGGTCGCTGTGCATCACCGAGTGCGCGCGCCGCAGCACCTCGGGCGCGATGCGGCCGGTGGGCAGGGTGTACTCCCACTTCACATAGGGCCGCACCAGGCTGCCGATGTCGAACGGGTCCTGCACGAAGTGCACGTAGTTGTCGCGCGAGCCGGGCATCTCGCCACGCAGGGTGTAGGGTGCCTTGCCCGCCACCAGCATCACCGGCAACCGGCCGCGGAACAGGTTGTGCATGCCCATGGCCGCATTCGCGGTGCCGGCATCCACATGCACCATCACCGCCTGCCCGCGCCCGGTGACGGCCGCATAGCCGGCGGCCATGTGCATGGCCACGTTCTCGTGCGGGCACAGCACCAGCTGCGGATGCGGCAGGCCCTCACGGTCGCGCCGCGCGAGCTCCTCGATCAGCGACACATGGTCGGTGCCGAGGTTGGCGAAGACGTACTGGATGTCGAGGTCGGCGAGGCCCTCGAGGAAGTGGTGGGCGCCGCTGCGGGCGGGGGAGGCGTTCAAGGAAGGCTCGCGGGCAACGTGGGTTGCCGCGAGCTTAGGAAGCCGGGCGCCGCCGCCGGCACCGGGCTTACCCGCAGGCTGTCACGTCGGGCACAGGCGCGGGCCGGCGCCGGGGGCAGCCGCCCCCTTGGGGGTCAGGCGTCGAGCTTGGTGCCCGCGGCCTTCACCACGCCGGCCATGCGCTGGTAGTCGGCGGCCAGCAGCTTGGCGAAGTCGCCGTTGCTGACGGCGTGCGGCTCGATCCCCTGCTTGTCCAGGCGCTCGAGGATCACCGGATCCACCAGCAGCTTCGCCATCGCGGCGTTGATGCGGTTGGCGGCGGCCGCCGGCGTGCCGGCCGGGCCGAGCAGGCCGAACCAGGAATCGAACTCGTAGCCGGGCAGCCCCGTCTCCGACAGCGTCGGCAGCTCGGGGATGTGCTTGCTGCGCTTGGGCGAGGTCACGCCGAGCAGGCGCAGGCGGCTGTCCTTGGCGAAGGCCAGCGCGCCGATGCTGGCGGCGATCACGGCCTGGGCGCGGCCCGAGATCACCTCGTTGATCGCCTCGCCCGTGGCCTTGAGCGGCACATGCACCATGTCGATGCCGGCCTTGCCGCAGAACGAGGCCATGGCCAGGTGCGTGGCGCTGCCGATGCCGGCCGAGGCGTAGTTCATCTTGCCGGGGTTGGCCTTGGCATGGCGGATGAACTCGGCGGCCGTCTTCGCCGGCACGTCGGGGTGGACCATCATCACATAGCTGGCGTGGCCCACATGGGCGTAGGGCGTGAAGTCCTTCTGCGGGTCGTAGGGCAGCTTGTTGTAAAGGTGGGCCGCGATGTTGTGGCTGGCCGCGGCCATGACCATCACCGTGCCGTCGGCCTCGGCCTTGGCCACGAAGCCGGTGCCGATGGTGCCGCCCGCGCCGGCGCGGTTCTCGACGATCACCGTCTGGCCCAGGGCCTGCCCGAGTTCGGTGGACAGCGAGCGCGCCAGGATGTCCTGCACGCCCCCTGCGGCGAAGGGCACGATGATGCGAATGGGTTTGCCCGAGGGCACCTGCGCCACGGCGGGGAGGACGGCGGCGGCGAGGCCGGTGGCCAGGAGCTGTCGGCGTTGGATCATGGGAGCTTGCTTCCTTCCTGGAGTCAGTCGATGCAGATCTGGTCGGCGAGGCGGCGCATGAAGCGCTCGCACCAGGCGAGCTGCTCCAGGGCCACCCATTCATTGGGCTGGTGGGCCTGCGCGATGTGGCCGGGGCCGCAGACGATGGTGGGCACGCCGGCCTGGTGGAACAGCGCCGCCTCGGTGCCGAAGGACACCTTGCCCGCGCCGCTGGCCGGGTCGAGCTCGGCGCAGTGGAAGCACAGCTGCGCGATCTCGCTGTCGGGGGCGGTGGCGAAGCCGGGCAGGACCGACTTCACTTCATGCGTGATGCCGGTGTCGGGCGCGACGGCCCGCATCGCGGGGACCAGGCTGTCGGCGAAGGCCCGGGCCTCGGCGAACAACACCTGCGGGTCGTCCAGGTGGTGGTGGCGGATCTCCCAGGTCACCTCGCACAGGCGCGGGATGATGTTCAGCGCAGTGCCCCCCTGGATCACGCCGGTGTGCACGCTGGTGTGGGGCACGTCGTACACCGGATCGAACGGGCCGTCGGCCGCGAGCCGGCGGTGCATCGACTTGAGCTTGGCGACGAACTCGCAGGCGATCTCCACCGCGTTCACGCCCAGCGGCGTGAGCGAGGAGTGCGCCTCGAAGCCCTGGACCGTGGTCTTGAAGGCGTGCTTGCCCTTGTGGGCGATCACGACCTGCATGCCGGTGGGCTCGCCCACGATGCAGCCGGCGGGCTGGTAGCCCTGTTCCACCATGTCGGCAATGAGGCGGCGCACGCCGATGCAGCCCACCTCCTCGTCGTAGCTGAAGGCCAGGTGCACCGGGCGCTTGAGCCGGCGGCGCACCAGTTCGGGGACCAGCCACAGGGCGGTGGCGCCGAAGCCCTTCATGTCGGTGACGCCACGGCCGACCAGCTTGTTGCCAATCACCTGGGCCTTGAACGGGTCGGTGTCCCAGGGCTGGCCGTCGACCGGCACCACGTCGGTGTGGCCGGACAGGACGATGCCGCCCACCTTCGTCTCGCCGTCGGCGGCGGGGATGGTGCACCAGAGGTTGCACTTCTTGCCGCTGTCATCGTAGGTGCGGCGGCACTCGAGGCCGAGGGCGCGCAGGCGTGCCTCGGTCCAGTCGATCAGGGGCAGGTTGCTGTCACGCGAGACGGAGGCGAAGGCCACCCATTGCTCGATCAGGGGAAGCGCCGCGAGGTCGGCGGCGCGCGCGCTTCGCAGGGCGGAGGAAGGGATCGGTGCGTTCATGGCGCAACCATATCGCAATCCGCGTGCCACCCGCTGTCACGAGGGCACCGCGGCGGGTAGTGAATTCGTTGGGGAAGCGAGCGGGTCAGCGCGGAGCGGTGGCGCCCGAGGCCTGGGCGTCCGCGCGGGCCGGGCGCGCCGCGCCGGCGGCCGCCGCCTCGACGGCTTCATCGGCCTCGCCCAGCGGCGTGAGCCAGGCATCCGGATGGATCACCCCCGAGGCCCAGGTCACCCGCTCGCAGGAAACGGTGCCATCGCGTTCGAGGATCAGCCAGGGGGCGGATTGCGACGGCTGGATGTGCCAGCAGGGCCGGCCGTCATCGGACTCCAGCGGCCCGAGAACCTCGACGACCCGGCCGATGTTGCCCTCGCATCCAGGATGCTCGGCGATCACCAGGGCAAGAGAGCCAGGGCTGCAGCGGGTCTGCATGGGAGGTGGTCCGTCCAGGTCGGCGTTGACGCTTATCGCTTAATGGAAATGTTAAGCGATTTGACCATTGTCTTCGGATCACCGACGGGCGACAAGCCCCGTGGAATCGCCGAAGTGTCGCATGCGCGACACGCGGGCACCTCGGGGATGCCCGCTCCGCCCCGTCAGGACGCCTCGAGCTCGCTGGCGCCGACGCTCGCAAGCAGGCAGCGGCCCAGCTGGTCGAGGTAGCGCAAGGCCTTCTTGGTCGGCATGACGAACTTCACCCGGGAATCGGCGGTGGAGGTCTGCAGCGCGATCATCTCGCGCTCGATCAAGCCCTTGACCCGGCGGTGTACCGTGCTCGCGGAGCGGGACAGGGCCGGGTGGCGCATCAGGCCGACCACGGTGATGTTCTGCTGGTTGAGCCAGTAGGTGGCCAGCACCTCGATGATTTCCCGCTCGTCCGGCACGAGGTCCGGCAGGCGATCACCACCTTTCGCCGCGCTGAGCTGGCTCAGGAATCGCAGGTAGGCAACGGAAGGAGAAGTCTGTGCAAGACGTTTCGACATGGTGCATCCAGCGGCTCAAAGATCCGCTACCTGAAGGGCCAAGCAAAGCCCGCACCCGGTCGTTACTGCCATCACCGCTGCCACCTTCCTGCACATACGTTCAAAAAAAGATGGGCGATCTTAGCCGTCTTAGCAAAGAAGGGAACAGGGGAAAACGACAAGGCCTCCCGAAGGAGGCCTTTGAAATTCGTTGGCGGAGTGGACGGGACTCGAACCCGCGACCCCCGGCGTGACAGGCCGGTATTCTAACCGACTGAACTACCACTCCGCGTCGGAGTTGCTTCGCCCTGCAGATGCAGGAATCGAGTGCAACCAAACTCTGGCGACCCTACGGGGATTCGAACCCCGGTACTTACCGTGAAAGGGTAATGTCCTAGGCCTCTAGACGATAGGGTCAAACCTGGACGGACTGTTGAACCAGAACACGTGGTGGAGGTAAACGGGATCGAACCGATGACCTCTTGCATGCCATGCAAGCGCTCTCCCAGCTGAGCTATACCCCCCGGGTGTTCTGCTTCAACGAAGGCCTGCCCTGAAGCAAACCTTTGTCAAACTCTTGGCGGAGTGGACGGGACTCGAACCCGCGACCCCCGGCGTGACAGGCCGGTATTCTAACCGACTGAACTACCACTCCGCGTCGGGGTTGCTTCGCCCTGCAGATGCAGGAATCAAGTGCAACCAAACTCTGGCGACCCTACGGGGATTCGAACCCCGGTACTTACCGTGAAAGGGTAATGTCCTAGGCCTCTAGACGATAGGGTCAAAACCTTGGATTTTCATCCGTCGACACAGTGGATGGTGGAGGTAAACGGGATCGAACCGATGACCTCTTGCATGCCATGCAAGCGCTCTCCCAGCTGAGCTATACCCCCGTCCGGTGTCGAGAACGAGATTCTACAACGTTTTTTGGCTGCTCGACAACCGATCCAAAACTTCTTTTCGCGGGACGAGTGCGAGCACCGCATCGAGCGACGGCGTCTGCGCGGTGCCCATGACCAGCACCCGCACCGGCATGGCCAGCTGCGGCATCTTCAGGCCGGTGGCGCGCAGCGTCTCCTTGATGGCCTCGCTGATCGCCGCCTTGTCCCACTCGCAGGTCTCGAGCATCTTCGCAAGCATGGAGATCGCGGGACGCACGCCCTCGGTCACATGCTTGGCCAGTTCATCGGCGTCGGGCCGGACCTCGCGGTAGAACTTCGCGGCCCAGTCGGCCAGGATCACGGTGGTGTCACAGCGATCCTTGAACAGGCCGCAGATGGCGGGCAGGCGCGCGTCGGCGGCGATGCCGCGCGCGGCGAGTTGCGCCTCCACCAGCTGCGCGAGCGACCCGTCGCTCGCGGCCTTCATGTGCTGGGCGTTCACCCAGCGCAGCTTGGCCTCGTCGAACTGCGCGGCGCTGCGGCCCAGGTGGTCCAGGTCGAACCACTGCAGGAACTGCTCGCGCGAGAAGATCTCGTCGTCGCCATGGGACCAGCCCAGGCGCGCGAGGTAGTTCACCACGGCGTCGGCCAGGAAGCCCTCGTCGCGGAACTGCGTCACGGGCTTGGCGCCATTGCGCTTGGACATCTTCTCGCCCTGCTCGTTCAGCACGGTGGGCAGGTGCGCGTACACCGGCGGCTCCTTGCCGAGGGCGCGGAAGATGTTGATCTGCCGCGGCGTGTTGTTCACGTGGTCATCGCCTCGGATCACGTGGGTGATGGCCATGTCGATGTCATCGACGACCACGCAGAAGTTGTAGGTGGGCGTGCCGTCGGGACGGGCGATCACGAGGTCGTCGAGTTCGGCATTGGCGATCTCGATGCGGCCCTTGACCTTGTCGTCCCAGGCGACCACGCCCTCCTTCGGGTTGCGGAAACGCAGCACCGGCTGCACGCCCTCGGGCACCGGCGGCAGGACCTTGCCCTCCTCGGGGCGCCAGGTGCCGTCGTAGCGGGGCTTCTCCTTGCTGGCCATCTGGCGCTCGCGCAGCGCGTCGAGCTCGGCGACCGACATGTAGCAGGGGTAGACCAGGCCCTGCGCCTTCATCTGGGCCAGCACCTCGCGGTAACGGTCCATGCGCTGCATCTGGTAGAACGGGCCCTCGTCGTGGTCCAGGCCCAGCCAGGACATGCCCTCGAGGATCACGTCGACCGCGGCCTGCGAGGAACGCTCCAGGTCGGTGTCCTCGATGCGCAGGATGAAGTCGCCGCCCTGCGAGCGCGCGAAGGCCCAGGGGTACAGCGCCGAGCGGATGTTGCCCAGGTGGATGAAGCCCGTCGGCGACGGGGCAAAGCGGGTGCGGACTTTCACGTGGGGATCAGAGCAGGTCCAGGCCGCGCGAGAGGTCGGCCTTGAGGTCATCGAGGTGTTCCAGGCCCACGGCGACGCGGACCAGGTTCTGGCGGATGCCGGCGGCCTGGCGCTGTTCCTCGGTGAGGCGGCCGTGCGAGGTGCTGGCGGGCTGGGTGATGATGGTCTTCACGTCGCCCAGGTTGGCGGTGACGGACATCAGCAGCGTGGAGTCGATCACCGTGAAGGCGTTGCGCCGCGCGGCCTCGGGCGTGTCGCCCTTGACGTCGAACGACAGCACCGCGCCGCCCAGGCCGCGCTGCTGCTTCATGGCCAGCGCGTGCTGCGGGTGGCTCTCCAGGCCGGGGTAGTAGACGCGTTCGACCTTCGGGTGCGCCTCGAGCCAGCGGGCCAGCTCCAGCGCGCGGGCCGACTGCGCCTCCATGCGGATGCCCAGCGTCTCCAGGCCCTTGAGCACCACCCAGGCGTTGAAGGCCGACAGCGTGATGCCGGCGCTGCGCATGACGGGAATGAACTTGTCCTTGACCAGCGCCTTGCTGGCGCACAGCGCGCCGGCGATGACGCGGCCCTGGCCGTCGAGGTACTTGGTGCCCGAGTGGATGATGATGTCGGCGCCCAGGTCCGCCGGGCGCTGCAGCGCCGGGGTGCAGAAGCAGTTGTCCACTGCCAGCAGCGCGCCGGCGGCGTGGGCGATGTCGGCCAGGGCGCGGATGTCGCAGACCTCGGTGAGCGGGTTGGTCGGCGTCTCGGCGAAGAACAGCTTCGTGTTCGGCTTGACCGCGGCCTGCCACTCGGCGAGGTCGGTCTGCGAGACGAAGGTGCTCTGTACGCCGAACTTGCCGAACTCGGAGGCGATCAGCTTGATCGTGGAGCCGAACACCGAGCGCGAGCACACCACATGGTCACCCGCCTTCAGCAGCCCCATGCAAAGCAGCAGGATCGCGCCCATGCCGCTGGCCGTGGCGACGCAGGCCTCGGTGCCCTCGAGGGCGGCCAGGCGCATCTCCATGCTGGCCACCGTCGGGTTGGTGAAGCGCGAGTAGATGAAGCCCTCCTCCTCGCCGGCGAAGCGGCGCGCGGCCGTCTCGCAATCGGGCTGGGTGAAGGAGGACGTGAGGTACAGGGCCTCGGCGTTCTCGCCGTACTGGCTCTTGTCGACGGCGGCGCGCACCGCCAGGGTGTCGAGGTGCAGGCCCTCGGGCAGCTTGCGGGTCATGGGACTCAGGCCTCCTGGGCGTTGGGCAGCGCCAGGCGGGAGGTGTCGGACTCGGCCTCTTCCTGGCCCACGCGGCCCTCGTTCAGGCGCGTGATGTCCTCGGGGCTGACGTCGCCGGTGACGTAGACGCCGTCGAAGCAGGAAGCGTCGAAGCCGTCCAGCGACGGGTTGAGGCTGCTGACGGCGCGCTTCATCGCATCGACGTCCTGGTAGATCAGGGCGTCGCAGCCGATGATCTCGCGCACCTCCTCGAGGGTGCGGCCATAGGCGACCAGTTCCTTCGAGGTGGGCATGTCGATGCCGTAGACGTTGGGGAAGCGTACCGGCGGCGCGGCGCTGGCCATGTAGACCTTGCGGGCGCCCGCGTCGCGCGCCATCTGCACGATCTCGCGGCTGGTGGTGCCACGGACGATGGAGTCGTCGACCAGCAGCACATTGCGGCCCTTGAACTCGCTGCCGATCACGTTGAGCTTCTGGCGCACCGACTTCTTGCGCACGCCCTGGCCCGGCATGATGAAGGTGCGGCCCACGTAGCGGTTCTTGACGAAGCCCTCGCGGTACGGGATGCCGAGCAGGTGCGCCAGCTGCGTGGCGCTGGGGCGGCTGGACTCGGGAATGGGGATGACCACGTCGATCTCGCTGGGCGGCACGGTGGAGACCACGCGCTTGGCCAGCGTCTCGCCGAGGTTCAGGCGGGCCTGGTAGACGGAGATGCCATCGAGCACCGAGTCCGGGCGGGCCAGGTACACGTACTCGAAGATGCAGGGCATGAGCTTCGGGTTCTCGGCGCACTGGCGGGCATGGACCTGGCCCTGCAGGTCGATGAACACCGCCTCGCCCGGCGCCACGTGGCGCTCGAGCTGGTGGCCGGTGCCCTCGAGCGTGACCGACTCGCTGGCCACCATCACGGTGCCGTCCTTGCCGCGGCCGAGCGACAGCGGGCGGATGCCGTAGGGGTCGCGGAAGGCGACCACGCCGTAGCCGGCGACCAGCGCGATCACGGCGTAGGAGCCGCGCACGCGCTTGTGGACGTTGCCCACGGCGGTGAAGATGTCCTCGGGCTTGAGCGGCACGCCGCGGGTGGCGCGATCGAGCTCGTGCGCGAACACGTTCAGCAGCACCTCGGAGTCGCTCTCGGTGTTGATGTGGCGGTGGTCGGTGGAAAACAGTTCGGCCTTGAGCGCCTGCGCGTTCGTGAGGTTGCCGTTGTGCACCAGCACGATGCCGAAGGGCGCGTTCACGTAGAAGGGCTGCGCCTCTTCCTCGCTGTACGCGTTGCCGGCGGTGGGGTAGCGCACCTGGCCCAGGCCCACGCTGCCCGGCAGGGCGCGCATGTTGCGGGTACGGAACACGTCACGCACCATGCCCTTGGCCTTGTGCATGAAGAACTTGTGCCCCTGCTGGGTCACGATGCCGGCCGCATCCTGGCCGCGGTGCTGCAGGAGCAGCAGCGCGTCATAAATCAGCTGGTTGACGGGGGCGTTGCTGACGACGCCGACGATTCCACACATTCCCTGTTACCCCGGTAGATACTGGCCGAATCGCTCGGGCAGTATCGGTTTCAATCCCTTGAGCAGCCGGGACGCGATGCCCGCGCCGGCCGACTCGTTCCATGCCGCAGTGTCCTTCAGCGGCGTCATCTGGACCACCACTGTGGCGGCCAGCGCGATCACCACGCCGCGAACCAGGCCAAATGCCGCACCCAGGACGCGGTCCACCGGCCGCAGGCCGACGGCCTCGATGACCTTCTTGGCCAGCCAGGCCAGCAGGCCCGCCGCGAACAGCGCACCCACGAACACCACCACGAAGCCCGCGGCATACCGCAGCACTTCGGAAGTCGACTGCCCCATCGGCAGCCAGGCCGCCATGTCGGGCGCCAGCCACTGGGCCAGCACGAAGGCGGCCACCCAGCCCGCCACCGACAGCACCTCGTACACCAGGCCGCGCCAGGCGCCCAGCGCCATCGACAGCGCCAGCACGGCAAGGAAGACCCAGTCCAGCGGGGCCAGCGTCATCACGCGGCCTCAGCTTACAGGGTGAGGACCGAGGCCGGCAATTCCAGGCCCTTGACCTTGGCAGCGGCCTTGTCGGCTTCGGTGCGCGTGCCGAACGGGCCGACCCGCACGCGGGTGCGCTTGCCTTCCTTGGTTTCGGCCACGTGGGTATAGGTCTTGAGCCCGGCCTTTTCCAGCTTGCTGCGCGCGGCAGCGGCCTTGGCGGGGTCGGCGAAGGCGCCGACCTGGACGACGAAGCGGGCGTCCGCGGCGGAGGCCGCGGCGGCGGGCGCGGCGGCGGCCGGCTTGCCCTCGAGCAGTGCCTTGGCGCGATCGCCGTCGCCGGACGGCTTGTGGGCGGCATCGGCCTTGGGATCCTTGTGGTCCTTGGGGTCCACGCGTGCCTCGGCCTTCGAGGCCGCCTTGGCGACGGGCGCCGCGGCAGGCGCCGACGCAGCGGGGGACACCGCCGGTACCACGGGCGCGACGGCCGCCGCAGGCGCGGCAGGCGCGGCAGGCGCGGGCACGGCAGCTTCGGCCTTGGCGGGCACCGGCGGCGCGGCCTCGACCAGGCCGGCAGCGGGCGTGGCCGCGGGCGCGGCGGCGCCGGCCGGCTTGGACTTGGCGCGGTCGGGGATGTCGATGGGGATGTCCACCGCGATCGGGCGGGGCTGGGTGTCGAACACCAGCGGGAAGCCGATCACGCCCGCAAGCACCAGGACGGCCGCGCCGATCAGGCGCTGGCGCGCGCGGCGGCGCATCGCCTCCACGCTCTCGGGCTGGCCGGACTGGGGGGACGGGGCGGAGGGATCCTCGCCACCCTTGCGGAACTTGAAGAAGGCCATGGAACTGCGTCGTGCCCGGTGGATTCAGGTGCGTCCGGGTCAGGCCCCGGGGCGCAGGTGCTGGGCCTGCAGACGGGGCACACCGCCCTCGAGAATGCCGCCCACCGTGAAGAACGAACCAAAGACCACGATTCTATCAGCGGGGTCGGCAGCGGCCGCGGCCGCCTCCAGGGCCGCGCGCGGGCTGGCATGCACGCTGGCGGCCACCTCGCGCGGGGGCAGCGAGGACGCCACCGCCTGCCAGCGCGCCAGCAGGCCGGCGCCGGTCTCGGCGCGCGCGGTGGGCAGGTCGCAGAAGTACCAGCGATCGGCCAGCGGGGCCAGGCGCCGGAACATGGCGTCCAGGTCCTTGTCGGCCATGGCACCGAAGACGAAGTGGGTGGTGGGGTAGAAGCCCATGGCATCCAGGTTCGCCACCAGGGCGCCCACCGCGTGCGGGTTGTGGGCCACGTCCAGCACCAGGGCGGGCTGGCCGGGCACGAGCTGGAAGCGCCCGGGCAGTTCGACCAGCGCCAGACCGTTGCGCACCGCCTGCGCCGTCACCGGCAGGCGCTCGCGCAGGGCGGTGAGGGCCGCCAGCACGCCCGAGGCATTGAGCAATTGGTTCGCACCGCGCAGCGCCGGGTACGCCAGGCCCGCGTAGCGCCGGCCGCGGCCGGCCCAGGCCCACTGCTGCTTGTCGCCGGAGAAGTTGAAGTCGCGCCCCAGCAGCCACAGGTCACAGCCCAGCTCGTTGGCGCGGTCGATCACGCTTTGCGGCGGCACCGGGTCGCTCACCACGGCCGGGCGGCCGGCGCGCAGGATGCCGGCCTTTTCCCGCCCGATGGTTTCCCGGTCCGGGCCGAGGAATTCCATGTGGTCCAGGTCCACGCTGGTGATGATGGCGCAGTCGGCGTCGACCACGTTGACCGCGTCCAGCCGCCCGCCCAGGCCCACCTCGAGGATGGCCACGTCCAAGCCGGCGGTGGCCATCAGGCTCAGGATGGCCAGCGTGGTGAATTCGAAGTAGGTCAGCGGCACGTCCTGGCGGGCCTTCTCGACCCGCGCGAAGTGCGGCACCAGCTCGCCGGGCTCGCAGATCTCGCCGTGCAGGCGGCAGCGCTCCTCGAAGTGCACCAGGTGCGGCGAGGTGTAGACGCCGGTGCGCCAGCCCGACTCGAGGGCGATGGCCTCCAGCATGGCGCAGGTCGAGCCCTTTCCGTTGGTGCCCGCCACGGTGATGACGGGGCAATCGAAGCGCAGCGCCATGCGGCCGGCGACCTCGCGCACGCGGTCCAGGCCCATGTCGATGGTCTTGGGGTGCAGGCGCTCGCAGTGGGCCAGCCAGTCCTGCAGGGTCATGTTGTCGGCGTTCATCGGGCGTGATTGTCGGGCCTTACCATCGGACCATGATCGTTGTGTATGGCATCCCCAACTGCGACACGGTGAAGAAGGCCCGCGCCTGGCTGGCCGAACGCGGCGTCGAGCACCGTTTCCATGACTTCAAGAAGGAGGGCGTGCACGCCGGGCGGCTGCCCGCCTGGCTGGCCGCGGCGGGCTGGGGCACCCTGGTCAATCGCAAGGGCACGACCTGGCGCAAGCTCGCCCCCGCGGACCAGGCCGCGGTGCAGGACGACGCCAGCGCGCAGGCGCTGATGCTGCGCGAGCCCAGCGTGATCAAGCGCCCGGTGGTGGAGTGGGACGACGGCATCACCGTGGGGTTCGACCCGGCCGCCTGGGAAGCCCGCGCCGCGCGGGCCTGACCCTTTACGGCTGGTTTACTTTTTCGCCCCGGCCGCCGCGTCAACGTGGCGGACAATGGCACCGTTAACCTCAACGGAGGTCCCATGAAGCAATCCCTGATCGCCGGCGGCGTCGCCGCCCTCGCCCTCGCCGCCCCCTCCCTGCACGCGCAGGAAGTGGCCCGCGTCGTCTCCAGCATCCCCATGATCCAGCAGGTGGGCGTGCCCCGCCAGGTCTGCACCACCCAGCAGGTGATGGTCGAACAGCCCCGGTCCGGCGCCGGCGCCTTGCTCGGCGCGGTGGCCGGCGGCGCCGTGGGCAACCAGATCGGCGGCGGCTCGGGCCGCGCCGTCGCCACCATGGCCGGTGTCATCGGCGGCGCCATGCTGGGCAACAACATCGAGGGCCAGCCCGCCGCCCGCATGCAGGAACAGACCACCTGCACCACCCAGACCGTCTACGAGAACCGCACCGTGGGCTACAACGTGACCTACGAGTACGCCGGCAGGCAGTACCAGGTGCAGACGCCCAGCGACCCGGGCCCGACGATCCGCGTGCAGGTCACCCCGGTGCTGCCGGCCGCCACGCCGCAGCCGGCCGTGATCCCCTCGCCCCTGCCGGTGCGCCCGGTGAGCCAGGCGCCCGCCGTGGTGGTGGCCGCCGCGCCCGTCTTCTACGGCCCGCCCGCCGGCTACCCGGTGGTGGCGCCCGGCTTCATCGGCGCCTCGCACCACCGCGGCTGGAGCCACGGCGGCCACGTCCACGGGCACTGGCGCTGAACGCCCGGGCGGCGGCCCGCCCGCCACCGCCTAAAATGTCCGGTTTTCCACCGCGCCGCCTTCGCCGGACGCGCGCGCCCAACCGGACATCGACATGACCACCGAAAAATTCGACGGCGTTTCCGTCAACACCCAGGCCAACGTCTATTTCGACGGCAAGTGCGTGAGCCATGGCATCACGCTGGCCGACGGCACGAAGAAGTCCGTCGGCGTCATCCTGCCCTCCACCCTCACCTTCGGCACGGGCGCGCCCGAGATCATGGAGTGCGTGGCGGGCTCGTGCGAGTGGCGCATGGCCGGCACCGAGGCCTGGCAGAAGTCCGGCCCCGGCGAGAAGTTCTCGGTTCCCGGCAACTCGAAGTTCGAGATCCGCGTGACCGAGGCCTACCACTACATCTGCCACTTCGGCTGATCCCGCGGAGCCCGCGATGAGCACCATCCTCGAAAACGTCCCCGTCGGCCAGAAGGTCGGCATCGCCTTCTCCGGCGGCCTGGACACCTCCGCGGCCCTGCTGTGGATGAAGAAGAAGGGCGCCCTGCCCTACGCCTACACCGCCAACCTCGGCCAGCCCGACGAGCCCGATTACGACGAGATCCCGCGCAAGGCCTCGGCCTACGGCGCCGAGCTCGCCCGCCTGATCGACTGCCGCCGCCAGCTGGCCCAGGAAGGCTTCGCCGCCCTGCAATCGGGCGCCTTCCACATCTCCACCGCGGGCGTGACCTACTTCAACACCACGCCCCTGGGCCGCGCCGTCACCGGCACGATGCTGGTGGCCGCGATGAAGGAGGACGACGTCCACATCTGGGGCGACGGCAGCACCTTCAAGGGCAACGACATCGAGCGCTTCTACCGCTACGGCCTGCTGACCAACCCCTCGCTGAAGATCTACAAGCCCTGGCTGGACCAGACCTTCATCAACGAGCTGGGCGGCCGCACCGAGATGAGCGAGTTCCTCATCGCCAACGGCTTCGACTACAAGATGTCCGTGGAGAAGGCCTACAGCACCGACTCCAACATGCTGGGCGCCACCCACGAGGCCAAGGACCTGGAGCACCTGAACTCCGGCATCCGCATCGTGAACCCGATCATGGGCGTGGCCTTCTGGAAGGACGACGTGGTCGTGAAGGCCGAGGAAGTGTCCGTGCGCTTCGAGGAAGGCGTGCCCGTCGCCCTCAATGGCCGCGAGTACGCCGACCCGGTCGAACTCATTCTGGAGGCCAACCGCATCGGCGGCCGCCACGGCCTGGGCATGAGCGACCAGATCGAGAACCGCATCATCGAGGCCAAGAGCCGCGGCATCTACGAGGCCCCCGGCCTGGCGCTGCTGCACATCGCCTACGAGCGCCTGGTCACCGGCATCCACAACGAGGACACCATCGAGCAGTACCGCGAGAACGGCCGCAAGCTGGGCCGCCTGCTGTACCAGGGCCGCTGGTTCGACCCGCAGGCCCTGATGCTGCGCGAGACCGCCCAGCGCTGGGTGGCCCGCGCCATCACCGGCGAGGTGACCCTGGAGCTGCGCCGCGGCAACGACTACAGCCTGCTGAACACCGAGTCCCCCAACCTCACGTACAAGCCCGAGCGCCTGACGATGGAAAAGGGCGAGTCGATGTTCTCGCCGCGTGACCGCATCGGCCAGCTGACCATGCGCAACCTGGACATCGTGGACACCCGCGAGAAGCTGGGCGTCTACAGCAGCACCGGCCTGCTGGCCGCCGGCGACGGCGCGCACCTGCTGCGCCTGACCGGCACCAAGGAGTAACCCGGTCCCCGCGCGCGGGCCGCAACGGCCCGCGCCCCGTGGTGGCTCAGACCACCACCGGCTCCGGCTCCAGCCGGATGCCGAAGCGCTCGTACACGCTGGTCTGGATCGCCCGGGCCAGCGTGACCACCTCGCCCCCCGTGGCGCCCCCCCGGTTCACCAGCACCAGCGCCTGCTTCTCGTAGACGCCGGCATGGCCCACCGTCTTGCCTTTCCAGCCGCAGGCGTCGATCAGCCAGCCCGCGGCCAGCTTCACGCTGCCATCGGGCATGGGGTAGTGCACGATGTTCGGCTCGCGGGCGATGATGTCGCTGCACTGCTCCGGCGTAACCGTGGGGTTCTTGAAGAAGCTGCCGGCGTTGCCGATCACGCGCGGGTCGGGCAGCTTGGCGCGGCGGATGGCACAGACCCAGTCGTAGACCTGGCGCGCCGTGGGCTGCGAGACCCTCGCCTCCTCCATCCGCCGCTGCAGGTCGAGGTAGCCCAGTTCCGGCTTCCAGGGCCGGGGCAGGCGAAAGCGCACCCGCAGGATCACGGCGCGGCCGGCCAGGCCGAAGTCGCCCTCCTGCGCCGGGGCGTGCTTGAACACCGAGTCGCGGTAGCCGAAGGCGCACTGGGCGGCGTCCAGCGTGAAGATGCGGCCGGTGGCCAGGTCCATCGCGTCGAGCGACTCGAAGCGGTCCTGCACCTCCACCCCGTAGGCGCCCACGTTCTGCACCGGCGAGGCGCCCACGCTGCCGGGGATCAGGGCCAGGTTCTCCAGCCCGGGCAGGTCGTGATCCAGCGTCCAGGTGACGAAGTCGTGCCAGGGCACGCCGGCGCCAGCCTCGACGACAGTGGCCCTGGGGCCGTCCTCCAGCACCCGGATGCCCGGGATCTCCATCTTGAGGACCAGCGGCTTGACGTCGCCGGTCAGCACGATGTTGCTGCCGCCCCCGAGCACGAACTTGGGCGCGCCGGCTCGCTGCGGGTCGGACAGCACGGCGCGCAGGTCGTCGTCGCAGCGCACGCGCACCAACTCCCGCGCCTTCGCGACAATGCCGAAGGTGTTGTGGGCCTGCAGGGGCACGTTGTGCTCGACGATCATGGGAGAATTGTCGCATTCGAGACCAACACCTTGCGCCCCAGGCGCCTCCCCGGGAGATCCATCCATGCCTTCTTTCGACACCGTCTGCGAACCCAACCTCGTCGAGGTCAAGAACGCCGTCGACAACGCCGCCAAGGAGATCGGCACCCGATTCGACTTCAAGGGCACCTCGGCCGCGATCGAGATCAAGGACAAGGAGATCACCCTGTTCGGCGACGCCGACTTCCAGCTGCAGCAGGTGATGGACATCCTGGTGAACAAGCTGACCAAGCGCAACGTCGACGTGCGCTTCCTCGACACCGGCGACGTGCAGAAGGTCGGCGGCGACAAGGTCAAGCAGGTGGTGAAGGTGCGCAACGGCATCGAGAGCGAGGCCGCCAAGAAGATCCAGCGCATCGTCAAGGACAGCAAGCTCAAGGTGCAGGCCGCCATCCAGGGTGACGCGGTGCGCGTCACCGGCGCCAAGCGCGACGACCTGCAGGCCGCCATGGCCCTGATCCGCAAGGACATCTCCGACCTGCCGCTGTCGTTCAACAACTTCCGCGACTGACGCCGCCGCCCTTGGCCACGCTCCCGACCGCACTCGCTCCCTTGCAGCTGCCGGTGTTCCGGCTGCTGTGGCTCACGTGGTTCGCCGCGAACACCACGATGTGGATGAACGACGTGGCGGGCGCCTGGCTCATGACCTCGCTGGCGCCCTCCCCGCTGTGGGTGGCGCTGGTGCAGGCGGCTTCCACGCTGCCGGTGTTCTTCCTCGGGCTTCCCAGCGGCGCGCTGGCCGACATCGTGGACCGGCGCCGCTTCCTGCTGGCGACCCAGCTGTGGCTCGCGGCCATCGCCGCCATCACCTGCACCACGGTGCTCCTGGGGTGGATGACCGCCCCCCTGCTGCTGGCCCTGACCTTCCTCAACGGCATCGGCCTGGCGCTGCGCTGGCCGGTATTCGCCGCGATCATGCCCGAGGTGCTGCCGCGGCCGCTGCTGGCGCAGGGCCTGGCCCTGAACGGCATCAGCATGAATGGCGCGCGCATCATCGGCCCGCTGGTGGCCGGCGCGATCATCGCCAGCCTGGGCAGTGCCTGGGTGTTCGTCCTGAACACCCTCCTGTCGCTGATGGCGGCCTATGGCGTGATGCGCTGGCACCGCGAGCACAAGGAGAGCCCGCTGGGCCGCGAGCCCCTGGGCAGCGCGATCCGTGTGGGCCTGCAGTTCGTTCGCGAGTCCCACCGCATGCGCGGCGTGCTGGCGCGCATCTCGCTGTTCTTCCTGCACTGCACCGCGCTGCTGGCGCTGCTGCCCCTGGTGGCCAAGGGCCTGCCGGGCGGTGACGCCGGCACCTTCACCCTGCTGCTCGCCTCCATGGGCTCGGGCGCGATCGTCGCCGTGCTGTTCATGCCGCGCCTGCGCCAGGCGCTGCCGGGGGACCGCCTGGTGATCACCGGCACCGTGGTGCAGTCGCTCAGCGCGGTGGCCGTGGCGTGGTCGCCCCATGCCGCGGTGGCGGCGGTGGGCATGTTCGTCTGCGGCGTCGCCTGGATCTCGGTGGCCAACACCAACACGGTGGCCGCCCAGATGGCGCTGCCGGATTGGGTGCGCGCGCGCGGCATGTCGATGTACCAGATGGCCATCATGGGCTCGACCGCGCTCGGCGCGGCGCTCTGGGGCCAGGTGGCGACCTGGCTGGGAATCACCGCGGCGCTGGAGATCGCGGCGGTCACGTCGGTGGTGCTCATGGTGACGGCCCAGCGCCTCACCCCCGACCGCGGCACCGAGGAGGACCTCAGCCCCGCCAAGCGCCTGGTGCTGCCCGAAGTGCCGGTGCGCCCGGGATCGGGCCGCATCCTCACGCGGGTGGAGTACCGCATCGACCCGGCCCGCGCCGAGGACTTCATGGCGCTGATGAACGACAGCCGCAGCAGCCGCCTGCGCCAGGGCGCGCTGGCCTGGCAGCTGCTGCACGACGTGGCCGAGCCGGGCCGCTACGTGGAGCAGATCATCGACGAGTCCTGGACCGAGCACCTGCGCCGGTTCGACCGCATCAGCGCCGACGACGCGCAGCTGCGTGACCGCCGCATGTCCTTCCACCTGGGCGAGGAGCCGCCCCGGGTGACGCGCTACGTGATCGAACAGGACTGACGCGCCGGGCCGGCCGGCGCTCAGGCCTTCTTCTTCGACCCCAGCCTCGATTCCGTGCCCGCCACCAACCGGGCGATGTTCTCGCGGTGCCGCCACGCCAGCAGCATGGCCATCACCGCCAGCGCCATCACCACCGGCGCCTCGGCCTGCCAGGCGATGCGGTCGCCGAGCAGGAAGTAGGCCGGCGCGAAGACCGCCGAGACCAGCGAGGCCAGCGAGGAGTAGCGGAAGAAGTACGCGATGATCAGCCAGGTCGCGCCGGTGGCCAGGCCCAGCAGCGGGTGGATGCCGAAGACGGCGCCGATGAAGGTGGCCACGCCCTTGCCGCCGCGGAACCGGAAGAACACCGGGTACAGGTGGCCCAGGAAGGCCGCCAGGGCGACCATCGCCACCGTACCCTCGCCCAGGCCCAGCGGCCCGCCGTAGGCGCGCACCAGCAGCACCGGCACCAGGCCCTTGCAGGCATCCAGCAGCAGCGTGACCAGGGCAGCCGCCTTGCTGCCCGAGCGCAGCACGTTGGTCGCGCCGGGGTTGCCGCTGCCGAAGGTGCGCGGGTCGGACAGGCCCATGAGGCGGCTGACGATCACCGCGAAGGCCAGCGAGCCCAGGAGGTAGGCGCCGGCGGCGGCCAGGAGGGGAAAGGCGTTCTGCATGGGCCGGGATTCTGCCCCAAGGACCTGCCCCGCCACCGGGCGTTCACCGGGCCGTCAGCGCCGGCTCACTCGGCCAGCGCGCAGTTCACCGGCCTGGCATCGAGCAGCCGCACCAGCACCTGCGGGTCGATGCCCACGAGGTAGCCGCGCCGGCCGCCATTGAGCACGATGCGGGGCAGCGACAGGATGGCCTCCTCCACGTACACCGGCATCTCGCGCCGGGTGCCGAAAGGCGAGGTGCCGCCCACCAGGTAGCCGCTGTGGCGGCTGGCCACCTCGGGCTTGCACGGCGCCACCGACTTGGCGCCGATCTGGCGCGCCAGGTTCTTGGTGGAGACGGTACGGTTGCCGTGCATCAGGATGATCAGGGGCCGGGCCTTCTCGTCCTCCATCACCAGGGTCTTGACCACGGTGAACGGGTCCAGCCCCAGCACCTGCGCGCTGTGCTGCGCGCCGCCATGCTCCAGCCACTCGTAGGGGTGCTCGGTGAACGCGACCCCGTTCGCCCTGAGGAAGGCGGTGGCCGGGGTCTCGCTGACGTGGGGCTTCTTCGCCATCGGCGCGGTGCGGGCCGGCGCGTCAGTTGGCGAGGTCGCGCATCTCCCAGCGGATCTTGTCGATCTCGGCCAGGAGCTCGGGCGACAGCGTGGTGCCCCAGGCGTCGATGTCCTCGTCCAGCTGCGCCAGCGAGGTCACGCCGATGATGGTGCTGGCGACCTGCCACTTGGTGTAGCAGAAGGCCAGGGCCAGGCGCGTGGGCGTGAGGCCGTGGTCGCGGGCCAGCTGGTTGTAGCGGCGGGCCGCGGCCAGCGAGTCGGGGCGGCCCCAGCGCTGGGCGCGCACCGACTCGAACTTCGCGATGCGCGCATCCTGCGGCGCGCCGGGACCCTGGGTGCCGCTGGCGTCGTACTTGCCCGTGAGCAGGCCGAAGCCCAGCGGCGAGTACGCCAGCAGGGACACGCCGAGGCGGTGCATCGTCTCGTCCAGCCCGTTTTCCAGGTGGCGGCTGATCAGGCAGTAGACGTTCTGCACGGTGGCCACGCGGGCCAGGCCATGCTGTTCGGCCAGGCGCACGAACTCGTGCACGCCATAGGGCGTCTCGTTGGACAGGCCGATGGCGCGCACCTTGCCGTCGCGCACCAGCCGGTCCAGCGCCTCGAGCTGCTCGAAGATGGGGGTGCGGCTGGTTTCCTTGGCCGGGTCGTAGTAGAGGTTGCCGAACATCGGCACGTGGCGCTCGGGCCAGTGGATCTGGTACAGGTCGATCACGTCGGTCTGCAGGCGGCGCAGCGAAGCCTCGCAGGAGCGCACGATGTCCTGCGCCGTCATGCCCGCGCCCTCGCGGATCCACGGCATGCCGCGCGAGGGGCCGGCGACCTTGGTGGCCAGGGTCACCTTGGACCGGGCGGCGGGATTCCTGGCGAACCAGTTGCCGATGAAGGTCTCGGTGGCGCCGTAGGTGGCCTCGCGGGCCGGCACCGAGTACATCTCGGCGGTGTCGATGAAGTCGATGCCGCGCTCCACGGCGCGGTCGAGGATGGAATGGGCCAGGGGCTCGGCGACCTGCTCGCCGAAGGTCATGGTGCCCAGGCAGATGGGGCTGACGTGGAGGTCGGACTGGCCGAGGCGGACGGGTTTCATGGGCCGGGAGTTTACGGCCGCGGGGGCGGCGACTCAGGCGACCAGGGTGGCGCGGAAGTCGTTGACGCTGGTGCGCGTGGGGCCGGTGACCACCAGGTCGCCCAGCGCCTCGAAAAAGCTGAACGCGTCGTTGCGCGCCAGCATGTCCTGCGCCGACAGGCCCAGGGCCTGGGCGCGCTGCCAGCTGTCCGGCCCGAAGACGGCGCCGGCGTTGGATTCGCTGCCGTCGACGCCATCGGTGTCAGCCGCCAGCCCCCAGAACCGGTGCGCGTTCGCGCCCGGCTCGCAGACGCCGACCAGGTGCCCCAGCAGGAACTCCGCGTTGCGCCCGCCGCGCCCGGGGCCGGTGACGGTGACGGTGGTCGCCCCCCCCGACAGCAGCAGGCAGGGCGCCGGCGCCGGCTGGCCGTGGCGCGCCACCTGCCGCGCGATGCCGGCCTGCACCCGGCCGACATGGCGGGCCTCGCCGTCGATGGCGTTGCCCAGGATCAGCGCGCGCAGCCCGCGGGCGGCCGCCAGGGCCGCGGCGGCCTCCAGGGCGCCCTGGGCGGTGCCGATCACGCGCCAGTGGCGCTCGCCCACGGGGCCGGCATAGGCCGCCGCCGGGGGCGCCTGCAGCGCCCGGGCCACCGCGGGCGGCAGCGCGATGCCATGGCGCGCCAGCACGTCGAGCGCGTCGGCCGGCGTGGAGCCGTCGGCCAGCGTGGGGCCGGCCGCCACCGTGCGGGCGTCGTCGCCGGGCACGTCGGACAGCACCAGCGTCCAGACCATGGCCGGGCCGCAGGCCTGGGCCAGCTTGCCGCCCTTGACCGCGGACAGGTGCCGGCGCACGCAGTCCATCTCGGCGATGGTGGCGCCGGACTGCAGCAGCGCGCTGGTGACCCGGCGCTTGTCCGCCAGGGTCAGTCCCTCGGCCGGTGCGGCGAGCAGGGCCGAGCCGCCGCCGGAGACCAGGGCGATCACGAGGTCGTCGGGCCCCAGCCCCTGCACCTGCGTGAGGATGCGGTGCGCGGCCTGCACGCCGGCCTCGTCGGGCACCGGGTGGTCGGCCTCCAGGACCTCGATGCGCCGGCACGGCTCGCCGTGGCCGCGGTGCGTGACGACCAGGCCGGACAGCGGGCCGTCCCAGGCCTGCTCCAGCGCCAGCGCCATGCGTGCCGCCGCCTTGCCCGCCCCCACCACCACGGTGCGCCCTCGCGGCCGCGGCGGCAGGTGGCGCGGCACCGAGAACAGCGGGTCGACCGCGCGCAGGGCGGCATCGAACAGGTCTCGCAGGAGCGCGCGGCCGGTGGCCGGGGTGAAGGCGGGGGCGGCGTGGGTCATGCGGCGGCTCTTTCCCGCGGGCCCTCCCGGGCCCGCGCCTCTTCCTGCAGGCGCAGCACGCGGCGCTGCACCTTGCCGGTGGTGGTCATGGGCAACTGCTCGATGAACTCGATGTCCTTGGGGTACTCGTAGGGCGCCAGCCGCCCCTTCACATGGGCCTGGAGCTGGGCCACCAGCCGGGCGTCCCAGGCTGCGGCGTCGGCCTCGCGGGCGCGCTGGGTCAGCGCGTCGGGCGCGAGCACCACGTAGGCCTTGACGACCGCGCCGCGCTCGGCGTCGGGCTTGGGCACCACGGCGGCGTTGGCCACGGCGGGGTGCTTGACCAGGCAGTTCTCGACCTCGCCCGGGCCGATGCGGTAGCCCGCCGCCTTGAAGACGTCGTCCGCGCGGCCCTGGTACCAGAGGTAGCCGTCGGCGTCGCGCACCGCCAGGTCTCCGGTGCGGCACCAGTCGCCGGTGAACTTGGCGGCGGTGGCCTCGTCGCGCTTCCAGTAGCCGAGAAAGAAGACCGGGTCGGGCCGGCCGTGCACGTCGAAGCGGTGCAGCGCGACGTCACCGGCCACGCCGGGCGGGCACTCGTTGCCCTCGTCGTCGATCACCGCGACGCGGTGGCCCGGGTAGGGCCGTCCCATGCTGCCGGGGCGCGCGGGCCAGCCGACCGGGGCCGCGCGGTGGTTCATCGCGCAGTTGCCGACGATGTAGTTGATCTCGGTCTGGCCGAACATCTCGTTGACTATGACGCCCAGCTCGTCGCGGCACCAGCCGAAGACCGCGTCGCCCACCGCCTCGCCCGCGCTCATGATCGCCTGCAGCTTCAGGCGGAACTGGCGTCGCGGCGAGGGAAAGGCCTTCATCATGGCCTTGAGCGCGGTGGGGAACAGGAAGGTGTGGGTCACCCCGTGCTGCTGCATCAGCGTGAAGGCCAGCTCGGGGGAGAAGCGGCCGTTGAAGGCGACGATGGGGCGGCCGAAGTAGAGGGTGGGCAGCAGGGCGTCCATCAGCCCGCCGGTCCAGGCCCAGTCCGCCGGGGACCAGAACACTGGCGTGTTCTGGCCCCCGGCGCTGGGCCCTGCCCGTCCTGGGCCCGCCCCCACCCCAGCCCTCCCCCTCACGGGGGAGGGAGTCCGGGCACCGCCAGCGGGGTCGAACCCGAACCAGTTCTGGCTGCACACGAACCCCGGCAGGTTGCCCACCAGGGCGCGGTGCGGCACCAGCGCCCCCTTGGGCGCGCCGGTGGTGCCGCTGGTGTAGATCAGGACGGCGGGGTCGTCCGCGGTGGTGGACACGAGCGGGAAGCGGTCGCTCTGGGCCGACAGGCCGACCTCGTAATCCAGGTCGGCGCGCAGGGCGGCGGCGCCCACGCCGACCAGGGAGCGCAGGTGGCTGCAGGTGGCGCGCACCGAGACCAGGGCGCCCACCGCGTTCTCGTCGCAGATCGCCACCACCGCCTCGGAATCCTGCAGCCGGTACTGCAGCGCCTCGGGCCCGAACAGGATGGACAGCGGCATGGCCACCGCCCCCATCTGCAGCACCGCCATGTAGGCCACCGCGGTCTCGAAGCGCTGGGGCAGGACGATGGCGACGCGGTCGCCGCGGCGCACGCCCAGCGCCGCCAGCAGGTTGGACAGGCGATTGGCCCGCGCCTGCAGCTCGCGGTAGGACAGCCGCTGCTGCGGCGCCGGCGTGCCGTGGGCGATGACGGCGGTGCGCGTGGCGGCGTCGGGGGCCTGGGCCCAGCGCGCGCAGCAGGCCTGGGCGATGTTGAAGTCCGGTGGCACCTCCCAGCCGAAGCCGGCGTGCATCGCCGCGTGGCGGTCCTGCAGGGGGGCGGGGTCCATGGCGTTGGCGTCCTGGGGCTTGTCCTTCGCGTGACGGGCGACCATCGGGCGTCTCCTTATGATCAGCCGAATGTATCAACCCCGGCGCGAATCCCACTCCGAATTTGTCCCCATTCGCAACCTGACCTACCACGTGCGCACCTGGGGCACGCCGTCGCCCGCGCAACCATCGCTGGTCCTGGTGCATGGCTGGATGGACGTGTCGGCCTCGTGGCAGTTCGTGGTCGATGCGATGGCCCGGGACCGGCACGTGATCGCCCCCGACTGGCGCGGCTTCGGCCTGACCGAGGTGCCCGGCGCCGACAGCTTCTGGTTCCCCGATTACCTGGCCGACCTCGACGCCCTGCTCGATCACTACCTGCCCGACACCCCGGTGGACCTGGTGGGCCACAGCATGGGCGGCATCGCCTCCATGCAGTACGCGGGCGTGCGCCCGGACCGCATCCGCCGGCTGGTGAACCTGGAGGGCTTCGGCATGCCGCCCACCCGGCCGGCCCAGGCCCCCGGCCGCTACGCCCGCTGGCTCGACGAGGTGCGCGCCCTGCACCGCGGCGAGGGCGGCCTGCGCCCCTACCCCTCGGCCGAGGCGGTGGCGCACCGCCTCATGAAGAACAACCGCCGCCTGCCCGAGGACAAGGCCCAGTGGCTGGCCCGCCACTGGGCCCGCGAGCGGGACGGCGCCTGGCACATCCTCGGCCAGCCCGCGCACAAGATCGTCAGCGCCCACCTGTTCCGGGCGGACGAGGTGATGGAGGTGTACCGCCAGATCACCGCCCCGGTGCTGTGGGTGCAGGCCAGCGGCGACGAGGGTGACGCGGGCTCCCGCTGGTGGAAGGCCCCGGCCGTCCAGGCCGAGGTCGAACTGCGCCTGAACGCCGTGCCGAACCTCCGGCGCCGCCGCGTCGAGGACGCCGGCCACATGCTGCACCACGACCAGCCGGCCGCCGTGGCCCACGCGATCGAGACTTTCTTCTCGGAAACGCGCTGAGCTTCACGTAGGAAGCGGGAATGGCGCCCCGTAGGAGCGCTCCTACCCGTACGCTGCGGCCTCCGAATGCTGAGGTGATCGCAGTGAACAAGCGAATGGTGTGCGCCCTGCTCGCGCTGGGGACGCTCGGGGTTCTGGGCGCGGGACCGGCCCGGGCCGGGGACGAGGTGGAGGACGGCCTGGCCACCCTGTGGGAGGTGCTGTGGCACCAGAGCGGCGTGCCGACCCGGGTGGTGCGCTGGGAGGGCGACATCCAGGTGCGGGTGCGCGGGGTGAACCTGGCGGCGCACCGCGAGTCGGTGCTCAAGGCCATGCGCGCGGTGACCCAGGAGGCCGGCGTGCGCCTGGTCGACGTGACCGATCAGCCCGGCCAGCCCGCCAACCTGGACGTGGAGATCACCCCCGACACCGCCCTGGAGGACAGCCAGCCCTGCGTGACGATGCTCGAGTTCCGCCGGGAAACGCGGATCGACTCGGCCCGCATGCAGATGCGCGGGCGCGACGTCTGGCGCTGCGCCCACCACGAGGCCATGCACGTGATGGGGGTGCGGGGGCATCCCGGCGGGCGCACGGTCCTGAGCTACTTCCCGACCCGGGTCGATGCCCTGCTGCCCCTGGACCGGGTGATGCTGCGGGCCTGGTACTCCCCGCGCATGCGCGGGGGCATGACCCCGTTCGAGGCGCTGCCGGTGCTGGCCGACGAGCTCGTCGCTGCCGAGCCCGAGCCGGCCCGGGCGGCGGCCACGGCGGCCCGCGACCGCTTCTTCGCCGCGACGCTGGACCAGATGGACGCCTACGCCAGCGGCCGGGGCGACGTGCCCGCCATCGTGCGGCGCTCGGGCAAGTCCACCGACGACGGCGTGCGCCAGGGGCGCGGCGAAATGAGCTACTTCCTGGGCGTGGCCTGGCTGGAGGGCGTGACGGCCCCGGCGCCCGACCGGGCGCGGGCGATCCGCTGGTTCGAGCAGGCGGCCGGCGCGGGGCACCGCAACGCCCAGGCGCGGCTGGCGGGCATGCGCTGAGGCCGGGGCTGCCGGCGAGCGGCCCCGTGCGAAAATGCAAGGTTGACACCCCAGACACCGAGCACAGACATGGACGCAGAACGCATCAACGCCATCGGCAGCACCCTCTCCGACCTCCAGGTTCGCACCGCGGACCTACGGAGGTATCTTTGACTACGATGCAAAAGCTGAACGACTGAGGACGGTGAACGCATCGCTGGAAGACCCGGCGGTGTGGAACGACCCGAAGAAAGCCCAGGAACTGGGCAAGGAAAAGAAGCAGCTGGACGACATCGTCGTCACCATCCAGAACCTGGACCGCGACCTCGCCGACAACCTCGAGCTCTATGACATGAGCAAGGAGGACGGTGACGAGGCCGGCCTGCTCACGATCGAGGAAGACGCGGCCCGCCTGACCAAGGACGTCGAGGCGCTGGAGTTCCGCCGCATGTTCGACAAGCCGGCCGACCCGATGAACGCCTTCCTGGACATCCAGGCCGGCGCCGGCGGTACCGAGGCCTGCGACTGGGCCAGCATGCTGCTGCGCCAGTACCTGAAGTACGCCGAGCGCAAGGGCTTCAAGGCCAACGTCGAGGACGAGACCCCCGGCGACGTGGCCGGCATCAAGAGCGCCACCATCCGCATCGAGGGCGAGTACGCCTACGGCCTGCTGCGCACCGAGACCGGCGTTCACCGCCTGGTGCGCAAGTCGCCGTTCGACTCCTCGGGCGGCCGCCACACCAGCTTCGCCTCGGTGTTCGTCTACCCCGAGATCGACGACTCGGTGGAGATCAACATCAACCCCGCCGACGTGCGCACCGACACCTACCGCGCCTCCGGCGCCGGCGGCCAGCACATCAACAAGACGGACTCGGCGGTCCGCCTGACCCACATCCCCACCGGCATCGTGGTGCAGTGCCAGGACAGCCGCAGCCAGCACTCCAACCGCGACGTGGCCTGGCAGCGCCTGCGCTCGCGCCTGTACGACCACGAGATGCGCAAGCGCATGGAAGAACAGCAGAAGCTGGAAGAGACCAAGACCGACGTGGGCTGGGGCCACCAGATCCGCTCGTACGTGCTGGACCAGAGCCGCATCAAGGACCTGCGCACCAGCGTCGAAATCTCCAACACCCAGAAGGTCCTGGACGGCGACCTCGATGCGTTCATCGAGGCCTCGCTCAAGCAGGGCGTCTGAGGCATCCAACAACAAGCAAGGGAGTCATCATGCGTGAAGGACAGAACGCGGTGATCCACCGCGCGGACTACCAGGCCCCGGCCTTCTGGATCGACAGCGTCGACCTCACCTTCGACCTGGACCCGGCCAAGACCCGCGTGCTCAATCGCATGCGCCTGCGCCGCAACCCGGACGTGCCGGCCCAGCCCCTCAAGCTCGATGGCGAGGAGCTGAACCTCGCCCGCGTGATGGTCAACGGCCAGGGCACCTCGTTCAAGCTCGAGGGCAGCCAGCTGGTGCTGGAGAACCTGCCCGAGGGCCACGAGCCCTTCGACCTGGAGATCTTCACCACCTGTGCGCCGGCGAAGAACACCAAGCTCATGGGCCTGTACGTGAGCAACGAGTCGTTCTTCACGCAGTGCGAGGCCGAGGGCTTCCGGCGCATCACCTACTTCCTGGACCGTCCTGACGTGATGGCCAGCTACACCGTCACGCTGCGCGCCGACAAGGCGAAGTACCCGGTGCTGCTGTCCAACGGCAACCTGGTCGAGGAAGGCACGCTGGACGACGGCCGCCACTTCGCCCGCTGGGTGGACCCGCACCGCAAGCCCTGCTACCTGTTCGCGCTGGTGGCCGGCAAGCTGGTGGCGCGCGAGCAGCGCATCAAGGCGCGCAGCGGCGGCGAGCACCTGCTGCAGGTCTACGTGCGCCCGGGCGACCTGGACAAGACCGAGCACGCGATGAACTCCCTCATCGCCTCCGTGGCCTGGGACGAGGCGCGCTTCGGCCTGCCGCTGGACCTGGAGCGCTTCATGATCGTCGCCACCAGCGACTTCAACATGGGCGCGATGGAGAACAAGGGCCTGAACATCTTCAACACGAAGTACGTCCTCGCCAGCCAGGCCACCGCCACCGACACCGACTACGCCAACATCGAGAGCGTGGTCGGCCACGAGTACTTCCACAACTGGACGGGCAACCGGGTCACCTGCCGCGACTGGTTCCAGCTCTCGCTCAAGGAGGGCCTCACCGTCTTCCGCGACCAGGAGTTCTCGCAGGACCTGGCGGGTGAAGGACCCGGCCATGCCGGGGCCCCTTCCCCCGGCATATCGGCCCGGGCCGTCAAGCGCATCGAGGACGTGCGCGTGCTGCGCACCGCCCAGTTCCCCGAGGATGCCGGCCCGATGGCGCACCCGGTGCGGCCCGACCAGTACCTCGAGATCAACAACTTCTACACCGTCACGATCTACGAGAAGGGTGCGGAGGTCGTGCGGATGATGCAGACCCTCACCGCAAGTGAGTCCGATCCCCTGGGGCGCGAGGGCTTCGCCAAGGGGATGGCGCTCTACTTCCAGCGCCATGACGGCCAGGCCGTGACCTGCGACGACTTCGCCCAGGCCATCGCCGACGCCAACCCCGGCTCTCCGCTGGCCGCCCTGCTGCCGCAGTTCAAGCGCTGGTACAGCCAGGCCGGCACGCCGCGCCTGCACGCCAGCTCGCACTGGGACGCGGCCACCGGCACCTACAGCCTCACCCTGCGCCAGTCCTGCCCCGCCACGCCGGGCCAGCCGACCAAGGAGCCCTTCGTGATCCCGGTGCGCCTGGGCCTGCTGGACGCCAATGGCGCGCAGGTCAGCGAGGGCCTGCACGTGCTCACGCAGGCCAGCGAGACCGTCACCTTCAGCGGCCTGGCCGGCGAGCCGGTGCCCTCGATCCTGCGCGGCTTCAGCGCGCCGGTGGTGCTGGAGTACGACTACCAGGACACCGAGCTCCTGATCCTGCTGGCGCACGACACCGACCCGTTCAACCGCTGGGAGGCGGCGCAGCGCCTGGCGATGCACCGCGCCCTGCACTATGTGAAGAACGGCGCCGTGGTCGAACTCGACGCGCCCTTCATCGAAGCCATGCGCGGCGTGCTGCGCCACCCGCAGCTCGATGCCGCCTTCAAGGAGCTGGTGCTCACCCTGCCCTCGGAGACCTACATCGCCGAGCAGCTCGACGAGGTGGACCCGCAGCGTATCCACGCGGTGCGCGAGGCCATGCGCCAGCAGCTGGCCGCTGCCCTGCGCCACGACTGGGAGTGGGCCTTCGAGCAGCACAAGGACAACGGCGGCTACCGGCCCGACGCGGTCTCCAGCGGCCGCCGCGCCCTGGCCGGCCTGGCGCTCACCCAGTTGTGCCTGGCCGCCCGCAACAGCGGCGACCCGGTCTGGCCGGGCCGCGCCTACCAGCGCTTCAAGGATGCCGGCAACATGACCGACCGCTTCAACGCGCTGTCGGCCCTGGTGGTCAGCGGCCATGAGCTGGCGGCGCCGGCGCTGGAGCGGTTCCATGCGCTGTTCAAGGACGAGGCCCTGGTCCTGGACAAGTGGTTCGCCCTGCAGGCCGGCGCGCCGGACCGCGGCGGCGACGTGCTGCCGGTGGTGCGCCAGCTGATGGCGCACCCCGACTTCAACATCCGCAACCCGAACCGCGCGCGCAGCCTGATCTTCAGCTATTGCAGCGCCAACCCGGGCGCCTTCCACCGCACCGACGCCGCCGGCTACGTGTACTGGAGCGAGCGCGTGATCGAGCTGGACGCGATCAACCCGCAGGTCGCCGCGCGCCTGGCCCGCGCACTGGACCGCTGGAAGAAGCTGGTGCCCGCCCTGCGCAGCGCCGCCCGCGAGGCCATCGCCCGCGTCGCCGCCAAGCCCGACCTGTCCAACGACGTGCGCGAGGTCGTCACCCGCGCGCTGGCCGACTGAGGCCCCGACTGAAGGAACCCACGATGTCGAACAAGATTTCCCTTTCCCGCTACCTCGTCGAGCAGCAGCGCGAGCAGGGCCACATTCCCTCGCAGCTGCGCCTGCTGCTGGAGGTGGTGGCCCGCGCCTGCAAGAGCATCAGCCACGCCGTGAACAAGGGCGCCCTGGGTGGCGTGCTGGGCTCGGCCGGCAGCGAGAACGTGCAGGGCGAGGTCCAGAAGAAGCTGGACATCATCGCCAACGAGGTGCTGATCGAGGCCAACGAATGGGGCGGCCACCTGGCGGCCATGGCGTCCGAGGAGATGGACGGGATCTACATGGTCCCGAACCGCTACCCGCAGGGCGAGTACCTGCTGCTGTTCGATCCCCTGGACGGCTCCTCCAACATCGACGTCAACGTCTCCATCGGCACCATCTTCTCGGTGCTGAAGAAGTCCGACGAGCACCCCGGCGTGAGCGAGCAGGACTTCCTGCAGCCTGGCAACAGGCAGGTGGCCGCCGGCTACTGCATCTACGGCCCGCAGACCACCCTGGTGCTGACCGTGGGCGACGGCGTGGCCATGTTCACCCTGGACCGCGAGCAGGGCTCCTTCGTGCTGGTGCAGGAGCACGTTCAGATCCCCGCCGACACCAAGGAGTTCGCCATCAACATGTCGAACATGCGGCACTGGGACGCCCCGGTGAAGCGCTATGTCGACGAGTGCCTGGCCGGCAAGGAAGGCCCGCGCGGCAAGGACTTCAACATGCGCTGGATCGCCTCCATGGTGGCCGACGTGCACCGCATCCTGACCCGCGGCGGCATCTTCATGTACCCCTGGGACAAGCGCGAGCCGAACAAGCCCGGCAAGCTGCGCCTGATGTACGAGGCCAACCCCATGGGCTGGCTGGTCGAGCAGGCCGGCGGCGCGGCCACCAACGGCAAGCAGCGCATCCTCGACATCCAGCCCACCCAGCTGCACGAGCGCGTGAGCGTGATCCTGGGGTCGAAAAACGAGGTCGAACGGGTCACCGGCTACCACCTCGGTAAATGAGCCCTGAAGCCCCGCTATAATGCGAGGCTTCGGTTGCCGGTGTAGCTCAGTCGGTAGAGCAGCTCATTCGTAATGAGAAGGTCGGGTGTTCGATTCATCTCACCGGCACCAACCCGATAAAGGAAAGCCCGCTATGGAATTCATAGCGGGCTTTTTCTTTGGACCTCCCGCGCCTCAATCCCTGGGCGGCACCATCACGAAGTCGTAGTCCAGCGTGTAGAACGGCTGCTTCATTTCGCGCCCGTCGGGGGCAGTGCCGGCCTCGTGGCGCACGAAGTCGCCGACCAGCGAGGGCCGCACGCCGAACACGGCGTCCGCGTCCAGGTTCTTGCTGTTGCGGTCGAAGATGTGCGTGACCAGCTCGCGCTGGCCCGGCGCCTGGATGCGGAAATGCAGGTGCGCCGGCCGCCAGCCGCGGCCCGTGGTGGCCCGCAGCATGGTCACCGCCGTGCCGTCCTGCGGCACCGGGTAGTCCACCGGCAGAACCGACCAGAAGCTGTAGCCGCCATCGGGCCCCGTGGTCAGGGTGCCGCGCGCCCAGGGGCCCTTGGTGGCCAGGTCCTCCTGCACGTCGTACAGGCCGCGGTCGTCGCTGTGCCAGACATCGATCACCGCGTTGGCCAGCGGCTTGCCGTCCAGGTCCAGGACCCGGCCGCACGCGTACATCGGCGTGCCCTGCGCGCCGGCGCTGATGTCGGCGCCCATCTCGAACTTCGGCGAATCCTCGAGGTGGAAGGGGCCGATCAGCGTGGGCTCGGTGGCGTGGGCCGGGCGCTGGTAGTCCTGCGTGATGGTGAGCATGGAAATGCCCATCGCGTCGGAGAAGATGATGAACTCGTTGCGCCCCGGGCCGCACCACTTGCCGGTCTCCTGCAGCAGGTTCATGGCGGCCATCCACTCGTCAGGCGTGAGCTTGATGTCCCGCACGAAGCTGTGCATGTGCCGGATGAACGAGAGCATGATCTCGCGCAGGCGCGGGTCGGGCGTGCTCTCGTAGCGTTTGAGCACCTCCTGGGTGATGAGGTCACTGGCGTCGTAGACATGCTCGACGGGATTGCGTGTCATGAAGTCTCCTGGATCCGTTCGTTGGTGTTGTCAGAGGGCCATGCGGCTGCCGGGCAGGGCCATGTCCCTGGGGTGGATCACCACCCACTTGCCCCCCTGCAGCTGCTTGACGCGGTTGAAGTCGTCCCCATAGTTGTTGGGGCCGTCGAAGCGCACCTTGCCGACCAGGGTGTCGACGCGGTTCTTCCTGAGCCAGTCGGCGATCTTCTTGTCCTCGAAGCTGCCCGAGCCGACGATGCCGGCCTCCAGGATCTGCCAGCCGGCCACTGCATTGGCCGCCTGCAGCTCGAAGGCCGGGTCGGGGAAGTTGGCCGCGGTCGCGCGCTGGTTGTAGGTCTTGATCAGTTCTGCGTGGACCGGGTTGTTCGTGAACGGCGCATGCTGCTCGAAGGTGGTGAGCGACAGCGCGTTCGCGGCCAGCGGCGACTGCGCCAGCGGCCCGGGCGTGGGGTAGAGGTGGAAGTGCAGCTTGGGCCGGTAGTCGATCTTGTTCATCGCGTCGAGCAGCTGCAGGCTCTCCGGGCCGATGGTCCCGAGCCAGAGGAAGTCGGCGTTGGCATCCTTCAGGCGCGAGGCGATGGGGCCGAAGTCGCGGTTGCCGAACTCCCACTCGAGCCAGAGCGACTCGCGCAGGCCGCGCTTGCGGAACACCTCGCGCGCGCCCAGCGACATGAAGTGCACCGAGGGGAATTTGCTGGTCACCAGGGCCACGGTCTGGGGCCGGGCGCCGCCGGCCTGCAGCGCGTCGAGGAGGGTGTTGGGCGCGGTCGTTCCCGGGTCGGCGCCCATCACGTAGGCCGGGAAGTGCATCTCGTACTTGGCCAGCGAGGGGATGCCGAAGGAGTTGGTCACCAGCACCTTGCCATAGCGCTGGGCCACGCCCATGGCGGCCAGGCTGTTGGCGGTGGCGTAGGGTCCCATCAGCAGGTCGGCCTTGTCGGCGGTGACGATCTGCTCGTACAGCGTGCGCGCCATGTCCGGCTTGGACTGGTCGTCCTTGATCCGCCATTCGACCGGGCGCCCGAGCCAGCCGCCCCGGCGATTGACCTGTTCCAGGTAGATCTCCCCGGCGAGCCGGTGCATCACCGCCGTGCCGGCCAGCGGGCCGGTCAGCGAGAGGGTGCTGCCCACCACCACGGGCCTGGCCTGCGCGCGCACGGCGGCAGGCAGGGCGGACAGCAGCAGGCTGGAACCGAGGGCCTGGAGGAAGGGGCGCTTGCGCATGCGGCGGACTCCTTGGGGGCGGGGATCGGGAGCCGACATCTTCCATGAGCAACCTGACCAAGGGTTCGGGACTTACCCGCAGGGCTTCCCTGGCCCGGGGTCCATGCCGTCTGCGTGAACGATCGCTCCGGTCGCCTGCCTTGCCGGCCCCGCGGCAGGCGGTGCCCCGAGTCCACGGGCCTGGACGTGACAAGGGGGCGCGACCATCCCGGATGGCCGCGCCCCCTTGGCGGTAGATCCAGCGTACCGGCAGCTTAGAAGCGCATGCCGACGCCCAGCGTGATGCCGGAGGCCTTGACCCCGTCCTTCTTGTAGTAGTTCATGTAATCGAGGGTGGCGAAGCCGGCCTTGGAGAACTTGTACGCCGCGCCGACGCCGTACGACACGTCACCATCGCTGTCGGACTCGGACTGGCTGACGCCCAGCGCACTCGCCGTGGCCTTGACCTTGGTTTCCGTGTAGCCGAGGCGGGCGAACAATTCCAGGGCCGGGGAGACCGCGACCTTCGGCTTCACGAAGAGGCCGTAGGCGTGCTTGATCTCGCCGTTCAGGTTCACCGTGGTGCCGAACATGGGGATGTTGATGGAATCGTCCTTCACGCCGACGCCGACCATGCCCTCGATGGCCACGTTCGGGTGGGCGTCGTAGCCGATGATGCCGCGGAGCATCCCGGGCTTGAGCTTGTAGCCTTCGGCCTTGATCGTGGTGGCGGTGTAGCCGAGCTCGCCGTACCAGGGAGACGAGGCCTGCTGCGCGTGGGCCGAGCCGAACCCGGCCAGGGCAACCAGGATCACCGAGAGTTTCTTCTTCATGCGTTTCTCCAGTCTGTGGTCTTCAATTAATGGTCAATCCGAATATCAATCTTACATTGACAATCAATTGGCAGCAGCGTGACGTTGCCGCGATGCCACAACACTGGCCGGGCCGGCGGGGCCCGCCCGGCGACGCACCTTGACACAAATTTCCAGGGGGGCTGCGTGTCAACCGAGTTCATGGATGGGCAGTTATAGGAGCGTGCCGCTGCGCAGCGATCACGAGATCCAGAAACCTCGACTATCCTGAAAGGCTCGACCATGAACAAGCTCCTCTCCGCCCTGATCGCCGGCCTCTTCGCTGCGGGCGCATTCGCACAGGCCACGCCGGCCACCCCTGCCAAGCCCGCCACCCCGGCGGCTCCCGCCACGGCGGCGGCACCGGCCACGCCGGCAACGCCTGCCACTCCCGCCGCCGCCGCTTCCGCCAAGGCCGACATGAAGGCCGACGCCAAGAAGGACGGCGATGCCAAGGGCAAGGCCAAGGAGACCAAGGAGGCCAAGGGCAAGGACAAGAAGACGTCCAAGGGCGAGGCCAAGCAGGCCGCTTCCGCGCCCAAGTCCTGAGCCCCGCGCCGGCGCCGCAGTCCGCCGGCCTCCAAGGCCCGCCATCCTCGCGTGGCGGGCCTTTTTCATGCCCGCGCCCAAGCCCTCGCGCGCCGCCGGGCATGACCTCACGCCGATGCCCGTTGCGGTTACGCTAGGGCGTCGATGCCCCACGCCATTCCCCTCATCACCACCCTGGCCGCCGCGTTCGCGCTGGCGCTCGCCCTCGGTTTCGTCGCCGTCCGGCTGAAGCTGCCGGCGCTGGTGGGCTACCTGCTGGCCGGCATCGTGATCGGCCCGGCCACGCCCGGCTTCGTGGCCGACATGCAGGTCGCCTCCGAGCTCGCCGAGATCGGCGTGATGCTGCTGATGTTCGGCGTGGGCCTGCACTTCTCGCTGGCCGACCTGATGGCGGTGCGGCGCATCGCCGTGCCCGGCGCGCTGCTGCAGATCGGCGCCGCCACCGCGATGGGCCTGGCCGCCGGCCTGGCCTGGGGCTGGTCGCCGGGCGAGTCGGTGGTGTTCGGGCTGGCGCTGTCGGTGGCCAGCACCGTGGTCCTGCTCAAGGCGCTGGAGGCGCGCGGCGCGCTCGAGACCGGCAACGGCCGCATCGCCGTCGGCTGGCTGGTGGTGGAGGACCTCGCCATGGTGCTGGTGCTCGTGCTGCTGCCGCCCCTGGCCGGCGTGCTCGGCGGCCACGCCGCCGCCGAGCCAGGGCGGTCGCTGTGGGCCTCGCTGGGCACCACCGTGCTGGCCGTGGCGGGCTTCATCGCCCTCATGCTCGGCGTGGGCCGGCGCGTCTTCCCCTGGCTGCTGTGGCAGGTGGCGCGCACCGGCTCGCGCGAGCTGTTCACGCTGTGCGTGGTCGCCGCGGCGGTGAGCATCGCCTTCGCCTCGGCCCACCTGTTCGGCGTGTCCTTCGCGCTGGGCGCGTTCTTCGCCGGCATGGTGCTGCGCGAGTCGCAGTTCAGCCACCGCGCCGCCGAGGAGAGCCTGCCGCTGCGCGACGCGTTCGCGGTGCTGTTCTTCGTCTCGGTGGGCATGCTGTTCAACCCGATGGTGCTGGTCGACGAGCCGCTGCGGGTGCTGCTGGTGGTGGCCATCATCGTGGTGGGCAAGTCGCTCGCCGCGGCGGCCCTGGTGCTGCTGATGAAGTACCCGCTCAATACCGCCCTGGTGGTGAGCGCCAGCCTGGCGCAGATCGGCGAGTTCTCGTTCATCCTCGCCGGCCTGGGGATGGGCCTGGGCCTGCTGCCCGAGGCGGGCCACAGCCTGGTGCTGGCGGGCGCGCTGATCTCGATGGCGCTGAACCCGCTGCTGTTCTCCGCCATCGGGCCGGCGCAGCGCTGGCTCGGTGAACGCTCGCAGCTGGCGCGGGACCTGGAGCGCCGCGCCGACCCGCTGGCGGAACTGCCGATGTCCACCGACGAGCGCTTCCTCGCCGGCCAGGTGGTCCTGGTGGGCCATGGGCGCGTGGGCCGCGTCATTGCGCAGGTGCTGCGCGAGCAGGGTCTGCCCTTCGTTGTGGTGGACGACAACCGCGAGCAGGTCGAGGCCCTGCGCCGCGACGGGCAGGCCGCCGTGTTCGGCGACGCAGCCCAGCCCGAGACGCTGGTGCAGGCCCACATCGCGCGGGCCCGCCTGCTGGTGGTCGCCACGCAGCGGGCCGCCGACATGCGCCGCATGGTGGACACCGCGCGGGCGCTGAACCCCGGGGTCGCGGTGATCCTCCGCAGCCACAACGAGGAGGAGGCGCAGCAGCTGGCCCGCGACACCGGCGCCACCGTGCTGGTGGGCGAGACCGCACTGGCCCGCGCCATGGCGGCCCAGGTGCTGGCAGGCACGCGGGCGGCCGCGGCGCCGGGAGCCGCGCCATGATCGCAGGCGACGCACCCGCCCGTTCCCGCAGCGTGATCGTGCTCGGCGCGGGCATGGTGGGCACCTGCACCGCGCTGCACCTGGCGCTGCGCGGGCATGCGGTCACGCTGGTGGACCGCCGCGAGCCGGGGCGCGAAACCTCCTACGGCAACGCCGGCATCATCCAGCGCGAGGCGGTGGAGCCCTACCCCTTCCCGCAGGCGTGGGCCCAGGTCGCTCGCGCGGCGTTCAAGCGCGGCGCCGCGGTGAGCTACCACCTGGGCGCGCTGCTGCCGCAGGCCCGCGCCCTCGCCCGCTACTGGGTCAACTCGCGGCCGCAGCGCCATGCCGCGATCTCCCGGGCCTACGCCTGCCTCATCGCGCATGCGCTCACCGAGCACCAGGCGCTGGTGGCCCGCGCCGGCGCCGACGACCTGGTGCGCCGGGAGGGCTTCCGCTTCGTCTTCCGCGAGGCTGCCACGATGCGCGACGCCGTGGCCCACGCGCAGGCGCTGGCCGACCTGCACGGGCTGCGCCTTGCGGTGCTGGACGCCGACGCCCTGGCGCACGCCGAGCCCGGCCTGCGCCTGCGCCTGCCGGGCGGACTGCACTGGCTGGATCCCTGGACGGTGAGCGACCCCGGCGAGCTGGTGGGCGGGCGCTACGCCGGCCTCTTCACCCGCGAGGGCGGCCGCTTCCTGGCAGGGGATGCCGCGACGCTGCGGCCGGCCGGCGCGGGCTGGCGCGTGCGCACCGAGGCGGGCGAGGTGGAGGCCGAGCATGCGGTGATCGCGCTGGGTCCCTGGTCCGACGCGCTGCTGCGGTCCCTGGGCTACCGCTACCCCCTGTTCGTCAAGCGCGGCTACCACCGCCATTACCGCGGCGGCGTCGCGCCGCGCCTGCCCCTGCTCGATGCCGACGCCGGCTACGTGCTGGCGCCCATGGTCCAGGGCGTGCGCCTGACCACCGGCGCCGAGTTCGCCCTGATCGACGCGCCGCCCACGCCGGTGCAGCTCGATCGCGCGCAGGTGCTGGCGCGCCAGCTGTTCGAGCTGCCCGAGCCGGTGGAGGCCCGGCCCTGGCTCGGCGCCCGGCCCTGCACCGGCGACATGCTGCCGGTGATCGGCGCCGCGCCGCGGCACCGCGGCCTGTGGTTCAACTTCGGCCACGCGCACCAGGGCTTCACGCTGGGTCCGGTGAGCGGGCGGCTGCTGTCGGAGCTGATCGAGGGCGAGGCGACGGTGGTCGACCCGGCGCCGTACGCGCCGGCGCGGTTCGGGTGACCCGCGGCCGGTGACGCGCAGGCGTCAGGCCGGCAGCCCCAGCCACCCGGGCAGCCGCGCGCCGAGCGGATGCGCCGCATCCACCAGCGCCTCCAGCACCTCGAAGTGGTTCAGCCCCGCGGCCACCTCGTGCGTCACGGGCAGCCCGGCGGCCTGCACGGCCTGCGCCCAGGCCTGCGCCTGCCAGAGGAACTGCGGGCTCTCCAGCGCGCCGCACACCCCCCGCACCGCAGCCTGCAGCCGGTGCGTGCGGCGCAGCGGGCTCAGCGCCTCCACCGCGGCATCGTCCAGGCGCAGGTAGCGGCTGCGCGCCGAGCGCCGCACCGGCTCCAGCTCGTACAGGCCGCTGCAGCACACGAGGCTGCGCACCGCCCCGGCCGGCAGGCCCGGCTCGCCCGCGCGCGTGGCCGCCAGCGCGGCCAGGTGTGCGCCGGAGGAGTGGCCCACGAGGTGGACGCGGGCCGGGTCGATGCCGAGGACATGCGCCTGTCCGAGCAGCGCGGCGAGGGCACGCACCACCTGGTCGGCCAGCACAGCGAGATCGCCGTCGCGGTCCTGCACCCAGTCGAAGTCCGGGATCGCCACGTGCGCGCCACGGCGCACGAGGGGCTCGGCCACGAAGGCGTAGTCGCGGGCCTTGCCGCTGCGCCACGCGCCGCCGTGGATGAAGGCCACCAGGGGTGCGCCCTGGCCGCCGCAGGAAAAGAAATCCAGCGCCTCGTTCACCCCGGCGCCATAGGCGATGCGCCGGGGCTCGCCCAGGCGCTCCCGGGCGGCCTGGCTGCGCTGCGCATAGCGGGCCAGCACCGCGTGCATGTTCGGCGCCCAGGCGGCCTGGTCGTAGGCGCGGTCCAGGGCCGCCTGGTCCAGGCCCTGCCAGACCCCGGTGGCGCTGGCGTCGACCGTCATGGGCCGAAGCCCTCCAGGCCTTGCGCGAAGTCCGACAAGGCCTGGTTGAAGCGGGCCGGGTCCTCCACGTCGGGCAGGTGGCCGATGCCGGGCCAGGCCTCGAGGCGCGCGTGCGGCAGCGCCTCGCGCAGGAGGTCGGCGTTCTGCTCGCGCGGGTTCACGCGGTCCCGGTCGCCCTGCACCATCAGCACCGGCAGGCGCAGGCGGTCCGCGTGGTCGGGGCTGAAGAAATCGCTGGTGCGGAAGGCCGCGGCGCGCTCGACGCCCTCGGCGCGCAGGCTGCGCGAGATCCGGGTCAGCCAGGCGCGCAGCGCGGGCGAAGCGCCCTCGCCCACCAGGTGGTCCGAGCCGCGGTCGCCGTACTGGTAGCCGCCCAGGCGGATGCGCCGGATGCGGTCCTCATAGGCCTCGCGCCGGGCGGGCTCCAGCGCGCGCTGGCCGATGCCGGTCCCCGTGAGCACGAGGCCGGCGGCGCGCGCCGGGTGGGCGATCGCGAAGGCCTGGGCCACGGCGGACCCGAAGGAGTTGCCCACCACCACGCAGCGAGGGATGGCGAGCGCGTCGAGGAAATCGGCCACCGCCTGGGCGTAGTCCGTCCAGCCGGGCGACTCGGTGCGCAGCGCGTCGCTGAGGCCGTAGCCGGGCGCGTTCCAGGCGACCACGCGCCAGCGCCCGGACAGCCCCGCGAGCTGGAAACGGTAGTAGTCGGCGCAAGCGCCGATGCCATGCAGCATCAGCAGGCAGGGCGCATCGGCGGGGCCGGCCTCGAGGAAGGACCAGCGATCCCCGAGGTAGCGCGATGCGGCGGAGGTGGGAATGCGGGCCAGCTGCAGCTCGGGCAGCGCGGGCCACGCGGGAGGGACGCGGAAAGCGGTCGGTTCGGCGTGCATAGAATCCCCGCGACTCAATACACGAGGAGCATGGAGTGAAACATCGGGGTCGGATCCAGGGCCTGCTGCTGTCGTTGCTCGTCGCGGGCCTGGGCCTTCCGGCCGCCGCGCACGCGGCGGACTGGCCCACGCGCCCGGTGCGGTTGATCGTACCGTACCCCGCCGGCGGCGGCGTCGACGTGCTGGCGCGCGCCCTCGCCCAGCGCCTGCAGGAGACCTGGCAGCAGCCGGTGACGGTGGACAACCGCCCCGGCGCCAACACGGTGGTCGGCACAGAAGCCGCGGCCCGCGCCGGCGACGGCCACAGCCTGCTGTTCACGACCGACGCCACCTTCACCATCAACCCGCACCTGTACGCGAAGCTGCCCTACGACCTGGAGCGCGACTTCGCGCCGGTGACGCGGATGGTGTCTTTCAGCCAGCTGCTGGTCGCGCCCGCCTCGCTGCCGGCCTCCACCCTGCCCGAGCTGGTGGCCCTGGCCCGCAAGTCGCCCGGCCAGCTGGCCTATGCCTCCTACGGCCCGGGCAGCCAGCCGCAGCTCGCCACCGAGACGCTGAAGCAGAAGGCGCGCCTCTACATCGTCCATATCCCGTACCGCGGCATCCCGCAGGCGGTGACGGCGGTGGTCTCGGGCGAGGTGCAGCTCACGTGGGCCGGCATCCCCTCCGCCCGCCCGCACCTGCAGACCCGCCGCATCAAGGCGCTGGCCTATGGCGGCAAGGTGCGCCACCCCGCGCTGCCGGACGTGCCCACCGTCGGCGAGCTCGGCTTCCCCGAGGTGGATGCCAACGTGTGGGTGGGCCTGTTCGCGCCCAAGGCCATGCCGGCCGCCGCGGTGGACCGCATCCACCGCGACGTGACGGCGGTGCTGCGCGAGCCCGGCTTCAAGGAGCGCGAGGTCGATGCCAAGGGCTACGACCTGGTGGCCGGCACGCCGCAGGAGCTGGCGCGCCACATCCGCCAGGAGCTGGCCTCGCGCGCGGGGCCGATCCGCTACTCCGGCGCGAAGGCCGAGTGAGGCGGCGCGGACGGGAAGACCCGTCCGTGACTGCGGCCCGCGGCGTCGGCCGATAGACTGGCCCGCATGAAAGCCGCCTTCTACGACCGCCTCGGCCCCGCGCGCGAGGTGCTGCAAATCGCCGACCTGCCCGATCCCGTGCCCGCCCCGGGCGAGGTGCGCGTGCGCATTCGATGGTCGGGCGTGAACCCCTCCGACGTGAAGTCCCGCGTGGGCCTGCGCAACCCCGTCATGCCCTTCCCGCGCGTGATCCCGCACAGCGACGGCATGGGCGTGGTCGATGCCGTGGGCGACGGCGTGCCGGCCGCGCGCATCGGCCAGCGCGTGTGGCTGTGGAACACCGCCTTCAAGCGCGCGCACGGCACGGCCTGCGAGCGCGTGTGCGTGCCGCAGGCGCAGGCCGTCCTCCTGCCCGACGCGGTGGACGACGAGGTCGGCGCCTGCCTGGGCGTGCCGGCGCTGACCGCGCTGCACGCGGTGCTGATGGATGGCGGCGTCGCCGGCAAGACGGTGCTGGTCTCGGGCGGCGCGGGCGCGGTGGGCCATTACGCGGTGCAGATGGCGAGCCAGCTCGGCGCGGCGCGCGTGATCGCCACCACCAGCAGCGAGGCCAAGGCCGCCCTGGCCCGCGAGGCCGGCGCGGACGACGTGGTGGACTACAAGACCGAGCCCCTGGCCCGGCGCGTGGCCGAACTCACGGGCGGGCGCGGCGTGGACCGCATCATCGAGGTGGACATGGCGGCCAACGCCGCCGCCAACCTAGAGATGCTGCGCACCGGCGGCGAATGCGTGGTCTATGGCAGCGGCGCCACGCCGATGCCGCTGCCCTTCTTCCCCCTGATCCAGAAGAACATCCAGCTGAAGTTCTTCGTGGTCTACAACCTCGCGCCGGCCGACCGCGAGCGCGCCGAGGGCGTGCTGGCGCAAATGCTGGCACGCGGCCGCCTGCAGCACCAGGTGGCGGCGCGCCTGCCGCTGGCGGAGATCGCCGCCGCCCACGAGCAGGTGGAGAGCGGGCGCGTCACCGGCAAGGTGCTGCTGCGGGTGGACTGAACCTCCACCCGACCCGCGTCAGCCGATGCGGGTCTCCAGCGTGCCGATCTGGGGAATCGTGACCTCGATGCGGTCGCCCGCCGCCAGCCACACCGGCGGCGTGCGGAAGGCGCCGATGCCCGCCGGCGTGCCGGTGGCGATCACGTCGCCCGGCTCCAGCGTCATGTACTGGCTGATGTAGGCGATCAGCGTGCGCACCGGGAACAGCATGTCCGCAGTGGTGGCGTGCTGCACCTCCACCCCGTTGACGCGGGTGCTCAGGTCCAGCGCCTGCGGGTCGGGGATGGCGTCGGCCGAAACCAGCACCGGGCCCAGCGGGCAGAAGCCGTCCATGCTCTTGGCGAAGGTGGTCTGCGCCGGGCTGATGTCGAACTGGAACTCGCGCGCGCTCAGGTCATTGAGCAGCGTGTAGCCGGCCACGTGGTCCAGGGCGCGGGCCTCGTCCACCGCGTGGGCGAAGCTGCCGATCACCACGCCCAGCTCGCCCTCGAAGTCGAACTTGGTCACGGGCGGCGGCTTGCGCACCACGGTGCCCGGGTCGGTCACCGAGGAGGGCAGCTTGGAGATGATGCGCGGCTTCTCGAACGGCTGGACGCCGGTCTCCTTGGCATGGTCCGCGTAGTTGCGGCCGATGGCCACCACCTTGCCGGGGCGCGCCACCGGCGCGCGCAAGGTCACGGCGGCCGGGTCGTGGCGCACGGCCTGCGGCGAGGCCAGGCGCTGCGCGATCTGCGGCGCCAGCGCGGCGCGGGCGGCCGGGCCAGCCTGCAGCCAGCGCACCAGGCCGCCGGCCGCGGGCTCGATGCCGCGGACGCGCAGGGCTTGCGCGGCCTCGGTGGGCAGGGCCAGCCCGGCGAGCAGGTCGGTGATGTCGACGATGCGGCCCTCGTGCAGCACGCCGGCGCGGCGGCCCGTGTCGTGGCCGGGGATCTCGAATTGAAGCAGCTTCATGGAGGAAAGGCTCAGGCCAGGGCCGCCGCGCGCTCGCGCGGGCTGCCGTCGGCGTGGAAGAAGCGGGTGGCGGCGACCTGGCAGCGCTTGATGTAGCGGTGCTCGTGCGGCAGGTAGTCGGCCACGGCGTTGTGGATGGTGCCCATGTTGTCCCACATCAGCACGTCGCCCACCTCCCAGTTGTTGGCGTAGCGGAATTCGGGACGCAGCTGGTGCGCGAACAGGAAGGCCAGGGCCTCGTCGCTCTCCTCCTGGGACCAGCCGTCGATGTGCATGGCATAGCCCGGGTTGGCGTAGAGCACCTTCTTGCCGGTGATGGGGTGGGTCAGGAACACGGGGTGCGAGACCGGCGGCTTGGCCGCGCGCTGGGCCTCGGTGAGCGGCGGGCGAGAGCTGCCCCGCTCGCGGCGCATCATCTCCCAGAACTTGTTGAAGTCGTGGGTGGCGGTGCAGCCCTCGAGGCGGTCCTTCCAGGCCTGGGGCAGGGCCTCGTAGGCGGCATGCATGTTGCAGAACTCGGTGTTGCCCAGGGACTTGCCGTCACGGTGCGGGATGACGGTGCCATACAGCACGTTGGTGAAGGCGATCATGCGGCTGTAGGACATGTCGGTGTGCCAGTCCTGGCCGGCGTCGGACAGGCCCAGCGGCTTGCCGTTCTCCACCATGTTCGAGAGGATCATCACCTCCGGCAGGCCCGGCTCCTGGTAGGCATTGGCCACGTTGACCTCCAGCTCGCCGAAGCGGGCCGAGAAGTCGCGCAGCTGGCGCGCGGTGAGCTGTTGCTTGGGGTACTTGAGCACGCCGTGGCGGCCCAGGGCCTCGATCAGGGTGGCCAGGTCGGCGTCGGACAGCGGCTGCGACAGGTCGAGGCCCTCGACGCGGGCGCCCAGCGTGGCGTCGTTCGGGATGATCTGGAAGGTCATGGTGTCTCTCCGTGGAAGGGGAAGGGGGCGGCGCTCGACGCGCCTCTCAGTACGCCTGCTCGAGTAGCGCCAGGATCTCGTGCGGGCCGGCCACACGGCGCGGGTTGAAGTACAGCCCGCGCTCGCCCATGGCCTTCTCGGCGATGCGGGCCAGGGCCTCGCGCGGCACGCCGATGTCGCGCAGCCGCTGCGGCACGCCCAGCGAGCGGCCCAGGCCGCGCACGGCCTCGATGCAGGCGACGGCGTCGGCGCTCGCGGCGCCCAGGGCCAGCGCGGCGCGCTCCAGCGCCGGGGCGACCACGGGCCGGTTGAATTCCAGCGCGTAGGGCAGCATCACCGCATTGGCCTCGCCGTGCGGCACGCCGGTGACCGAGCCGATCACATGGCAGATGGCGTGATGCAGCGCGGTGCGGGCATTGATCATCACCAGCCCCGAGAGGTGGGCGGCGTAGAGCAGGTCGGCGCGGGCGGCCACGTCCTGCGGGTCGCGGCGCACCGCGGGCAGGGCGCGGGCGAAGCGGGCCATCGCGTCGAGCGCCATGGTCTCGCCCAGCGGCGCGCGCTCCAGCGAGTACAGGCCCTCCAGGCAATGCGCCAGGCCGTTCATACCGGTGGAGAGCATCACGCCGGCCGGCACCTCGAGGTTGGCCACCGGGTCCAGCAGCACCACGCGGCTGGCCACCTGGAAATCGGTGAACAGCAGCTTGTGGCCCTCGGGCGTGCGCACGCCCAGGCCGGCCGAGACCTCGGCGCCCGAGGCGGTGCAGGGAATGGTGACGATGGGGACCTTGGGCTTCGTCAGCGAGGGCACGTGCAGCGTGGCTGGCGGCGTGAAGCGGGCCGCGTGGTCCTCCAGGCGGCCGCCCTCCCCCAGCAGGATCGCCACCGCCTTGGCGGTGTCGGAGGCGCTGCCGCCGCCGAAGGCGACGATGCAGTCCACGCCATGCTGCGCGGCGCGCCCGGCCAGGCCGGTGACGAGGTCGGTGGCGGAGTGCGGCGGCACGTCGTCGCCGGCCAGCACCGCCAGGCCCTCGAGCTGGCGCTGCACACGGGCGAAGGTGGCACTGCGGCGGGCGCTGCCGCTGCACACCAGCAGGGGCCGGCTGGCACGCAGCAGGGCCAGCTCGGCGCCCAGCGCGTCGACGGCGCCCTCGCGCAGGATCACGCGCATCAGCGGCAGTCGCTGGACGAAGGGGGCCACGCGCGGGGTCGAAGCGGCGTCACTCATGCGCCGAACTCCAGGTCGGGAAGGAGCTGCTGCTCGAGCAGTTCCCAGCCCTCGCCGCGACGGCGCCACACGCTGGTGACGCGGTTGATCCGGAACAGCGAGGCCACGGCTTCGCCCTCGAGCTGGCGGAAGGCCGTCATGTAGGCCTCCTGGTGCACCACCCCGCCCTCGCCGTGCCAGGCCCAGGCATTGCTCATGACGTGGCGCACGCGCATGCCTGCGGGGCGGGCCTGCAGCGCCTGCAGGATGGCGTCGCGGCCCTCGAGCCAGCGGCCCTGGCGCAGCCAGCGGCCCTGCGGGGCGAAGGCGGCGAGGAGCTCGTCGTAGCGGCGCTCGTCGAGGTGGCTGATGAAGGCGTGGAGGGCTTGGGTGAGTTCGCCCGCGCAGGAGGCAGTCACCAGGGTCGTGGTCATGGCGGGCAGTGTAGGAACGCGCGGCGCGGGCGGGACACGCCGATCGATAATCCGAGGTTTCCAAACAAGAAACCGGAGACCCCCATGGACCGCCTGCGCTGCCTGCAGATCTTCTCGGAGGTTGCGCGCTGCCGCAGCTTCGTGCGCGCGGCCTGGCAGCTCTCGCTGTCCAAGGGCACGGTGACCAAGCACATCGCCTGGCTCGAGGAGAACATGGGCTCCCAGCTGCTCAATCGCAACAGCAAGCAGGTGACCCTGACCGAGGCGGGCGCGCGGGTGCTGGAGGGCGCCCAGGAGATGCTGGAGCGCTACGAACGCCTGGAGTCCGACGTTCGCGATTCGGTGAACCTTCCCCGCGGCAGCATCCGCGTGGGCACGCCGCCGGCCTTCGGCATCCACCACCTCTCGCCGGTGGTGGCGCAGTTCACCGAGCGCTTCCCGGACATCGAGGTCACGGTGGTCCTGGACGACGGCCGCACGCCGGCCGCGGGCGACGCGCTGGACCTCTCGATCCGCATCGCGCCGCAGCTGGACGATGCCAGCTTCATCGCCATCCCGCTGATGAAGGCGCCGCAGGTGCTGGTGGCCTCGCCGGCCTACCTGGCGCGCGCCGGCACGCCGCGCTCGGTGGAGGACCTGCGCCGGCACAACTGCCTGGTCCACACCATCAAGTCGTCAGGGAACATCTGGCACTTCGAGGGCGACACGCCGCGCGACGTGCGGGTGCGCGGCACGCTGCGCTCCAACATCGGCGAGGTCCTGAAGAAGGGCGCGCTCCTGGGTGCGGGCATCGCGCTGCACCCGTACTACATGGTCTCCGAGGAGCTTCGCAGCGGCGCGCTGGCGGTGGTGCTGCCCGGGTACCGCCCGCAGCAGCTGGACATCAGCGTGGTCTTCTCGACCCGCCGCAACATGCCCACCCGGGTGCGGGCGCTGCTGGAGTTCCTCAAGGACTGGGCGGCCCGGCCGCCGGCCTGGGCGCCCGCGGGGGCGACCCAGCCCTGAATCACTCGCCCTTGATGCCGGCGGCCTTGATCAACTGGGCCCAGCGCTCGGCGTCGCCGCGCAGCCAGTCGCGGTACTCGTCGGGGGTGGAGCCCACGACCACGCCGCCCAGGTTCACCAGCTGGTCGCGGATCGCCGGCTTGGCCAGGGCGGTGCGGATCGCGCCGGCCAGCTTCTGCACCGCGGCGGGCGGCGTGCCGGCGGGGGCCATGAAGCCCACCGGGCCGACATAGGCCTCGAAGCCGGGGTAGCCGGCTTCGGCCATGGTGGGCACCGTGGGGTAGTCCGGGTGGCGCGCCGCGGTGGTCACGGCCAGGATGCGGACCTTCTTGTCGGCCACGAAGGCGTTGACGCCGATCATGGGATAGAACATGAAGCTCACGCGGCCCGCCATCACCTCGGTCATCGCGGGCGCGTTGCCGCGGTACGGCACGTGGGTCATCTTCGCGCTGGCGCGCTGCGCCAGCAGCTCGGCGGCCAGGTGGGCGGACCCGCCGGTCCCCGCGGAGCCGTAGCTCACCGAGTCCGGGGCGGCCTTCGCGGCCTTCACCAGGTCGCCCAGCGTCTGGTAAGGCGAGTTGTAGCCCACCACCAAAAGCTGCGGCAGCACCACGGCCAGGCTCACCGGGGCGAAGTTCTTCACCGGGTCGTACTTGACCTTGTCCGGGCTGAGGAGCGCGTTCACGTTGTGCGAGAGCGTGTTCACGATCACGGTGTAGCCGTCGGCCGGCGCGCGCGCCACGCCCTCGGTGGCGATGTTGCCGTTGGCGCCGGCGCGGTTCTCCACCACCACCGGCTGGCCCAGCGTGGCGCTCATGTCCTGGCCGACGACGCGGGCGATCACGTCGGTGGGGCCGCCGGCGGCGTAGCCCACGACCAGCTTGACCGGCCTGCTCGGGAAGGCGTCCTGCGCCATGGCCAGGGGGCCGGCGAGTGCGGCGCCCGCGACGACGAGCGCCTTCACGGCGCGATGGATGCGGTTCATGTCTTGTCTCCTGGAATGTTGTCTGTCTGTTGTCGATCTGTCGTCTGCCGCTACCTGACCGGTCGCAGCAGGTCGGTCCGCAACCCCTCGGCACCGGGCACCCCGCACAGTTGCAGGGTGCGCTGGAATTCGTCGCGCAGGATGTCGAGCGCGCGCAGCGCGCCGGGCCCGCCGCCGGCCACCGCGCCATACAGCGTGGCGCGGCCCGTGAGCACGCCGGCCGCGCCCAGGGCCAGGGCCTTGGCGATGTCGCCGCCGCGGCGGATGCCGCCATCGAGCAGCACCGGCACGCGCCCGCCCACCGCCTCCAGCACCTCGGGCAGCGCGTCGAGCGTGGCCACCGCGCCATCGAGCTGGCGGCCGCCGTGGTTGGAGACCACGATCGCGTCCGCGCCCAGCGCCACCAGCCGGCGCGCGTCGTCGCCGCGGCAGACGCCCTTGACGATGAGGCGGCGCGACCAGCGCTCACGCACCCGGGCCAGCCGGTCCCAGTCGAAGGCCGGGTCGTAATTGCGGCCCACCGAGGAGGCGATGGCGGTGGCGCTCTTGGCGGCCAGCTCCAGCCCGCGCAGGTTCTCGAAGGCGGGGATGCCGCGGCGCAGCAGGTCCAGCGTCCAGCGCGGGTGCAGCGCGAAGTCGAGCGCACTGCGGGCCGTCAGGCGGAACGGCACCGAGAAGCGGTTGTGGAAATCGCGCTCGCGCTTGCCGCCCACCGCGAGGTCCACGGTGATCACCAGCGCCTCGTAGTCGGCGGCCTGGGCGCGCGCGATCATGTTCCAGAAGAAGTCCTGGTTCTTCAGCACATAGGCCTGGAACCACAGGCGCCCCGGCGCCTCGCGGGCCACCGCCTCGATCGAGGCGGTGCCGCTGCTCGAGAGGGTGAAGGGCACGCCATGCTTCGCAGCGGCGCGCGCCAGGTGCAGGTCGGCGTCGCGCCAGCCGAAGGCGGCCGCGCCGGTGGGGGCGATGGCCAGGGGCAGGCCCATCGGCCGGCCGAACAGGGTGGTGCCCAGGCGCGGGGCGCTCACGTCCACCAGCACGTGCGGGGCGAAGCGGTGGTGCGCGTAGGCCTCGCGGTTGGCGGCGAGGGTGCGCTCGTCCTCGGCGGCGCCGTCATAGAAATCGAAGATGGCGCGCGGCAGGCGCCGGCGGGCCAGCCTGCGCAGGTCCTCGACGCTGAAGCAGCCGTCGACGGTGCGGGGAACAGGCAGGCAAGGGCGGCTGGGCATGGCCGGCGATTATGGAAGTCGCCCTCCGGGCGCCAGGGTTCGCCGGCGAAATCCGATGTTTCCCGATCGTGAACGTCGGGCCGCCCGGAGCCTGCCCGTTTTTTAGGCATCGCCCGCAAACCCAGGCGGGGCGCGGCTTGCGCGAGTTGCCCCCACTTCTATCCACAGCCTCGCCCACAGGCGCCGTGGGTAACTTCGGGGCGGGCGGCCGGGCCTTCTTAAAATAGCGGGTCGTGCCGCAGGCCGCGGCGCCGCCTTTCGGCCTGCGGCCCGCCCGGCGCACCGTCCGCGGCCCGTTCCGCGGCCCCCCGCGGGTGCGAACCGCTCCCCGTCCCGCCCCTCCACCCTGGCCAGCACCCGCGCGGTGCGAAGGAAGTTTTCTTGCGCAGCGATTTCGGCAGTTCGACGCTCGTTCGCCTGCTCGGCGACTGGACGCCCGTGGAGGCGGACGCGTCGGCGATGGACTTCGCCGAGCGCCTGAGCCTGTGGCTCAACGCCTTCGACGCCATCGGCCTGCAAGCCGCGCACCAGGCGATCCGCGCGATCGACGCGCCCGCGCCGGCGCGCCCCCGCAGCGGGCGCGCGCCCACCGCCGCCGACCTGGCGGCGGACGTGCAGCGCGTGCGCGGCGCGCTGGCCCATGCCATCGCGCAGTCGCCCAGCCCGCTGGACCTGGCCGAGGCCGAGGACGGCAGCTTCCAGCCCTACCACCACCGCCACCTGGCCTTGCAGCGCCAGATGGAGCAACTGATTTCCGGCCTGCGTGACCACGTCCGCCAGGCCATCTCCCGGGCCTCCACCGCGCTGCGCCAGCTCGCCGCGCTGGACGCCGCCCTGGAGCAGACCCTCGCCGCGCGCGAGCAGGCGCTGATGCCCACCACGGCCGGCCTGCTGCAGCGGCGGTTCGAACAACTCCGCCAGGCGCACCGCCAGGCCCTCGACGCCGCGGGCGCGCCGGACGACCCGGCCCGCTGGCGCGCGCCCGGCGGCTGGCTGGCCGCCTTCGAGCCGCAGTGGCGCGAAGCCCTGCTCGCCGAGGTGGACCTGCGCCTGGAACCCGTGAAGGGCCTGGTCGAGGCCCTGGACAACGCATCGAAGCAACAAGCATGAACAAGCGATCCTTCATCGCCGCCTTCGCGGCCGGCCTGGCGGCCGTGGCCTGGGTGGGCCTGGGCTTCGCCGGCAACAACGGGCTGGCCCTGGCCATCACCCTCGTGATCGGCGGCGCCTACCTGGCGGGCGCCTGGGAGCTGCGGCAGTACCGCGCCGCCACCGCCGCCCTGGCCGGCGCGCTCGACGACATCCCCCAACCGCTGGAGCGGCTGTCGGACTGGCTCGATCGCGTGCCGGCCTCGCTGCGCCACGCGGTGCGCCTGCGCGTCGAGGGCGAGCGCGTCGCGCTGCCCGCGCCGGCCCTCACCCCCTACCTGGTCGGCCTGCTGGTCATGCTGGGGATGCTGGGCACCTTCCTGGGCATGGTGGTCACCTTCAAGGGCACCGTCTTCGCGCTCGAAGGCTCGGGCGACCTGCAGGCCATGCGTTCGGCGCTGGCCGAGCCGATCCGGGGCCTGGGCCTGTCATTCGGCACCTCGGTGGCCGGCGTGGCCGCCTCGGCCATGCTGGGCCTGATGTCGGCGATCTGCCGGCGCGAGCGCATGGAGGCGGGCCGCGCCCTCGACGGCCGCACCGCCGGCGCGCTGCGCGCCTTCTCCGCCACCTCGCAGCGCGAGGAGGCCCTGCGCGCGCTGCAGGCCCAGGCCGGCGCCCTGCCCGAGGTGGCCCGCCGGCTCGAGGCGCTGATGGACCGCATCGAGCAGCGCAGCCAGCAGCTCGACGAACAGCTGCTCGATCGGCAGGCCCGCTTCCAGGAGGGCGCCTCCCGCGCCTACGGCGAGCTGGCGCAGTCGGTGGGCGCGTCGCTGCGGGACAGCCTGGCCGCCGGCGCGCGCGCCGCGGGCGAGAGCATCACCCCGGTGGTGGAGGCCGCGATGGCCCGCATCGCGCAGGACACGCAGGGCCTGCATGCCCGCCTGGGCGACGCCGCGAAGGCGCAGGCCGATGCCCTGGCACAGCGGCTGGAGGGCTCGGCGCGCGAGGTGGCCACCGGCTGGCAGTCCGCGCTGCAGGCGCATGCCCGCACCAGCCAGGCGCTGGCCGCCGACCTGCAACAGGCCCTGGCCGGCTTCAGCGCAGGCTTCGAGCAGCGCGGCACGGCGCTGGTCGCCGCGGTGAACGACAGCATGGCCCGCTCGCAGGCGCTGCATGCCGACAGCGAGCAGCAGCGCCTGCAGGCCTGGACGGGCGCGCTGCAGGCCCTGGCCGCCGACTTGCAGGCGCAGTGGCAACGCGCCGGCGAACTCGCCCGCGCGCAGCAGCAGGCCATCGGCCAGTCGCTGCAGCAGCTGGCCGACCAGATGGCGGCCCGCGCCAGCGCGCAGGCCGGCGCCGACGAACAGCGCCTGCAGGCCTGGACCGGCGCGCTGCAGGCCCTGGCCGCCGACGTCCACGCGCAGTGGCGTCAGGCCGGCGAGCAGGCCCTCGCGCAGCAGCAGGCCATCGGCCAGTCGCTGCAGCAGGTGGCCGACCAGGCCGCGGCCCGCGCCAGCGCCCAGGCCGGCGCCGACGAACAGCGCCTGCAGGCCTGGACCGGCGCGCTGCAGGCCCTGGCCGCCGACCTGCAGGCCCGGTGGCAGCAGGCCGGCGAACTGGCCCTCGCGCAGCAGCAGGCCATCGGCCAGTCGCTGCAACAGGCTGCCGACGACATCACCGCCCGCGTCGGCGCGCAGGCCGGCCGCACGCTGGAAGACGCCGCGCAGCTCGTGGCGCGCAGCGAGGAACTGGTCCGCTCGCGGGTCGAATCCGAAGCCCGCTGGACCGAGGACCAGGGCCGGCGCATGGACGAACTCGCCGGCCTCTGGCGCAGCGAGCTGTCCGCCCTGCGCGGCGAGGAAGCCGCGCGCGGCCAGGCCGCCGTCGAGCGCCTGGGCCAGCTCGAGTCGGCCGTCGGCCAGCACCTGGCCACACTGGGCGCGGCGCTCGAGGCGCCGCTGTCGCGCCTGCTGGCCTCCGCCGCCGAGGTGCCGCAGGCCGCGGCCGGCGTGATCACCCAGCTGCGCGAGGAAATGGCGAGGATGTCCGAGCGGGACAACGCGGCGCTGGACGAGCGCACCGCCCTGCTCTCGCAGCTGGCGCAGCTGCTGCAGTCGGTGCAGGCCGCGACCGGCGAGCAGCGCGCCGCCATCGAGACCCTGGTGGCTTCGGCCGCCTCGGTGCTGGGTGAGGCGGGCGAGCGCTTCGCGCAGGCGCTGCAGGCGCAGGCCGAGCACACCGCCGGCGTGTCCACCCAGGTGGGCGCCAGCGCGGTCGAACTCGCCAGCCTGGCCGAGGCCTTCGGCCAGGGCGTGCAGGCCTTCCAGGCCACCAACGACCGCCTGGTCGACAGCCTCGAGCGGCTGGAGGCCTCCATCACCCAGTCCAGCGCGCGCAGCGACGAGCAGCTCGCCTACTACGTGGCGCAGGCGCGCGAGGTCATCGACCTGAGCATCGCCTCGCAGCAGGGCCTGGTGGAGAACCTGCGGCAGCTGCAGCCGGCGCTGGCGGAAGGGGCGCGGGCATGACAGGCCCGGAGTTCGCGGACGGCGACGACGACGGGGGACAGGTCGCCCCGGTCTGGGCCGTCTTCGGCGACCTGATGGCGGGCCTGCTCGGCGCCTTCGTCCTGGTGCTGGCCGGCGTGCTGGTGGTGCAGATGGACCTGGTGGCCAGCCTCAAGTCCGAAGTGGAGAAGCGCCGCGTCGAGGAGCAGCGCCGCATGGCGCTGGAGAAGGCGCTGGCGATCCCGCTGGCCTCGGGCCGGGTGACGCTGGCCAACGGCCGCATCGGCATCAGCGGCAGCGTGCTGTTCGCCCTCAACTCCGACCAGCTGCGGCCCGAGGGCCGGCAGCTGCTGAAAAGCCTGGTGCAGCCGCTGCAGGTGTACCTGGGCGAGCGCGGCGAGGTGCTGATGGTCAGCGGCTTCACCGACGACAAGCCGATCCAGGGCGGCAACCGCCGCTTCGACGACAACCTCGAGCTGTCCGCGCAGCGGGCCCTCACCGTGACCCGCGCGCTGATCGCCGAGGGCCTGCCGGCCTCGCAGGTCTTTGCCGCCGCCTTCGGCGCGGAGCAGCCGGTGGCCCCGAACGACAGCGAGGGCGGCCGCGCGAAGAACCGGCGCGTGGAGATCGCGCCCGTGCCGCGCGCCGCCGGGGCGGCCGCCAGGCCATGACCGCTCCCGACGCCGCCGGCACCGAAGCTGCCGCACTGCAGGACGCCGCCGCCGCCCAGGCGCGCCTGGCCGACCTGCGCCGCGACGGCGCCTGGCGGCTCGACCCGTCACGCTTCGGCTACCTGGAGGCGCTGGCCCGCCGCCTGCCGGCGCAACCCGAGGCGGTGCAGGCCGCGCTGCTGGCGCGCCTGCTGGCGGGGGTGGACGACTACGCGCAGCGCTTCGCGCAGGCCCGCCGGCAATCCGGCGAGGAGGCCGCGCGCGTGGCGGCGAAGCAGCCGGCGCTGGCCCGCGAGCTGCGCCGCCTGCAGGCCACCGGGGACGTGCACGGCGTGCGCCGCCTCGCGGCCCGTGCGGCGCAGCCCGCGGGCTGCGAGCCGCTGGCGCAGCTCAATGCCTGGCTGCGCGAGGCCTCGCCCTCCCTGCGCGAGGCGCAGGCGACGGGCGAGCCGGCGCGCCGCGACGAGCTGGCCAGCGTGCGTCGTTTCCGGCGCACCTGGACCAGCCAGCGCAGCCTCGAGCGCGTGGAACAGGCCGTGGCCCGCAAGCCGGCCAATGCCGGCCCGCTGAACTCGCACGCGCTGGTGCTGCAGTCGCTCGCCGTGATGCGGGCCCTCTCGCCCGATTACCTGCGCCGTTTCCTCGCGCAGGTGGAGTCGCTGCAGTGGCTGGAGCGGGCCCGACAGCAGTACCCCGCGAAGGCGGCGAAGGCGAAGCGGGCAAGGGCAAGGGGTCAGGTCTTGCATCAACGCGGCAGTTGACCTGCGGCGCCGAGAGGCGCCTGTAATGTCGGTATGGTCGCGTTGATGCAAGACCTGACCCCATCCCCTCACGCCCCGCGGAACAGCGCCAGCCCCCAGCGCGTGAACTTCACCGGCAGGTGGTAGTGCTGCGCCACGTCCAGCACCTCGAAGCGGAACACCGCCACCTCCTGGAAGAAGCGCTCCTGGGTGGCCTCGCGCTCGCGCCACCAGTCGCCGAGGTGGAAGTGCGCCTCGTAGGTGCCGGCCTCGACGCCGGCCCCGGTGGTGACGGGATGGTCCAGCGCCCCGCCCGCGCCCAATGCGCCCTCGGCGATGCAGCGGGAGGACCCCGCCTCCAGCCGCAGCAGGCGCACCCGCATGCCGGCCGCCGGAACGCCTGCGGCCACATCGACCGCGTGAAGGGAAATGCCACCCGCCATCGCTTCGCTCCTCGAAGTTGAATTCACCGGCGCGCCGCCGGCACCAGCAGCGCGCCCACGGCCGCCGCCGCCGACAGCACCACGAACCCGGCCGACAGGTCCAGCCCGCGGCTGATCGCCGCGAAGGCCACCGGGCCAGCCACCAGCCCCAGGTACATCGGCACCATGGCCGCCGCCGTCGCCGCGGCGATGCCCTCGCCGCCGCTGCGCGTGGCGACCTCGGACAGGAAGACGCCGTTCCAGCCGCTGGCGCTCAGGCCGAAGGCCGCCGCGAGCAGCGCCAGGGCCGGCCCCGGCAGGCTGGCCCCGGTGAGCCCCAGCGCCAGCGCGCACACGGCCATGAGCGCGCCCAGGCCCCGCAGCACCCGGATCGCGCCGCCCGAGCGGCTCGCCACCCAGCCCCAGAGCGGCCGGCCCACCAGGCCCGCGCCCTGCGCGGTGGCGGCGAGCGCGCCGGCGGTGGTGAGGGGCACGTCGCGCACCGCCACCATCCAGGTCACGAGGAAGGTGTTCATGCACACCTGCGTGGCGCCGAAGGCGGCGGCGGCCAGGGCCAGGCGCTGCAGGTCGGCACGCCCGCGCAGCACCGAGACCCACGACAGCAGCGGATGCGCCGCGCCCGCGCCCGCAGGCGGCGCGGCCACCGGCATCGCATGCCGGCGCGAGGGCCCGGCCAGGGCGAGGGCCAGCAGCGCCAGCAGGCCGGCCACGCCCAGCACCGCCGCCCGCCAGCCGCCCCACAGCGCCAGCGCCGGCAGCAGCAGCGAGGCCGTCACCGCGCCGACCTGCACGCCGGTCTGCTTGAGGGAGAAGTAGAAGGGGCGGCGCTCGGTCGGCACATGGTGCCCCAGGAGCTGCGAGGCCGGCGGCGCCTCGAAGCCATGGCCGATGCCGATGCACACCGCCGCCCCCCAGAACAGCGCCGGCTCGCCCGCCGCGATCGCGACCAGGCCCAGCGCGCAGCCGGCCAGCGCGAACCGGGCCACCGCCCAGGGGCCGACCCGCTGCACCAGCGCGCCGGTGGCCAGCGAGGCGAGCAGGGCCGAGCTCCAGACCAGGCCGGAGAACAGGCCCACCGCCTCGCGAGACAGGCCGGTGTCGGCGGCGATGCGCGGCGCCAGCGCCGCCACGCCCATGAGGGACAGCGAGCAGGCGGCCAGCACCGCGCCGAGCCAGGCGGCCACGGGCAGGCTGGAGCGGCCGGCGTGGCTCACGGGCGGACCCCGCTCAGCCCCGCAGGCGGCGCGAGAGGCCGGTGGCCCGCTCCATCACGATCATCATCACCAGGGTGACCAGGATGGTCACGCCCGAGAGCGCGGCGATGGTCACGTCGAGCTTGCCCTCCAGGTCCTGCCACATGCGGATCGGGAGCATGTCGGTGCGGGCGTCGCGCAGGAACAGGGACACCGGCACGTTGTCGAACGAGGACATGAAGGCGATGAAGGCGCCCGCCAGCACGCCCGGCCGGATCAGGGGCAGCGTGACGCGGCGAAAGCCGTACCAGCGCGAGGCGCCCAGGCTGGCCGAGCTTTCCAGCAGCGAGGGATCCATCTGCGCCAGGGCGGCGGTGGTGGTGCGGATCACGTAGGGCACGCAGACGGCGGTGTGGCCGATCACCAGGGTGGCGGTGGACACCGGCAGGCCCGCGGCGCTGAAGGCCATGAGGGCGGCGATGCCGAAGGCCAGCGCCGGCAGCACCAGCGGCGACATGAACAGCGAGTCGAGCACCCGCGCCCTGCGCGTGGGCGAGCGGGCGATGGACAGCGAGGCCGCCACGCCCAGCACCACCGAGAGCACGGTGGTGGCCACGCCCACCTTCAGGCTGTTCCAGGCGGCGAAGTGCAGCTGCTCGGACTCCAGCAGCTCGGCATACCAGCGCAGCGAGTAGCCCGGGGGCGGGAACTTGAGCGAGTAGCTGTCGGTGAAGGAGACGGTGACCACCACCAGGGTGGGCGCCACCAGCAGCAGCAGCGTCACCAGCGCCAGCAGGCCCAGCGAGCCGCGGAAGATGACGGTGGACAGGGTCATTCGGCGGGCCATGGTCCCCTCCTCAGTTCGTCGGCACGCGGGAGGCGCGGCCCAGCATGTTGAAGGCGCTGACGCAGACGATCACGGTGGCCAGGAAGGTCAGCGCGATGGCGGCGGCGAACGGGTAATTCGAGAGCGCCGAGGCCTGCTGGTACAGGTACATCGGCATGAACAGCATCTGGCCGCCGCCGATCAGCGACTGCGAGATGAAGGCGGTGATCGCCGCCGCGAACGTGAGCAGCGAGCCGGCCACGATGCCGGGCAGGGACAGCGGCAGGGTCACCTTGCGGAAGGTCTGCCACTCGCTGGCGCCCAGCGAGGCGGAGGCGTCGGCGAGGTTGACGTCCACCTTCTGCAGCGCGTTGATCAGGGGCAGCACCATCAGGGGCAGCTGCACGTTGGCCAGGGCGACCACCAGGCCGCCGCGGGTGTAGAGCATCTTCAGCGGCTCCTCGATCCAGCCGAGGTTCATCAGCACGCCGTTGACGATGCCCTGGCGGCCCAGGATCACGATCCAGGCGAAGGTGCGCACCACCACGCTCGTGAGCAGCGGCAGCATGATGATGAAGATCACCACCGGCTGCAGCCGCGCCGGCATGCGCACGAACACCCAGGCCAGCGCGTACCCCAGCACCAGGCTCAGGAGCGTGACCTGGATCCCGAGCCACAGCGTGTCGGCCAGCACCAGCAGGCCGAACGCGTCGAACATCTTGGACCACTGGGCGAGCGAGCCCCACTGCGTCATCGCCGCGTCGCCGTAGAAGCTGACCACCCCGAGCATGCCCAGGGGCGCCAGGAAGAACAGCATCATGCCCACGGCCAGCGGCGAGGCGAGCCAGAGGGAGTAGGCGGTGACGGGCAGTCGACGCAGCATGGGGCTCACCTTTTCGTCAGACCTTGACTTCGCGGTTGAAACGCTCGATCCACTGGGCGCGGTGCTCGTTGATCTTCTTCCAGTCCTGGAAGACGAAGCGCTTCTTCATGTCGGCCTGGTCCTTGGCCAGCACCTTGGCGATCTCGCCGGCCATCTTGACCTTGGAGTTGGTCGGCACGATGAGGAAGGGGCTGTCCATCAGCTTGGCCTGCACCTCGGGCGAGATGGCGGCCTCGATCAGGGCCACGGCCAGGTCGCGGTTCGGCGCGTTCTTGACCACGTGGATGGTGGTCTTGAAGGCGATGGCGCCTTCCTTGGGCGTGACGAATTCCACCGGCACGCCGCGCGCCTTGAGGATCTGGATGGCGTTGAAGTTGCCAGGGGAGATGTCGATCTGGCCCTGCTGGAACAGCGTCGCCAGGGCGCCCGGGTTGGCGGCGACGGCGGCCAGGTTCGGCTTGAGGTCGTTCAGCGCCTTGAAGCCGGGCTCCACGTTGCCCTCGTTGCCGCCGAACATGCGGGCGATCTCCACCAGGAAGCCGGTGCCGAGGGTGGAGTTCAGGTTGGTGATGCCCACGCGGCCCTTGAACTCGGGCTTCCACAGGTCGCGCCAGGAAGTGGGCGCGGTCTTGATCTTCTCGGGGTTGTAGGTCAGGCCCACCACCTGGAAGAAGATGGCCGGGCCGGTGGCCTCCTGCGCCTCGGGGATCAGGTCCTTGTAGTTGCGGCTCTGGGCCACCGGGAAGTCCTCGGTCAGGCCCTGGCCGATGGCGGTGAGGGCCGGGCCCGGGTCATGCAGCATCACGTCGATCGGCGGGTTGTTGCGCGCGGCGCTGACCTTGGCGATCTGGTCCACCGAGAGCATCGGGTCCAGCGTGATGTCGGCCTTGGTGGCGGCGCGGAACGCCGGCACGAGGACGGCCTTGTGCGCCTCCTCCCAGCTGCCGGTGAAGGTGGCGAAGACCAGGCGCTTGGCCTGCGCGTGGCTCATGCCCGGGAACAGGTGCATGGCGCCCAGCGTCAGGCTGGCCTGGAGTAGTTGACGACGTGAGGTCATGGGAGGCTCCTTGAGGACGAGGGGAATGTCTGCGGTCGTCAGGCCGCGAACGCGTTGACCAGGGCGCCGGGGCACAGCTGCGCGCGCACCCGCGCGCCCGGCTCGAGGGCCGGCGCGCCGGCGCTGCGCGATTGCACGACCTTGACCGCGTCGCCGCCGGCCAGTCGCACGTCCTGGATGATGTGGGCGCCCTGGGGCAGGCTCAGTTCGAGCTCGCCGGGCAGGCCGGCGCCGTCGGCCACCAGGGCCAGGTGCTCGGGCCGGATGCAGACGGTGACGGCGTCGCCGGCCTTCAGGCCCGGCGTGACCAGGCGCGCTGGCAGCCGGGTGCCGCCCACCTCCACCTCGCCGGGGCCGGCCACGCGGCCGGCCAGGCTGTTGGCCGTGCCCACGAACTGGTTCACGAACAGGGAGGCCGGCTCGTCGTAGACGGTGTTGGGCGGGGCGCACTGCTCCAGGCGGCCCTTGTTGATCACGGCCACACGGTCGGCCATGGACAGGGCCTCCTCCTGGTCGTGCGTGACCATGATGCAGGTGATGCCGGCCATGCGCTGGATGCGCTTGACCTCGATCTGCATGTCCAGCCGCAGGCTCTTGTCCAGGGCGGCGAAGGGCTCGTCCAGCAGCAGGATGCGCGGGCTCACCGCCAGCGCGCGGGCCAGCGCCACGCGCTGCTGCTGCCCGCCGGACATCTCGCGCGGCAGGCGCTCGGCCAGGTGCGACATCTGCACCATCTCCAGCATCTCCCTGGCGCGGGCCACCTGCTTGGCGCGCGGCTCGCCGCGGCAGGCCAGGCCGTAGGCCACGTTGTCCAGCGCGGTCATGTGCGGGAACAGCGCGTAGTTCTGGAACACCACGCCGACCTCGCGCGCGCTGGGCGGCAGGTCGTCGATGGCGCGGCCGCCAACCACGACGCGGCCCTCGGTCTGCTCGACGAAGCCGGCGATGATCCGCAGCAGCGTGGTCTTGCCGCAGCCCGAGGGACCGAGCAGGGCGACCAGCTCGCCGGCCTTGATTTCCAGGGTGACGCCGTCGACGGCGGCGACCGGCGCGCCACGATAGCGCTGGACGATGCCATCCAGCGTGAGGTCGTAGGCGGCGGTCTGGAGCTTGTCGGGCGCGTTCATGGCTGCTTCCTGGCGGGACGCTTGCGCGGGGCGGGGGTGGAGAGTTCGGCGAACAGCGCATCGAGGCTGTCGCCGGCGGCGGATTCCATCGGCGCCTCGAGCGAGGACTCGATGTGCTCCAGGTGGCTGACCATCAGGCGGGCGGCGAGCTTCGCATCGCCCTGCTCGATGGCCTCGATGATCCGGTCATGCTCGTCGTCGCGACAGGTGGCGGGCGTGGGCGCCTGGTTGGCCAGGATGGCCAGGCAGGTGCGCAGGGTCAGTTCGTCCATGGACTTGGCGATGGCGCGGTTGCCCGCAGCCTGCGCCAGCGCCCGGTGGAACTCCCCGGACAGGCGCACCGCGGTGCGGCGGTCGCCGGCCTCGTGGGCCTTCTGCTCCTCGCGCACGATGCGGCGCAGGCCCAGCGCGCCCTTCTTCGTGCAGTGGGAGCACAGGCGGGCGACGACCCAGGGCTCGATCAGGCGGCGCGCCTCGAAGATCTCGCGGGTCTCGTCCATGTCGGGCGCGACCACGGTCACGCCGCGATGGGGCTGGCGCTCGACCAGGCCCTCGTGCTCCAGGCGCAGGAGCACCTTGCGCACCTGGGTGCGGCTCACGTCGAACAGGCCGGCCAGCTTTTCCTCGCGCAGGCGGGTGCCGGGCGCGATGCGGTGCTCGGTCAGGCCAGAGACGATCTGGTCATACATGCGCTGGGTGCGGGCGGCGACATCGCCCCCCTCGGCGCGTGCGGCCGGTCGTTCAGCGGATTCGGTTCGGGTGGATCCCATGGTTCCTCTCTTGCAACTCGCATGCCAGGCAACCGGACCCCGTGTTCCGGCGCCGCTGCAGGCAGGATACAGGGTTTGCAGATTTTGGATACAAGATTTAAAGTGGCTTGCGTCCAAAATGCACCAAGGAATGTCCCCAATCCAGGGCGTCCGCACCAACTCCGTGCCTTGGGGGCGGGACGGCGCCCGAAGACGCGCTGGCTCGAAGATTGCGAGAAGACAGCCCACATTTCAAGGAGACGTTTCATGACCCGCACCTTGCTGGGCATGCTCACCCCCTCGTCCAACACGGTGCTGGAGCCGGTCACCTGCGACATGCTGCGGGAAGTGCCCGAGGCCAGCGCGCACTTCGGCCGCTTCGCCGTCACCCGCATCGCCCTGAGCGAGGGCGCCCTCGCCCAGTTCGCCTCCCCGGGCGTGATGCAGGCGGCCACCCTGCTCTCGCACGCGCACTGCCAGGTGATCGGGTGGAGCGGCACCTCCTCCTCCTGGCTCGGGTTCGACGCCGACGAGCGCCTGGTGCAGGCGATCGAGGCCGAGACCGGCGCCAGGGGCTGCACCTCGGTGCTGGCGCTCAACGAGATCCTGGCGCGCACCGGCGCGCGCCGCCTGGCCCTGGTCACGCCCTACCTGGACGACGTGCAGGCGAAGATCATCGCCAACTACGCCGCCGCCGGCATCGAGGTGGTGGCCGAGCGCCATCTGGGCTTGGAGGACAACTTCTCCTTCAGCGAGGTCACCGCCGGCCAGCTGCGCGCCATGTGCCAAGAGGTGGCGCAGGCCCGGCCCGACGCCATCGCCATCCTGTGCACCAACCTGCGCGGCGGCCCGCTGGTACCCGAGCTCGAGGCCGAACTCGGCATCCCCGTCTACGACAGCGTGGCCACCGTGGTGTGGAAGGCGCTGCAGCTCGCGGGCATCGACACCCGCCGCATCCAGGCCTGGGGCCGCCTTTTCAAGGAAGTCACGTGAACACCGAATTCGATACCGTGATCCGCCGCGCGGAGATCGCCACCGCCACCGACCGCTACCTGGCCGACATCGGCATCCGCGGCGGGCGCATCGTCACCATCGGCCAGGACCTGGGCCCGGGCCGCGAGACGCTGGACGCCGCGGGCCGCCTCGTCACCCCCGGCGGCGTGGACGCCCACTGCCACCTGGACCAGCCCATGTCCGACGGCTCGAAGATGGCCGACGACTTCCTCACCGGCACACGCTCGGCGGCCTGCGGCGGCACCACCACCCTCATCCCCTTCGCCTGCCAGTTCAAGGGCCAGAGCCTGCAGGCCGCGGTCGACGACTACCACGCCCGCGCCGAGGGCAAGGCCGCCATCGACTACGCCTTCCACCTGATCGTGAGCGACCCCACGCCCGCGGTGCTGAAGGAGGAACTGCCGCGGCTCGTGGGCGAGGGCTACACCTCGTTCAAGGTCTACATGACCTATGACGACATGAAGCTCGGCGACCGCCAGATCCTGAACCTGCTGGCGGTGGCCCGGCGCGAGGGCGCGATGGTCATGATCCACGCCGAGAACAGCGACTGCATCGCCTGGCTCACCGAGCAGATGCTGGACGCCGGCCTCACCGCGCCGCGCTACCACGCCCATGCCCGCCCGATGCTGGTGGAACGCGAGGCCACGCACCGCGCCATCGCCCTGGCCGAACTGGCCGATGTGCCGGTGCTGATCGTCCACGTCTCCGGCCGCGAGGCGGTGGAGCAGATCCGCGCCGCGCAGGGCCTGGGCCTCAAGGTCTACGGCGAGACCTGCCCGCAGTACCTGTTCCTCACCGCGGAGAACCTCGACCTCGAAGGCTTCGAGGGCGCCAAGTGCATCTGCAGCCCGCCGCCCCGCGACAAGGCCAACCAGGAAGTGATCTGGCGCGGCCTGGAGAACGGCACCTTCCAGGTGTTCTCCTCCGACCACGCGCCCTTCGCCTTCGCCGGCCCGAACGGCAAGCAGGTCCACGGCAAGGACGCCCCCTTCAGCGAGGTGCCCAATGGCATCCCCGGGCTGGAGACGCGCATGCCGCTGCTGATGTCGCACGGCGTGATCGACGGCCGCATCGACATCCACAGCTTCGTCGCCCTCACCGCCACCAACGCCGCCAAGATCTACGGCCTGTTCCCGCGCAAGGGCACGATCGCCGTCGGCTCGGACGCCGACCTGGTGATCTGGGACATGGACAGCCCGCGTGAAATCCGCAACGAGCAGCTGCACCACGCGGTCGACTACACGCCCTACGAGGGCATCGAGGTCAAGGCCTGGCCGGCGCTGACGATGTCGCGCGGCGCCGTGGTCTGGAAGGACGGCCAGTACCTGGGCCGCGAGGGCCATGGCCAGTTCCTGGCCTGCGACCGCCCGGCCCCCGCGCAGGTGCGCGGGCGCGGCCACCGCGGCCCGCTGTGGCAACCCACGTGACGGGAGCGAGGCGATGACGCAACCCTGGCAGCTGCCCGCCCGCGCGATCGCGCGGGCCGTGTCCCGGCGCGAGCTGGGCGCCGAGGAGGTCGCGCGCAGCGTGCTGCAGCGGCTGGACGCGGTGAACCCCCGGCTCAACGCCGTCATCGGCCATGACGCCGCCTGGACCCTGGCCCAGGCGCAGGCCGTGGACCGCCGCCTCGCCGCCGGCGAGATGCTGCCCCTGGCCGGCGTGCCGGTCACGGTGAAGGACAACATCTGGGTCGGCGGGCGCCGCATCACCCAGGGCTCGCTCGCCTTCAAGGACTTCATCGCCCCGCGCGACGCCTGGTCGGTGGAGCGCCTGGCCTCGCTGGGCGCGGTCATCGTCGGCATCACCAACTGCTCGGAGTTCGCCTGCAAGGGCGTCTCCAACAACAAGGTCCACGGCATCACCCGCTCGCCCTGGGACCTGCGGCTCACCCCTGGCGGCTCCTCCGGCGGAGCGGTCAGCGCCACGGCTGCCGGCATCGGCGCGCTGGCCCTGGCCACCGATGCCGGCGGCTCCACCCGGCGCCCCGCCGCCCACACCGGGCTGGTGGGCATGAAGCCCAGCTTCGGCCTGATCCCCTGCGGCCCGGGTTTCGACGAGCCGAACTTCGGCCTCTCGGTCATGGGCCAGATCGGCCGCGACGTCGCCGACGTCGCGCTGATGTGGGAGCAGCTCCAGGGCTACTCGCACGGCGACTGGGGCTCGCAGGCGGCGCGCGCCGCGCGCCCCGCCCTGGAGGCCCCGCCCCCGCGCACCCTGCGCATCGCCTGGAGCCCCGACCTGGGCTGCGGCTTCGCCATCGACGCCGACGTGCACGCCACCCTGGAGGCGCTGGTGCGCCGCCTCGAGGCCGACGGCTACGCCATCGACGAGGCCGCACCCGCCTGGCCCGCCGGCGTGCGCGAGTACCCGCTGCTGAAGCTGCAGCAGGCCGGCCTCGCCGCCCTGCACGGCGCGGCGCTGGACGCCGACCCGGACCTCCTCGACCCCGACATCGCCGCCCAGGTGCGCCTGGGCCGCCAGCACAGCGCGGTGGACATCGCCCAGGTCCTGACCCTGCGCGAGCACATCTACGCCGCCTACGCCGATTTCTTCACCCGCTACGACCTGCTGCTGTGCCCCACCACGCCCACCGTGTCGTGGCCGGTGGACCAGCTCGGCCCCGCCGAGATCGGCGGCCAGCCCGCCGGCCCGCGCGGGCATGCGGTGTACACGCCCTTGTTCAACTACGCCCAGGCCCCGGCCTGCTCGGTGCCGGCCGGCCTCGCGCGCAGCCTGCCGGTGGGCCTGCAGGTGGTGGGCCGCCGCTACGACGACGCCGGCGTGCTGGCCATGGCCGCCCACCTCGAGCGCCTGGCCGGCCCGCAATCCCGCCCCGCCCTCTGGACCGAGGCCTGAGCGCCAACTGCCCGCCACCCGCCCGCCACCGTCACGCCCAATGAAACTGCTCCTGATCAACCCCAACATCTCCGACAGCGTCTCGCAGCTGATTCGCGAGGAGGCGCAGCGCAGCGCCTCCCCCGGCACCGAGGTGCAGGTGGTCACCGCCGCCGCCGGCGTGGCCTACATCGAAACCCGCTTCGAGGCCATGCTGGGCGCGCACGCCGCCGCCCAGCTCGCCGCCCAGCACCATGCGCAGGCCGACGCGGTCATCGTCGCCGCCTTCGGCGACCCCGGCCTGATGGCGCTGCGCGAGGTGCTGCCCTGCCCCGTCACCGGCCTGACCGAGGCGGCGCTCGCCAGCGCCTGCCTGCTGGGGCAGCGCTTCTCGATCGTCGCGATCTCGCAGCGCATTCGGGCCTGGTACGCCGAGACGGTGCAGGCCTACGGCCTCGCCTCCCGCCTGGCCAGCATCCGCGGGCTGGACGAGCCACTGGCCGACATCGGCAACGTGCAGGGCGACCAGGGCGAGCGCCTGGTGCAGCTAGCCGAGCGCTGCGTGCGCGAGGACGGCGCCGACGTGATCGTGCTGGCCGGCGCGCCGCTGGCGGGCCTGGCGCGCAGCATCCAGGGCCGCATCCCGGTGCCGGCGGTGGACGGCGTGTCCAGCGCGGTGCGCCATGCCGAGACCCTGGTCAGGATGAACGCCGGCCTGGCGCGCACCGGCAGCTTCGCCCCGCCCCCGGCCAAGGCCCACCAGGGCCTCACGCCCGAGATCGTGGCGCTGCTCGCCCAGGCACGGCACCAGCGCGGCGCAGGCGGCTGAGGCCGGTGCGCGATCCCCGTGCATCCTGGCTCCAAGACCGGCTGAAATTGGATACAGGATCAGGCACGCTTGTTGCGACGTTCTCCCCGGAGCCACACCCCGTGGCCTATCACTAGACGGAGAGAACCCATGAAGAAACTCGTTGCCCTGCTGGCGCTCGCCTCGGCGGCGCTGATGCCCCTGGCCACCTCGGCCCAGGAACCGGTGAAGCTCGCGTTTCCCAAGTGCGCGCACTGCGTGCCCCTGTCCCTGGTGCCCGAGTACGCCCAGGGCGTGAAGGTGGAGGCCATCCCCTTCAACACCGGCAACGACGCCATGACCGCGCTGCTGTCCAAGAGCGTGGACGTGGCCCAGGTCACCTACCTGCACTACGCCACCGCCCTGGACAAGGGCTTCGAGATGGTGGCCATCTCCGGCCAGATCAATGGCGGCTCGCAGATCGTGGTGGGCAATGACCTGCCCCTGGCCGAGAACGACTGGGCCGGCCTGAAGAAGCTGATCGCCGACTACAAGGCCCAGGGCAAGCCGTTCCGCGTCGCCGCCTCCCGCGGCAACGCGCAGGACATCCACATGCGCGGCGCCTTCCTGAAGCACGGCATCGACGTGAACAAGGACGTGCAGTTCGTCAACATACCCAACCCCTCCGACCACCTGCAGGCCCTGCGCCGCGGCGAGATCGAGCTGGTGTGCACGGTGGAGCCCTTCGCCACCCAGATCCGCCAGACCAAGGCCGCCAAGCCCTTCGCCTTCCCGTACGACCAGGCCGCCGGCAAGCTGACCAACCTGGTCGTCACCCGCCCCGACGTGATCGCCTCCAACCCCAAGGGCCTGGAAGGCGTGGTGCGCGCCATCGCCAAGGTGAATGCCACCGTGGCCGCCAACAAGCCGCTGTGGGTCGACACCATCTCCAAGGTGACCGGCCTGGACAAGGCCATCGCCACCGGCGCGATCGAGAACCTGTACCCGGACATCGCCATGCACCGCGCCGAGGCCGTGGCCATCGGCAACATGATGCGCGACCTGAAGTACATCAACGGCGACGTGGCGGCCAAGATCCAGCAGAACATGGACTACCGCTTCCTCGAGGCCGCCACCGGCAAGCCCAAGGCCCAGCTCGGGTACTGACGCCATGCAGGCACTGCGCACGCTCCTCGCCCGCATCGACCGCGCCCTCGTGCCGGTGCTGGTGCTGGCCGGCTGGGAACTGTTCTCGCGGTCGGGCGTGCTGCCCGCCGCGCTGCTGCCCGCGCCCTCGCAGGTGATGGTGGCCTGGGCCGACTGGATCTTCGGCACCGACGGCAACACCCAGACCTACACCGCCCACTGGGTGTTCGACGTCGCCGCCAGCGCCAGCCGGGTGGCGGCGGGCTTCGCCCTGTCCACCACGCTGGGCATCGCGCTGGGCATGGCCATCGGCTGGTCCCGGCGCTTCGAGAAGCTGGTCGAGCCCACGCTGCAGATCCTGCGGCCGGTGCCGCCGGTGTCGTGGATCCCGCTGGCCATCATCTGGTTCGGCATCGCCAACAAGCCGGCGATCTTCCTGGTGTTCGTCGGCTCCTTCTTCCCGGTGCTGCTGTCCACCATCCACGGCGTGAAGACCTGCGACCGCAACCTGCTGCGCGCCGGCGCCATGGCCGGCGGCAAGCCGGGCACGCTGGTGCGCCGCATCGTCTTCCCCGCCGCCCTGCCCTCGATCTTCTCGGGCCTGCGCATCGCCATCGGCTCGGCCTGGATGGTGACCGTCACCGCCGAGATGGTGGCCGTCAAGAGCGGCGTGGGCTACGTGCTGTGGGACTCCTACTACTTCCTGCGCTACGACCTGGTGATCGCCGCCATGGCCAGCATCGGCCTGCTCGGCTTCCTCAGCGACTACGGCATCAAGTCCCTCGCCAGCCACCTGCTTCGCTGGCAGCGCGGCTCCACCCTGCAGGCCCAGGAGGGCTGACCCCATGACCCTGATCACGATCGACCGCGTCTCCCGCCTGTACCAGGACCCCAAGCGGGGCCAGGCCGTCACCGCGCTGCAGGACGTGAGCCTCAGCGTGGGCCGCAACGAGTTCCTGTGCCTGCTCGGGCCCAGCGGCTGCGGCAAGTCCACCCTCCTGAACATGATCGCCGGCTTCGACCACCCGACCTCGGGCACGGTGAGCGTGGGCGGGCAGGTCGTCACCGCGCCCGGCGCCGACCGCGGCGTGGTGTTCCAGCAGCCCACGCTGATGCCCTGGCTGCCGGTGTGGGAGAACGTGGCCTTCCACCTGACCATGGTGGGCGCGCCGCAGGCCGAGCGCCGCGAGCGGGCGCAGCGCTTCATCGACATGGTGGGCCTGCGCGGCTTCGAGAACCACTTCCCCGGCGAGCTCTCGGGCGGCATGAACCAGCGCGTGGGCATCGCCCGGGCGCTGCTGATGAACCCGGAGGTGATCCTGATGGACGAACCCTTCGGCGCGCTCGACGAGCAGACCAAGATGGACATGCACGCCGAGCTGGTACGCATCTGGCGCGAGAGCCAGAGCACCATCGTCTTCGTCACCCATGGCATCGACGAGGCGCTGGCCCTGGGCACGCACGTGGCGGTGATGTCGGCCCGACCGGGCCGCATCCGCGAGCTGCTGCCGATCGACCTGGAGCGCCCGCGCGACCCGACCTCGCCGCGCTTCAACGACTACAAGCGCCACATCCTGCAGCTGCTGCGGCCGCAGGATGCGCTGGGCGCCGCCTCGGCCTCGCAGGCTCCGCACGCCGCGCCGGCCGCCTCGCCGGCGCCGGCGACCGAGACGGCCTGACGTCGGCGCCTCAGGCCTGGCGCGCCAGCGCCACGGCCTGCCAGGCGGCCGCCTCCAGCGCGTCGACCACCGGCACCCGCAGGTGGCGCGCGATGCGGGGCCGGCTGCCAGCCAGCACCGCCCCGCACAGCACCAGCACGTCGAGCCGGGACTCGGCGACCAGGGCGGCGGCATGGTCCGCCAGGGCCTCGTAGACGGAGTCGTCCGGCGCCGGCCCATAGGCCGCCGGCAGCACCGGCGCGGCCCAGCCCGCCATGCGCGCGCCGAAGCCCAGGGCGGCGGCTCGCTCCTGGTACAGGGGCAGCATCTGCGGCCCCAGCGTCATCAGGCCGACCCGCTCGCCGCGCTGGCAGGCGGTGATCAGCGCGGCCTCCAGCATGCCCACCACCGGCACCCGCAGCGCGGGACGCAGCGCGTCGAGGCCGGCGTCGGTGGAGATGCCCACGATCACAGCGTCAAAGCCCTCGGCCTGGGCCAGGCCCAGCGCCAGGGTGGATTGGGCGGCCCGGGCATTGCCTGCACGGTCCGCCACGATGGAAGGGCCCTCGGTGGCGGTCACGCCCACCACCTCGGCCGCCGCGCCGAGGCTGGCGCGCGCGGCGGCGGCCATGCGCTCGGTGACGAAGGTGGAGGTGTTCGGATTGACCAGCAGCAGCTTCATGCCAGGGCCTTCGACAGGTCGTCAGCGCGCGCCGGTGAGCGCGGCGCGCAGGATCTCGGCCACCGCTGGCTCCTCGGGCGCGCGCATGGCGGCCAGCACCCGGTGCTCCACCTGGCGCAGGTGGCGCAGCATTGCCGCCACCGCGCCGGGCGCGTCGCCGCGCTCCAGCGCCTCGACGACGGGCGCATGCTCCTCGGGCGCGCAGTCGGAGGACTGCGCCGGCTCGAACAGCGCCACGAACATCTGGGTGCGGGCGACCAGCCGCTCGAGGATGGCGCGCAGCTCGGGGTTGCCCACCACGTCCGCCAGCAGCAGGTGGAAGTCGCCGGCCAGGCGCACGGATTCGTCGCGCCGGGCCTGGCGGCTGGCGGCGCGCTCGGCCTTCAGGTGGGCTTTCAGGCGGGCGAGCTGGTCGGCCTTCAGGTCCTGACCCAGCAGCGCCAGCAGGCCGGCCTCCACGGCCTGGCGCGCGCCATAGGCCTGGCGCACCTGCTCCGGCGTGGGCTGCGGCACGAAGGCGCCGCGGTTCGCATGCATCTCCAGCTTGCCCTCCTGGCCCAGGCGCAGCAGCACCTTGCGCACCAACCCACGGGTCACGCCGAACTCCTCGGCCAGGTAGCGCTCGCGCAGCGGCGTGCCGGGACGCAGCTGGCCGGCGAGCAGGGCGCGGGTGATGGCGGCATGCAGGGCCTCCTCGGCGGCGCGGGTCGGCGCCGGCGCGGCGGCTTCGGGCGCGGGGGCCGGGGCGGTCGACCGGCGCGCCCGGGCGGCGGGGGTCTTGCGGGCAGGGGTGGCGGGACTCATGGCGTCGATTGTCGTTTGCATTGTGCCGATCCCGTCGCAATAATGGTTAACCAAATATTGTTTTCTTTGTCATCCAATTTGGTGCACCACTCGCCCCGGGGTGGTGCGCCAGCACCATGAACGGGATCCGCATGACCGCCTCGCCCCTGCCCGCCGACCTGCCGGTGTTCGACCTGCTGCTGCGGGACGCCCTGGTCCTCACCGCCGACCCGGCCCAGCCCCTGCTGCGCGGCGGCTGCATCGGCATCCAGGGCGGCCGCATCACCTGGCTGGCCGCCGAACCGCCGGAGCGCTTCGAGGCCCGGCGCACGCTCTCGCTGCAGGACCGCATCGTCACCCCCGGCTTCGTCAACACGCACCTGCACGCGATCCTGGTCATGGTGCGCGGCGTCGCCGCCGACCTGGGCTTCGCGCCTTCGTACACGCCCGGCATCCCCAAGGGCACCCAGGTGAACCCCGAGCAGGCCCGCGCCCTCGCCCGCCTCGGCGCGCTGGAGGCCCTGCTCGCCGGCAGCACTGTGATCGGCGACAACTTCGTCCATGCCGACATCACCGCCGAGGCGATGGCGGACCTCGGCGTGCGCCTGTGCCCGAGCTGGCGCATTCACGACGTCGACTTCGCCCGCGTGGCCCACGGCGACTGGCACCACGACCCCGCCATCGGCGCGCGCACGCTGCAGGCCGGCCTGGAACTTCTCGAACGCTGGAAGGACCACCCCCGGGTGCGGGTGAACCTCGCCGCGCACGCGGTCGACACCTGCTCCGAAGGCTTCCTGCGCGAGGTGGCCCAGGCCGCGGCGCGGCACGACCTGGTGGTCTCCACCCACCTGGGCCAGAGCGTGGTCGAGGTCGAGCGGGTGAAGGCTCGCACCGGCCGCACCTCCACCGAGGTGCTGGAGGAGACCGGCCTGCTCAATCACCGCCTCATGGGCGGGCACTGCATCTACGTCACGCCCTCGGACATCGAGCGGCTGGCGCGCGCCGGCGCGCATGCCGTCCACATCCCCAAGTGCAACGCCGCCTCGGGCCGGCTCGCGCCCACGCCGGCCCTCAAGCGCGCCGGCGTCAACATCGCCCTGGCCACCGACACCCAGCATGGCGACATGGTGGAGCTGATGCGTTGGGCGCTGGCCACCGCGCGGGTGCAGGAAGGCGGCGTCGCCGACGACTGGCAGCCGCACCACGTGTTCCACATGGCCACCCTGGGCGGCGCGATGGCGCTGGGGCAGGACGCCGAGATCGGCAGCCTGGCCCTGGGCAAGAAGGCCGACCTGGTGGTGTTCGACGCGCGCCGGCCGCACCTGCGCCCGCACGTGAGCCCGCTGGGTTCGCTGGTGCACTGCGGCCAGGGCCGCGACGTGGAGATGGTGCTGGTCGACGGCGAGGTGCTGGTCGAGGGCGGCCTGCCCACGCGGGTGAACCTGGAGGCCGTCTGCCGCGAGGGCGAGGCGGCCGCGCGCGAGCTGTGGGCGGCCGAGGGCAAGCCCTACTGACCCCACCCGCCCTGGCATCGAGATTGCAAGAGGACTGGCTCCGACACACCCACGAGGAGATCCGATGAAGCCGTTGCCCCCCGCCCGTTCCCCGCAGCGCCTGCGCCGCAGGATCGCCGTCGCCGCCTCCCTGGCCACGGTGCTCGCACTCGGCGCGCTGGCGCCCGCGGCGCAGGCGCAGGAGCCCGCCGCCGCCTACCCGAGCAAGCCGATCCGCCTGCTCGTGCCGTTCCCGCCCGGCGGCGCTGCGGACACCTTCGCGCGCTTCGTCGCCGACAAGCTCTCGCAGTCGTGGAGCCAGAGCGTGGTGGTCGACAACCGCCCGGGCGGCGGCGGCATCGTGGCCACCCAGGCCGCCGCCAAGGCGCCGGCCGACGGATACACGCTGCTGGTGGTGACGGTGGGCCACGCGGTCAACCCGCACCTGCACGCCAGGCTCCCGTATGACACCGAGAAGGACCTGCAGGCGGTGGCCCGCCTCGCCACCCTGCCCAGCGTGCTGGTGGTCAACCCGAACGTGCCGGCGCGCAACGTGGGCGAGCTGCTGGCGCTGGCCAAGGCCCAGCCCGGCAAGCTGACCTACGCCTCCTCCGGCAACGCCACCACCAGCCACGTGGCCGGCGCGATGCTGGCGAGCCAGGGCAAGCTGAACCTCGTGCACGTGCCATACAAGGGTTCGGCACCCGCCATCACAGACCTGATCGGCGGCCAGGTCGACATGATCATCGACCCGCTGGTCTCCTCTGCCCAGCACATCAAGGCGGGCAAGCTGCGCGCGCTGGCGATCAGCACCGCGAGGCGCTCGCCGCTCGCGCCGGACCTGCCGACGATGGCCGAGGCCGGCGTGCCGGGCTACGACTTCTCCGCCTGGTTCCTGCTGCTGTCCCCCAGCGGCCTGCCGGCGCCGATTCTGAAGAAGCTGAACGACGAGGTGCAGCGCGTGATGGCCCTGCCCGAAACGCGCGACAAGTACCACGCCATGGGCGCCGAGCCGGGCCATGGCACGCCGCAGGAGCTGCAGGCCTTCGTGTCCTCCGAAATCCGCCGGTTCGGCGAAGTCGCCCGCGCCTCGGGCATGAAGGCGGACTGAATGCGCGACCTCGCCGGTTATGCAGGTCGCCCGCCCCATGCCCGCTGGCCCGGCGGGGCGCGGGTAGCGGTGTCCTTCGTGCTCAATTTCGAGGAGGGCGCGGAGTTCGCCATCGCCGAGGGCGACGACCGCAACGAGGCCGTCTATGAGGTGATCGACCGGCTCGAGGGCATCCCCGACCCCTGCCTGCAGTCGCACTTCGACTACGGCACCCGCGCCGGCTGGTGGCGGATCATGGAGGTGTTCGGGCGCTTCGGCGTTCCCTGCACCGTGAGCGCCTGCGGCCTGGCCGTGGAGCGCTCGCCGAAGCTGGCGCTGGACGCGGTGGCGCGCGGCCACGAGGTCTCGGCCCACGGCTGGCGCTGGGAGAGCCATGCGCGCATGGGGGAGGCCGAGGAGCGCGAGGCCATCGCGCGCACGGCGCGGGCCATCGAAGCGGCCACCGGCATCGCGCCCGTGGGCTGGCACACCCGCTCGGCCAGCACGCTCAACACCCGCCGCCTGCTGATGGAGCACGGCGGCTTCCTCTACGACAGCGACTTCTACGGCGACGACCTGCCCCATGTGCTGCCCGCGCCGGGCGGCGGCCGCCACGTGGTGCTGCCCTACGCATTCGACACCAACGACATGCAGTTCCAGCACACGCACCGCTTCGTGCGCGCGCAGGACTTCTCCGGCTACGTGAACGACGCCTTCGACTGGCTCTGGCGCGAGGGCGAGGCGGCGCCGCGCATGATGTCGGTGGGCCTGCACCTGCGCATGCTGGGGCGGCCGGCGCGCATGTGGGCGCTGGAGCAGATGCTGGCGCACATGCAGGCACGCGGGCAGGTGTGGTTCGCGCGGCGCGACGAGATCGCGCGGCACTGGCTCGGGATCGCCGGGGCCTGAGCGGCCCGGCCTGCGAGCGGCGACAATCGGGCGCCCCGGCCGTCCCGGGACGCCCGCCGATTTCCTGCATGTCCTCCCTGCCCCCCGCCCTGCGCGCCTTCGCGCCCTACCCCGACTTCCTGCGCCTGCTCGGCGCGCGCGTGATGGGCGGCTCGGCCACCCAGATGCTGATGGTGGCCGCTGCCTGGCAGATGTACGACCTGACCGGCAGCGCCTGGGACCTGGGCCTGGTGGGCCTGTACCAGTTCGCGCCGGTGCTGGTGTTCACGCTGCTGGCGGGCCATGTGGCCGACCGCCATGCGCGCAGCCGCATCATCGCGGGCTCGATGGCCTTGCAATGGCTCGCCGCGGCCCTGCTGCTGGCCGCCACCGTGCAAGGGGCGCTCTCGCGTGAACTGATCTTCGGCGTCTCGGTGGCCCTGGGCGCGGCGCGCGCCTTCCAGATGCCCGCGCAGCAATCCCTGGTCGGCGCGCTGCTGCCGCACGGGCTGCTCTCGCGGGGCACGGCCATGAGTTCCGCCGGCAACCAGGTCGCGGTGATCGGCGGCCCCGCCCTCGCCGGCCTGCTGTACATGGGCAGCGGCGTCACGGTGTACGCCACCTGCCTGGGCCTGCTGCTGGTCTCGATCACGCTGGCACTGCGCATGCACGCGCCGCGCATCCCGCCCTCGAAGGAGCCGGTGACGCTGCACTCCCTGCTCGCGGGCGTGCGCTTCGTCTGGCAAAGCAAGACGCTGCTCGGCGCCGTCTCGCTGGACCTGATGGCGGTGCTGCTCGGGGGTGCGACCGCGCTGCTGCCGATCTTCGCCAAGGACATCCTGCACGTGGGCCCGGCCGGCCTGGGCGCGCTGCGCGCCGCGCCGGCGGTGGGCGCGCTGGCCTGCTCGATCGCGCTGTCGCACCAGCCGCTGCGGCGCCACGTGGGGCGCTGGCTGTTCGGGTGCGTGGCCGCCTATGGCGTGTGCATGGTGGTGTTCGGCCTGTCGACCAGCTTCGTGCTGTCGCTGGCCGTGCTGGCGGTCTCCGGGGCGTTGGACATGGTCAGCGTGGTGGTGCGCCAGACCCTGGCGCTGCTGGACACGCCCGACGACATCCGCGGCCGGGTGGGCGCGGTCAACTCGATCTTCATCGGCGCGAGCAACCAGCTGGGCGAGTTCGAGTCCGGCGCGGTGGCCGCGTGGATCGGGCCGGTGGGCTCGGTCGTCGCTGGCGGCGTGGGCACGCTGCTGGTGGTGGCGGCCTGGTGGAAGCTGTTTCCCTCGCTGGCACGGCGCGACGCCTTCCACGCCTGAAGCGGGCCCCCTACGCCTTCAGCGCATCGCGGTCGACGAACCGCGCCAGGTAGTCGATGTCGCGTCGGCGCACGCCGTGGGCGCGGAAATGCGCGGCCCATTGCCCCACCCCCGTGCGGACCTCGGACACGATCTCCCGGGCCGCCTTCGGCTTGAGGCCGAACTGGGCGCTCGCGGACAGGGCATTGCCCAGCGTGGACTCGCTGCCCTGCTCGCCCACCCGCATCTGCTGGTAGCCCAGGCCCTGCGCGGTGGGCAGGACGTCGAATGCCGGGGCGAGGTGGTAGCTGCCGTCGGGGTGGCGCAGCAGGGCGTGGTTCTTTTCGTGGTCGTCGGTGTTGTCGACGAGGATGTTGAACACCATGCGGCGGAACAACTGCGCCTGCTGGCGAGCGATCTCGCGCGCTGGCAGAAACCGGCGCAGCAACTGCGCGAACTCCGGGTAGCCCAGGGACTCACCGGCCGCGCGCAGGGCCACATGGGCCGAGACCGTGTGCAGGCGGGCGCCCTCAATCCGGTCGAAGCGTTCGATGGCGACGGCATGGCCACGGGGCAGCCGCAGCGCGCGCGTGGCTGCGGTCTCGATGCCGCAGGCGCGGGCCAGCGTCATGCAGGCATGCTCCACCAGCGGCATGTCGAACTCGTCGTCCTCGTTGAACTTCACCAGCCACTGGCGCCCCTCCATCCGCAGCAGGGACTTCGGCCGCGCCCCGCCCAACGAAGCGCCCGGGTTCACCAGCCGCCGCTGCATCTCGGGCACGGGCTCATTGGCCAGCACCTTGCGCACGGCCTCGGCCATTTCGCCCAATTGCTCGAACTCCGGCGTGGGCTGGTTGCGCCAAGGCACCCAGGCGTCGGGCTCCAGGCTCACGCCCAGCGCGCCATAGCGGTCGCCGCCCGCAAACAGCAAGTACTCCAGCAGTGACAGGCGAGGCGTGCGCTCGAATTTCCGGATCACGCGCTCGCCCCAGCGGTCCGGGCGTGCGTCGTCGACCGAGCCGGCCGCGGTGTCGCGCTCGGCCGGGAGGAACAACTGGTCGACCAGGGGCAGGTCTTCGCTCAACGCAAAGCCCGCGGCCAGCCAGGCCGGCGCGTAGCGCAGCCCCACCCCGCGCCCGCCCTGCACCAGCCGGATCTCGCCCACCGGCCGCGGCTGCCCGGGATCGCCGAGCCACCACAGGTGGAGCGCCTCGCGCGGGACATAGGCCTCGGGTTCGGTCTTAGCCACGGCGGTAACGCGCGCGCGCCTCGTTCACTTCATGCTCGAGGGCCGCGAGGTCCTGCGCCGGGTCAGCCAGGCCGCCCAATGCCTCGTGCCGTCCCATCATCCACAGCGCGGTGGCATACAGGCCCGCCGAGACCGAGGGGTCCCCTTTTTCCATGCGCGAGAGGGTGGGCACGGAGACCCCCAGGCGCAGGGCCCAGTCCTTCAACGATTGCTTGCGCCGCTTGCGCGCCGTACCCAGGTCGCCCCCCAGCCGCCGCAGGGCGGCAGCGGCGGCAGACGGGAGGGCTTCGATGACAGGCGAGGCTTTAGACACAACATATATGTTATCTAAAACCGAAGAAAATAAATATTCATGTTGTCTTTGTGCGAAGGTAGGATGATCCCACTGCCGTCCGCCCTGACTGCCCCACCCATGTATCCCCCGCCCCGCGCCCGCCGCCACCCTGCTCGCCTGGAACCTGGGCGCGCTGGTGAAGCTCGGCCTCACCTGGCACATGGCCCGCGCCACCAGCGCCGAGGCGATCCGCCGCTACGCGGTGAGCCAGGACGAGGACCGCGCGGCCATCCTCACGGTGGTGGTGCTGGCGGCGCTCGCGGTGCTGACCTCGTGGCTGTTCACGCACGTGGTGTTCGGCCTGCACTACGCGCACGACTTCTACCCGGCCCGCACCCGCGGCGAGCCCGACCCGCTGGAATTCCCCGGCACGCCGGAGCCGACCTACGCCGACCTCTTCCACTTCGCCTTCGTGAACGGCGCCTCCGCCCAGACCGCCGACATCGCCTTCCAGGGGCCCGCCCTGCGGCCCGTCGGCACGCTGCACTGCGTGGTGGCCTTCTTCTTCAACGCGAGCCTGCTCGCGCTGGCCGTGAATGTCGTGGCCGGGACCCTGCTCTGACGACCGACCGCCCATGACCCTCTCCCCCCAGGACTGGATCGCCGGCCTCGAAAAGGGCCTCGCCGTGATCGAGGCCTTCGACGCCCAGCACCCGCGCCTGACCGCCACCGAGGCCGGCGAGCGCTGCGGCATGACGCGCACCGCCGCGCGCCGCTACCTCAAGACCCTGGCCCACCTGGGGTACGTGGGCACCGACGGCAAGCTCTATTGGCTGATGCCCCGCATCCTGCGCCTGGGCCATGCCTACCTGGAGTCGGCCCGCCTGCCGCGGCTGGTGCAGCCGTTCCTGCAGCGGATTCACGAGGGCACGGGCGAGATCGCCTACCTGGGCGTGATGGACGGCCCCGACACCGTGTTCATCGGCCGCAGCGGCGCCACCCGCCAGCCCACGCACGGCTACGCCCTGGGCACGCGCCTGCCGGCGCAGGTGACGGCGGTGGGCCTGGCCATCCTCGCCAGCCGGCCCGAGGCCGAGGCCGACGCCTGGATCGCGGGCTGCGAGCCGCGCGCCTTCACCTCCTACACGCTGGCCACCCGGGCCGAGCTGCGCGCCGCGCTGGAGCGCTTCCGGCATGTGGGGTATTCGCTGTCGGAGCAGCAGCTGGAGCTGAATTTCCGCGGCATCGGCGTGCCGCTGCTGGATCGCCACAACCAGGTGCATGCCGCCATCAGCATCACCATGCCGATCAACCAGGAGGAGACCGACCACGCGCTGCGGCGCGTGCTGCCGGTGATCCAGGAGGCGGCCAAGAGCCTGCGCCCGCTGCTGTGAGGGGCGCGGGGCGCGTCCCCGCGACGCAGACGCGCCGAGGCCGGGGACTCAGGCCGCGGCGGGCGCGGCGGCTCCGGTGGTGTGCGCGCCGCCGAGGAACAGACGCTCCATCGTCGGGTCGGCCAGGATTTCCGCCGCCGGCTTGTGCAGCACCAGGCGGCCGGACTCCAGCGCGATCGCGTCGTCCGAGTAGCGCAGCGCGCTCTTGACGTTCTGTTCGACCATCAGCACCGTGGTGCCCTGGTCGGCCAGCTTGCGAAGCAGCTTGAACACGTCCTGCACCACGATCGGCGACAGGCCGATCGAGGGCTCGTCGATCAGCAGCACCTTCGGGCGCAGCAGCAGCGCGCGGCCGATCTCCAGCTGCTTCTGCTCGCCGCCCGAGAGCGAGGCGGCGCGCGAGTGGATGCGCTCCTTCACCCGCGGGAAGAACTCCAGCACCTCGGGAATACGCTCGTGCGTGGTCTTCATGCCCAGGGTGATGCCGCCCAGCTCCAGGTTCTCGTAGACCGAGAGCTGGCCGAACAGGTTGCGGCCCTGCGGCACGAAGGCGATGCCCTGCGCCAGCAGCGCCTTCTGGCTGGCGCCGGTGATGTCCTCGCCATTCAGGCGCACGCGCCCCTGGCGCGGCTTGAGCAGGCCGAACAAGGTCTTGAGGACCGTGGACTTGCCCGCGCCGTTGGGGCCAATCAGGAGCGTGATGGAACCGGGGCGGACACTGAACGACAGGTTGTTCAGGATCATGAAGTCCTTGTAGCCGGCGACGACGTCGTCGAACTCGATGCAAGGCGTGGCGGTCATGTCAGTTCCCCAGGTAGGCGTCCAGCACCTGCTTGTTGCGGCGGATCTCGTCGGGCGTGCCGATGGCCAGCACCTGGCCCTCCACCATCACCATGATGCGGTGGCACAGGTCCATCACGAACTCCATGTTGTGCTCGATGACCACGAAGCTGCCCTGGCGCGACTGGTTCAACTCCTTGAGCAGGCGGCTGATGCCGCCCACCAGCGAGGGGTTCACGCCGGCGCAGGGCTCGTCGAGCAGCACCAGGTCGGGGTCGCTCATGAAGGCCATGGCGATGTCCACCAGCTTCTGCTGGCCGTAGCTCAATTCGCCGGCCTTCTTGTCGGCCACGTGGCGGATGTGGAACTGGTCGATCAGCGCGTCGGCCTTGGCGCCCAGGCCCGAGTCGGACGGCGCGAACATGCGGCTGAACATCGAGCCGTGGTGTTCCTGCGCGGCGACGATCAGGTTGTCGCGCACGGTCATCTTGCCGAACACCTGCAGGGTCTGGAAGGTGCGGCCGACGCCGCGGCGATTGAGCTCCAGCGGGCCGAGCTGGGTGACGTCCTCGCCATTGAGCTCGATGCTGCCGCTGTCCGGCGTGATCTGCCCCAGCATGCTGTTGAACAGGGTGGTCTTGCCCGAGCCGTTGGGGCCGATCACGCCAAAGATCTCGCCGGGGCGCACCTCGAAGGAGACGCCGCCGACGGCCTGGATCGCGCCGTAGGCCTTGCGGATGTCGGTGACCTTGAGGACGGGCCTGCCCGCGGGCCGGTCGTGGTGATGCGCGTGGGTCATGCCATGCCTTTCTGGGGGGCGGCCTGGGCGGCCGCGGCGCGGGCGGCCGAGGCCTCGCGGGCCTGGCGGCGGGCCTTCAGGCGATCAGGCAGGCTCAGGAGGCCGTCGGGCAGCCAGATCATGAGCAGCACCACCGCCGTGCCGAAAACGAACAGGTACCAGGCCTGGGCGAAGCGCAGCCACTCGGGCAGCACCACGCCGACGGCGGAGCCGAGCACCGGGCCGAGGAAGTAGCCCGGGCCGCCCATGACGACCATCAGGTACATCATGATCGACTGGCCCACGGTGAACAGGGCGGGGTCGATGAACTGCACCTGCGAGGCGTAGAGGCCGCCGGCGATGCCCGCGTAGACCGCGCCGATGGCGAAGCTGAAGAGGGTGTAGTTGCGGGTGTCGATGCCCAGGCTCTCGGCGCGGATCGGGTTGTCACGCAGCGCGGTGAAGGCCTTGCCCCAGGGAGAGCGCAGCAGGTACCAGAGCAGCGCGGCCAGCACCAGGGTGAAGCCGAAGACCAGGTAGTAGTAGGCCAGGTTGCCGTCGAAGCTGATGCCGAAGGCGCTGGGGCGGGCGATGTTGTTGATGCCGAAGGTGCCGCCGGTGAGCCACTCCTCGTTGCGCATCACCAGCCACAGGGCGGTGTTGAAGCCCAGGGTGGCGAAGGCCAGGTAGATGGTCTGCACGCGCAGCGCCGGGAAGCCCAGCACCAGGCCGGTGACGAAGCACAGGATCGCCGCGACCGGCAGGCCGATCCAGAAGCTGATGCCGGCCTTGAGCAGGATCGCCACGGTGTAGGCGCCGATGCCGAAGAAGGCCGCATGGCCCAGGGACTTCTGGCCGGCGTAGCCCACGGTGAGGTTCAGGCCCATGGTGGCGATGATGAACACCAGCCAGGTGGTGAAGATGTGGATGCCGTAGTTCTTGAGGAACGGGGGCACCGCGGCGAGCGCCGCGAGCAGCAGCACGCCCATGAGCAGCTTGGATTTCGTCATACCTTGCGCTCCTCCTTGCGTCCCAGGAGGCCCTGGGGCTTGAACAGGATCACGATCATGAAGATCAGGAGGGCCACGGCATCCTTGTAGGCGGGCGAGATGTAGGCGGCGGCGAGGTTCTCGCACACGCCCACGATCAGGCCGCCCACGAGCGCGCCGCGGGAGTTGTTGAAGCCGCCGATGATCGCGGCGAAGAAGGCCTTGGTGCCCAGGGACTCGCCCATGTCGAACTTGGCGAGGTAGGTGGGCGTCACCAGCAGCGCGGCGGCCACGGCCAGCACGGCGTTGATGGCGAAGGTGTAGAAGATCATGCGCGGCACGTTGATGCCCAGCACCGAGGCGCTCTCGGTGTTCTGCGCCACGGCCTGCATCGCGCGGCCGGTGACCGTGCGGTTCAGGAACGACTGCACGCCCAGCACCAGCAGCATCGCGAAGACGAAGGTGCCGATGTCGCTGGCCGAGACGGTCACGCCCATGAGGTTGTAGACCTCGTCGGGGAAGACCTGCGGGAACGGATGCGGCTCGGCGCTGTAGCCGGCGCGCACGCCGTTGCGCATGGCGATCGACAGGCCGATGGTGGCCACCACGATCGGCATCAGGCCGTACTTGAACAGGGGGTCCACCAGCCCGCGCTTGAACAGCCAGCCCAGGACGAGCACCGACAGCAGGCAGCTGGCGGTGAACGCCAGCATCAGCGGCATGCCCGAGGCGAGCAGGATCACCATCATGAAGGCCGGCAGCATCACGAACTCGCCCTGGGCGAAGTTGATGGTGCCCGAGGCCTGCCACAACAGGGTGAAGCCCAGGGCCGCCAGGGCATAGATGCTGCCCGTGGCCATGCCACTGAAGAGGAGTTGTAGGAAGTCGGTCATGGGGATGCGGTCATTTCCGGTGCGGGCTGCGCGGCCGGCGCGCGGCGGGGGTCAGCCGCCTGGCGCCGGCCAGGCTTCGGGTCACTTCTTGGCGTTGGCCGGGGGCAGCGTCGCCACCACCTCGGGGCGGCCGTTCTTCACTTCCACCAGGAAGCTTTCGCGGTCCAGGTCGCCCTTGTCGTCGAAGCACACGTCCAGCAGGATGCCGGGGTGCTGCTTGGCGCTGAAGCAGCTGTTGCGGATGGCGGCGGCGGCGGCCTTGCGGTCGACCTTGCCGGCCTTCTCGATGGCGGCCTTCAGCACGTAGACGCCGGTGTAGCCCTTGATGCCGTTGTGGTCCGAGTCGGCCTTGTATTCGGCCTTGTACTTGGCGCCGAAGGCCTTGAGCTGGGGCGCGTCGACGGTCAGGCCGACGTGGGCCTGGGCCCCGTTGGCGGCCGCGCCGGCCAGCTCGATGACCTTCTGGCCGGTCAGCGTGGTCTCGCCGATCACGGGCTTGGTCCAACCCTGCTTGCGCAGCTCGCGCAGGGCTCGGGCGGACTCCTCCTCGTTGGTGTAGACGAAGATGGCGTCCGCGTTGGCCTGCTTGGCCTTCAGCACGGCGGCGGAGAAGTCCACCTGGCCGGCGTCGGTGGAGATGTCGGCCACGATCTTGGTGGGCGAGCCCTCCAGCAGCTTCTGCAGCGTGTCACGGCCGCCCTTGCCGAAGTCGTTGTTCACGTAGATCACCGCCAGGGTCTTGGCCTTCGAGTTGATGAAGCGCGCCAGCTTGGGGAAGGACACGCTCTGGCCGAAGGCCGTGCGGAACACGTAGGGGTTGCCCTGCTGGGTGATGGCGGCGGCCTCGCCGCCGGTGAAGTTGGGCACCTCGCCGCGCTTGGATTCGGCCATGGAGACCATGATGGAGCCGGAATACACCGGGCCGAAGATGGCGAAGACGTCGGCGTCCACGGCCTTCTGGGTCAGGCCCTTGGCCACGCCCGGGTTGGTCTGCGTGTCCTCGGTGGTGTAGGCGACCTTGCGGCCCAGGATGCCGCCGGCGGCGTTGATCTCCTTGATGGCCAGCTCCACGCCGTTCTTGAACAGCGTGCCGGCGGTGGTGCCGGGACCGGACAGTTCGACGATGTTGGCGATCTTGATGTCCTGGGCCTGGGCGAGACCAGCGGTGGCCAGGGCGGCGACCAGGGCGATCGACTTCAGGGTGTGCTTCATGGGGGGTTCCTCGGGAGGGGAAGAAAGGTTTCGGACTGTAGGGGTGGGTGGGGCCGGGGCCGCCAATCAGGCGGCGACCTGAGTTCGATGATCGCCCAGGTTCGTTCGATTATCAGACGCATACCGGGTTTGTCCGGAGGCGGGCACCAGGTCCTGCGGCTGGAGGGCGTGCCGGGTCGCGACATAGGCGAACACCAGGCCGGGGCCCACGGTGATGCCCGGGGCCGGGTAGGTGCCGCCCATCATCGAATGCATGTCGTTGCCCAGCGCATAGAGGCCGGGGATCGGCTGGCCCCGGGCGTCCAGCACATTGGCGTGTTCGTCGGTGCGCAGGCCCTGGGAGGCGCCGATGTCGCCGGGGTACAGGCGCACCGCGTAGAACGGCGCCTCGGTGAGCGCGCCGAGGTTGGGGTTGCGCCCGCCCAGCGTGGCATCGCCGATGTTCTGCTGGTAGGCGGTCTCGCCGCGGTGGAAGTCGGGGTCGATCCCGGTCGCGGCGTACTGGTTGATCTGGGCCACCGAGCGCTTGAGGCCCTCGGCATCGATGCCCAGCTTGCCGGCGAGTTCGTCGAGCGTGCGGCCCTCGGTGAGGTAGCCGTCGGCCAGGAAGGGCGCCAGGCCCTTGCCGCCCGGGCGCACCATGCCCATGCCGTAGCGGCGCAGGGCGGCGGCGTCGGCGATGAGGTAGGCCGGGATCGAGGGCGAGGCCTGGTGGGCCTTCTGCATGGCGATGCCGAACAGGTGGTAGGAGGTGCTCTCGTTGACGAAGCGCTCGCCGGCCTGGTTGACGGTGAGCATGCCGGGCTTGGCGCGATCGAGCACGAAGTGCGGGAAGACGGCGTCGCTGCCGTCGGCGCGCTTGCGCAGCGAGACCGGGGCCCAGAAGGCCGGGCTCATCGCGCCCTCGCCGTCGGTGGCGCCGGCGCGGCGCGCGGCGGCCTGGGCCTCGCCGGTGTGGCCGGGGGCCGCCGGGCACCAGGCTTCGGAGATGCCGGGCAGGCGCTCGGCGCGCAGCTTCGGGTCGCGGTTGAAGCCGCCGGAGGCGAGCATCAGGGCCTTGCCCACCGAGACGCGGGCCTCGCCGGCGTCCGACTTCAGCACCGCGCCGATCACGCGGCCGCCGTCGTCGCGCTCGATCGAGGCCAGCGAGGTGTTCAGCGCCAGGGTCACGTGGGGCTGCTGCGCGAGCGAGTGCAGCAGGCGGCCCACCAGCGCATTGCCCATGACGAGGCGGGTGCCGCGCGGGTGCGTGAGGCGGTCCATCGCGTAGCGGGCGATCAGCTTGAACGAGTGCTTGAACGAGGTCCACGAGCGGGTGATCGCCAGCAGGTGGGGGATGTCGTAGCGGTCGATCATCATGCCGCCCAGCACGGTGAACTCCGGGATCGGCGGGCGCACCAGGGGCAGCAGCGGGCCGAGCAGGCGGCCGTCGAACGGCAGCGGCTCGAGGGCGCGGCCGCACAGCGTGGAGCCGGGCAGGTCGCTGATGTAGTCGGGGTGCTTGGCGTAGGGGCGGAACTGCACCTCGCTGCGGGACTCGATGTGCTTCACCGCGGCGGCGCCATGGCGCAGGAAGGCGTCGCGCACCTCGCGCGGCGAGCGCTCGCCCACCGCATGGTCCAGGTACCGGGCGGTCTCGGCCAGCGTGTCGCCGGGGTTGACCTCCTGGGCATGGTGCGTGCCGGGCACCCAGGTGGTCGCGGCCGACCAGGCGGTGGTGCCGCCGACCAGGCCGGTGCGCTCGACCAGCAGCACGCTGGCGCCGTCGAGGGCGGCATAGAGGGCGGCGGCGAGGCCGGCGCCGCCGGCGCCGACCACCACCACGTCGAAGTTGCGGCCTTCGGCCTGCGGGACGGCGCCCTTGGCGAGGATTTGCATGCGATGTGCCATGTTCAATGCTCCTGCGAGCCCACGAGGAAATCGACCATCAGGTCGCGGACGCGGGCGAACATGTCGGCGCCCACCATGCTGTTGCAGCCCTTGGCGCGGGCCGCCTCGACCCAGGGCGAGACCGGCGGCGCGGTGATCACGCAGCCGGCGAACTGCGAGCCCGCCAGCTTGTCCACCTCGATCGGGAAGGGGTCGGTGGGGCGCATGCCCATGGGCGTGGCGTTGATCACCACGTCGAATCCGGTGGGGTCGGGGCTGCCCACCCCCACCTGGCCCCGGCCCATGGCCGAGAGGCGCGCGATCAGCCCGTCGCGGCGGGCGGTGTCGGGGTCGTGGATGGCCAGGCGGCTCACGCCGGCCAGCACGAAGGAATGGGCGATGGCCGAGCCCGCGCCGCCGGCGCCGACCAGCAGGGCGCTGCGGCCCTGGAGCTCGCCGCCCTTGGCGCGCAGGGCCTGGACGAAGCCCTCGCCGTCGAACATGTCGCCGTGCCAGGAGCCGTCGGGGTTGCGGCGCATGGTGTTGACCGCGCCCACGAAGCGGGCCCGCTCGGTGGCGGTGCCGCACAGGGCCAGGCAGTCGATCTTGTGGGGAACGGTGACGATGATCCCGTCCACGTTCTGCGCCAGCGAGACGCCCTGCAGCCACTGCGTGAGGTGGGCGGGGCTCACATGGGCCGGCACGCACAGGGCGTTCAGGCCGGCGGCGGCGAAGGACTGGCTCACGCCGGCGGGCGACTTCACCTGGGCGATCGGGTCGCCGACGATGAAGTGCAGGCGGGTGGAGCCATCGAGGGCGGCGGCAGGGTTCGTTTGCATGGCGGCGGATGATACCTACAAGTGGAATGTCATTCAACTTTTGAATGTTGTTCCATATTTCCCTATACTTGCCCCGTCATCCCGACCCCAACACAGGCGCGAGCCGGAAAGAAGAACCCCATGAGCGGCGTGATGGAACGCACCCTCGGCATCCTCGAGTTGCTCGCCCAGCACGGCGAGGGCCTGGAGCTGGGCGAGATCGCGCAGCGCCTGAACATCCCGCGCAGCGGGGTGCACCGGCTGCTGACCGATCTCGTCGCCGCCGGCTACGTGCGCCAGTTGCGCGACCATGGCGCCTACACCCTCACCACCAAGCTGGTCTCGATCGGCCTGATGTTCCTGAGCAAGAGCGGCATCGTGGACATCGCCCAGCCGCTGCTCAACCGCCTGGCCGAGCGCTCGGGCGAGCTGGTGCGGCTGTCGGTGGTCGACGGCGAGCGCCTCACCTGGGTCGCGCGCGCCCAGGGCGCCCGCCAGGGCCTGCGCTACGACCCGGACATGGGCAGCGACGCGCGCCTGTCCTGCTCCTCTTCCGGCTGGGCCTGGCTCAGCACCCTGGGCGACGACGAGGCGCTGGCCCTGGTCGCCCGCCAGGGGCTGGGGCCGCGCGCCGAATTCGGCCCCGCCGCGCCCGAGACCCTGGCCGAGGTGCTGGCCGCCCTGCAGGACACCCGCCGGCGCGGCTTCTCCGTCTCGGTCGACACCTACACCGCCGGCCTGAGCGCGATCTCCGCGCCGGTGCGCCTGGCCGGCCAGCCGGCCATGGGCGTGCTGACCATCGCCGGCCCCACGGTTCGCTTCACCCGCGAGCGCATGGAGGCCCTGGGCCCTGAGCTGGTGGACTTCGCCGCGCAGCTCGCCGCGGCCAGCGGCTCCTCCCCCTTCTTCAACCAGGGCCAGCACGCCGCCGGCGAAGCCGCCGGCGAGCGCAAGCCCATCTACGCAGACTGATGACGGCCACGCCCTCCCCCACCGCCGCGGGCAAGAACGAGATCCATTGCGACCTGCTGGTCATCGGCTCCGGCGCCGGCGGCCTTGCCACCGCCGCCACCGCGGCCCACCTCGGGCTGAAGGTCATCGTCGCCGAGAAGGACCCGCAGTTCGGCGGCACCACCGCCTGGTCCGGCGGCTGGATGTGGATCCCCCGCAACCCCCTGGCGCGCGAGGCCGGCATCGAGGAGGACCTCGAAGGCCCCCTCGCCTACCTGCGCCACGAGCTGGGCGCGCAGTTCGACGAGGCCCGCGTCAACGCCTTCCTGGCCCACGGCCCGCGCATGGTGGACTTCTTCCGCCGCCACACCGCGCTGCAGTTCATCGACGGCAACGCCATCCCCGACTTCCATGGCCGCAGCCCCGGCGCTGCCCTGGGCGGACGCTCGGTCTGCGCCGCCCCGTTCGACGCCCGCCGCCTCGGCGCGCGCATGCACGACCTCAAGCCGCCGCTGCGCGAGACCACGCTGTGGGGCCTGGGCATCGCCTCGGGCGCGGAGCTGCGGCACTACCTCAACGCGCTGCGCAAGCCCGCCTCGTTCTGGTACGTGGCCCGGCGCGTGATGCGCTACGCCTGGGACTACGCGACGCACCGGCGCGCCAGCCGCGTCGTCAACGGCAACGCGCTGGTCGCGGCCCTGGCCGCCTCGGCGCTGGAGCGCGGCGTGCGGATCCTCACCGCCAGCCCGGCGCAGCGCCTGCTGCGGCACGGTCAGCGCATCGAGGGCGCGGTGCTGTCCACGCCGCAGGGCGAGGTGACGGTGCGCGCGCGCCGCGGCGTGGTGCTGGCCACCGGCGGCTTCCCGCACGACGCCACCCGCCAGCGCCAGCTGGTGCCGCATGTGCGCGAGGGCCACGGCCACTGGTCCGCCGCCAACCGGGGCAACACCGGCGACGGCCTGCGCCTGGGCGAGGCCGCCGGCGGCCAGGTGGCGCAGGACCTGGTGCAGGCCATGGCCCTGGCGCCGGTCTCGCTCGTGCCGCGCGCCGACGGCAGCACCGGCCACTTCCCGCACCTGATCGAGCGCGCCAAGCCCGGCGTGATCGCGGTGCGCCGCGACGGCAGGCGCTACTGCAACGAGGCCGACTCGTACCACGACGTCATGCAGGCCCTGCTGCGCGCCACCCCGCCGGGCGAAAAGCCCGAGGCCTGGCTGGTGTGCGACCACGCCTTCATCCGCCGCTACGGCCTGGGCGCGGTGAAGCCCGCGCCGATGCCCCTGGGCCCGTGGCTCGCCAGCGGCTACCTGAAGCGCGCCGACACGCTGGCCGCGCTCGCCGCCGCCTGCGGCATCGACGCCGGCGCGCTGGCGGCCACGGTGGACCGCTACAACGCCATGGCCCGCGAGGGCCGCGACGCCGACTTCGGCAAGGGCGACACGCCCTACAACCGCGTGCAGGGCGAGCCCGAGCCGCGCCACCCCAACCCCTGCATGGCGCCCCTGGAGCGCGGCCCCTTCTACGCCGTGAAGCTCGTCATGGGCAGCCTGGGCAGCTTCGCCGGCCTGCGCGTGGGCGTGCACGGCGAGGTGCTCGATGCGCGGGGCGAACCCATCGCCGGCCTCTACGCCGCGGGCAACGACATGAGCAGCATGATGGGCGGCAATTACCCCAGCGGCGGCATCACCCTCGGCCCCGCCATGACCTTCGGCTACCTGGCGGCCCACCACGCGGCGGGCCGGGCCCTGGCCACCGACTGAACCTCGACTGACCCCTCCCCGAAAGAAAGAACGCATGTACTACGAACTCGCCACCATGACCCTGCCCTTCGGCACCGCCGGGCAGGCCGCCACGAACGTCGACGCCTTCTGCAGGCAGCCGGGCGCCCAGGGTGAACTCCTGGCCTGCTGGTTCACCGACATCGGCGTGCTGAACCAGCTGCTGGTACTGCGCGGCTTTGCGACCCTGGAGCAGCTGCAGGCCGAGCGCGCCCGCACCCAGGCCAGCGCCAGCCCCTACGGCTGCGGCGAGCTGTACCAGGACCTGACGATCGACAGCTACCAGGGCTTCCCGTGGATGAAGCCGGCCCGCCCGAGCGCCGAGAGCGGCGTCACCGGCCCGGTGTACGAGGTGCGCACCTACGGCATCAAGCCAGGCGGCGTGCAGCCCACCATCGACCTGTGGGCCGAGTACCTGCCCCCGCGCGACAAGCTCTCGCCCTGCGTGGTGGCCATGGTGGCCCTGGACGGCGCGCCGCGCTTCACCAACATCTGGGCCTACCCCGACCTGAATGCCCGGAGCAAGGCCCGCGCCGACGCGGTGGCCCAGGGCATCTGGCCGCCCAAGGGCGGCCCGGCCAACCTGACCACGCGCATGGTCTCCACCATCGCCCTGCCCACCGCCGTCTCCCCGATGAAATGAGGTCGCGACCATGGCTCGTCCCTTCTCCCTGGCCTACCTGACCTCGCACCGCTGCACCGCCGCCGAGGCGATCCAGCTGGCGGCCGAGACCGGCTACGAGTTCGTCGGCCTGCGGCCCTGGCCCAATGGCGCGGGCGCCGCGAAGCAGGCGCTGGTCGATGACCCGCAGGCCCTGCGCGAGACGCAGGCCGCGGTGCGCGACACCGGCGTGGGCGTGTTCGACCTGGAGATCGTGCGCATCGGCGCGGCGTTCGACCCGCATGCCTGGGACGCGATGTTCGAGGCCGGCGCCGCGCTGAAGGCCCGCTCGGTGCTGGTGGCGGCCGACGACCCGGACGAGTCGCGCCTGGCCGACAGCTACGCCCGCCTGTGCGAGGTGATGCGCCCCTTCGGCCTGACGGCCGACCTGGAGTTCATGCCCTGGACCGAGGTGCGCGACGCCCGGGCGGCGATGCGCGTGATCGAGAAGGCGGGCCGGCCGGCCAACGCCGGCCTCCTGATCGACGCCCTCCACTTCGGCCGCTCGGACACCACGCTGGACGACATCCGCGCCATCCCGCGCGAGTGGCTGCACTATGCCCAGGCCTGCGACGCGGTGGCCGGCACGCAGTTCACGAACGAGCAGTTGATCCACACCGCGCGCTGCGAGCGCCTGATGCCCGGCGAGGGCACGATCGACGTGGCCGGCCTGTTCCAGGCCCTGCCGGCGGACCTGCCGGTGAGCGTGGAGATCATCCACCTGGAGCGGGAGAAGACGGCCTCGCCGGTGGAATGGGCGCGGCGCTGCCTGGAGGCGAGCCGGGCGGTGTGCGGGGTCTGAGGCGGGGGTGCGCCGGGCCTTGACGAATGTCAACGCCGGCGCCGCCGGGCTCGGCCATCCTGCGGCCCAGGAGCCAAGCCATGAAGAACCACCCCACCCTCCAGTACATCCGCGACGAGCACTCGGCGCTGGGCGCCGTGCTCCACTCCGTCGTGGCCCTGGCCGAGCGCGGCCCCAAGGGCGACGAGGACCGCTTCTTCCATGTGATGCGCGCGATGCTTTACTACATCGGCGAGTTCCCGGAGAAGCGCCACCACCCCAACGAGTCCGAGCTGCTGTTCCCGCTGGTGGCCGAGCGCGCCCCGGCGCTGGGGCCGGTGATCGAGCGGCTGGAGCGCGAGCATGGCTACGGCGAGCGCAAGGTGCACCAGCTGCAGCACCAGCTGATGTCGTGGGAGTTCATGGGCGAGTCCCGGCGCGAGGCCTTCCTCGAGGCGGTCAAGACCTATGTGCGCCACTACCTGGACCACATGCACACCGAGGAAACCCAGGTCTTCCCCGCCGCGGTGGAACACCTCACCGCCAGCGACTGGTCCCGCATCGGCGCGCGCCTGCGCGACGACCTCGACCCCCTGGCCGGCGGCGCCCGCAAGCCGGAGTGGGACAGGCTCCTGACCCACATCGCCAACACCGCCCCGGCGCCGATCGGGCTGGGCGCCGAGTGAGCGTGTGACGCGCCGAGGGCCTCAGCCCTCGTAGCGCCTGCCCCGGGCGATCAGCTCCGGCGTGCCGATGACGGCATTGAGGCCGTCGAAGTCCAGCATCCGGTCCTTCAGGGCCGCCGTCGTGCCGTCGGCCTGCAGGCGGCCGTAGTACTGCTGCAGGGTGTGGGCCACCGCGCGCGCGGTGCCGCCCGGGAAGATCACGATGCGGTAGCCCCGCGCACCCAGCTCGCCGGCCGACTGCACCGGCGTCTTGCCGCCCTCCACCATGTTGGCCAGCATCGGGATGCGGTGGGCGAAGCGGCCGCAGGCGGCGTCCATCTGCTCGGGCGTGCGCACCGCCTCGATGAACAGCGCATCGACCCCGCACTCCAGGTAACGCTCGGCGCGCTCCAGGGCCGCGTCGAAGCCCTCCACCGCCACCGCGTCGGTGCGGGCGAGGACCAGGGTCTGCTCGCTGCGGCGCGCATCCAGCGCCGCGCGCAGCTTGCCGCACATCTCCGCCACCGGCACCACGCCCTTGCCATCGAGGTGGCCGCAACGCTTGGGGAAGGTCTGGTCCTCGAGCTGGATCATGGCCGCGCCCGCGCGCTCGAACTCGCGCACCGTGCGCTGCGTGTTCAGCGCGTTGCCGAAGCCGGTGTCGGCATCGACGATCACCGGCACGGCCACCCGCTCGGTGATGCGCGCCAGCGTGTCGGCCACCTCGCTGGCGGTGGTCAGGCCGATGTCGCTGCGGCCCAGGCGGGTGTAGGCGATCGAGGCGCCCGAGAGGTACAGCGCCTCGAAGCCGGCCTGCTCGGCGACCAGGGCGCTGAGCGCGTCGTACACGCCGGGGGCCAGCAGCACCTGGGGCCGGGCCAGCCGCTGCTGGAGGGTCTCGGGGATCTCGGGGGTCATGGGGGGCTTGTCTCCAGGGAAGCTGCGGTCTTCGCCGCGATCCAGCCGCCGGCCACCGCACTGAGCAGGCCGTTGCCGGAGAGGTAGCCCCACACCGCATCGCCCGAGACGCCGCGCGCGGCGCCGCCGGCGGCGAGCAGGTTGGGGAAGGGGCGGCCCTGGGCATCGAGCACGCGGCAGCGCGCGTCGATGTCCAGGCCGCCCTGGGTGTGGAACAGCGCGCCGGTCACCTTGACCGCGTGGTACGGCGCGGTGAAGCGATCGAGCGCGGGGTCGAGGCCGGCCTCGTCGCAGCCGATGATCCGGGCCAGGCCGGCACGGTCGGCGGCGGTGCGCAGCGCGCCCGCGGCCTCGGCCTCGCGGAAGTCGGGGAAGGTGCGGGCCAGCGCCAGCAGGCGGTCGTCGAAGACGTTCCAGGCGACCTGCCCGGGCTGCTGCAGCACGTGCACCGAGGCCTCGGAGTAGCCGCCGGTCTCGTCATGGAAACGCCGGCCCTGCGCGTTCAGCTGGATGCCGCCCTCGGCCATGACGGCCCAGGTCATGAGGATGCCCTGCGGCACCACCCAGGAGCCGTGGCCCTGGTAGCCGGTGAGGTCGGCCAGGCGCGCGCCGAGCTGGCGGCCCCAGCGGATGGCGCTGCCGTCGTTGCCCACGTGGCCGCCGAAGGTGGCGCCGCGCATCTCGGGAATCAGGTCCTCCACCATCGACGGGTTGCCGCCGAAGCCGTTGCACGCCAGCACCAGCACGCCGCAGCGAAGCTGCTCCAGGCGGCCGTCGGGGCGGCGGTAGCCGATGCCGTGCACGCGCCGCGCCTCGTCCACATAGAGCTCGCGCACCGTGGCCTGCGTGAGCAGCATCACGCCGGCCGCGTCGGCCGCGCGTTCCAGCTGCGAGATCAGGGCGGCGCCGGTCTTCTCCGGCACCGCGTGCATGCGCAGCGCGCTGTGGCCCGGGTACAGGAAGCCCTCCAGTACCTGCAGCGTGATGCCGTGGTGGCCCGAGAGGTGGTCCAGCGCCGGGGCGATGGCCTCGGTGTAGGCCTGTACCAGGTGCGGCGCGGCGCGGCCCCGGGCCTTGGCCTGGATGTCGGCGGCGAAGCGCTCGGGCGAGTCGTCGGTGACGCCGGCGGCGCGCTGCGCCCGCGTGCCGGCCGCGGGCACGAAGCCCGAGGACAGCGCGGTGGAGCCGCTCGGGCGCTCGTCGCGCTCGAGCACCACGCAGTCGATGCCGGCGTCGCGCAGCGCGATCGCCGCCACCAGGCCGCAGGCGCCGCCGCCGACGATGGCCACCGGGACTTCGGGCGCGTCGGCCCCCAGCCGCTCGGCCGGCAGGACGACGGGCTCGTTCAGGTGGGTCACGCCGTGGGACGGTGCAGGTACTGGCCGCGCGGCTTGCCGATCAGGTTGCCGTCTTCGTAGATCAGGCCGCCGCGCAGGAAGGTGGCGTCCACATGGGCCGACAGCTCCAGGCCCTCGAAGGGGGTGTAGCCCTGGGTCGACGGCGAGTCCTTGGCGGCGATGGTCCAGGTGTGGTTCGGGTCGACCAGCACCACGTCGGCGTCGAAGCCCTCGGCCAGGTCGCCCTTGTGGTTCAGGCCGTAGCGCTGCGCCGGGTTCCAGGCCAGCACCTGGGCCATGTGGTTGTAGCTCATGCCGCGGCGCGTGCCCTCGGAGACCAGCGAGGGCAGCAGGTACTCGGTGCCGCCGAAGCCGCTCTTGGCCATCCAGATGTTGCCGAAGTAGCGCTTGGGGATCTTCAGCTCCTGGCGGCAGCAGGCGTGGTCGGACACCACCCAGTCGAGCTCGCCGGCGAGCAGCGCCTCCCACAGGAACTCGACGTCCTCGCGCGGGCGGATCGGCGGGTTCACCTTGGCCTGCTCGGCGGCCTTGGAGGTGATGTCCAGCATCAGGTGGCCGATGGTCACCTCGCGCTTGAAGTTGATGTGGGGGAAGACGTCGGCCATCATCATCGCGGCCTGCACCGCCTTGCGCGAGCTGAGGTGCAGCAGGTTGATGTTCGGCAGCGCGGTCTCGTTGGCCAGGTAGCTGGCGATGAACACCGCCAGGCCCTCGGAGTGCTGCGGGCGCGAGGCGCTGTAGGCGGCCAGGCCCTTGAGCGACTTGTCCTTCTCCACGATCTTCGTGTAGGCCGTCATGATCTCGGCGGTCTCGCAGTGCAGCGACAGCGAGATCTGGTCGGCCTTCTCGGGGAACCGCTCGCGCGCCGCCTGCACGCCGCGCATGATGAACTCGAAGTGGGCCAGGTCGTAGCGCTCGTCCTCCCCGATCATCAGGAAGTCCTTCTGCGTGTTCGAGGCGCCGTGCAGGCCGTGCGAGCCGTAGAACATGAAGATCTTGAAGCTGGACACGCCATGCTTCTCGATCAGCATCGGGATCTCCTCGATGTGCTTGCGGTCCATCGGCGCCAGGTGGTAGCCGTAGTCCACATGGAAGCGGTTCTTCGAGATCTTCAGCACCTCGGGGAAGAACTTGGCATACGGGCCGCCCTTGTTCAGGTAGTACTGGCCGGTGCGGAAGTAGTTGAGGCTGGAGGTCACGCCGCCCATGGCCGCGGCCTTCGATTCGGTCACCGCGTCCTCGGCCAGCGGCGAGTAGATGCCGGAGTGCATGTGGGCGTCGACCACGCCGGGGAAGGCCAGGCGGCCCTTGCCGTCGTAGACCTTCCTGGCGAGCGTCGCGTCGATGCCGGGCGCCACCTTGGCGATGCGCTCGCCCTGGATGGCGATGTCGCCCTCATGCACGGTGTTCCCGTGCGGGCGCACCACGCGCACGTTCTTGATCAACAGGTCGTAGATGGGTTTGGTCATGAGTCCTCCGGTGTCTTGTCGGGTGCGAATCGCTGCTTGAGCAGCTGGAAGAGGCCGCCCGCGCGCACCATCTCCAGCAGGAAATGGGGCACGGGCTCGCAGGGCAGGCGCTGGCCGCTGGCGGTGACCACGGTCAGGTGCTCCAGGTCGAGGGTGACCGTGTCGCCCTCGGCGAGGCGGTCGGCCAGGGGGCAGGTCAGGAGCAGCAGGCCGAGGTTGAAGGCGTTGCGGAAGAACAGGCCGCTGTACGAGGGCGCGATCACCGCGGCCACGCCCAGGTGGCGGAGCACGCCGGCGGCCTGCTCGCGCGAGGAGCCGATGCCGAAGCCGGGGCCGGCGGCGATCACGTCGCCCGGGCGCACCTGCGCGGCGAACCCCGGGCGCACCGATTCCAGGCAGTGCGGGGCGATGCCCTCGAGGCCCAGCTTCATGTAGGCGCCGGGGGCCAGGGCATCGGTGTCGATCTCCTTGCCCAGTTTCCAGACGCGGTGGGTCGTGGTCATGCGACCTCCTTGAGCATGTCGCGCGGGTCATGGATGCGGCCCGTCACCGCCGAGGCCGCCACCGTGTAGGGCGAGGCCAGGTAGACATCGGTCGTGGCCGCGCCCATGCGGCCGCGGAAGTTGCGGGCGGTGCTGGAGATCACGTTCTTCGCGTGGGTCAGCGCGTCGCCGTAGCCGGCGCAGGCGCCGCAGCTGGTGGCGGCCACCTCGGCGCCGGCGTCGCGCAGCACCTGCATCAGGCCCTCGCGCTCGGCCTGCTGCTGGTCGCGCATGCTGGCCGGAGCGACGATCAGCCGCACGCCCCGCGCCGCGTGGCGCCCCCGCAGCACCGAGGCGGCGGCGCGCAGGTCGTCGATCTTGGCGCCGGTGCAGGCGCCGATGTAGGCCACGTCCACCGGCGTGCCCTCGTGCTTCGACACCGGGCCGGCGTTGGCCGGGCTGTGCGGCGCCGCCACCTGCGGCGCCAGCAGCGGCGCGTGAAAGGCATGGCGCTCGATCGGCGCGCCCGAGTCGGTGCGCCAGTGCGAGAGGTCGCCCAGCGTCGCGGGGTCCACCCCGGCGGCGCGCAGCCAGTCGACGGTGACCTGGTCGGGCGCCACCAGGCCGGCCTGCGCCCCCATCTCGGCGCTCATGTTGGACAGGGTCATGCGCTCGTTCATCGACAGCGCGCGCACCGCATCGCCGGAAAACTCCACCGCCTGGTAGGCGCCGCCATTCATGCCGACGCGGCCGATCATGTGCAGCATCATGTCCTTGGCGGTCACGCCCGGCTGCAGCCGGCCCGACCACTCCATGGAGATGGTGCGCGGCACCTGCAGCCAGATCTCGCCGGTGACCACCACGCCCAGCATCTCGGTGCTGCCGACGCCGAACATGTAGGCGCCGAAGGCGCCGCCAGTGGGCGAGTGCGAGTCGCCGCCCACGCAGAACATGCCGGGGCGGATGTGCCCGTGCTGCGGCACCACCACGTGGCAGATGCCCTGGCTGTCGTAGACATGGGGCAGGCGCTCGTCGCGCGCCCAGTCGCGGGCGATGCGCACGATGCGGCGCGCCTCGTCGTCGCGCTCGGGCACGTAGTGGTCCATCACCAGCACCACCTTCTGCGGGTCCCAGATCTTCGCGCCGAGCTGGTCCAGCATCGGCTTGAGCCGGCGCGGGCCGGAGGAGTCGTGGAACATGGCGAGGTCGACCTCGCAGGTCACCACCTCGCCGGGGGTCACGAAGTCGCGGCCGGCGGCGCGGGCCACGAGCTTCTGCGCCAGTGTCATCGCCATGCGTGCGGATGCCATGTGCGGCCCCTCCAGGTCATTGCGGGCGGCCGGCTCATTCCGGCTTCGCCCCCGAGTACTTGACGACCTTCGCCCAGCGCGCGATCTCGGCGCTGACGAAGGGGGCGAACTCCTGCGGCGCATTGCCCACCGGCGTGGCGCCCTCCAGCTCGATGCGCCGGCGCACCTCGGGCGTGGCGATCGCCTGGCGCGCGGCGTCGGCGACGCGGCGCGCCAGCTCGGGCGGCATGCGCGCCGGCCCGAAAAGGCCGAACCACGCGCTGGATTCATAGCCCGGGAGGAACTCGGCGATCGCCGGCACCTCCGGGAAGGCGGGCAGGCGCCTCGGGCTGGTCACGCCCAGCGCCTTGAGCTTGCCGGCGCGGATGTGGGCCTGCACGTTGCCGATGTTGGCGAACATCAGCTCCACCTGGCCGGCCAGCACGTCCTGCACCGCCGGCGCGGTACCGCGGTAGGGGATGTTCACGATGTAGGCGCCCGCCATCATCTTGAAGGCCTCGCCGGCGAGGTGGATCGACGAGCCCAGGGCGCCGATGGCGAAGTTCAGCCGGCCCGGTTGCGCCTTGGCCAGCCGGATCAGGTCGCCCGCATGGGCCACCGGCACCGAGGGGTGCGCCACCAGCACCGCGGGCGAGGTGGCCACCAGCGTGAGCGGGGTGAAGTCACGCGCGGGGTCGAAGGGCAGCGAGGGGTACAGCGACGCGTTGATCGCGTGGCTGGTGAAGCTCATGAGGAGCGTGTTGCCATCGGGCGCGGCGCGGGCCACCGCCTCGGCGGCGAGGTTCCCGCCGGCGCCCGGGCGGTTCTCCACCACCACGGTGCGGCCTAGGGCCTTGGCCATCTCCGTGGCGAGGATGCGGGCGAGCGTGTCGCTGGTGCCGCCGGCGGGGGCGCCCACCAGGATGCGCACCGGCGGCTGGGCCTGCGCGTGGGCCCGGGCCGCGGCCACCAGGAGCGCGGTGCGCACCACCGCATCTCGCCGCGAGAAGGAGGGGGAACGGATGCTCATGGCGTCACGACCTTCCTCACAGGCCCAGGTAGGCGCGGCGCAGGCGGTCGCTCGCCAGCAGCTCGCCGGGGGTGCCGGAGAACTCGATCGCGCCGTTCTCCATCACGTAGGCACGCTGCGCGATCTCCAGCGACTGCCCGACGTTCTGTTCCACCAGCAGGATGGACAGGCCCTGCCGGTTCAACTGCCCGATCAGCCCGAACATCTCCTCGACCAGCAGGGGCGACAGGCCCAGCGAAGGCTCGTCGAGGATCAAGAGGCGCGGCTCGGCCATCAGCCCGCGGCCGATCGCCAGCATCTGCTGCTCGCCGCCGCTCATGGTGCCGGCCAGCTGCGACAGCCGCTCCTTCAGGCGCGGGAAGATGCCGAACACCCGCTCCAGGTTCTGCGCCCGGCGCTCGCGCGCGCGGGTGAAGCTGCCCAGCTCCAGGTTCTCCAGCACCGAGAGGTTGGGGAAGATGCGCCGGCCCTCGGGCACCTGGACCAGGCCGGCGGCGACGATGTCGCGGTAGTGGCGGTGCGCGATGGCCTGGCCGTCGAAGCCGATCTCGCCGGCCCGCGCGGGGACGATGCCGCACAGCGTGTTGTTGAAGGTGGACTTGCCGGCGCCGTTGCTTCCGAGCAGGGCGACGATCTCGCCGGCATTCACCGTGAGGTCCACGCCGCGCAGGATCTCCACGCTGCCATAGCCGCTGCGCAGGCCAGTGACTTTCAGCAATTGCGTCATGCCCCGGCCCCCTGCCCCGCCAGCCGCTTCGCGGTGCCGTGCCCCAGGTAGGCCTCGATCACCCGCGCATCGCGCGTGACCTGCTGCGGGCTGCCCTCGGCGATCAGCTGGCCCTGGGCCAGCACCCACACGTGCGAGGCCAGGTTCATCACCGCCTGCATCACGTGCTCGATCATCAGCACGGTCACGCCCTCGCCGGCGATGCCGCGCACCACGGGAATCATCTCGGCCACCTCCTGCGGGTTCAGTCCGGCCAGCACCTCGTCGAGCAGCAGCAGGCGCGGCCGGGTGGCCAGCGCGCGCGCCAGCTCCAGGCGCTTGCGCCCGGCCACGGTGAGGTCGCCGGCGGGCTTGTCCAGCTGGGGCCCCAGGCCCACGCGCTGCGCCACCGCCTCGGCCTGCGCCAGCGCCTCGGAGCGGCTGGCGCAGTGCAGGTGCGCGCCCACCGCGATGTTCTCGCGCACGGTCTGCGCGGCGAAGGGCTGGACGATCTGGAAGGTGCGGGTCATGCCGCGGCGCGCGTTGGCGTGCGGCGGCTGGCCGGTGATGTCGGCGCCCTCCAGGAACACGCGGCCGGTGTCGGGGCGCAGGAAGCCGGACATCAGCGCGAACAGCGTGGTCTTGCCCGCGCCGTTGGGGCCGATGAGGGCGCTCAACTGGCCGGCGGGCAGCGACAGGCTCACGTCCTGCACCGCGCGCAGGCCGCCGAAGGCCTTGGAGACGCCTTCGAGGCGAAGCATCTCCGTCGTCATTTGCGTTCTCCTTGCGAGCGCCACAGCGAGATCACGGAGCGCCCCACGCCCGCCACGCCGCGCGGCGCAAACATGACGATCAGCACCAGCACGCAGCCATAGATGATCATGTTGATGCCCGGCAGGCTGCCGAACAGGTTGCGGGTCAGGTCGGACAGCAGATGCAGCGTGGCCGCGCCGAGCAGCGGCCCCCACAGCGTGCCCAGGCCGCCGACGATGGCCGCCACCAGGGCCTCCACCGAGGCATGCGGGCCATAGGCGATGGCCGGGTCGATGTACTGGAACACCTGCACGTAGAACGCGCCGGCGGCGCCCATCAGCGCGCCCGAGACGGCGATCGCGCCGAGCTTCACCCGGAACGGGTCCACGCCGATGGCGCGGGCCGCGTCCTCGTTGTCACGCACGGCCTGCAGCCAGGCGCCGAAGCGCGAGTGCCGCAGCCAGGCCGCCACGAGCTGCGCCGCCACCAGCAGGCCCAGGGCCAGCCAGAGGTAGCCGGCGCGGGTGGGGAACTGCATGTTGCCCGCGCCCTCGCGCAGCGGCAGCATCAGCCCGACGCCGGCGCCGGTGAAGTCCACCGACAGCGCCAGCACCCGCAGCACCTCGGCGAAGGCCAGCGTGACCAGCGCGAAGTAGGAGCCCTTGAGGCCGTAGCGGAAGGAGAGCGCGCCGAAGAACAGGCCGGCGCCCGCCGCCACGGCCATCGCCAGGGCCAGGGCGGGCCAGGGGTTCAGGCCCCACCGCATCTGGGCGATGGCCTGCACGTAGGCGCCGGTGCCGAAGAACAGCGCGTGGCCGAAGGAGAACTGGCCGCCGAAGCCGCCCAGCAGGTTCCAGGCCTGGGCCATGAGGGCGCCGAACAGCACCATCATCACGAAGTTGAGGGCCACGCCGGAGGCCGTGGCCAGCGGGATGCACGCCACCACCAGCGCGAACACCGCGATCGACAGGAGGTCCTTGCCGAGCGTCATGCCTTGGCTCCAAACAGGCCCTGGGGCCGCAGCAGCAGCACCGCGATGAAGATCAGGAAGATGCCGATCTGGCCCAGCGACTCGCCGAACCACAGGCCGCCCAGCGACTCGACCACCCCGATCAGGAGGCCGCCCACCAGCGCACCGGGGAAGCTGCCCATGCCGCCGAGGACGACGATGGTGAAGGCCACCAGCACGAAGCCGCCGCCCACCTGCGGGTTCACGTAGTACGCCGGCAGCAGGAAGCAGGCCGCCGCGCCCAGGCAGGCCAGGCCAATGCCGAAGCTCATGGCGTAGACATGCTCGACGTTGATGCCCATGAGGCGGGCGCCCTGCTTCTCCTTGGCCACCGCGCGGATCGCACGGCCCAGGTCGGTGCGCTTCATGATCCACAGCAGGGCCGCCGAGGTGGCCAGGGCGCCGAAGAAGGCCACCACCTTGGGCAGCGAGATCATGGCCGGGCCGATCGCCACCGTGGCCAGGGTGTAGGCGGTGTCGATGGTGCGGGTGTCGGAGCGGAACGCGAGCAGCGCCACGTTCTCCAGGACGATCGAGATGCCCAGGGTGACCAGCAGGATGTTCTCGTCCTTCCCATGGCTGGCGCGCTCCACCACGCCGCGCTGCAGCGCATAGCCCGCCGCGAACATGGCGGGCACCATGACCGGCAGGGCCAGGTACGGGTCCACCCCCAGGGACTGCTTGAGGAAGTAGACGCCGTACAGGGCCATCATCAGGCACGCGCCGTGCGCGAAGTTGATGATGTGGAGCACCCCGTAGATCAGGGTGAGCCCCAGGGCCACGAGCGCGTAGACCGCGCCCGTGGTCAGCCCGTTCAGGACGGCGGGGAACAGGATGGACAGGTCGAACATCGCGCGGTCGGTCCTCCGGCGCTCAGGCCTTCAGCGGGAAGATCGGGTCGACCTCGCGGTAGTCGCGCGGGATGATGACCTTGATGTCGTTCTTGTGCACCTGCGTCATCAGCGGCTGCGCGCCGGTGTTCTGGCCGTTCACGAACTTGGTGGGGCCGTACGGCATGATGTGGTCGGCGAAGGTGCTCGACTCGAGGGCCGCGATGATCGCGGCGCGGTCGGACGACTTGGCGCGCTCGATCGCGTCGGCCAGCAGGCGCATCGCGGTGTACGTCATGAACAGCTCGTATGAGAAGAACAGGCCCTTGGCCTCGGCCCGCTTCTTCAGCTCGGCGCTTCGCTTGTCCTTCGGGTTGAACCAGTGGTTGCAGTCGATGATGCCGTTGGCCGCGTCCGGGAACTCCTTGACGAACTTGTAGCTGGAGGCCGCGCCGCCCAGCACCGAGTAGATCGCCTTGGGAACCACCTTCTGCTGCTGCATGGTGCGCACCAGCAGCGCGTACTCGTTGTAGTAGTTGGCGGGGATCACGATGTCCGGGTTCACGGACTTCATGCGCAGCACGATGTTGTTGAAGTCGCGCGTGGGGTTGGCGTGCTTGATCACCTCCTTCACCTCGTAGCCGTACCCGGGCAGCTCGCGCGAGAGCAGGTTGGCGGTGCCGGTGCCGAAGAGGGACTCCTCGTGGATGATCATCACGCTCTTGGCGGGCTTGCCGGCGGCGGTGTTCAGCACGTGCAGGTTGGCCACCGCGACCTCGGCGCACTTGCGGTAGCCGGGGCCGAAGCGGAAGGTGTTCTTCAGGCCGCGCTCGACGATCTGGTCGGCCACGCCCACGTCCACCACGTGCGGCAGGTTGTACTTGGCGGCGGCCTGCGTGGTGGCCAGGCAGATGGCGGAGGCGAAGGCGCCCACCACGGCGCTGGCGCCGGCTTCGTTGATCTTCTCGATCTCGGCGGCGCCGGCCTGCGGCGTGGACTGCGCGTCGGCCAGCAGGGCCTCGATCTTGGCGCCGCCCAGCGACTTGATGCCGCCGGCCTTGTTGATGTCCTCGATCGCCATCAGCGCGCCCTCGCGGCACTGCTGGCCCGAGTACGCCAGCGCGCCGGTGACCGGGTGCAGCACACCGACCTTGATCGGCTTGGGCTGCGCCCCGCCCACCAGCGGGAAGGCCATCGCGGAAGCGGCCGCGGCCGTCTGGGAGATGAAGTGGCGACGAGTGCTCATGGCGTTCTCCTTAGTGAAACTGAGCGGACAATTCCTTGTTGACCCACACCTTGGCGTCGATGCCGCCCACGCGCGAGAGCTGCATCTGGTATTCATAGCGGTCGGGCCGGTAGAGGCCGTGCAGCCACTGCACGGGGCGGTCGTCGGCGTCGAGGATCAGGCGGCGCACCGCGAGCAGCGCGGCGCCCACCGGCACGTCCAGGCGGGCGGCGACTTCGGCGTCGGCCAGGACCGCGGTGAGGGTCTGCTCGGCGCGGCCCACCTTCACCCCGGCCTCCTCGAGCAGCACCAGGATCGGCTTCTTCGCCAGGTCCTTCTTGGTGAAGGGGCCGGCCAGCGCGGTCGGCACCCAGGTGGTGATGCACGAGAGCGGCCCCTCGCCGGTGCTGCGCACGCGCACCGCCTTCTGCACCTTGTCGCCGGGCGCCAGGCGCAGGGCCTCGGCCACCGGCGCGGGCGCGGCCAGGGTGGCCAGCGACACCACCTGCACCGAGGTGCGCAGGCCCATGCTCACGAGGTTCTCGAACAGGCCGCCCAGCGAGGTGCGGGCAGCCGCCTGGGGCTCGGCCCCGGCCTCGGCCGCCGTCGGCCGCGTGGGCTGCGTGGCGCGGCCCGGGTGGCGGGTGATGCGGCCCTCGGCCGCCAGCTGCTCCAGGGCGCGGCGCACGGTGACGCGGGCCACGCCGAACTCCTCGACCAGCGCGTGCTCGCCCGGAAGGCCGTCGGCGAAACGGCCTTCCTCCAGGTGCTGGCGCAGCACCAGGTAGACCCGGTGGTACTTCGGCAGCGGCAACCCGGCGCGAGCGGACTTCATGGCCGCGGATGATGGGCGCGGTCTTAATGTACTGTCAATAGGACATTTGAAATCGTGAATGTCCTGTCGGGAATCGGCCCGGATAGGGTGCGGGTAATCCCGGATCCGGTGCGCGCCGCCTCACGCGGGTGCGCGGGCGGCGGCGCGCCTCGGGGGCCTCAGGCCATGGACTTGTCGGTGCGGCGCAGGAAGCCCTGGTTGGCGCCCGGGCGGTTGGGGGCGAAGCCGTTGGCGGCCAGGGTCTCTTCGACGGTGTCGTAGAACACGCCGATCTTGCAGATCTCGCGCGCCTGCTTCGCGGTGGCGATGGGGCGGCCGAACTCGCGCGACATGCGCACCAGCTGCTCGACCTGTTCCACCGTGGACATCTTGGCGTCGCGGGCCTGGTTCCACAGGTTGTCCTCGATGCCGCAGCGCACGTGCAGGCCCAGGGCCAGGCCCATCATGTTGATCGGCAGCACGTTGCGCATGGAGCTTTCCACCGTGAGCACCGCGCCGTCGGGCGTGGCGCGCACGAAGTTGGAGAGGTTGTACAGGTTGGGGGCGTCCATGCCACCGCTGATGGCGACCCAGTTCATCACCAGCGGGCCCTTGTAGACGCCGCGGCGCATCAGGCGCTCCACCGACTCGAAGCTGTTGATGTTGTAGCACTGGAAGGCGCTCTGGATGCCGGCCTCGCTGAGTCGGCGAATGTGCTCCTCGGCCCACCCGGGCTGGGCCGGCACCGTCATCTCCTTGTAGGCCTGGAACACCGCCGGGTCCTCCATCGAGGTGCCCTGGAGGTCGCCGTCCTCCATGTGCTCCAGGATGTTCATCTGCGAGGTGTTGATGGTCACCGTGACCTGGTCCGGCTTGGGGTCCAGCTCGGCGAGCATGTGGCGGGTGTCGTCGGACAGCCACTTGGCCTTGGCGCCGTCGGTCTCGGGGGCGAAGCTGATCGAGCCGCCGACCTGGATGATCATCGCCGGCACGCGGGCACGCACGCCGGCGATCAGCTCGTTGAACTTGGACAGGCGCTTGGAGCCGCGGCCGTCGAGCTCGCGCACGTGCAGGTGCAGCACGGTGGCGCCGGCGTTGTAGCAGTCCACCGCCTTCTGGATCTGCTGCTCCATCGTGACCGGAATGTCCTGCGGGAAGTCGGAGGGCATCCACGAGGGCGCGTAGGGCGCCGCGGTGATGATCAGGGGTTGCTGGTTCTCGGGGAACAGGTGGCCGTCGAGGAAGTTCATCGCTTGCTTCGGGTTCGGGGTCGTTCGGTTTCAGAAGGGCTTGTCGCCGATGATTCCCGCGCGCTCCATCTTGCGGTGGCAGGGCGGGTAGTCCATCACGGCGTAGTGCTGCGTGGCGCGGTTGTCCCAGATCGCCACGGAGTTGGGCTTCCAGCGCCAGCGCACCTGGTACTCGGGCACCATGGCCTGGTTGATCAGGTACTGCAGCAGCGCCGCGCTGCCCTGCGTGAAGTCCTGGCCATAGCGCACGTTCTCGGGCGTGTGGAAGTTGGTGAAGTGGGTGGTGAAGCCGTTGACGAACAGCACCTTCTCGCCGGTCTCGGGATGGGTGCGCACCACCGGGTGCTCGGCATCCGGGTACTGGGCCTTCAGCGCCAGGCGCTTCTCGGTCGGCATCGCCGCGCCGAAGGTGGCCTCGATGCTGTGGCGCGCGCGCAGGCCGTCGATCTGGGCCTTCACCTGGGCCGGCAGCTTCTCGTAGGCCAGGGCCATGTTGGCCCACATGGTGTCGCCGCCCACCGGCGGGCACTCCACGCAGCGCAGCACGCAGCCCATGGGGGGCGACTCGCGCCAGGTGGCGTCGGTGTGCCAGGAGTTCTCGTAGCGGTCGTTGGGCTGGTCGGGGTTCTTGTAGATGCGCACCAGGCCGGGGTGGTCCGGGTCGCTGCCGGCGACCGGGTGGTCCTCGAGCTGGCCGAAGCGGTGGGCGAAGGCCACGTGGTCGGCGCGGCTGATGTCCTGGTCACGCAGGAACAGCACCTTGTGCTTCAGCAGGGCGGCCTTGATCTCCTGGAACAGGCCGTCGTCGCGGGCGGCGTCGGCCAGGCTCACGCCCACCAGCTCGGCGCCGATGGCGCAGGTCAGTTGCTCGATCTTCATCGGGTGTCTCCTCGTTCTCTCGTCGGGGGGCGCGCGTCAGATCACGAAGATCGACGAGCCGGTGGTCTTGCGCGACTCCAGGTCGCGGTGCGCCTGGGCAGCGTCCTCCAGCGCGTAGCGCTGGTTGATCTCGATGCGGATGCGGCCGGCGGCGACATGGCCGAAGACCTCGGCCGCGAGTTCGGCCTTCTCCGCCGGGTCGGCGATGTAGTCGGCCAGCGCGGGGCGCGTGAGGTACAGCGAGCCCTTTTGCGCCAGCAGGTTGGGGTTGAAGCCGTCGATGGTGCCGCTGGCCGTGCCCACGCTGACCATCAGGCCGCGCCGGCGCAGCGAGTCCAGCGAGGCCATGAAGGTGCTCTTGCCGACGCTGTCGAAGACCACGTCCACGCCGCGGCCCCCGGTGATCTCGCGCACCCGCTGGGCCACGTCCTCGTGGCTGTAGTTGATGGTGTGGGCGCAGCCGTGGGCGCGGGCGACGGCGGCCTTCTCCTCGGTGGAGACGGTGCCGATCACGGTGATCCCCAGCAGCTTCGCCCACTGCGAGACGATCAGGCCCACGCCGCCGGCCGCCGCGTGCAGCAGCACGGTGTCGCCGGCCTTGAACGGGTGGATGCGGCGCATCAGGTAGGCCGAGGTCAGGCCGCGCATGGTCATGGCGGCGGCGGTCTCGAAGCCGATGGCGTCGGGCAGCTTGATCAGGGGAGCGGCGGGCACCAGGCGCTCCGTGCTGTAGGCGCCCAGGGTGTTGAGGAAGCCGGTGTAGGTGACGCGGTCGCCGGGCGCCACGTTGTCCACGCCCTCGCCCACCGCCAGCACGGTGCCGGCGCCTTCCACGCCCATGCCGGCAGGCAGGGGCACGGGGTAGGTGCCGTTGCGGAAGTAGGTGTCGGCGTAGTTCAGGCCCACCGCGGCATGCCGCAGCAGCACCTGGCCGGGGCCGGGCGCGCCGACCTCCATCGTCTCGACCTGGAGCACCTCCGGTCCGCCGGTGCGGTGCATGCGAATCACTGTGGCCATGGCTTGTCTCTTCGTCCTGGAATGGGGCCGCGCCGGTACGGGCGGCCGATGGGGCAATGTAGGCAGGACGGGTTTTCCCCGCTTTCCCGTTGACGCCAGGCCCTTACCATTTCATGCCATGAGCATTTCGGTCCGCGCGGCATCCCTGACCAACTTCTTCGAGGTGGCGCGCACGCGCGGGCTCAATCCGGTGCCGCTGCTGCGGCAGGTGGGCCTGAGCCGGGCGCTGCTGGAGGACCCGGACCAGCGCATTCCCGCGGAGGCGGCCATCCGCCTGCTGGAGCTGGCCGCGCAGGCCAGCGGGGACCCGCAGTTCGGCCTGCGGCTGGCGCAGTCGCGGCAGGTCTCGGACTTCGGCGCGGTGAGCCTGCTGATCTCGCACCAGCCCACGCTGCGCGAGGCGCTGCGCGCCACCATCGCCTACCGCCACCTGATCAACGATTCACTGGCCCTGGACCTGGAGGAGGCCGGCGCCTTCGTGACCGTGCGTGCGGAGCTGGTGGGGGGGCTGGCCTCGCGCCAGTCGATCGAGCTGGCCCTGGGTGTGGTGATGCGCCTGTGTTCCGCGGTGCTGGGGGCCGGCTGGCGGCCCTACAGCGTGAACTTCACCCATGCGGCGCCGAGGGACCTGGCGCTGCACAAGCGCGTGTTCGACTGCCGGCTGGAGTTCGGCAGCGAGTTCAACGGCCTGGTGTGCCGTGCCGGCGACCTCGACGCGCCCAACCCCGCGGCCGCGCCCGCCCTGGCCCGCCACGCGCAGCGCTTCGTGGACACCCTGCCCCAGGCCGGCGACGCCTCGCTGGTGCAGGAGGTGCGCAAGGCCATCTACCTGATGCTCGCCAGCGGCAATGCCAGCAGCGCCTATGTCGCCCAGGGCCTGGGCCTGAGCGTGCGCACCATGCAGCGCCGGCTCGACGAGGCCGGCGCCAGCTTCACCGACATGCTCAATGAAGTGCGCCGCGAACTGGCGCAGCGCTACATCGAGAACCCGCGCAACTCCCTGGTTCGGGTCTCGCAGATGCTCGGGTACAGCTCGCCCAGCGCGTTCACGCGCTGGTTCACCACGCAGTTCGGCGAGCCGCCGCAGCGGTGGCGGGCACGGGGCACGGGGTCAGGTCTTGCATCAACGCGACCGGACCCACCTGCCCAGGCTGCATCGCGGCGGCGGCCACTGAGCGCACCCGTCCCGGCCGGGGCCGGTCGGGCGGCGCGACTGCCGCGTTGATGCAAGACCTGACCCCGCCTCCGCCTCAGTTCAACTGGATGTTGAACTGCCTGACGATCCCCGCATTGCGCTCGTACTCCGTGCGCACCGACTGCGCGAACTGGTCGAGCGACAGCTCCTCGCCCGCCTCGAAGCCCACGGCGAACATGCGCCCGCGGAATTTCGGGTTGCGGGCGACCTTCGCCACCGCGTCGTGGATCTTCTCCGCCACCTCGTTCGGCACGGCGGCGGAGGCCACCACGCCGACCCAGTTGGAGAAGCTCACGTCCGGGTAGCCCAGCTCGGTCATGGTGGGCACGTCGGGCAACTGGGTCAGGCGGCTCTTGCCGGCGACCGCATAGGCCTGCAGCTTGCCCGCGCTGATCATGGCGCGGGAGGTGACGTAGCCATCGAACATCAGCGGGATCTGCCCCCCCAGCACCTGGGCCAGCGCCGGCGGCGAGCCGGGGAACGGCACGTGCTGCAGGTCCAGGCCCGCCTTCTGGTTCAGGATCATGCCCGCGTAGTGCGAAGCGGAGCCCGCGCTGTACGAGGCGAAACTGAGCTTGCCCGGGTTGCTGCGCGCATGGGCCACGAAGGCCTTGAGGTCCTTGGCCGGCACGTTCGGCGCGGCCACCAGCACCAGGTTCGAGCGGCCGACCACCCCCAGCGGCCTGACGTCCTTGAGCGGGTCGAACCCGGACTTCAGCACATGGGGGATCTCGGTCAGCACGTTGCTGGCGGTGACCAGCAGCGTCTGGCCGTCGGCGGGCGCGGCGCGCAGCGCCTGCACGCCAATGCCGCCACCCGCGCCGGGGCGGTTCTCGACGATCACCGGCTGGCCGATGTCGGCGGCGAGCTGCTCGCCCACCAGGCGGGCAATCACGTCCATGGTGCCGCCGGCGGGCGCCGGCACCACGAGCTTGACGGGCTTGTCCGTCCAGGCAAAGGCCGCCGGCAGCGCGAGCCCCAGGAGGGCCGCGCACAGGGCCTTGCGAAACTGGCGCTTGTCCAGGATCGGGTTCATGGCGTTGTCTCCACGATGGGCGAAGCCGCCGTCAGAAGCGCAGGCCGGCCGTCAGGGCCCAGTAGCTGCGGTCGACCAGCAGGTTGTAGCGGCCGCCGGAGAAGCGGTTGTACTGCAGGTCGGCGAAGTACTTCTGCCGCCACTCGGCGCGCACGGCAGGCCTGACCATGGTGCGGCCCTCGGAGAAGGTGCCGTCGTACGAGAAGCCCTTGACGTCCTTGAACACCGCCAGCGAGGGCGTGATCGTGGCGCCGGTGGGCAGGCCCGAGTAGGTGGCCGAGGCCACCATGCGCACGCCCCAGGCGTTGCTGGTGGTGTAGCCGTCGGTGGTGCAGGTCTTGCCCGTGACCTGGTCCACGCAGGCGGTCAGCGCGCCGTTGGCGCCCACGTAGGCGGCGGCGCCGTAGGCGGTGCCGCGGCCGAAGCGGATCATCTCCGCGCTGGGCAGGCCGTTGATGTGGCTGAAGCCCACCTCGCCGGTCAGCGCGATGCGGTCGGCGCCCAGGGCCTTGGTGAACACCTGGGTGCCGCCGAGGCTGCCGGTGACGACGTCGAAACGGTCGTAGGCGTCGAAGGTGCCGCCCGCGGGAATGGCCGTGATGTTCTTGCGCAGGGCCAGCAGCGAATTGGGGCTGCGGCCGAAGAACGCGCCCAGCAGGTCCGAGGCGTTGAAGGACAGGGGCTGCCCGTGGCGCAGGGCCAGCTCGCCGAAGGTGGTGAGCTGCGGGTTCACCTTCTTCGTGAACGAGGCGCCGAAGACCTGCACGTTGTCCGGGTAGATCATCCCGTAGTTGCTGTTGGAGGCGACGCCCGGGGTGGTCGAATTGACCGTCATGCGGTAGGTCGGCGCGAAGGCGGTGGTGTTCATCGCGTACAGCTTCACGTCGGCGTCCAGCGGGTCGGCCTTGAAGCCGAAGGCCAGGCCGTAGTGCTTGGGCACGCCGGGGGCGATGTCGGGCGTGCGGTGCACGTACTGGTCGGTGGCCAGGCGCTGCGCCTCGGAAGCGCCGGCGAACGAGATCATGTTGCAGCCATCGGCGATGAAGGAGGCCACGTCGAAATAGGTGCCGCAGCCCGGGTACACGTTGTTGCGGTGCTCGTAGGCGGCGAAGCCCTCCAGGCTCCAGGCGGTGCCGGCGGCCAGGCGGGCGCTGAGCATGCCCAGGGGCAGCCTGCCGTCGATGGGCTGGGCGCCGGGGCGCAGCTGCGAGGCGAAGTCCGCCGGGTTCGTGGCCGAGCCGATGCCGCCCGCGAACAGCTGCGAGCCGCCCCAGGCCAGGACCTGGCGGCCGAAGCGGCCTGACAGGGTCTTGCCGCCCTCGAGCGTGGTGGAGCCGTAGACGAAGGCATCGCGCAGTTCGGCATTGCTGAACTGGTTGCTGGAGGCGAAGCCGGTGTCGCCCAGGGGCGCGCCCTGGGTGAAGCCGTTGACGTAGTTGCCATAGGCGACGTTCTTCTCGCCCAGCGCGAAGTCCTTCCAGGCGGCGGCGCGCACGAACAGGCCGATGTTGTCCTTCTTGACGTCCACGTCGACGACGCCCTTGAGGACGGTGGAGATCTGGTCGCCCTTGGAGAAGTTCAGGTTGGGGCCGCCGTTCTGGCCCGCCAGGTTGCCGCGCGGCACGCCGGCCACGAACGGGGACACGGCGGCGGAATAGCCGTCGGGGCTGGGATCGTTGGCGCGGATCTGGGTGCCCAGGGTGACCAGGCCATTGACCTTCACCTGCACGCCGTTGTCCAGCTTCACCTCGTACGCCTGCGCCTGCAGGCAGGCCGCGGCGATCGCGGACAGCGCCCAGGCCTTCTGGTTGAACTTCATCTGTTGTCTCCTGTTGGATGGGTCCGACTTCACTCGTTGGACTTGATGCACTTGCACCGGCGCACGCCCGTGCGCCTTCGTGGCCAGCGCGATTCTTCTGAAATGGCCGTGGCGCGACTTATCCATTCACGACATTCATTTGCCTTTATGCGCCACGCACCGAGGCGGCGTTCAGGCGTTGAAACTTCCGTGCTCAGCGGCCAGGCGAGCCAGCAGCGGCGCGGGCTGCCAGAAGGCCGCGTCGTCCAGCGGGTTGCGGGCGAAGCGCTCCATCGCCTCCGCCACGCGGGCCAGGCCCACGCTGTCGGCGTGGTGCATGGGGCCGCCGCGCCAGGCGGGGAAGCCGTAGCCGGTGAGGTAGACCACGTCGATGTCGCCGGCCTTGCCGGCGATGCCTTCCTCGAGGATGCGCGCGCCTTCGTTGACCAGGGCGAACAGCAGGCGCTGCACGATCTCCTCGTCGGGCACCGCGCGGGGCGTGATGCCCAGCGCGGCGCGGTGCTGCGCGAGCAGCGTGGCCACCGCCTCGCTGGGCAGCGCCTCGCGCTGGCCGGGCTGGTAGTCGTACCAGCCTGCGCCGGTCTTCTGGCCGAAGCGGCCCTGCTCGCAGAGAAGGTCGCCGATGCGGCTGTACTTCATGCCGGGGTAGTCGACATAGCGGCGCTTGCGGATCGCCCAGCCGATGTCGTTGCCCGCCAGGTCGCTCATTCGGAACGGGCCCATGGCGAAGCCGAAGGACTCGATGGCCCGGTCCACCTGGGCCGGGGTGCAGCCTTCGTCCAGCAGGAAGAAGGCCTGGCGCAGGTACTGTTCGACCATCCGGTTGCCGATGAAGCCGTCGCACACGCCGGAGACCACCGCCGTCTTGCGGATGGTGCGGGCCAGGGCCATGACGGTGGCCAGCACGTCCTTCGCGGTCTGCGCGCCGCGCACTACCTCCAGCAGCTTCATCACGTTGGCGGGGCTGAAGAAGTGCAGGCCCACCACGTCCTGCGGTCGCTTCGTGAAGGCGGCGATGCGGTCCACGTCGAGCGTGGAGGTGTTGGTGGCCAGGATGGCGCCGGGCTTCATCACCGCGTCCAGCGCCTCGAACACCTGCTGCTTGACGCCCAGGTCCTCGAACACGGCCTCGATGACGAGGTCGGCCTCGCCCAGGTCCTCGTAGGCCAGGGTGGTGGACAGCAGGGCCATGCGGCGCTCGCAGGCCTCCTGCGCGAGCTTGCCCTTCTTCACCTGGGCCTCGTAGTTCCTGCGGATGGTGGCCAGGCCGCGGTCCAGCGCCTCCTGCTTCATCTCCAGCAGCTTCACCGGCAGGCCGACGTTGAGGAAGTTCATGGCGATGCCGCCGCCCATGGTGCCGGCGCCGACCACGGCCACCGCGCGCACCTCGCGCCGCGGCGTGCCGGCCGGCACGTCGGGGATGCGCGAGGCCGCGCGCTCGGCCATGAAGACATGGCGCAGGGCCTGGCACTCGGGCGTGTCCATGAGGCCGACGAAGGCCGCGCGCTCTCGCGCCACGCCGTCGTCGAAGGCCCGGGTGGTGGCGCGCTCCACCGCCTCCACGCACTGGCGCGGCGCGGGCAGCGGCCGGCCCCGGCCGGCGGCGGCGGCGCGCTCGCGGGCCTGCTGGAAGAAGGCCTCGCCGGGCGAGGGGCACGTCAGGTTGCGCACACGGGGGAAGGCGCTGCCGTCGGCGGCATGGCGGGCGGCGCGCTCGCGGGCGAAGGCGATGGCTTCCTCCAGCAGGAACTGCGGCGCGGAGGCGATGCGCTCGAACAGCTGCTGGCCGGGGATGGCGGCCAGGGCCTCGGCGGTGACCGGCTCGCCGTCCAGGATCATGTCCAGCGCGCGCTCGACGCCGATCACGCGCGGCAGGGCCTGGGTGCCGCCGGCGCCGGGGATCAGGCCCAGCTTCACCTCGGGCAGGGCCACGCGCAGGCCGGGGGCGGCCAGGCGGTAGTGGCAGCCCAGGGCCAGCTCCAGGCCGCCGCCCATGGCCACGCCCTGCATCGCCGCGACGACCAGCTTGGGCGAGGCATCGAGCGCCGCGATCACGCTGCCCAGGAACGGCTCCTCGAAGGCCTTGGGCGAGCCGAACTCCTTGATGTCGGCGCCGCTGGAGAAGACGCCGTGGTCCCCGGCCAGCACGAGGGCGCGCACCGCCGGGTCTTCCAGCGCGCGGCGCAGGCCCGCCATGACGCCCTGGCGCGTGGCCAGGCCTAGGCCGTTCATGGGCGGGTTGTCGAGGTGGATCACGGCCACGTCGTGTTTCAGTTCATAGCGTGCGGTCATGTCGTTCTTCCGTGCGGGTGGGGGTTGTCAGAGGGTGCTGGCCAGGTGGCCGCCGTCGACGGGCAGCGCCGCGCCATTGATGTGGCGGCCGGCGTCGGAGCACAGGAGTAGCAGCGGGCCGTCCAGGTCCTGGGGCGCGCCGAAACGGCGCGAAGGCACGCGCAGGCGCATGCGCTCGCCGGCCTCGCCGGCCAGGAAGTCGCGGTTCATGTCGGTGGCGAAGTAGCCCGGGAGGATGGCGTTGCAGCGGATGCCGTGGCGGGCCCACTCCAGCGCCATGGCGCGCGTGAGCTGGATCAGGCCGGCCTTGGAGGCCGCGTACGGGCCGACGCCGGCGGCCACGCGCTCGCCCAGGATGGAGGCGATGTTCACCACCGCCCCGCCCCGGCCGGCGGCGACCATGGCGCGGGCCGCGGCGCAGGCCACCAGCCAGGCGCCGCGCAGGTTGGTGTCGAGCACGCTGTCCCAGTCGTCCGGGGACTGGTCCAGCATCGGGCGGTAACGGGCGACGCCGGCGTTGTTGATCACGATGTCCAGCGCGCCCACGCGATCGTGCAGGTCGGCCATCGCGGCCTGCACCTGGTCGGCGTCGCGCACGTCCAGGGCCAGGGCCTCGGCCTGGCCGCCGGCCTCGCGCACCTGGCGCAGCACCAGCTGCAGGCGCTCGGTGCTGCGCGCCGCCAGGACCACCGTGGCGCCGGCCGCGGCCAGGGTGCGGGCCATGTGCTCGCCCAGGCCGCTGGAGGCGCCGGTGACCAGGGCACGGCGGCCGTGGAGGGAGAAGGCCGCCAGGGGCGGCACGGGGGATTCGTTCGTCGTCATGGCATGGCTCCAGGAAAGGCAGTGGGGGCTCAGAGCAGCGGCAGCGCCATCTCGCTGACCGGGCGCGCCAGCTCGCCGTACGCGGTCGCCTGGCGGCTGGAGGCGTTGCCCGCGAGGGCCCGCTTCCTCACGCCTTGCAGGATGGCGGCCAGCCGGAAGAAGCTGAACACGAGGTAGAAATTCCAGTCGGGGATGGCGTCCACCCCGGTGAGTTCGCAGTAGCGGCGCACATGGGCCTCCTCGGAAGGAATGCCCAGCGCCGCGCGGTCCAGGCCGCCCAGGCCGGGGATCGCCGCGTCGTGCGGCAGGCGCAGCTGCATGCACTGGTAGGCCAGGTCGGCCCAGGGGTGACCGAGGGTGGACAGCTCCCAATCGAGCAGCGCGAGGACGCGAGGCTCGGCGGGGTGGAACACCAGGTTGTCGATGCGGTAGTCGCCGTGGATCAGGGCCACGCGTCCGTCGTCCGCGGGCAGGTGGCGCGGCAGCCAGTCGATCAGCGCCTCCATCGCGGGGTTGGGGCCGGTCTCGCTGGCGCGGTACTGCTCGCTCCAGCGGGCCACCTGGCGCGCAAAGTAGTTGCCGGGGCGGCCGTAGTCGGCGAGGCCGGCGGCGTCCACATTCACCCGGTGCAGGGCGGCGAGCACCTCCACCATCGCCTCGTAGGCCCGGGCCCGGAAGGCGGGGTCCTGCCCGGGCAGTGCGCCGTCCCAGAAGATGCGGCCATCGACGAACGCCATCAGGAAGAACGGGGAGCCGATGACGGCTTCGTCCTCGCACAGCGCGTGGACGCGCGGCACCGGCACGCCGCTGCCGGCCAGGGCCTGCATCACGCGGTACTCGCGGTCCACCGCGTGGGCGGACTTCAGCAGCTGCCCCGGCGGCTTGCGGCGCAGCACGTACTGCGCCTCGCGGGTCTGGAGCCGGTACGTGGGGTTGGACTGCCCGCCCGCGAACTTCTCGCAGGACTGGATGTCCCCGAAGCCCGGGAGCGTCGCCTGCAGCCAGGCCTGCAGGCGCGGCAGGTCCAGGGCGTGGGGGTCGCTCGGTGCGTGGGCCATGCGGGTCTCGGGCCCCGGGCTCACGCGGCCGACAGCTCGCGGATCACCTGCTTGCCCAGGGCCATCATGTGGACCTGGTCCGGGCCGTCGGCGAGGCGGCACCAGCGGGCGTAGTTGAAGGCCTCGGCCATGAAGTAGTCGCCGGTGAGGCCGCCCGCGCCATGCATCTGGATCGCCATGTCGAGCACTTCCGAGCCCAGTTGCGGCACCATGATCTTGGCCATGCCGATCAGGTCCATGGCGGCCTTGTTGCCGACGCGGTCCATCTTGTCGGCGGCGCGCAGCGTGAGCAGGCGGCACATCTCCACCTTCGAGGCCATGACGGCGATGCTCTCGCGCACCGAGCCCTGCTCGCTGAGCTTCCTGCCGAAGGCGACCCGGCCCTCCACCCGCTTGCAGGCCAGTTCCAGCGCCCGCTGCGCCGCGCCGACCACGCGCATGCAGTGGTGGATGCGGCCCGGGCCGAGGCGGCCCTGGGCGATCTCGAAGCCCCGGCCCTCGCCCAGGAGGATGTTGGCGCGCGGCACGCGCACCTGGTCGAACACCAGCTCGGCGTGGCCGCCCGGCTCCTCCCAGTAGCCGAAGGTGCTGAGGGGCCGCACGATGCTCAGGCCGGGCGTGCCGCGCGGCACCAGCACCTGCGACTGCTGCAGGTGGCGGTTCGGGTTGTCCGGGTCGGTCTTGCCCATGACGATGAAGACCTCGCAGGTCTCGCGCATGGAGCCGGTGGCGAACCACTTGCGGCCGTCGATGACGTACTCGTCGCCCTCGGCGCGGATGGAGAGTTCCACGTTGGTCGCGTCGCTGGAGGCCACGGCCGGCTCGGTCATCACGTAGGCGGAGCGGATGCGGCCCGCCAGCAGCGGCTTCAGCCAGCGCTCCTGCTGCGCCGGCGTGCCGTAGCGGGCGAAGACTTCCATGTTGCCGGTGTCGGGGGCGCTGCAGTTGAACACCTCGGGCGCCCAGAACACGCGGCCCATGATCTCGGCCAGGGGCGCGTACTCGAGGTTGCTCAGGCCCGCGCCGCCATGCTCGCGGCCCGGCATGAAGAGGTTCCACAGGCCCTGCTCGCGGGCCAGGGCCTTGAGGCGCTCCATGATCGGCGGCGTCTTCCAGCGTTCCTGCTGGAGCTGCTCGGCGAACAGGTGCTCGTTCGGGTAGACGTGGTCCTGCATGAAGGCGGTGAGCTGCTGCTGCAGCGCCTGCACGCGCGGGGAGTGCTGGAAGTCCATGGATCGTCCGTGAAGGGGTTACTCGGCGCCGCGCAGGGCGGCGCGCAGGCGCGCACCGACCTCGGGGCGCGCGGCGAACGGGTCGGGCGGGTTGCGCCCGGCCACCAGGGCCTCGGCGCGGTCGGCTACCGGCTGCAGCAGCCCGGGGTGGCTGAAGACGTGGAAGCGGTCCTGCGCCACGGCCTCGAAGGCCCGCTGCGCCACCTCGGCGGCCGAGACCTGGCCGCCCTGGACCGCGCTGTCGAACATGGCCTGGCCCACGCGCTGGCTGGCCGTGGGCGGCGCGGCGGGCGCGTCAGCGCGATTGCGCTGGCTCTGGTGGATGCCGGTGGGGAAGAAGTAGGGGCACAGCACGCTGGCGCGCACCTGGTCGGTGACCAGGGACAGGTCGTGGTGCAGCGTCTCGCTCAGGGCCACGACCGCGTGCTTGCTCACGTTGTACAGGCCCAGGTTGGGCGGTGTCACGAGGCCGGCCATGCTGGCGGTGTTGACGATGCGCCCGCGCCAGGCCGGGTCGCGCCGCGCGGCCGCCAGCATCATCGGCGTGAACAGGCGCACGCCATGGACCACGCCCCGGAGGTTGACGCCCAGCACCCACTCCCAGTCGGCCGCAGAGGCTTCCCAGACCAGGCCGCTGAAGGCCACGCCGGCGTTGTTGAACACCAGGTTCGGCGCGCCGAAGCGTTCGAAGGCGGCATCGGCCAGCGCCTGCATGTCGGCCGCGTCGGAGACGTCGACCCGGCGCGCCAGCACCTCGCAGCCCGCGGCGCGCATCGCCTCGGCGCAGCGGTCCAGCGCGTCCTGCTGGACGTCGGCCAGCACCAGGCGCAGGCCATGGCGCGCGGCAAGGCGGGCCAGCTCGAGCCCGAGGCCCGAGCCCGCGCCGGTGATGACGGCGGTGTTGCCGGCCCGCAGGGGCCCGGCCGCCTCGAGCGTCGCCGCCACGGCGCTCAGCACCGCTCGAAGATCGCGGCGATGCCCTGGCCGCCGCCGATGCACATGGTGACCAGGGCGTAGCGGCCCTGGACGCGCTGCAGCTCGTGCAGCGCCTTCACCGTGATCAGCGCGCCGGTGGCGCCCACCGGGTGGCCCAGGGAGATGCCCGAGCCGTTGGGGTTGACCTTGGCCGGGTCCAGCTCCAGGCCGCGGGTGACCGCGCAGGCCTGGGCGGCGAAGGCCTCGTTGGCCTCGATCACGTCGAGGTCGTTGACCGTGAGGCCGGTCTTCTTCAGCACCGCGCGGGTGGCGGAGATCGGGCCCACGCCCATGAGCTTGGGGTCCAGCCCGGTGTGGGCATAGCCGACCAGGCGGGCCAGCGGCTGGGCGCCGCGGGCGCGGGCCGCGCCGGCTTCCATCAGCACCACGGCGGCGGCGGCGTCGTTGATGCCGGAGGCGTTGGCGGCGGTGACGGTGCCGTTCTCCTTGACGAAGACCGGCTTCATCTTCTGGAAGTCCTCCAGCTTCGCGCCGGGGCGGAAGTGTTCGTCCTTGTCGAAGGCGACCTCGCCCTTGCGGGTCTTGAGCGTCACCGGGGCGATCTGGCCGTGGAAGCGGTCCTCGGCCCAGGCGCGCTCGGCGCGGCGGTGACTCTCCAGGGCCAGGGCGTCCTGGTCCTCGCGGCTGATGCCGTACTCGCGCGCCACGTTCTCGGCGGTCACGCCCATGTGGATGCTGTGGAACGGGTCGTGCAGCGCGCCGATCATCATGTCCACCAGCGTGGTGTCGCCCATGCGGGCGCCCCAGCGGGTGTTCACGCTCAGGTAGGGCGCGCGGCTCATGTTCTCGGCGCCGCCGCCGACGGCGACATCGCAGTCCCCCAGCAGGATGGACTGGCTGGCCGAGACGATGGCCTGCAGGCCCGAGCCGCACAGGCGGTTCACGTTGTAGGCGGGCGTGCCCTCGGGGCAGCCGGCGTTGAGGGCGGCCACGCGCGAGAGGTAGGCGTCCTGCGGCACGGTGTTGATCACGTGGCCGAACACCACATGGCCGACATCGGCGCCGGCGACGCCGGCGCGGGCCAGCGACTCGCGCACCACCCGAGCGGCGAGCTCGGCGGGGGGCGTGTCCTTGAGGCTGCCGCCAAAGGTTCCGATGGCGGTGCGCACACCGCTGACGACGACGACTTCACGGGTCATGGGAAGGGTTCCTGTGTGGGAGGGAAGAAAGGGGTGGCGGCGTGGGCGCCGCTCTCGAATCGGTTGCGGGCAGGCCTCAGAAGGCGTCGAGCGCCATGCCCAGCACGCCCGCGTGACCGCCCACCAGGGCCACATGCAGGGCATGGGTGCGGGGCAGGATCTGGTCCGCATAGGCGCGGGCGGTGTGGACCTTGGCCTGCATGAAGGCGGTGTCCTCGCCACGCGCGGCGGCGGCCTGGGCCGCGAGCAGGGCGCGCGCCAGCTGCCAGCCAGCGACCAGGTTGCCCGCCAGCATCAGGTACGGAACGCTGCCGGCGTAGACCTCGTTGGGCCGGGCCTTGGCGTGTTCGGCCACATGGTCCACGGCGCGCTCGAACAGCCCCCGGGCCTCGGTGAGCCGGGCGGCCACGGCCAGGGCCTGGGCGTCGCCGGACTCGCGCAGCGCCTGCTCGGTCTGCGCGATGCGGCGCGCCACCGACTTCGCGAAGGCGCCGCCATCGCGCTGGGTCTTGCGGCCCACCAGGTCATTGGCCTGGATCGCGGTCGTGCCCTCGTAGATCGGCACGATGCGGGCGTCGCGGTAGTACTGCGCGGCGCCGGTCTCCTCGATGAAGCCCATGCCGCCATGCACCTGCACGCCCAGCGAGGTGACCTCCAGGCCGGTCTCGGAGCTGTAGCCCTTCACCAGCGGCACCAGGAATTCGTAGAAGGCCTGCTGCTCGCGGCGCACCTCGGGGTCCGGGTGGTGGCGGGCGGCGTCGCAGGCCGCGGCGGCCACGCTGGCCATGGCGCGGCAGCCCTCGACCAGGGCGCGCATCGTCATCAGCATGCGGCGCACGTCGGGGTGCTGGATGATGGCCACGGCATTCGCCGAGGAGCCGTCGACCGGGCGGGACTGGACGCGGTCGCGCGCATGCTGCACCGCCTTCTGGTAGGCCCGCTCGCCCAGGGCGATGCCCTGCATGCCGCACTGGTAGCGCGCGGCATTCATCATCACGAACATGTACTCGAGGCCGCGGTTCTCCTCGCCCACCAGGTAGCCGACCGCGCCGCCCTCGTCGCCGTACTGCAGTACCGCGGTGGGGCTGCCATGCATGCCGAGCTTGTGCTCCAGGCCGACGCAGCGCACGTCATTGCGCGCGCCCAGGCTGCCGTCCTCGTTGACCAGCACCTTGGGCACCACGAACAGGCTGATGCCCTTGACGCCCTCGGGCGCGCCCTTCACCCGGGCCAGCACCAGGTGGACGATGTTGTCCGCCATGTCGTGGTCGCCGAAGGTGATGAAGATCTTGGTGCCGAAGATCCGGTAGGTACCGTCGCCGGCGGGCTCGGCGCGGGTGCGCACCAGGGCCAGGTCGGAGCCGGCCTGGGGCTCGGTGAGGTTCATGGTGCCGACCCACTCGCCGCGCACCATGCGCGGCAGGTAGCGCGCCTTCAGTTCGGGCGAGCCGGCCACCAGCAGCGCCTCGATCGCGCCGTCGGTGAGCGAGGCGCACTGGGCGAAGGCGACGTTGGCGCTGTTGAAGATCTCCAGGCAGGCGCCGCCGATGGACTTGGGCAGGGCCTGGCCGCCGAATTCGGCCGGATGCTCCAGGCCCTGCCAGCCGCCCTCGGCCATCTGGCGGTAGGCGGGCACGAAGCCCGGCGCGGTGGTGACGCGGCCGCCTTCCAGGCGCGGCGGGTTGCGGTCGCCCACGGTGTTCAGGGGGGCCACCACGTCCTGGGCGAAGCGGGCGCATTCCTCCAGCACCGCCTGCGCGGTGTCCAGGCCGGCATCGGCGAACTCGGGGATGCTCGCGGCGAGGTCGTCGAGGCCGGCGAGGTGGCGCAGGTTGAACAGGATGTCCTTGAGGGGGGCGACGTAGCTCATGGTGTCGGGTTCAGGCGGTGGGGTGGGACAGGCGATCGATCAGGGCGTCGGCCGCGGGCCATTCGCCGAAGCCGGAGGCGGGATTGAGGTGGCCGACCTCGCCGAGGTCCTCGATCTCGCTGCCCCAGTCACGGGCCAGGACCACCACGCGGTCGTGGTCGCCCAGCGGGTCGTTGCGGCTGGTGGCCACCAGGCTGCGGAATGGCAGCCGCTCGCGCGGCACCGGCAGCCAGCCGCCGGCGTCCAGCATGGCCAGCGTGGGGTAGCCCTCGGGCAGGGGGCGGTCGAAGTCGGGCGGCGTGGCCAGCAGGCAGCCGCGCACGCGGGCCGCATGGCGCGTCACCCGGGCCCAGTGCGCCACCATCACGCAGCCGCCGCTGTGGGCGACCAGGACCACCGGGCCCTCGGTGGCGTCCATCGCGCGTTCGATCGCGGCGACGCGGGCCGCGCAGTCGAGGTCCTCGCGGCCCATGGGCGGCACGCCGTGCACGCGCGGCAGGCGCCTGGCAAGCAGGGTCTGCCAGTGCGCGTCGACGTGGTCACGCAGGCCGGGGACGATGAGGACGGTAGGGGTGTCGGCGCAGGTCATGGGGTTCAAGGCATGGAGGGCGCGGCCGGCTCCGGCTCGCGCAGGCAGGCCTGCATCGCGGCCAGCAGGTGCTCGGGGGGCTGCGCGCCGGAGAGCGCGAAGCGGTGGTCGAAGATGAAGTACGGCACGCCGGAGACCGGCGCTGCGTCGGACGCTGCCGGCAGGGCCTCGGGCAACGGCGCACGCGCGAGGTCGACGCCGTGCGCGCGGGCCACCGCGGCCAGGGTGTCGGCGTCGCCAAGGTGGCCGCCGTGCACGAAGTAGGTCTCGAACAGCGCCTCGCGCAGGGCGTCGAGGGCCCGGGCCTGCAGCTGGCCCGCAGCCACCGTGAGCAGGCGGTGGGCCGCCGCGGTGTCGGGGAAGACCGTCATGCGGTCGAAGCGGATCGCCAACCCGGCGCGGGCGGCGGCGGCCTGCACCTGGGCCTGGCGCGCCTTCACCGCCTCGGGGCCGCCGAGGCGGCGCTCGTAGAACGCGGCATAGGGCCAGCCCTCGGGCGGCACGCCCGGGATCAGGCGCACCGGGTGCCAGGCCACCTCGACCTGCACGCCCGGCGCCTCGGCGGCGAGGCGGCCCAGGGCGGCGGCCAGGTGCCGGCTGCCGATCCAGCACCAGGGGCAGACCAGGTCGAACCAGGCGTCGATGCGCAGGCGTCGGTCCATGGGCGCCACGGCCTCAGGCGAATTGCATCAGGCCACGCTGGCCCGGCTTGCGGTTCGGCGCGAAGCCGTTGGCGGCCAGGGTCTCGTCGGCGTCCTTGTAGAAGGTGCCGATGCGGTAGATCTCGCGCGCCTTCTTCGCATCGGCGACCTCGCGGCCGACCTCGCGGGCGATGCGCACCAGCTGCTCGATCTGGCGCACCGTGCCCATCTTGGCCTGGCGATCGGGCTGCCAGATGTTGTCCTCGATGCCGCAGCGCACATGCAGGCCGAGCGCGATCGCCATCAGGTTGACCGGCAGCACGTTCAGCATGGAGGTCTCGAGCGTGAGGACCGAGCCGTCGGGGCAGGCGCGCACGAAGTTGGCGAGGTTGTACAGGTTCGGCTGGTCGAAGCCGCCGCCGATGGCGACCCAGGTGAGGACCAGGGGCACGTTGCACACGCCGCGGCGCATCATGCGTTCCACCGTCTCCAGCTGCGTGATGTTGGCGAGCTGGAAGTGGGTCTGGATGCCGTTGGCGGTCAGGCGCCGGATATGTTCCTCCACCCACTCCGGGCCCGCGGGAATGGTCATCTCGCGGTAGGCGCGGTAGCCCTCGGGCGTGGCCAGCGAGGTGCCGCGGATGTCGGCCTCGCACATCTGCTCCACCACGTTCATCTGGTTGGTGTTGATGGCGATGGTGACCTGGTCCGGCCTGGGCTGGAGTTCGGCCAGCATGTGGCGGGTGTCGTCGGACAGCCACCTGGCCACCGCGCCCTCGCCCTCCGGGGCGAAGGAGATCGAGCCGCCGACCTGGATGATCAGGTCCGGCACGCGGGCGCGGATGCCGGCAATGAGTTCATTGAACTTGGACAGGCGCTTGCTGCCCTTGCCATCGGGCTCGCGCACATGCAGGTGCAGCACGGTGGCGCCGGCGTTGTAGCAGTCCACCGCCTTCTGCACCTGGTCCTCCATCGTGACCGGGATGTCCTCCGGAAAATCCTCCGGCATCCACTCCGGCCCATAGGGCGCGCAGGTGATGACGAGTTCCTGCTGGTTTTCCGGAAAGAGGGAGCCGTCGATGAAATTCATGGTGCCTTCCTGCGTGGATGCGGGGTGTCCCGGGTGGCGTGAATTTAGGTGCGAGGCGTCGCCAACTCCTTTACATTGCATGACACGCATTTATCAATTCATGCCATCCTGGAGAAGACGACATGCACCAGCCCGCCGCCTCGCCGCCCGCCATGCAAGTGCGCGCGGTGGTGCTGTCCCGGTACGAGGAGGTGGCCCGCAAGCTGGGGCTGAACCCGCAGCCGCTGCTGCGGAAGATGGGGCTGTCCCAGCGCATGCTGGCCGACCCGACCCACCTGATTCCCGTGAACAGCGCGGTGGGCCTGCTGGAGCTGTCGGCCCGGGTCAGCGGCTGCGACACGCTGGGGCTGATGATGGCGGAGGCGCGCCAGCTCTCGGACTTCGGCCCCATCAGCCTGCTGCTCACGCAGCAGCCCTCGATGCGCAGCGCGCTGGACACCATCTCGCAGTACCGCCACCTGCTGAATGAATCGCTGGGCCTGTACATCGAGGATGCGGGCAAGCTCACGCTGATACGCGAGGAGCTGATGAACGACCAGCCCGGCGGCGGCCCGCAGTCCACCGACCTGGCGGTGGGCGTGCTGACCCTGATCTTCCGCGCGATCCTCGGGCCGCAGTGGCGGCCGCAGTCCGCGCACTTCACCCACGCCGAGCCCGGCGACCTGCGCATCTTCCGCCGCCTCTTCGGCTGCCCGGTGCGCTTCGACAGCGACTTCAACGGCCTGATGTGCCTGACCGCCGACCTCGACCGCCCCAATGTCCACGCCGACGCGGCGATGGCCAGCTACGCCCAGACCTTCGTCGACGCCATCCCCCGTCCGGGGCAGAGCTCCATCGTGCTGGACGTGCGCCGCTCGGTGTACCTGCTGCTACCGATGGGGCGCGCCAGCGTGGAGCAGGTCGCCTCGGGCCTGGGCATGAACGTGCGCACCCTGCAGCGGCGGCTGGACGACAGCGGCATCCATTTCTCCTCCCTCCTGAACGAAGTGCGCTGCGAGCTCGCGCAGCGCTACATCGTCGGCACCGCCCACCCCCTGGGCAAGGTGACGCAGCTCCTGGGCTTCGCCAACCTGAGCTCGTTCACCCGCTGGTTCTCGGCGCAGTTCGCGTGCGCGCCTTCGGTGATGCGGGCCCGCGCCAGCGCGCCGGCCGGGGCGGCTCGCCGGTGACCGTGTCGTCAAATCACAAGTGATTGTCGTGAATTGTCAAGCCAACCGCGGCCACGCTGCCTAGCATTCGAGCCACCGCGAACGGCCACGCGCGCCCCGCCGACTTCGCCCCGAACACAGGAGACACGCATGCGCAACACCCCCTTCCTTTCCGCCCGCCGCGCGCTGTGCGCCGCGGTCATGGCGCTCAGCCTGCCCGCCGCCATGGCCTGGACCGACAAGCCGGTGAAACTGCTGGTGCCCGCGCCCGCCGGCGGCACCATGGACGTGGTGGCCCGCATCGTGGCCGACCAGCTCGCCGCCGACATCGGCCAGCCGGTGGTGGTGGACAACAAGCCCGGCGCCGGCGGCGCGATCGCGGTGCAGGCCATGACCACCGCGCCGGCCGACGGCCAGACGATCATGATGACGGCGAGCAACGTGCTCACCGAGATCCCGCATGTCATGAAGACGGCCTTCGACCCGCTCAAGGACGTCAAGCCGGTCACCGCCATCGCCCGCAGCTCGCTGGTGCTGGTGGCTGCGCCCGGCATCGAGGCCAAGGACCTGAAGTCGGCGGTGGCCTGGGTCAAGGCCAACCCCGGCAAGGTGAATTTCGCCTCCTTCAGCGCCGGCACCTCCTCGCACTACGCCGGCATGATCCTGAACCAGAAGGCTGGCCTGGACATGCAGCATGTGCCGTTCCCCGGCTCGCCGCCGGCGCTGGCCCAGGTGATGGCGGGCCAGATCCCGCTGATGTTCGACGGCATGGCGACCTCCAAGCCCCTGATCGCCAGCGGCAAGCTGCAGGCGCTGGGCGTGGCCGGGCGCACGCGCTCGCCGCAGCTGCCCCAGGTGCCGACGTTCGCGGAGCAGGGCTACCCCGAGCTGGACTTCAGCAACTGGGTGGGCGTGGTGACCGCCAGCGGCGTTCCCGCCGCCACCGTGGACCGCATCAACGCCGCGATCCTGAAGGCTGCCGCCTCGCCCAAGGTGCGTGACCGCCTGGTGGGCGCCGGCTTCGAGATGCTGCCCGACACGCCGCCCGCGCAGCTGGCCGCCGCGACGAAGGCCGAGTTCGAGCGCAACGCCGGCATCGTCAAGGCCTTCGGCATCAAGCTGCAGTAACCGCCCCCTGGAGCCCCCCATGAACGGACTCATGATGCAGCAGCCGCTGCTGATCGCCTCCCTGCTGAAGCACGCCGAACGCCACCACGGTGACCAGGAGGTGGTCTCGCGCCGCGTCGAGGGCGACATCCACCGCTGCACCTACCGCGACCTCGCGGCCCGCTCGCGCCGCATGGCCAAGGCCATGGCCGCCCTGGGCGTGGGCCGCGGCGACCGCGTCGGCACCCTCGCCTGGAACGGCTACCGCCACCTGGAGCTGTATTACGCGGTGTCCGGCTCGGGCGCGGTGCTGCACACGCTGAACCCGCGCCTGCATGCCGACCAGCTCGCCTGGATCGCCGACCACGCGGAGGACCGCGTGCTGTGCTTCGACAAGACCTTCCTGCCGCTGGTGGAGGCCGTGGCCTCGCGCCTGTCGACCGTGAAGCACTTCGTGCTGATGGTGGACCGCGCCCACATGCCGGAGAAGTCCGTGATCCCCGGCCTCCTGTGCTACGAGGACCTGGTGGAGGCGCAGGACGACGCCTTCGACTGGCCCGACCTGGACGAGGAATCCGCCTCCAGCCTCTGCTACACCAGCGGCACCACCGGCCACCCCAAGGGCGTGCTTTACAGCCACCGCTCCACGGTGCTGCACACCTTCGCCTCGGCCCTGCCCGACGCCCTCAACCTCTCGGGCCGCGACACCATCCTGCCGGTGGTGCCGATGTTCCATGTGAACGCCTGGGGCCTGCCCTACTCCGCGTGCATGGTGGGCGCCAAGCTGGTGTTCCCCGGCCCGGGGCTGGACGGCAAATCGCTGCACGAGCTGTTCGAGGCCGAGGGCGTGACGCTGTCGGCCGGCGTGCCCACCGTGTGGCAAGGCCTGCTGGCCCACGTGCAGGCGAACGACCTGAAGTTCTCCACCATGCGCCGCACCATCATCGGCGGCTCGGCCTGTCCGCCGGCGATGATGGAAGCCTTCGAGGAGCGCTACGGCGTTCAGGTGATCCACGCCTGGGGCATGACCGAGCTGAGCCCGGTGGGCACGGTGTGCGTGCCCAAGGGCGCGCAGCTGGCGCTGCCCGCGGCGCAGCGGCGCGCGCTGCAGGCCAAGCAGGGCCGGGCGGTGTTCGGCATCGACATGAAGATCGTCGACGACGCCGGCCGCGAGCTGCCCTGGGACGGCCAGGCCGCCGGCGAGCTGATGGTGCGCGGGCCGTGGGTGGTGGACCACTACCTCAAGGGCGAGGGCAGCCCCCTGGTGGCCGACGCGCAGGGCCGCGGCTGGTTCCCCACCGGCGACGTGGCCACCATCGACGCCGACGGCTTCATGCAGATCACCGACCGCAGCAAGGACGTGATCAAGTCCGGCGGCGAGTGGATCGGCTCCATCGACCTGGAGAACATCGCCATGGCGCATCCCGCCGTGGCCATGGCCGCCTGCATCGCGGCGCGCCACCCGAAGTGGGACGAGCGCCCGCTGCTGGTGGTGGTTCGCAAGCCGGGCATGGCGGTCACGAAGGAAGAACTCCTGGCCTTCTACGAGGGCCGCATCGCCAAGTGGTGGACGCCGGACGACGTGGTCTTCGTCGACGCGATCCCCCTGGGCGCCACCGGCAAGATGCTGAAGAACCGGCTGCGGGACCAGTACGCCGGCCACCTCGTCGCCGCGCAGGGCTGATGCCATGCAGGCCCTGATCGCCAGCTGCCAGGCGCAGTGGGAGTCACGCTGGCCGGGCGTGGCCGTGAGCGCCATCGTGGCCCTCGCCGCGCTGTTCCTCGCGCAGCACTACGGCGCGCCGGTGATGCTGTTCGCGCTGCTGCTCGGGATGGCGCTGAACTTCCTGTCGCAGCAGACGCGGTGCGCCGAGGGCATCGACTTCGTGGCGCGCCAGGTGCTGCGCCTGGGCGTCGCCCTGCTGGGCCTGCGGATCACGCTGGCCCAGGTGCAGGCCATGGGCTGGGAGACGCTGGGCCTGGTGCTGGTGCTGGTGGCCGCCACGATCGCCTTCGGCATCGTGATGGCGCGGGTGTTCGGCTTCCAGGTGTTCTTCGGCCTGCTCACGGGCGGCGCGGTGGCCATCTGCGGCGCCTCGGCGGCGCTGGCGCTGTCGGCCGCCCTGCCTGCGCACCCGCTGAAGGAGCGGGCCACGCTGTTCACCGTGGTGGGGGTGAGCGCGCTGTCCACGCTGGCGATGGTGCTGTACCCCCTGATGGCGCAGTGGCTGAACCTGGAGGGTGTGCAGGCCGGCCTGTTCATCGGCGCCACCATCCACGACGTGGCGCAGGTGGTGGGCGCGGGCTACAGCATCTCGCACGAGGCCGGCGACGCCGCCACGCTGGTCAAGCTGGTGCGGGTGGCGATGCTGGTGCCGGTGATCCTGCTGGCGGCATGGCTGGCGCGCCGCCACCTCGCGGCGCAGCCCGGCGCGCAGGCCGGGGGCCGGCGCCCGCCGCTGCTGCCGTGGTTCGCGGTGGCTTTCGCGGTGCTGGTCGGCGTCAACAGCACCGGCTGGCTGCCCGCGCCGGTGGTGCGCGCGGGGGTGGACCTGTCCCAGGCCTGCCTGGTGGCCGCCATGGCCGCCATCGGCATGAAGTCGCACCTGAAGGAAATCCTCTCGGTCGGCTGGAAGCCGATCGCCCTGATGACCGTCGAGACCGCGTTCCTCGCGGCGCTGGCCTGCGGCGGGCTGGCGCTGCTGGGGGCGTAGGGGTCAGGTCTTGCAGCAACGCGACAACGCGCGACTGCCGCGTTGCTGCAAGACCTGACCCTATCGACCGCCGGTGAGGAAGGCGCTGCGCGGGCTGGCCTGCAGGTGCCGGGCGATGTTGCCGCAGACCAGGTCGCACAGCTGGTAGACCGCCGGGTCGGCGATGCGGTAGTAGACGCTGGTGCCGCGCCCCTCGCGCGCCACCAGCCCCTGCTTGGTCAGCACGCCCAGGTGGCGCGAGATGTTGGCCACGCTGAAGCCGCACATCTCGGCCAGCTCGCTCACGTTGCACTCGCCGTCACGCAGCCGGTTCAGGATCTGCAGTCGCGTGGGCTCGGCCAGCGCCTGGAAGTAGGCGGCGACGTCCTCGAGGGCTTCGGGCGGGAGGTGGTCCATGGCGCGCAGGATATCCTTTTCATCGTATTTGCACAAGAATGCAAATAAGCAAATAATGATGAAAACAGATCCTGGCAACTCCACGAAAGGCCCCTGCCCATGACTTCCTGGCAGATCGTCCGCCTCGCCGCGGGCAGCTTCATCCTCCTGTCGCTCGCCCTGGGCGTGCCCGGCAGCCCGTTCTTCGCCAGCCCCTGGTGGCTGGCGCTCACCGCCTTCGTCGGCGCCAACCTGCTGCAAAGCGCCCTCACTCGCTGGTGCCCGCTGGAGATCATCCTGCGCCGGCTCGGCGTGCGCGCCGGGTGCTGAGGCGGCGCGCGGCACTCACGCCGCGCCGCCCGGGCCCAGCGCCTCGTCCAGCACCGCCGCGGTGCGCTGCGCGTTGGCGCCGACCAGCGCCAGGTGGGTGCCCGGCAGGCGCACCTGGCGCAGCCCGCCGCGCGCGACCTGCCGCCACACCGGCATCGGGTCCGGGTAGCCCTCCAGCGGCACGCGCGGGCGCACCAGCAGCACCGGCGCAGCGTCGAAGGGCGCGGGTCGGTACGCCATGAGCGCCTCGCCCAGGGCCTGGTGGACGGCGCGCTGCGCCGGGCCCATCGAGGCCCAGGCGTCGGGCACCGGCAGGCCGTGGGGACCGTCGGGGACGGCCGGCCCGTACAGCCCCGGCGACAGCGCGCGGCGCAGCGCCCGCGCCAGGTACTGCCAGCGCGCCGCGGCGGGCAGCCAGGCCACCCGCCGCGCCGCCAGCAGCGCGCGGCCGCCCAGCGCGCGCAGCGCGCCGAGGTCGCGGCGCAGGTGCGCGTCGAGCACCGCCACGAGTTCCAGCGCCTCGCCGCCGGCCGCCAGCACCCGCGCGATCTCCAGGGCCACCACGCCGCCGAAGGAGAAGCCGCAGACCGCGTAGGGCCCGCGCGGCTGCTCGGCGCGGATCGCCGCCGCGTAGGCCTGCGCCAGCGCCAGCACGCAGCGCGGCATCGGCGCGTCGCCGTCCAGCCCGGGGGCATGCAGGCCGACCACCGGGCGCGGCGTGCGCAGCGCCGCCACCAGCCGCGCGCAGTCCATCACCGTACCGCTCAGGCCGTGCACCAGGAACAGCGGCCGGCCGGTGCCGCCACGCACCGGCGCCAGCAGCGGGCGGCCGGCCGGCGCCGGGCCCTGCTCGATCCAGGCCGCCAGCGCGCGCACCGTGGGCGCATGCAGCAACGCGGCCAGGGGCAGCTCGCGCCCGGTCATGCGGCCGACCTCCTGCGCGATCACCGCCGCCAGCAGCGAGTTGCCGCCGAGGGAGAGGAAGGTGTCGTCCAGCCCCACCCGCGCGACGCCCAGGCGCCGCTGCCACAGCCGCTGCAGGCGCTGCGCCAGGGGCAGGCCGGGGTCGTCCCCGCTGGCGCCGGGGACGGCGCGCAGGCCCGGGTGGTCGCGGATCGCGTCCAGGCAGGCGGGGTTGCGCAGGGCCGAGGCGTTGTCCGCCGGCAGCCCCTGCAGCGCGCGGCGCGCCGCGGCCTCGGAGGGCTTGCCGTTGTGGGTGGCCGGCAGCTCGGGCACGGCCAGCAGGCGGTCCGGCACATGGGCGGGCGAGAGGCGGTCACGCAGCGCCTGCCGGATGCGCGCAGCCAGCGCGGCGTCGAGCGCCTGCCCCGGGCGCAGCACCAGCAGGGCCACCACCTCGTCGGGGGCGCGCGGCACCACCAGCGCCTCGCGCACCCCGGGCACCTCGTGCAGCACGCGCAGGACCTCGGCCGGCGCGATCTTGGTGCCGCGCACGTTCAGCAGGCCGTCGCAGCGGCCCTGCAGGCGCGCGCTGCCCGAAGGGCCGAAGGCGACCAGGTCGCCATGCGTCCACACGCCCGGGTTCTCGGCGAAGTAGGCCTGGTGGAAGCGCCGGCCGCCCTCGTCGCCGAAGAAGCCCAGGGGCCGCGAGGGGAACGGGTTGGCGCACACCAGCTGCCCGGTGCCCGGGGCTGGCGCCCCGCCCTGCCAGGCCTGCACGTCCATCGCCAGGCTGCGGCCCGTGGCCTCGCCGCGCACCACCGGCAGCCAGGGGTGGCCGAGGACGAAGCAGCCCAGGATATCGGTGCCGCCGCAGATGGACTGCAGCGGCACCGGCCCGAGCGCCTCGCGCACCCAGTCGTACTGCGCGTCGTGCAGCACCGCGCCGGTGGAGAGCACCTCGCGCAGCGCGCCCAGGTCCCACTGGCGCGCCGGCGCCAGGCCGGCCTCCTGGGAGGCGCGCAGGAAGGCGGGGCTGGTGCCGAAGACGTTCACCCGCTCGCGCGCCACCAGCGCCCACAGGCGCGCCGGCGTGTCGACCGGGCCGTCCCAGGTGACGACCTCGACGCCGCTGGCCAGCGCCGAGAGCTGCCAGTTCCACATCATCCAGCCGCAGCCGGTGTGGAAGTACAGCCGCTCGCCCGGCGCGAGGTCGCCGTGCAGCCGGTGCTCCTTCACATGCTCCAGCAGGCTGCCGCCGGCGCCGTGGACGATGCACTTGGGCCGGCCGGTGGTGCCGGAGGAAAAGAGGATGAACAGCGGGTGGTCGAAGGGCCGGCGCGGCCAGGCCATGCCGGTGTCGTCGCCGCCGGCGTCGAGGGCGGCGAGGTCCGCCTCCTGCGGCAGGCCCAGCGAGGCGTCGCCGTCCAGCCGCACCAGGGCGCGCAGCGACGGCAGGCCGCCGGCCAGCGCGCGCAGGCGCTGCGGCAGCGGCTCGCCGGTGTCGAAGGCCTGGGGCCGGGTGTGCGCCAGGAGCAGCGCGGGCGCGAGCGGGGCGAATCGGTCCAGGAGCGCGTCGCGGCCCATGTCGGGCGCGGCGGTGGACAGGGTCGCGCCCAGCGCGCAGGCGGCCAGCCCGGCGATGGCGATGGCCTCGTCGTTGCGCGCCACCGCCACCACCCGGTCGCCTTCGCGCAGGCCCAGGCGGCGCAGGCCGAGGGCGGCACGGGCCACCGCGGCGCGCAGCTCGCCGCGGGTGAGGCGCAGGACGCGGCCGTCGGCATGGCAGGCGGTGAGCGCCGGCGCGCCGGCGGGGGCGACGCGCAAGTTCAGCAGCGCGTCGGCGTAGTTCAGGCGCAGCTCGGGGAAGAACCGGGCATGCTCGCAGGCATCGCCCACGCAGGCCGGCTCGGCCGGACCCTCCAGGCCCAGCTCGTCGCGGCAGGTGGCGACCAGGTGCGACCAGAAGGCGCGGTACTCGCGCACCGAGAAGGCATGCAGGGCCCCGGGCCCGTCCAGCCGCAGGCCGTGGGCGGCGGCGAGGGTGGCGGTGAAGCGCGCCAGGGCGAGACCCCGGGGCCGCCCGGCACTCCGCACCCCGGGACCGGGCCGCGGCGGGCGGGACGGCACGTACTGCTGCATGGTCTGCGCTCCTGGCACACCACGCTAGCCAGCCCGCCGCCGGCCCGGGGTCGGCGCGGCGCCCGAGCGCGCGGCCCTGGCGGGCCAGTGCGAAAGGGCTGGGGGTCAGTCGTTGCCGCGTTGATGCAAGACCTGACCCCGCCTTGTCACTTGTAGCTGCGCTGGTCGTCGATGACCTTGCCGTCGCCCGGCAGGCTGCCCGGGGCGACCACGCGCACTTCGCCGCGCAGCTTGGTGACGTCGCGCACCGTGGCCACCATCGCCGCGGCGAGTTCGTCACCGCCGCTCGCGGCCTCGGCGTGCAGCACCATGCGCTCCTCGGCGACCGCGCCCTCGACCACCAGGCGCGCCTTCAGCACGCCGGGGTGGCGGCGCACGATCTCGGCGACCTGGCTGGGGTGCACGAACATGCCGCGGACCTTGGTGGTCTGGTCGGCGCGGCCCATCCAGCCCTTGATGCGGGTGTTGGTGCGGCCGGTGGGGCAGCGCCCCGGCAGCACCGCGCTGAGGTCGCCGGTGCCGAAGCGGATCAGGGGGTAGTCGGGGTCGAAGATGGTGACGACCACTTCACCCACCTCGCCCTCGGGCACCGGGTCGCCGGTGCCGGGACGCACGATCTCGACGATGACCTCCTCGTCCACCACCAGGCCCTCGCGCGCCTCGGTCTCGTAGGCGATGAGGCCGAGGTCGGCGGTGGCATAGCACTGGTAGCCGGCGACGCCGCGCTGCGCCATCCACTCGCGCAGCGAGGGCGGGAAGGCCTCGCCGGAGAACAGCGCCTTGGTCAGCGAGGGAATGCGGATGCCCTTGGCCTCGGCCGCCTCCAGGATGATCTTCAGGAAGCTGGGCGTGCCCACGTAGCCGTGCGGGCCGAGGTCGCTCATGGCCGCCAGCTGCAGCTCGGTGTTGCCGATGCCGCCGGGGAAGACGGCGCAGCCCAGCGCGAAGGCCGACTCCTCGGTCATGAGGCCGGCCGGCGTGAGGTGGTAGCTGAAGCAGTTGTGAATCAGGTCGCCGGGGCGGAAGCCGGCGGCCCACAGCGCGCGGCCCAGGCGCCAGCCGTCGGGGTGCAGGCCCTGCGGCTCGTACAGCGGGCCGGGCGACTGGAACACGCGCCGCGCCTGGCGCGGGTAGCCCAGGCCACGCCAGCCGCAGGCCGAGAAGCCGGCGAAGGGATCGCCGCCGCGCTGCGCCGCCTGCGCCTCCAGCAGTTCGCTCTTTCGCAGCACGGGCAGCGTGGCCAGCGCGGCGCGCGAGGTGATGGCGGCCGGGTCGACCTCCTTCAGCCGCTCGGCCTGCGCCGGGCTGCTGGCCTTGGCATGGGCGACCTGGGCGGCCAGGGCGTCCATCAGGGCGGCTTCACGCTGCGCCGGCTCGCGGCGCTCCTGGGCTTCGTAGTTCGGTGCGGTCATGCGGCGAATCTACGCAGCGCGCCGCGCCGATACTGTCGTCGCTCCACCAATTGGCCCACCGCGTTCACCCGGGAAAACCCGGTGCCGCTGCAGCGGACCGGCTCGCCGGATGCGAGAGAATGCGCCGAGAACGACCCTTGGCCGGGCCCGCCCCGGCCGCCCCGAACTGATGGACGACCTCCAGCGCCTGCACGACTTCCTCGACGCCACCCCGTGGATCCAGGGGCTGACGCCCGCCCAGGTGGACCGCGTGCACCAGGACACCCTGGTGCGCCGCTACGAGGCAGGCGCCACGGTGTGCGTGCGCGGCGCGCCCTCGGCCTACTGGATCGGCGTGGTCGACGGCATGCTGAAGGTGGAGAACAGCAGCCCCGGCGGCAAGAGCGCCACGCTCACCGGCGTGCCGGCCGGCGCCTGGGTGGGCGAAGGCGCGGTGATCAAGGGCGAGCTGCGTCCCTATGACGTGACCGCGCTGCAGGACAGCCTGGTGGCCCTGATGCCGGCCCCCACCTTCCAGTGGCTCATGACCGAGTGCCAGCCCTTCTCGGCCTGGCTCATTCACCAGCTAAACGCGCGCCTGGGCCACTTCATCGCCCTGGTGCAGGGCCTGCGGCTGAACGACACGACGGCGCAGGTGGCCTACTGCCTGGCCAGCCTGTTCAACCGCGACCTGTACCCCGGCACGCAGCCGCAGCTGGCGATCTCGCAGGAGGAGATCGGGCGGCTGGCCGGCGTCTCGCGCCAGATCGCCAACCGCGTGCTGCACGAGATGCAGGACAAGGGCGTCATCCGCATCGCCTACGGCGGGGTCGAGGTGCTGGACCTGCCCGCGCTGCAGGACATGGCTGCGGGCGGATGACGCGCGCGCGAAGCGCAGGCCTTGAGCGCCGCCGGGCCGCCCCAAGGCGCGAGGGCCCCCTCGGGGGGCAGTGAGCCACACGCAGTGGGCGAGCGTGGGGGCGATTACGCCAGCCAGCGCTTGCGGCGCTTGTAGCTCTTGACGTCCTTGAACGACTTGCGCTCGCCGCCGCCGACGCCGAGGTAGAACTCCTTGACGTCCTCGTTGCTGGCGAGGTCCTGCGCGGGGCCGTCCATGACGATGCGGCCGCTTTCCATGATGTAGCCGTAGCTGGCGTACTTCAGGGCCATGTTGGTGTTCTGCTCGGCGAGCAGGAAGGTGACCTTCTCCTTGGTGTTGAGGTCCTTCACGATCTCGAACACCTCCTCGACGATCTGCGGCGCCAGGCCCATGGAGGGCTCGTCCAGCAGCACGAGGTTGGGGTTGGCCATGATGGCGCGGCCGATAGCGCACATCTGCTGCTCGCCGCCCGAGGTGTAGGCGGCCTGCGAGGTGCGGCGCGTCTTCAGGCGCGGGAAGTAGTTGTAGACCTTCTCGAGGTTGGCCGCGATCTCGCCCTTGTCCTTGCGGGTGTAGGAACCGGTGAGGAGGTTCTCCTCGATGGTGAGGTGGGCGAAGCAGTGGCGGCCCTCCATCACCTGCAGCACGCCGCGCTCCACCAGCTCGGCGGGCGAGAGGTTCTCGATGCGCTCGCCGCGCAGCTCGATGCTGCCCTTGGTGACCTCGCCGCGCTCGCCCTTCAGCAGGTTGGAGATGGCGCGCAGCGTGGTGGTCTTGCCCGCGCCGTTGCCGCCCAGGATGGCGACGATGCCGCCTTCGGGCACCTGCAGGGAGACGCCCTTGAGCACGAGGATCACGTGGTTGTAGATCACCTCGATGCCGTTGACGTTCAGGACGATGTTGGAAGCGCTCATGGTTTTCCTTCTACCAATCGACAGACCTGCATCGCAGCCCTGTCGGTTGGCGGCTGCGTCGCAGCCGCTGCCCCTCCCGCCTGGCGGGAGGGGGTGGGGAGGGTGCCCACCGGCCGGCAGCCTGCCGACCTGATGGGCGAAGACCCATCAGGACTGGCAGTCCTTCGCGTCGCGGCGCTGCAGCTTCTTGTCGGCCAGGTACTTCTCCGAGCCGGCCTTGACCATCGGCTTGATGATCTGCTCGTCGGCCTGGTACCAGTCGTTGCCCATGTTCCACTTGCTGCCGTCCCAGGTGTGGATGCGGGCCCAGGTGGAACCCATGTGGTCGGCGCAGCTGGTGGACAGCGGACGCATCACGCCGGCGAAGCCCAGGGCGTCCAGGCGCTTCTGGTCCAGGTTCAGGTTCTCCAGGCCCCAGCGCACCTGCTCGGGGGTCATGACCTTGCCCTTGCCGAAACGCTCCTGGGCGCGGCGCACGGCCTCGACGGAGAGCATCTGGATGATGACGCCGCGGGTGTACAGCACGCTGCCCACTTCGTCCTTCGGGCCGGTGCCCTGGCCCTTGCCATGCACCAGGGCCAGGATGTCCTGCATCACCTTGGGCTGGGTGCCCGAGGTGTTCAGCGCCAGCGCGTTGTAGCCCTTGGCGCCCTCGCCCACGTCCTTGGCATCCGGCTCGGCGCCGGCCCACCACACGCCGTACATCTTGTCGCGCGGGTAGCCGGTGGCCTGGGCCTCCTTCAGGGCGGTGGAGTTCATCACGCCCCAGCCCCAGAGCAGGACGTAGTCGGGACGCTGCTGGCGCACCTGCAGCCAGGTGGCCTTCTGCTCCACGCCGGGCGCCGTCACCGGGATCAGCGACAGGTCGAAGCCGTGCATCTTGGCGCGCTCCTGCAGCAGCGGGATCGGCTCCTTGCCGAAGGGCGAGTCGTGGTACACGAGGGCGATCTTCTTGCCCTTGAGCTTTTCCGCGCCGCCTTCCTTCTTGGCGATGTGCTGGATCAGGATGTCGGCGCCGGTCCAGTAGCTGCCCATGAGGGGGAAGTTCCACTTGAAGGCCATGCCGTCCTGCGACACCGACAGGCCGTAGCCCAGGGTCAGCAGCGGGATCTTGTCGTTGATCACCTTGTCGGTCAGCGCGAAGGTGATGCCGGTGGACTGCGGGTCGAACAGGGTCACGCCCGGGCGGCCCTTGAGGCGCTCGTAGCACTCCACGCCGCGGTCGGTGGCGTAGCCGGTCTCGCACTCCTCGAAGGTGAGCTTGACGCCGTTGATGCCGCCGTCGCGGGCGTTGATCAGCTTGATGTAGTCCTGCTTGCCGTTGGCCCAGGGCGTGCCGTTGGGGCCGAAGGGACCGGTGCGGTAGGACAGCAGCGGGAAGAACTGGTCCTTGGCCTGCGCCAGCGCGGCGCTGGAGCCCAGGGCGGCGACGGCCATCAGGCCGGCCGTGGCGAGGGTGCGAAGTTTCATGGTTTTGTCTCCTGGAGTGCTTGCTTGGAAAACGACGGGACGGGACTCAGTGCGGGAAGGGCCACAGGCGCAGCTTCTGCTTGCCGGTGGACCACAGGCGGGCCAGGCCGTGCGGCTCGACGATCAGGAACCAGACGATCAGCGCGCCGAAGATCATGAACTCGGCATGCGACAGGCCGGCGGTGGAGATCTCCAGGCCGAACAGGCCCAGGAACCCCGGCAGGAACTGGTTCAGGAGAATGGGGAGCACCACGATGAAGGCGGCGCCGAAGAAGCTGCCCATGATGGAGCCCAGGCCGCCGATGATCACCATGAACAGCAGGCGGAAGGACAGGTCCACCGAGAAGGCGGCGGGCTCCCAGGTGCCCAGGTAGACGAAGGCCCACAGCGCGCCGGCCACGCCGATGATGAAGGAGCTGACCGCGAAGGCGCTGAGCTTGGCGTACATCGGGCGGATGCCGATCACGGCGGCGGCCACGTCCATGTCGCGGATCGCCATCCACTCGCGGCCGATGGCGCTGCGCACCAGGTTCTTGGCCATGAGGGCGATGACCACCAGGATCGCCAGGCACAGCCAGTACTTGGACTGGGGCGTGTCGATCGGGATGCCGAAGACCTGCAGGCCGGCGGCCGAGACCGAACCCGAGGGCGAGTCGTTCGTCAGCCACTTGATGCGCAGGAACATCCAGTCGGAGAAGAACTGCGCGGCCAGCGTGGCCACCGCCAGGTACAGGCCCTTCACGCGCAGCGAGGGCAGGCCGAACAGGATGCCGAAGAAGGTGGCGCACAGGCCCCCGAGCAGCAGCGCGGGCACCAGGGGCATGCCCTCGAAGCGCACGAAGAAGTTGTAGGCGCCATAGGCCCCCACCGCCATGAAGGCGCCGGAGCCCAGGGAGATCTGGCCGCAGTAGCCGACCAGGATGTTCACGCCCAGCGCCGCCAGCGACATGATCACGAAGGGCAGCAGCACGGCCTGGAACAGGTAGTCCGAGGCCAGGGCCGGCACCACCAGGAAGGCGGCCAGCACCAGGGCGACGATGACGATGCGGTCCTGCGCGATCGGGAAGATCTGCTGGTCGGCACGGTAGGTGGTCTTGAACTGACCGTTCTCGCGGTAAAGCATCTTGGTCTCCTCCCCTTACACGCGGTCGATGATTTTTTCGCCGAACAGGCCCTGCGGCCGCACCAGCAGGAAGCCCAGCGCCAGCACGTAGGCGAACCAGATCTCGATGCCGCCGCCCACCAGCGGGCCCAGGTAGATCTCCGAGAGCTTCTCGCCCACGCCGATGATCAGGCCGCCGATGATGGCGCCGGGCACCGAGGTCAGGCCGCCCAGGATCACCACCGGCAGCGCGCGCAGGGCCACCGTGGCGAGCGAGAACTGCACGCCCAGCTTGGAGCCCCAGATCATCCCGGCCACCAGGGCCACCACGCCGGCCACGCACCACACGATCACCCAGATGCGATTGAGCGGGATGCCGATGGACTGCGCGGCCTGGTGGTCGTCTGCCACCGCGCGCAGGGCGCGGCCGGTGGCGGTCTTCTGGAAGAACAGGGTCAGCAGGGCCACCAGCGCCGCGGCGATGCCGGCGGCGATGAGGTCCTCCTGGTTGATCAGGATGCCGCCCTGGAACACGCCCTCGAACGCCATCACCGGGTCCTTGGGCATGCCGATGTCGATCTTGTAGATGCTGCTGCCGAACAGGGTCTGGCCCGCGCCCTCGAGGAAGTAGGTGATGCCCAGCGTGGCCATGAGCAGCGTGGCGCCCTCCTGGTTGACCAGGTGGCGCAGCACCAGCGCCTCGATCAGCCAGGCCACCGCGAACATGATGGCGCCGGCGATCAGGAAGGCCGCGACGTTGGCGACGACCTTGCTGTCGATGCCGGTCCAGGCCGGGATCCACTCGGCGAAGCGGGCCATGGCCAGCGCGCCGAACAGCACCATCGCGCCCTGGGCGAAGTTGAACACGCCCGAGGCCTTGAAGATCAGGACGAAGCCCAGGGCCACCAGCGAATAGAGCATGCCGGCCATCAGGCCGCCCAGCAGGGTCTCAAGGAAGAATCCCATTTGTCTTGCCTCCCTCTCAGTGCGAGGTACCCAGGTACGCGCGAATCACGTCCGGGTTGTTGCGCACCTCGTCGGGGGTGCCGTCGCCGATCTTCTTGCCGTAGTCCAGCACCACCACGCGGTCGGAGATGTCCATGACCACGCCCATGTCGTGCTCGATCAGGACCACGGTGGTGCCGAATTCGTCGTTCACGTCGAGGATGAAGCGGCACATGTCCTGCTTCTCCTCCAGGTTCATGCCGGCCATGGGCTCGTCCAGCAGCAGCACCTGCGGCTCCATCGCCAGCGCGCGGCCCAGGTCCACGCGCTTTTGCAGGCCGTAGGGCAGCTGGCCCACCGGGGTCTTGCGGAAAGCCTGGATCTCCAGGAAGTCGATGATGCGTTCCACGAACTCGCGGTGCCGCATCTCCTCGCGTTCGGCCGGGCCGAGGCGCAGCGCCTGCATCAGCAGGTTGCTTTTGATCTTCAGGTTGCGGCCGGACATGATGTTGTCCAGCACGCTCATGCCCTTGAACAGGGCCAGGTTCTGGAAGGTGCGGGCCACGCCCATCTCGGCGACCTGGCGCGAGTTCATGTCGCGGAACTGCTTGCCGCGGAAGGTGATCACGCCCTGCTGGGGGTGGTAGACGCCGTTGATGCAATTGAGCATGGAGCTCTTGCCGGCGCCGTTGGGGCCGATGATCGAGCGGATCTCGTGCTCGCGCACGTTGAACGAGATGTCGGTGAGCGCCTTCACGCCGCCGAAGGACAGCGAGATGTTCTGCACGTCCAGGATCACGTCGCCGATCTTGCGGCCGCTGCCGCCGTCCTGCTGCGCGCCTGCTCCGGGGTTTGCCATGTCGGTCTCGATCTTCATGCTGCGGCCTTCAGGGGCGGGAAGGTCTGGGTGTCGGCGATCTTCAGCGTGGCGCTCACGCTGCCGGTGCGGCCGTCCTCGAACTTCACCTGGGTCTCGATGAACTGCTCGGACTTGCCGCCGTACAGGGCGTCGACCAGCACCGCGTACTTCTCGGCGACGAATCCGCGGCGGACCTTGTTGGTGCGCGTGAGTTCGCCGTCGTCGGCGTCCAGCTCCTTGTGCAGGACCAGGAAGCGGTGGACCTGCGAGCCGGCCAGGCGCTCGTCGTTGGCGAGATCGGCGTTGACCTGCTCGACGCAGTCCTTGATCAGGGAGTAGACCTCGACCTTGCCCGCCAGGTCGGTGTAGCCGGCATAGGGCAGGTTGCGGCGCTCGGCCCAGTTGCCCACCGCGTCGAAGTCGATGTTGATCATGGCGCAGACGCGGTCGCGCCCGTCGCCCACGGCCACGGCTTCCTTGATGTGGGGGAAGAACTTGAGCTTGTTCTCGATGTACTTGGGCGCGAACATCGAGCCGTCGGCCATGCGGCCCACGTCCTTGGCGCGGTCGATGATCTTCAGGTGGCCCTGCGCGTCGAGGAAGCCGGCGTCGCCGGTGCGGTACCAGCCGTCCTCGGTGCGCACCTCGGCGGTGGCCGCCGGGTTCTTGTAGTACTCCTTGAGCAGGCCGGGCGACTGCACCAGGATCTCGCCGGAGTCGGAGACCTTGATCTTCACGTCGCGGCAGGGCACGCCCACGGTGTCGGCCTTGACCTCGTGGTCCGGCTGCATGCAGACGAACACCGCGGTCTCGGTGGAGCCGTACAGCTGCTTCAGGTTGATGCCGATGGCGCGGTAGAAGGTGAAGAGGTCGGGGCCGATGGCCTCGCCCGCGGTGTAGGCCACGCGCACGCGGGACATGCCCAGGTTGTTGCGCAGCGGGCCGTAGACCAGCAGGTCGCCGATGGCGTACTTCACACGGTCCAGGAACGAGACGGCCTTGCCGTCACGCAGTGCGGGGCCGACGCGGCGCGCGACGCCCATGCAGGCATGGAACATCCGGCGCTTGATGGCGCCCGCATCCTCCATGCGGATCATCACGCTCGTGAGCAGGCCCTCGAACACGCGCGGCGGCGCGAAGTAGTAGGTGGGGCCGATCTCCTTGAGGTCGATCATCACCGTGCCGGCGGACTCGGGGCAGTTCACCACGTAGCCGCAGGCCAGCCACTGGGCATAGGAGAAGATGTTCTGGCCGATCCACGCGGGCGGCAGGTAGGCCAGCACCTCCTCCTTCTCGGTGAGGCGGTCGAACTCGGCGCCGGCGCGGGCGCGATCGAGCAGCGAATGGTGCGTGTGCACCACGCCCTTGGGCGTGCCGGTGGTGCCGGAGGTGAAGAACATGGCGGCGACGTCGCCGCCGCGGCCCTGGGCCACCTCGCCCGCGTAGAAGGCGGGATGCTGGCCGGCGAAGACCTTGCCGGCCGCCACCAGCTCGTCGACCGAGCTCAGGCCCGGGTCGGTGTAGTTGCGAAGGCCGCGCGGGTCGTCGTACCAGATGTGCGTGAGCTGCGGGCACTGCTCGCGCACCTCGATCAGCTTGTCCACCTGCTCCTGGTCCTCGACCATCGCGAAGCGCACGCCGGCGTTGTTGATCGGGAAGACGCACTCGGGCGCCGCGGCGTCCTGGTACAGGGGAATCGGGATGGCGCCGAGGGACTGCGCGGCCAGCATGGTGGCGTACAGGCGCGGGCGGTTGGCGCCGATCACGACGAGGTGCTCGCCGCGCGCCAGGCCGGCCTGGTGCAGGCCGCAGGCGATGTGCTCGACGAGCGAGGCCAGCTTGGACCAGGTCAGCGTCTGCCAGATGCCGTATTCCTTCTCGCGCAGGGCGGCGCGATCGCCGCGGTCGCGGGCATGCTGCTGCAGCAGTTGCGGGAATGTCTCTTGGGTCATTCTTGTGCTTCCAGAGCCTCGGGGGCGGACACGCAGGTCCACGATGGCTGGATTCTGTTCGCCGCGGGGAGGCGCGGACTGTTCGGGCGTGGACAGTTCCGGCTAGGACAAACCCTGAACGAAAAACGCCTCGTAACCTCGGCCGCGCAAGGCTCGCGTCAGGATGACGGCATGGGCCTGCTCGCGCGGTGCGCCGCGCACCTCCTCCTCGTTGTCACGTTGACCAGCGCTTCGCCGGCCTGGGGCGAGTCGCGGATGGCCTGCCACGCGGTCAGCCGCGCGGCCTGCGAGACTGCGCGCGCGCTGGGCCGCGGCATCAACCTGGGCAACATGCTCGAGGCCCCGCGCGAGGGCGACTGGGGCGTGCGCGCCGAGCCGGCGCTGGTGGCCCTGGCGGCGCGGCACTTCCGCACGGTGCGCGTGCCGGTGCGCTGGAGCAACCATGCCGCGCCCGGCGCCGACGCGACGATCGACGAGGCCTTCGCGCGGCGCGTGGACACGGTGGTCGACGCGCTGCTGGCGCGCGGCGCGTGGGTGATCGTCAACCTGCACCACTACAGCCAGGCCACCGGCGGCGCGCTGCACCCGCGCGAGTTCGCGGTGGACCCCGCGGTGGTGGACGAGCGCCTGGTAAACCTGTGGCGGCAGGTGGCGCGCCGCTACCAGGGCCGCCCGCCGCGCCTGCTGTTCGAGCTGTTCAACGAACCCAATGGCCGGCTCGAGGGCGAGGCCTGGAACCGGCTGGCCGCGCGCGCGCTGGCGGCGGTGCGCGAGACCAACCCGCGCCGGGTGGTGCTGGTGGGCCCGGGCGAGTGGAACCACCCGCGCGCCCTGCCCGCGCTGCGCCTGCCGCGCGATGCGAACCTGATCGCCAGCATCCACAGCTACGACCCGTTCGACTTCACCCACCAGGGCGTGCCCTGGCGGCCGCAGGTGCTGCCCACCGGCCAGGCCTGCTGCAGCGAGGCCCAGCGCGCCCAGGTGGCGCGCGCGCTCGACGACGCGGTGCGCTGGAGCCGGGCCCAGGGCGTGCCGCTGCACCTGGGCGAGTTCGGCGCCTACCGCGCGGGCGACCTGGCCTCGCGCGCGGCCTACGCCCGGCTGGTGCGCGACGAGGCCGAGCGCCGGGGCATCGGCTGGGCCTGGTGGGAGCTGGCCTCCGACTTTTCCGGGGTGTGGGACCCCGCGGCGGGGCGCTGGGTGGAGCCGCTGCGGCGGGCGCTGCTGGACTAATACCTTCGGCTTGCGCAATCGACCTAGCGCGGTGGAGGCAGAACCACTAAGGCGCCGGCGCGGGGGCCGCCCACACTGTCTCCATGGCCCATCCTTCCATCGACAACCGCTCCTACCGGCTCAAGCGCTGGCCCGACCTCCCGGACGGCCTGCGGATCGCGCCGATCTACCGGATCCTGTCAACGATGACGGTCAAGCCCGTCAGCCGTCGGTGGATCCGCGACCACTCGCCCCTCACCGACCGCGACGTGGATGCACTCCTTGCTGTCCTGGGCTCGGCAGTCGTCGAGACGCAACTACCCACCCTGACCCAGGCCTTGGGTGGGTCCAACACCAGCCTTCGACCCGCCCTCGCCTGGTAAGGCGCCGCGCGGCCGCGGGGCCTGTCAGGCGGCGGCCGCCGGGGGCAGCGGCAAGGCCAGCACCTTGTCGATGCGGCGGCCGTCGAGGTCCACCACCTCGAACAGCCAGCCGCCGCAGTCGATGCGCTCGCCCGTCGACGGCAGGTGCCCCGACACCGCCATGAGCAGGCCGGCCAGCGTGTTGTAGCGCCCGCGCTCCTCGTCGGGCAGCTCCTTGATGTCGAGGCGGGCCTTGAGCTCGGACACCGGCATCAGGCCGTCCAGCAGCCACGAGCCGTCGTCGCGCGGCGTGGCCCAGGCCTCGGCCTGCACCACCGGCTTGAGCTCGCCGGTGATGGCCTCCAGCAGGTCATGCGGGGTCATCAGGCCCTGCACCACGCCGTACTCGTCCACCACGAACACCATCCGCGCGGCATGCGCGCGGAACTGCTCCAGCAGCTCCAGGCCGGTCAGGGTCTCGGGCAGGAAGGCCGCCGCCACGGCATGGGCCGCCACCGGGCGGTCGTCACCCGGGTCGAGCGCCAGCAGGCGGGCGATGCTCACCACGCCCACCACGTCGTCCAGCGAGCCGCGGCACACCGGGTACCAGGAGTGCGCGCCGGCGCGCCCGGCCTGGGCCAGCGCCTCGCGCACCGGCAGGCCGGCGTCCAGCCACTCGATGTCGGTGCGCGGCAGCATCATCGACACCAGGGTGCGCTCGTCGAGGTGGAACACGTTCTGCACCATCTGGCGCTCGTGCTGCGCGAAGACGCCGGCGTCCACGCCCTCCTCCAGGCTGTGCGAGAGCTCCTCGTGGGTGATGGTGCGCTCGCGCCCGGTGTCGATGCGCAGGACCTTGAGCACCGCCTGCGTGGCCGCCGACAGCGCGCGCACGAAGGGCCCCGCCGCCCGCGCCAGGCCGGCCATGGGCCGCGCGACCCAGCGCGCCACGGTCTCGGGATAGAGCTGGCCGATGCGCTTGGGCACCAGCTCGCCGAAGATGATGGTCACGAAGGTGATGATCGCCACGACGATGCCCGTCGCGGCGATGCCCGCCGGCTTCGGCCCGGCCCCCAGGTCCATGAGCCACTGCGCCAGGCCGGCGCTGAAGGCCGCCTCGCCCACGATGCCATTGAGCACGCCGATGGAGGTGATGCCCACCTGCACCGTCGACAGGAACTGCGTGGGCTGCTCCATCAGGCCGAGCGCGGCGCGAGCGCCGGGGTCGCCGGCCTCGGACATGGCGGACAGGCGCGCCTTGCGGCTGGAGGCCAGGGCCATCTCGGACATGGCGAACACGCCGTTGAGGACCGTCAGCAGCGCGATGAGGAGGACATCCATCGAGGGGGAAGGGGAGAATCGGGGCCATGGCACTCTACCTGATCGGCGACGTGCAGGGCTGCGACGCAGCCCTGGGCCGCCTGCTGCACAAGATCGACTTCTCCCCCAGCCGCGACACCCTCTACCTGCTCGGCGACCTGGTGAACCGCGGGCCCGACTCCGACGCCGTGCTGCGCCGCCTCATGGGCTACGGCAGCTCGGCGCGCTGCCTCCTGGGCAACCACGACCTGAGCCTGCTGGCGGTGGCCCAGGGCTTTCGCACGCCGCACCCCGGCGACACGGTGGACCGGGTGCTGCAGGCGCCCGACCGCGAGGCCCTGCTCGAGTGGCTGCGCCACCAGCCGATGGCCCTGCGCGCGCACGGGCTGCTGATGGTCCATGCCGGCGTGCTGCCGCAGTGGGACGTCGCGCAGGTGATGGCCCTGGCGGGCGAGGTGGAGGCGGTGCTGCGCGGGCCGGACCATGTGGCCTTCCTCGGCAGCATGTTCGGCAATCAGCCCGATCGCTGGGACGACGCCCTCACCGGCACCGACCGGCTGCGGGTGGTGGTGAATGCGCTGACGCGCCTGCGCTTCTGCTCGCCCGAGGGCGTCATGCACCTCAAGGCCTCGGGCCGGCCGGACCAGGCGCCCGAAGGCACCCTGCCCTGGTTCGCGGTGCCGGGCCGGCGCACGGCGGGCACCCCCATCGCCTGCGGCCACTGGTCCACCCTGGGCGTGCTGCTGCGCCCGGACCTGCTGGCCCTGGACTCGGGATGCGTGTGGGGCGGCTGCCTCTCCGCGCTGCGGCTGGAGGCCGACCCGGACCGGCACGAGCTGATCCAGGTCGTCTGCGAACAGTCCCAGTCGCCAGGCGGCGACTGAACGTGGCGGCTGGACGTGGCGGCTGGACGTGGCGGCTGGACGTGGCGGCTGGACGTGGCGACTTAGCGCGGCGCTGCCGGCGGCACGCCGGGCTGCAGCGAGGGCCGGCGCGCCGGCCAGGCGGCCGGCATGCCGGCGGCGGCTCAGGCGGCCGGCGTCGCGGGCGCTGCGGCCTTGAACAGGGCCGCGACCTTGCGCTTGGTCTTGATGTTGGACGAGACGCGGCTGGTCGCCGGCTTGGCGGCCGTCTCCCAGGCGGGCGCGGCCGCCTCGGCGGGGGCGGTGGCCTCGTAGGGCCGGTCGAAGAACGGGTCGCGCGGCGCGGCGGGCGGGCGCGGCGCGCGGGGCTCGCGCGGGCGCTCCTGCGCGGCGCGCGGCTCGCGGGGGTCCCGCTCATCACGGTCACGCCAGGTGCGGCGGCCATCGTTGATGCGGCCGCGCGGGCGGTCTTCCTCGAACTCGACGGCCTCGAGGTCCAGCTTCTTCTTCAGCAGCTTCTCGAGGTCGGCGACGAGTCGGCCGTCGCTGCCCGAGACGAAGCTCACCGCCAGGCCCGAGGCGCCGGCGCGGCCGGTGCGGCCGATGCGGTGCACGTAGTCCTCGGGGTTGAAAGGGATGTCGAAGTTGAACACCGCCGGCACGTCCTTGATGTCCAGGCCGCGGGCGGCGACGTCGGTGGCCACCAGCAGCTGGACCTCGCCGGCCTTGAAGGCGGCCAGCGCCTTCAGGCGCTCGTCCTGGCTCTTGTCGCCGTGCAGGGCGGTGGTCTTGAAGCCGTCACGCTCCAGCGAGCGCGCCAGGCGGGCGCAGCCGAGCTTGGAGTTGACGAAGACGAAGGCCTGGCGCACCTCGCGCTGGCGCACGATCTGGGTCAGGGCGCGGCGCTTGTCGTCGTCGAGCACGCTGTAGAAGTGCTGTTCGACGGTGGAGGCGGTCTCGTTCGGGCGGGCCACCTCGATGGTGACCGGGTCGTTCAGGTAGCTGCCGGCCAGGCGCTTGATCTCGGGCGAGAAGGTGGCCGAGAACAGCAGCGTGGTGCGCTGCTTGGGCAGGTAGGACAGGATGCGCTGCAGGTCGGGCAGGAAGCCGATGTCCAGCATGCGGTCGGCCTCGTCGAGCACCACGTACTCGACCTGGTTGAGCACCGCGTTCTTGGCCTCGATGTGGTCCAGCAGGCGGCCGGGCGTGGCGACCAGCACCTCGACGCCCTTCTTCAGCTCCAGCGTCTGGGGCTTCATGTCCATGCCGCCGAACACCACGGCGCTGCGCAGGTTCGTGTACTTGGCGTAGAGCTTGATCTGCTGGGCGACCTGGTCGGCCAGCTCGCGGGTGGGCAGCAGCACCAGGGCACGCACGGGGTGGCGGGCCGGGGAGGTGGACGTGTTCTCGTGCTTGAGCAGGCGTTGCAGCAGGGGCAGCGAGAAGGCAGCGGTCTTGCCGGTGCCGGTCTGGGCGGCGCCCATGACGTCCTTGCCGGTCAGGACCACCGGGATGGCCTGGGCCTGGATGGGCGTCATGTTCTCGTAGCCCATGTCGGCCACGGCACGCTTCAGGGGCTCGGCCAGCGAGAGGGAGGAATAGGGAGCAGTCATCTCAACCCCGGATTGTCGCATCTGGGGGGCGGGCGGGGGCAGGACAGGAAAAAGGGGCGGGTCTGCCGACCCGCCCCCCGCACCCTGGAAGGGATGCGCTTGCGGCTTAGAAGCGGTAGCCCACGCCCACGCCCAGCAGCCACGGGTCCAGCTTGACGGCGCTGACCTTGGAGCCGCCGGCGAACACGTCGGAGCGGATCTGGACCTTCTTCAGGTCGAGGTTCAGGGACCAGTTCTTGTCCAGCTTGTAGTCCACGCCCGCCTGCACGGCCAGGCCGAAGGACTGGTTCTCCAGGTCGCCGGCGCCGCCCAGCAGCTTGACGCTGCTGATGCGGGTGTAGTTCACGCCGGCGCCGAGGTAGGGGCTGACCTGGGCGGCCGGGCTGAAGTGGTACTGCACGGTCAGCGTGGGCGGCAGGTGCTTGAAGGTGCCCACGTCGGTGCCGGCGATGCTCACCGTCTGCTTCTGCGGGATGGTCAGGACCAGCTCGGCGGCGATGTTCGGGGTCACGAAGTAGGTGATGTCCACCTCGGGGATGGTCTTGTTGTTGACCGTGATCTGGTCGGCACCGACGCCCAGGGCGGGAATGGCCTCCGACTTGTCGGCCATGTTCAGGTGCACGGCGCGGGCGCGGACCAGCCAGGGGCTCTGCTGGGCCAGGGCATGGCCGGCGAAGCCGAGGGCGGCGAGGGCGAGGAGGACAGAGGTCTTTTTCATCTTGGGTTTCTCCAGTTTCCGATGGGCCAAGGGAAAACCCCTGGTCGAATCGACTGTAAAAGTCGCCCGACCCCACGAATTGACGCAGGTCAACCCCGCCACCGCCGGTTGCGGCAGCGCAACAAGTCAATTTGACGAATATCAAGCCACCCCGGCCGGCCGGGGCGCCGCGGGCTCAGAAGAGCCGGGCGAGGCGCACCTGCAGGTAGCGCCCGTGGCGGGCGTTGCGCGAGTCGGTGGTGGCCATGTAGTTCACGCTCAGGCCGGTCTCGATCACCGGGATCTGGGCCGAATAGAACACGCCCAGGTGCGAGGCCCGCAGGCGGTTGCCGCCCCGGGGACTGCCGCTGTCGTCCTGCACCTGCTGCACGTGGATGCCCTGCAGCCCCAACGCACCCCAGCGGGTGAGGCCGCCGGCGGCGCCCTCCAGGCTCAGCCAGTTGCCGCCGCGCACGCCGGTGTCGTCATTGCGGTTGCTGATCCCGTAGGTCATGCGCCCGCCCAGCGAGACCTCGGGCGACGGCAGCCACACCGCCTGGACGACCGGGCGCAGCGTGTAGAACTTGCCCAGGCTGACATCGGTGCCGGCGGCAGGGTCGAAGCGGCCGGTGGGCACCACCAGCGAGGCGCCGGCCTGCAGGCGCAGGGGCTCGGTGCGGCGCATCCAGCCGAATTGCAGCTCCACGTCGCCCACGCCCTCGACGGCGGTCGACTCGGCCGTCCCCAGCGCCGCGAGCTGGCCCTGGTACAGGGTGTTGAACGTGGCGCCGGCCCCGGCGCGCAGGGCGGGACCGACCGTGGGCTGGAAGCTCAGCGCCGGGGTCGGCCCGGAGACCCGGCTCTTCTGGGCCTTGCGCGCCGCGTAGGGCAGGTTCAGGCCCACCACCCAGCGCTCGTCGCCGCGCTCGGCGGGCGTGATGCGCGCCAGCAGCAGGTTGTACTGGGTGAGTTCGCCGGTCGTGTCCACCTGCGGCGAGGTGGCCGGGAAGGTGGGGTTCTGCGCCGCCGGCGCCGGCAGGGTGCCGCCTGGCACGTTCAGCCGGACCACGCCGCCGTCCGGGCCGGTGATCTTGTCCAGCCGCGCATCGGAGCGCACCAGGCCGACCGCCACGCCCCGCAGGTCGACCGGGGCGAACAGCTCGCCGCCCAGGGTGCCGGCCAGGTTGTAGCGCACCTGGAAGCCCTCGGCCGCGCCGGCCGGGCCGGCCACCACCGCACAGGCCAGGGCCAGGCTTCGGAGCGTCAGGGGAAGGTGGGGCATGGGGTCCTGAATCAATTCGTTTCGTGAATTACAGCCAACTCATCAATAGTAGGCAAGCCCCCGCGGTCCGGACCTGGGCGCGGGCCTGCGGTAGAGTGACCCGATGTCCACCTTGCCGCGCATCCTGCTGACCGGGTTCGAGCCGTTCGACGGGCAGGCGCTGAACCCGAGCGCGCAGGCCGTCAGGGCCCTGGACGGCGAGCGCGTGGCGGGCCTCCAGGTGGTGTCGGCGGTGCTGCCGACGGCCTTCGGCGCCTCGCTGGCGCGGCTGGACGCCCTGCTCGAGGCGCATCGGCCGGCGCTGGTGCTGGCCTGCGGCCAGGCCGGCGGGCGCGCCGCCCTCTGCCTGGAGCGGGTGGCCCTCAACCTCGACGACGCGCGCATCCCGGACAACGCCGGCGCCCGCCCGATCGACCGGCCGGTGGTGCCCGGCGCGCCCGCGGCCTACTTCGCCACCCTGCCGGTCAAGGCCATGCGCGAGGCGCTGCGCGCCGCCGGCCTGCCCGCCGAGGTGTCCCTGAGCGCCGGCACCTTCGTCTGCAACCACGTCTTCTACGGCCTGATGCACCGGCTGGCGCAGCCGCGACTGGCCGCCACGCGCGGGGGCTTCATGCACCTGCCGTGGCTGCCGCAGCAGGGCGAGCCCTCGCTGGCGCTGGAGCGCAGCGTGCAGGGCCTGCGCCTCGCGCTGGACTGCGCCGCCCGGGTGCGGCAGGACCTCGACATCGACGCCGGCACGCTCCACGGCGCGCCAGCGGACGCAAACTAAAATCGCAACGTGTCCATCCTCAACGCCGACCTGCACTGCCACTCCGTCGTCTCCGACGGCACCCTCACCCCGGAGGCGCTGGCGCAGCGCGCGGCCGCCAACGGCGTCGAGCTGTGGTCGCTGACCGACCATGACGAGGTCGGCGGCCAGCACCGCGCCCTCGCCGCCGCCCGCGACGCCGGCATGAAGTACCTCACCGGCACCGAGATCTCGGTGACCTTCGCCGGCCAGACCGTGCACATCGTCGGCCTGGGCTTCGACGCCGACGACGCCGCCCTGCGCCAGGGCCTGGCCGCCACCCGCGGCGGCCGCGGCGAGCGCGCGCAGGAGATGTCGCAGCAGCTGGCGCAGGTGGGCATCCAGGGCGCCTACGAGGGCGCCCTCAAGTACGTGGGCAACCCCGAGCTGGTCTCGCGCACCCACTTCGCCCGCTTCCTCGTGGAGGCCGGCGTGTGCCGCGACACCGGCGAGGTGTTCCGCCGCTACCTCACCGAGGGCAAGCCCGGCTTCGTGCCGCACCGCTGGGCGAAGCTGGCCGACGCGGTGGGCTGGATCACCGCTGCCGGCGGCATCGCGGTGATCGCCCACCCGGCCCGCTACGACTTCAGCGCCAACGAGGAATACGCCTTCTTCTCCGAATTCAAGGCCCATGGCGGGCGCGGCGTCGAAGTGGTCACCGGCAGCCACACCGCCGCCGAATACGTGAAGTACGCCGACATGGCGCGCGAGTTCGAGCTCGCCGCCTCCCGCGGCAGCGACTTCCACAGCCCCGGCGAAAGCCACACCGACCTGGGCCAGCTGCCCTGGCTGCCCGGCGGCCTCACGCCGGTGTGGGAGCTGCTGGCGGACCGCGTCCAGTGATACGCACCGGCACCCGCCCGGGGCGCGTGGTGGCGGGCATCACGATGTGCCTGGCGGCCACCGTGTTCTTCGCCTCGATGGACTCCACCTCCAAGGTGGTGATGCTCGCCGGCGTGCCGACGCTGCTGGCCGTGTGGGCCCGCTACCTGGTGCAGGCCGTGCTGACCACCGCCTTCGTGCTGCCCATGGGCGGCCCCGGCATCCTGCGCACCCGCGCGCCGCTGATGCACCTGGTGCGCGGCCTGCTGCTGGCGACGACCACGGTGATCCTGTTCGTCGCCATGCACTACATGCCGGTCGGCGAGTTCACCGCCATCGTGCTGGTCGCGCCGCTGGTGATCACGCTGATGGCCGGCCTGTTCTTCAAGGAGCATGTCTCGCCCCTGCGCTGGAGCCTGGTGGCCGGCGGCTTCACCGGCACGCTGGTGATCCTGCGGCCGGGCGGCGAGGCCTTCACGCTGGCGATGCTGCTGCCGCTGGTGCACATCGCGGCCAACACCGCCTTCCAGCTGATCACGAGCCGCATGGCCCGCACCGAGAACCCGCTGACCATGCACCTGTACACCAGCTGGGTCGGGGCGCTGGTGGTGATGCCGCTGCTGCCCTGGGTCTGGGGCGCCGCGGTCTCGCCGGCGATGTGGGGGCTGATCGCCCTCATGGGCGTGCTGGCCGCGGTCGGCCACCTGCTCCTGATCCTGGCCTACCAGCGGGCGCCGGCGGCCGCGCTGATGCCCACCATGTACGCGCAGATCGCCTTCGCCATGGCGGCCGGCTGGATCCTGTTCGACCATGTGCCGGACGGCTGGTCCTTGCTGGGGATGGCGCTGATCGCGCTGTGCGGCGTGGGCGGCGCGGCGCTGACGGTGTTCGAGCAGCGCCGGGCCTGACCCGCCGCGAGCGCGGACAATCACGGCATCCAGGCATTCCTTCCATGGCCCAGTACTTCGAAGTCCATCCCGACAACCCGCAGGCGCGGCTGCTGAAGCAGGCCGTGGCCCTGCTCGAACGCGGCGGCGTGGTCGCCGTGCCCACCGATTCCAGCTACGCCCTGGTCTGCCACCTGGACGACAAGTCCGCGGTGGACCGCCTGCGCCAGATCCGCGGGGTGGACGAGAAGCACCACCTGACGCTCCTGTGCCGGGACCTGAGCGAGCTGGCCAGCTACGCCCGGGTGGACAACCGCCAGTACCGCCTGCTCAAGGCCGCCACGCCCGGCGCCTTCACCTTCATCCTCGAGGCCACGAAGGAAGTGCCGCGGCGCGTGAGCCACCCCCAGCGCAAGACCATCGGCCTGCGGGTGCCCGAGCACACCGCGCTGCAGGCGCTGCTGGCGCTGCACGGCGCGCCGCTGCTGGCGACCACGCTGATCCCGCCCGGCGAGGACCTGCCCCTGAACGACGCCCACGAGATCCGCGAGCGCTTCGAGCACCCGGTCGCCGCGGTGATCGACGCCGGCGCCTGCCCCTCCCAGCCCACCACCGTGGTCGACCTCACCCCCATGGGCGACGGCGGGGAGGCGGTGGTCCTGCGCGAGGGCCGCGGCGACGTCGCCCTGCTCGGTCTCTGAGCCGGCGCAGGGGTCACGGACCGCTCTGAGACAATCCACCCCGTGGATTTCAACGCCCTCGTCCAGAAAGTCCTGGTCTACGCCCTGCCGGTGCTGTTCGCCATCACCGTGCACGAGGCCGCCCACGGCTACGCCGCCCGCCTGTTCGGCGACCCCACCGCCACGCAGATGGGGCGGGTCACGCTCAACCCCCTGCCCCACATCGACCCGGTCGGCACCATCCTGATGCCGCTGCTGCTGTATTTCGCCACCGCGGGCGCCTTCCTTTTCGGCTACGCGCGCCCGGTGCCGGTGGACTTCAGCCGCCTGCGCCGCCCCAAGCGGGACATGATCTGGGTGGCCCTGGCCGGGCCCGCCGCCAACTTCGCGCAGGCGATCCTGTGGGCGGTGGGCTTCACGCTGATGGCGGCCGCCGGCATCGACGAGCCCTTCTTCGTCGAGATGTGCCGCGCCGGCGTGCTGGTGAACCTGGTGATGTGGGCCTTCAACCTGTTTCCGCTGCCGCCCCTGGACGGCGGCCGCATCCTGGTGGGCCTGCTGCCGCGGCGGCCGGCCGTGGCCGTCGCCCGCCTGGAACCCTGGGGCTTCTTCATCGTGATGGCCCTGGTGGTGGTCGGCGTGGTCGGCTCGCTGTGGCTGCGCCCCCTGATCGCCCTGGGCTATTCCGCCCTGAACCTGCTGCTGGCGCCGCTGCACGCCCTGCTTCCCTGACCTCTTCGCCGCGCATGACCGCTCCCGTCCGCTACCTCACCGGCATCACCACCACCGGCACGCCCCACCTGGGCAACTACGTGGGCGCCATCCGCCCCGCCGTGCAGGCCAGCCGCCGCCCCGGCACCGAGAACTTCTACTTCCTGGCCGACTACCACGCCCTGATCAAGTGCGACGAGCCGGCCCGCATCCAGCGTTCCACGCTGGAGATCGCCGCCTGCTGGATCGCCGCCGGCCTGGACCCGGACAAGGTCTTCTTCTATCGCCAGTCCGACATCCCCGAGATCCCCGAGCTGACCTGGTTCCTGACCTGCGTCACCGGCAAGGGCCTGCTCAATCGGGCCCACGCCTACAAGGCCTCGGTGGACAAGAACAGCGCCGACGGGAAGGACCCCGACGCCGACGTCACCGCCGGCCTGTTCATGTACCCGGTGCTCATGGCCGCCGACATCGTGATCTTCAATGCGCACCAGGTGCCGGTGGGCCGCGACCAGGTCCAGCACATCGAGATGGCGCGCGACATGGCCTCCAGCTTCAACCACCTCTACGGCGAACACTTCACCCTGCCCGAAGCCGTGGTGGACGAGTCGGTCGCCACCCTGCCCGGCCTCGACGGCCGGAAGATGAGCAAGAGCTACGACAACACCATCGCCCTGTTCGCGCCGCCGGAGGTGATTCGCAAGCAGATCGCCGGCATCGTCACCGACTCGCGCGCGCCGGGCGAGCCCAAGCAGACCGAGGGCTCGGCCCTCTTCCAGATCTACCAGGCCTTCGCCACGCCCGAGGAAACCGAGGCGCTGCGAAAGCTGTACGCCGAAGGTATTGCCTGGGGCGACGCCAAGCAACTCCTGTTCGAACGCATCGACCGCGAGATCGCGCCGATGCGCGCGCGCTACCAGGAGCTGATCGCCCACCCAGCCGAGGTCGAGCGCATCCTGCAGGAGGGCGCCCGCAAGGCCCGCGCCCTGGCCACGCCGCTGCTGGCCCGGGTGCGCCAGGCCGTGGGGCTGCGCAACCTGGCCAGCCAGGCCGCCGCCCCCGCGAAAAAGCAGGAGAAGGCCGCGCTGCCGGTGTTCAAGCAGTACCGCGAGGCCGACGGCCAGCACTATTTCAAGCTGGTCGAGCCGGGCGGCCGCACGCTGCTGCAAAGCCGCGGCTTCGCCTCGCCCCGGGACGCCGGCCAGCTGGTGGCCCGTCTCAAGGCCGAGGGATTGCCCGGCCTGGAAGGCCTGGTGGATTGTTGCGAGGGCGTGACGCGGGACGAGGTTAAGGCAGCGCTATCGCTATTTAACGAGCCGGCTTAATCCAGCTCTGCTATAAAGCCGGACGCAGGTCATCCTTTACGTTCCGTTACCCATGCAGGCCCAGAAACCCACCTCCCCGATGAATCTATTCGTGATCGACGATCACCCGCTGATGCGGGAGGCCGTGGTCATGCTGCTGCGCCGCCTGCGTCCGGGAGCCAACGTGGTCGAGCTCGACCGCATGGGCGGCCTCGATGCCGCGGTGCGCCAGCACGGCGCGCCCGACCTGATCTGCCTGGACCTGAAGCTGCCCGACACCACCGGCACCTCGGGCGTGCACGAGATCAAGAACCTGTTCCCCGGCACGCCCCTGGCCGTGCTGTCGGCCTCGCCCGCCTCCGATGCCGAGGAGATCTGCATCGACGCCGGCGCCGACATCTACATCGAGAAGTCGTCCGGCGCCGGCGAGATCGGCAACGCGCTGCGCGCCCTGCTGGCCGCCGACGGCCAGTTCGAGGAGCTCGCGCCCACGGACAACAAGCTGTCCAAGCGCCAGAAGCAGCTCATCGTCATGCTGGACCGCGGCCTGTCCAACCGCGAGATCGCCGACGAACTCGGCATCTCCGAGCACACGGTGAAGGTCCACCTGTGGCGCCTGTTCCGCCGCCTGGGCGTGAAGAGCCGCACCCAGACCATCCACTACGCCCGCGTTCACGGCCTCCTGGCCAGCTGATCCATAGACGCGGCCCGGGCGAACGCCTGGTCCGGGTCGCTGGGCTTCATCTCCAGCCGGAATACCGTGCCCCGGCCCGGCCGCGAGGCCAGGTCGACCGGGTGGCCAAGGATGTGCGAGAGCCGGGCCACGATGTACAGGCCCAGGCCGAAGCCGTCTTCCGTGCCGGCATGCACCGGCACCTTGTAGAACTCCCGGAACACGTCGCGCTGGTGCGACTGAGCGATGCCCACCCCGGTGTCCCACACCTCGATGCGCGGCGCGCCCCAGGCATGGCGCACCGCCAGCAGCACGCTGCCCTCGGGCGTGTACTTGATCGCGTTCGAGACCAGGTTGCCGACGATCCGGCGCAGCAGGATCGCGTCGGACTGCACCACCCCGCCCGCGGTGCGCACCCGGAACTCCAGGCCCTTGGCCTCGGCCAGCGGGCGGTACTGCACCTCCATTTCGCGCAGCAGCTGGTCCAGCCGGACCTCGGTGAGGTTCAGGCGGATCTTGCCGGAGTCCAGCCGCACCAGGTCGAACAGCGAATCGAACAGCGCGTTCACCGCCTTGGTCGACTCGAGGATCTTGGGCGCGATCTCGTGCACCAGCTCCGGCTCGCTGGCCAGCCAGTCGGCGTAGAGGCCCAGGGCGTGCACCGGCTGGCGGATGTCGTGCGTCGCGCTGGCCAGGAAGCGGTTCTTGATTTCCACCGCGTCCAGCGCCGCCTGCGTCTGGCGGGTGAGCGACTCGATCAGCTGGCTGTTGCGGTACTGCAGCTCGAAGTTGCGCCGGCTGCCCTGGTGCAGGCGGCGCGCCGCCTGGCGCAGCACCTGCCAGAAGATCAGCATCAGGCCGATCAGCCAGTAGTGGATGTAGGGACTGCCCATGGGCACGTCCACGCCCACGCGCCAGGCCAGGATGAACACGGTGGTGGCCATGAGCGTGTCCACGTAGGCACGCGCGCAGCGCAGGTGGCCGGACAGGCTGTTGACCGCGAACATCGCGATGCCGGCCATCATCAGCCAGCACATGAACTGCGTCGCCAGGCTGGTGCTGTCGAAGAACAGCAGCGCCACCGAGGCCCAGGAGAAGGCGCTGACCGACCACACATGGCGCCAGCGGTTGAAGTAGGCCAGCTGCGCCACCGGGTCGTCGCCCGGGATGCGCAGGCTGTAGTGCCGCATCACCAGCATCCGCGCCATCGCCACGGCCACCGCGGCCACCGTCCAGGCCGCCAGGGCCGCCCCGTGGGCCTCGCCCCACAGCACCCCCACGTAGACCGGGATGATCAGCCACGTCGCCAGCTGGGTGTTGCGCGCGATGCGGATCAGGTTGCGCACCAGCTCGGCATCGACCCACTGGGTCTCGGTCGGCGTATAGGTCACTGCAGGGTGGACGGGCGTCATGGAGGGGGATGCAATCCCGCCTAGTCTATCGAATGGATGAGTAGCGCCTGTCCGCGGGCTCGATGCGCATCTGCTGGCGGTACTTGGTGACGGTGCGCCGCGCCACCTGCAGGCCCTGGCGCTCCAGGGCCTGGGCCAGGGCCACGTCGGACAGCGGGGCCTCGCGCGGCTCGGCGGCCACGAGCTCGCGGATCAGCCCGCGGATGGCGGTCGGCGAGCAGGCGCCGCCGCCGGCGGTGGCCAGGCCGCGCGAGAAGAAGTACTTCAGCTCGAACAGCCCGCCGGGCGTGGCCATGAACTTTTGGTGGCTCACGCGCGAGACGGTGGACTCGTGCACCCCGACCGCCTGGGCGATCTCGCGCAGCGCCAGCGGCTTCATCGCCATCGGCCCGTAGGCCAGGAAGCGGTGCTGGCGCTGCACGATGGCGCGGGCCACCGCGAGGATGGTGGCGAAGCGCTGGTCCACGTTGCGCACCGTCCAGCGCGCCTCCTGCAGCTGCGCGCCGAGCTCGCCGCCGCAGGCCGCGCGGTGGCGCGCGAACAGGTCGGCGTAGCGGTCGTTCACGCGCACGCGCGGCACCACCGCGGGGTTGAGCGAGGCCACCCACTGGCCCTGCCGGCGGCGCACCACCACGTCGGGCGTGACATGGGACGCCTGCGCCCCGCCCTGGCGCCAGCCGGGCCGCGGGTCGAGCCGGCGGATCGCCTGCACCGCGGCCTCCACCTGCGCCCGCGGCGCGCGCAGGCGCCGCGCCAGGGTGGCGATGTCGCGCCCCGCCAGCGCGCCCAGGTGGCCGGCGACGATGGCCATGGCCAGCGCGCGCAGCGGCGCGGGCAGCGGCGCCGGCGCGAGCTGCAGCAGCAGGCACTCGGCCACGCCGCGCGCGCCCACGCCGGCCGGATCCAGCGCCTGCACCCGGCGCAATGCGATGGCCAGCTCGCTGTCGTCGGGCGGCGGCCGCAGCGCCAGCGGCGCAGCCGCCTCGGGCAGCGCCATGCGCAGGTAGCCGTCGTCGTCCACCGCATGGGCGAGCGCCAGGGCGAGCGCGCGGTCGCGCGGCGGCAGGGGCAGCAGCCGCAACTGACCGCACAGGTGCTCGGCCAGCGTGGCGGGGGCCTGCAGCGTCTCCAGCAGGCCCCCGCCAGGCTCGCCGCGCGCCTGCGGCAGCGGCTCGGCGCCCCAGCCGTCCTCGGGCGGGCCGTCGTCGCGGGGATCGTCGAGCGGCTCGAAGGCCTCGCCGGGGCCGAACCCGTCGAGCGGCTCCAGGAAGGGGTTGGTGTCCAGCTGCTGGCGCAGCACCTGGGCGTAGTCCTGCGACGACATCTGCAGCAGGCGCACCGCGCGCTGCAGGCGCGGCGACAGCGTGGTCGCCAGCGCCGGCGCGGCATGCAGGGCGAGCGACGGGTTCACGGCGCCTCCGGGCGCGGCGCGGGACGCGCCATCGACGCCATCGACGCCATCGACGCCATCGACGCAAGTGACGCAAGTGACGCAAGTGACGCAAGTGACGCAAGTGACGCAAGTGACGCAAGCAGAGCAGGTGCCGCAGGCGACGGGGTCGGCAGGATCGGGCCAGGCATCCCCATGCCACGCAACCGGCGTGCCGCGCGGCCGCGCGCCCCACGCCTGCTCACACCTGAGACCCGCCGTGACCGCACCGCCGGGCGCGGCGCGGACCTGCGTCACACCCGCGGGACGGCCGCGCGGCGGCAGGGCGTGCCTGCCGCGGCGGCTGGCGCGCCGGACCGGTAGTCCTTGCCGCAAGGCCGGGGTTACAGGCGGTTGCCCCCGTGCCTCATTCCAGCCCGTGCGAAGTAGTCTGGGAGCATGAACCCGACCACGCCCCCGGCCCCGGCCGGCGACATGCGCGACCCGGCCCTGGCGCGCTGGCGCCACGCCCTGCGCGGGCCGCTGGGCGCGCTGCTGGCGGCGGCCGAGGTCCTGCAGGCCGCGCCCCCGCACAGCGCCGCAGCGGGCGAGGCGCGGCGCGTCATCGCCCGCCAGGCCCGCCGCCTGGCCTGGATGATCAGCGCCCCCCCGGGCGAGGCCGACCCCGACTGAGCCCGCTCGCAGCACCCGATGGACCACGCCCTGATCGTCGAGGACGACGCCGACGCCGCCCGCATGGTCGCCACCCTGGTTGGCGGCCTGGGCTGGTCCGCCGCCACCGCGCCCTCGCTGCTCGACGCGCGCCGGCAGATGGCGCTGCACCAGCCCGACCTGCTGCTGCTGGACCTGCGCCTGCCCGATGGCAACGGCCTGGCCCTGCTGGAGGACGAGGACGACCTGCGCGGCCACGCCGAGGTCGTGTTCATGACGGGCCATGCCAGCCTCGAATCCTCGATCGCCGCGCTGCGGCATCGCGCGGTGGACTACCTGATCAAGCCGGTCAGCGCCGGCGCGCTGCAGGGCAGCCTCGCGCGGCTGCTGCGCCCCGCGCAGCGCGAGGCGCAGGCCCGGGCGGCGCAGCGCGCCGTCGGCGAGGACCTGGCGCGCACCGGCCGCTTCGGCCACCTGGTGGGGCGCAGCGAGTGCATGCGCCGCGTCTACGCGCAGGTCGCGCGGGTGGCGGGCACCTCGGTCACGGTGCTGGTCACCGGCGAGAGCGGCACCGGCAAGGAGCTGGTGGCGCGCACCGTGCACGACATGAGCCGGCGCGCGGGCAAGCCGTTCCTGGCGGTGAACTGCGGCGCGATCTCGCCGCACCTGATCGAGAGCGAGATCTTCGGCCACGAGCGGGGCAGCTTCACCGGCGCGGAGCGCCAGCACCAGGGCTTCTTCGAGCGCGCGCACGGCGGCACCCTGTTCCTCGACGAGATCACCGAGATGCCCACCGCGCTGCAGGTCAAGCTGCTGCGGGTGCTGGAGTCGGGCACCTTCATGCGCGTGGGATCGACCGCGGCGCAGGAGGCCGACGTGCGCCTGGTCGCCGCCAGCAACCGGGACCTCGAGCGCGCGGTGGCCGAGGGGGCGCTGCGCGAGGACCTGCTGTACCGGCTGAACGTCTTCCCCATCGAGATGCCGCCGCTGCGCGAGCGCGCCGACGACCTCCCGCTGCTGGCGGCGCATTTCCTGCGCCAGATCGGCGAGCGCGAGGGCGCGCTGCGCCAGGCCACGCCGCAGGTGCTGGCCCGCTTGGCGCAGTACCGCTGGCCCGGCAACGTGCGCGAGCTGCGCAACGTGCTGCAGCGCGCCTGGGTCATGGCCGCCGGCGACGTGATCGGCGAGGACTGGCTGCCGCGCGACCCGCCCGCGCAGGCCCCGGCCGCACAGGCCGGCACGCTGGCGGTGGCCCTGGGCATGCCGCTGGCCGCGGTGGAGCGGCAGGTGATCCTGGCGACGCTGGCGCACCACGGCCACCACCGCGAGCGCACGGCCGCCGCGCTGGGGGTGAGCCTGAAGACCCTCTACAACCGGCTGAAGGACTACGGGCTCTGAGGGCCCGGCGCGCCGGACGGCGGCCTCGCGGGCACGCCCGTTGCCATGGACGGGGCGGGACACCGTCGTCCGACCCTGAAAGGAGCCACGCCATGACCCTGCCCGACTCCCACGCCCCAGCCGGCGATGCCCTGCCCGCGCGCCGCGGGCTGCGCGGGTTCGCCGCCATGGACCCCAAGCGCCAGCGCGAGATCGCCAGCCTGGGCGGCCGTGCGGCACACCAGAGCGGCCATGCCCACGAATTCACCAGCGAGGAGGCGCGCGCCGCAGGCAAGAAGCGCCACCAGCGGGCGCAGGCCGCGCGGGCCGAGGGCGCGTCCGCCGCCGGCCGCCCCGGGCGCTGACGGCTGTAGGAGCGGGCGCGGGGCGGCCGCGCCGCGCGCTGACACGGCCGGCCTCGCGGGGCTGCCTAGGATGCGCCCCACCCCGCCCCCCGGAGAGGAACGCCCCGTGCCCGCGACCGACGACCCCCTGGCCCACGCCTGCCGCGACCTGTGGCGCGCCACCTTCTCGCTGATGAAGGCCTACCCGCAGGCGGCCGGCCCGGCCCAGCGCACGATGCTGGCGCGCCGCATCGCGCGCAACTTCCACACGCTCACGGCGCAGGCGGCCCACTTCGCGCCCGGCAGCCGCGGCGCCTTCGCGCGGCTGGCGCGCCGCTGGGCCGGGCTGGCCGGCTGGCACTGAGGCCCCGGGGCACCATGGACCCGCCCGCCATGACCGGACTCGCCTACCACCTGGCCTGGATGGGGCTGGGCCTGCTGCTGGCCGCGGGGCTGAGCGCCTGGCTGGTGGCGCGGGTCGGCCAGCACGCGCGGCGCGAGGCGCAGGCGCGCGGCCTGCTCTCGGCGCTGCGGCTGTACGCGCTGTGGCTGGCGGCCCAGCGCAGCGGGCTGGGCGGCGCGGTCGAACGCGCCTCGGTCGCCGCGGCGCTGCGCCGGGCCCAGGCCTGCGCGGGTCCGCTGGGGCCGCGCGTGGCCCGCGCGGTGGCCGACCTGGCGCAGGCCGACGACGCGATCGAGCGGCTGTCGCACCGGCAGCGGTCGCTGCGCCGGGACGACCCGGAGGCCTGGCTGGACTCGGACCACGAGGCGCAGCTCGCCGCCCTGCGGCAGCGGCAGGAGGCCGCGCTCCAGGCGGCTCAGGCGCTGGCCTTGTCCAACCGGCGCGCCATCCACTCCAGCGACATCGTGTAGCCGTCCGTGCCGAAGCCGGCCATCACCGCGGTCACCACGGGGGACATCAGCGAGTGGTGGTAGACCGCCTCGCGCGCATGCACGTTCGAGATGTGCAGTTCGACCTTGGGGCCGTCGAACATCTTGAGGGCGTCCATCAGCACGACGGAGGAAAAGGTCAGGCCCGCGGGATTGATGATGATGCCGTCGGCCTTGCCGTCGCAGGCCTCGTGCACGCTCTCGACCAGCGCGCCCTCGAAGTTGGTCTGGCGGAACACCAGCTCCAGGCCGAGCGAACGGGCCTTGGCCTCGCAGCGCTCGCGCACCTGGTCCAGGCTCTGGTTGCCGTAGATGTGGGGTTCGCGCTTGCCCAGGCGGTTCAGGTTGGGACCATTGAGCAGGTAGATCGTGGAAGCCATGGAAGTCCTCGCAGGGTTCAGCCGATGGAGGCGCCGCCGTCCAGGGTGACGACGACGCCGGTGGCATAGGGGGTGGCCGCCAGCAGCAGCAGCTGGCGGGCGATGTCCGCGGGCTCGCCGACGCACCCCGCCGGGTACGCGGCGGCGGCACGCGCGAAGGCCTCGGCGCGGGCGGCCTCGGGCAGGCCGGCCCACATCTCGGTGCGCACCATCGCGGGGGAGACCGCGTTGACGCGCACCGGCTTGAGCTCGAGCGCGAGGCCGCGCACCAGGCTCTCCAGCGCGCCGTTGATGGCGCCCATGAGGGCGCGCCCGGGCGCGGGCCGCGTGGCCAGGAAGCCGGCGACCACGCCGAGCGAGCCGCCGGGCCGCAGGCGGGCGCTGCGCGCGACGCGGTAGAAGCCCCAGAACTTGCTGTCGAACGACGCCAGGGCCTGGGCCAGCGGCAGCTCGCGCACCGGCGCGATGCGCACGTCCGAGCCGGTCACGACGACATGGTCCCAGGGGGTGCCCTCGGCGAAGAAGGCCTCGACCGCGGCATCGTCGGTCACGTCGAGAACGGCGGTGCGCGCGCCGCCGCCCAGGGCCTCGCGCGCCGCCGCCAGCTTCGCGGGTGAACGCGAGGCCAGGGTCACGTCGGCGCCGAGTTGCAGGGCCAGCTGCGCGGTGGCCCGGCCGATGCCGGAGCTGCCGCCCACGCACAGCACGCGCTGGCCGGACAGGTCAATCATGCTGTTCTCCCAGCAAGCCGCGCAGGTAGCCGATGCTCGCCGCGATGGCGCGCTCGTCATCGCCGGGCGCGCGGTGGTGGTGGGGGTGCAGGTAGTCGATCTCCAGCGCCAGCAGGCCGTCGTAGCCCGCCTCGTGCAGCAGGCCGAGGACCGTCGGGAGGTCGACCAGCCCCTGCCCCAGCGGCACGCTGGGCCAGAAGGCGAAGGTGCGCGGGTTGCCGCGGTACGCCGCCACGTCCTTCACGTGGGTGGCGCGGGCCCAGGGCGCGAGCTTGCGCGCCACCTCCACCGGGTCTTCCAGCATGCGCAGGTTGTTGGCCGTGTCCAGGCAAACGCCCAGCGCGGGCGAGGCCACCGTCTCGAGCAGCTCGACGAGCTCGTCGGCCAGCAGGTCGATGTGGTTCTCGATGGCCAGCACCACGCCATGGCGCTCGCCCTCCTGCGCGGCCTCGCGCAGCATCGGCAGCAGCTGCCGGCGGTGCGTGTCCCAGTCGTCGGGGCGGGTGCGTCGGCCGCCGCAGCAGATGCGCATGACCCGCGCGCCGAGGTCACGGGCCACGCCGATGTGGCGCACCAGGTCGGCCAGCGCCTGCGGGTCGGCGCCGGACTGCAGGCCGCCCGGGTGGCCCCAGGCCCACACCCGCTGCAGGCCCGCGTCATCCAGCTTGCGGCGCAGCGCCGCCACCGCCGGCGCGCCGGTGTCGGCGAAGAAACAGGACTCCAGGGACACGCCGCCCAGGCCCAGCGCCTGCACGCGCGCCAGCACGTCGTCCACGGTGAAACGCCGGCCCGGGTCCTCCTCGAGGCCGGGGTAGACCTCGCCGAAGTACCGGTGGTAGCAGTACATGTCGATCGCGGGGATCATGCGACCTCGCCTGACGCCTCGGCGATGACCTCGTCCACCCGCACCGGCGCCCCGCTCGCGGCGGCCTGCTGGATCGCGTGGATCGTCGCCAGCGTGCGCATGCCGTCGCGCGCGCTGACCACGGGCGGCGCGCGGCGCGCGGCCACCGCCAGGAAGTGCGTGAGCTGGCGCTCGTAGGCGCTGGCCACCTCGCGCTGCACCTGATGGCACACCAGCGGGTCCTGCCAGCGGCCCTCGCCCTCGTGCTGCCAGCGCGCCAGCGTGGGCACGGCCAGCGAGGCGCGGCGACCGCCGATGAAATAGCAGTTCTCGCGCTGCGAGGGGAAGTACAGCGCCTGGCCGGAGCTGCCGTCCCAGGTGTAGGGCGAGGGCACGGCGTCGCTCAGGCTGAAGGTGCCCAGGGCGCCGTTGGCGAAGCGCAGGATCACCGCCGCGGTGTCCTCCACCGCGAAGCCGCGCGCATGGCTGGACACGCTGGCCTGCACCGTCTCCACCTCGCCGCACAGGAAGCGCAGGCAGTCGATGTCGTGGATCAGGTTGATCAGCAACGGTCCCCCGCCGGGGCGGCGGCGCCACTCGGCATCGAAGTAGCGCTCGTTCTTGTGCATCCACCACATGCCGTTGACGGTCACCAGCGGGCCGAGCTCGCCCTGGGTGATGGCGCGGTGGGCGGCGACGATGTCGGGGCTGTGGCGGCGCTGGTGGCCCACCAGGAGCGGCACGCCGCCGGCCTCCACCGCCTGCGCCAGGGCCAGCGCCGAGGCCAGCGTGTCGGCCACCGGCTTTTCCATCAGCATGGCCACGCCGTGCTCGATGCAGGCCAGGCCGGCCTCCAGGTGCAGCTGGTTGGGCAGGGCAATGATGGCGCCGTCCAGCGGCACCTCGCGCAGCATGCGGCGGTAATCGGCGTGGCAGGCCACGCCGCACTCGCGCGCCAGGGCCTCGCCCTCGGGCGTGACGTCGGCGATGGCGGCCAGCTCGGCGCCGGGGTGGCGGCGCAGCAGCGCCACGTGCTCGCGGCCGATCAGGCCGGCGCCGATCACGGCGATGCGCGCCCTGGTGGTCTCGGTCATGGCCGGCATCAGTAGGTGGCGCGGCCGCCAGAGGCGTCGAACACCGCGCCGGTGCAGAAGGAGCAGTCGTCGCTGGCCAGCCAGGCTGCGAGCGCGCCGATCTCGGCCGGCTCGCCGGCGCGGCCCATGGGGATGCGGGCCAGGTTCTCGCGGCGCTTCTCGGGCGTCATCTGGTCGAGCAGGTCGGTGGCCACCATCGCCGGCGCGATGCAGTTCACGCGGATGGCGGTGGCGGCCAGCTCCTTGCCCAGCGACTTGGTCAGCGCGATCACGCCGGCCTTGGCCGCCGAATACGCCGACTGCCCCGCGTTGCCCTCCTTGCCGGCGATCGAGGCCATGTTCACGATGCGGCCGCGGTTGCGCGCCTGCATCTGCGGCACCACCTCGCGGCAGCACAGGAAGGTGCCGGTGAGGTTGATCGCCATCACCCGCTGCCACGCCTCCAGCGAGTACTCGGCCACCGGCAGCACCGGGCCGGTGATGCCTGCCGAATTCACCAGGATGTCGATCGGCCCGACCTCGGACTGCGTGCGCCGCACGGCCTCGCGCACCGAGTCCTCGCGGGTCACGTCGACCTGCAGGAAATGCAGGCCCGGCTGCGCCGCGGGCGCGGCCAGGTCCCAGATGCAGACGGTCGCGCCGCCTTCGAGCAGCCGCTGGGCGATCGCGCGGCCCAGGCCGCCGGCGCCGCCGGTGATGACGGCGACGCGGCCCTTGACGTCGTAATGGTTCATGGAAGCTCGTTATCCCTTGTAGCCGAACAGGCGCGGCAGCCAGAGCACCAGGTCGGGGAAGGCGGTGAGCACCGCCAGCGCCGCGACCAGCACGTAGATGAAGGGCATCGTGTCGCGCACGATGGACTTGAAGGGGGCCTTGGTGATGTTGGCCACGATGAACAGCAGCAGCCCGTACGGCGGCGTGATCAGTCCGATCATGAGGTTCATCACCACCACCAGGCCGAAGTGCACCATGTCCACGCCCAGGGCCTGGGCCGTGGGGATCAGGATCGGCACGATCACCAGCAGCACGGTGCTGGCGTCCAGCAGGCAGCCCAGTCCCAGCAGCAGCAGGTTCACCATCAGCAGGAACTCGCCGCGCGTGAGCTGGAAGGTGTCCAGCCAGGCCTTGATCGCCATCGGGATGTTCTCGACCGTCACCACGTAGTTGAACACCAGCGCCCCGGCGATCAGGATGCCCACCGAGGCGGTGTTGCGGGCGCTCGCGATCAGCGACGCGTAGGTGGCGCGCAGGGTCACCGACTTGTACAGGAGCCAGGAGATCACCAGCGCGTAGGCGGCGGCGACGGCGGCCGCCTCGGTCGGCGTCATCACGCCGCCGTAGATGCCGCCCAGGAGCACCACCGGCATCATCAGCGCCGGCAGCGCGTGCCAGGTGATCTTCGGCAGCTCGCGCAGGGGGACCGGCTTCTCCACCGGGAAGCCGTGCTTGACCGCCATGTACCAGTTCACGCCGGACATCACCACCGTCATCACCAGGCCGGGGATCACGCCGGCCAGGAACAGGTAGCCGATCGAGGCGTCCGACACCAGCGCATACAGCACCATGGGAATGGAAGGCGGGATGATGGGCCCGATCACCGCGGTCGCGGCGGTGATGGCCGCGGCGTAGCTGTGGGTGTAGCGCCCGCCCTTGACCATCATCTCGATGGTGAGCTTGCCCACGCCCACCGCATCGGCCACCGCGGAGCCGGACATGCCGGCGAAGATCAGGCTGGAGATCACGTTCACGTGGCCCAGGCCGCCGCGGAAGCGGCCCACCAGCGCATTGCAGAAGTCCATGAGGCGGTCGCTCAGGGCGCCGACCGACATGAAGTTGGCGGCCACGATGAACAGCGGGATCGCCAGCAGGGTGTAGCTGCCGTACAGGCCCTGCAGCAATTGCTCCGCGGCGATGCCGATGTCCTGGCCCACGGCGAACAGGTAGAAGATGGAGGCGCCGATCATCGCCAGCCCGATGGGCGCGCCGAGCATGCTCAGGCCGAAGATGATCAGGACGGTGAGCCCGAACGGGCTTTGGATGAAGCTCATAGTTCGGCGGCCTCCCGGCCCTCCAGGAAGCGTTGCGCCGCGCTGCCGGTGACGGCCTGCCACAGCACGATGGCCTGTCGCACGATCACGGCCAGCGAGAACAGCATGTAGACCGCGAAGACCCAGTTGAAGCGCCAGCCCAGGGCGGCGGTGGTCTCCACGCGCATGAAGGTGATGTAGTTCCAGGCGCCGGGCAGGCCGATCACGAACAGCACGATCACCGCCACGGCGCAGCCCCCCTCGATCACCCGGCGCGCCAGCGGCGGCACGGCGACGGTGATCAGGTCGATGCGGATGTCGTCCTCCGGCCTGGCCACGAGGGCCGAGCACCAGAGCACCGACCAGATCCAGGCGATGACGCAGATCTCCTCGGCCCAGGGCGTCGACGCGTTGAACACGTAGCGCGCCGTCACCTGGTACAGGAACGACACCATCATCGTCGCCATCAGGAAGGCGGCGACGTTCTCCGACCGGGCCAGGGACCAGCGCCCCGCCCGGCTCATTGCAGCAAGCATGAAACCCCCTCGGGATCAGCGGGAAGGCGCGGCGGCGCGCCTGCCGGGACGCCGCCGCGGGCGGGCATCAGAGCGCGCTGATGCGGTCCAGCATGCCGGGCTTCCACTCGGCGAGGTACTTGGACTTCTTGATGATCTCGATCGCGTGGTCGCGGAAGGCCTTGGTGTCGGGGGCGTAGACGTCCAGGCCCTGGGACTTCATGAAGGCGACCAGCTCCTGTTCCTCCTTGACCATCTGCGCGGTGATGGCTGCGGCCACGTCGTCGGCGGCCGCCTGCAGGCGCTGCTTCTGGGCGGCGCTCAGCGTGTCCCACTTGGACTTGCGGATGGACAGGATGTTGAAGTTCACCAGGTGGCTGGTCAGCACGTACTGGCTCAGGACCTCGTAGAACTTCATCGTGCGCGTGAGCGGCAGCGGGTTGTCCTGGGCGTCGATGGCGCCGCTTTGCAGCGCGGTGTAGACCTCGGTGAAGGCCACCGGCACCGGGTTGGCGCCCAGCGCCGTGCCGATGAACTGCCAGCCCTCGCCGGCGGGCATGCGCAGCTTGATGCCGGCCAGGTCGGCGGGCTTGTTGATCTTCTTCTTGGGCTTGAGGCTCACATGGCGCGTGCCGATGTAGAAGACCGAGAGCATCTTGATGCCCATCTTGTCCTCGGACATCTTGAACAGCTCCTTGCCGACGTCGCTGGCGAAGGTCTTCTGCATGTGGGCCAGGTCGCGCAGGACGTAGGGGGCGCCCACAATTCCCCATTCAGGGATTTGCCGCTGGATGTCCGAGACCGACAGCGCGCCCATGTCGAGGTTGCCCCGCTGCATCGCGACGATCTCGGTGCCCTGCTTGAACAGGGTCGCGCCGAAGTACGGCTTGAACTCGAAGTCCGGGCCGAGGGCGGGGCCGAACTTCTCGACCAGCAGCTTGGCGCGGACGTCCTGGTCGGTCATCGTCTCCGAGAAAGTCAGCGGAATCCTCGCCTGCGCGAAGGCGGCGGGGACCAGGCTCGTGGCGGCGAGTGCGGCACCTGCTTGGACGAGGGCGCGGCGGTTCATGGCGATGGACATGGGGCGTCTCCTGTTGATCGTTCGGCCGGTCTCGACGGCGCAGGCGCAGGCCCGGCGACCGCTGACGGCCGGGCCAGTCTATTTCACGACCCAGTGAATAACATTCGGGGTGACCCTAGGGTCTGTCAGCGAATTCCCTGGGCCCGGGGAATTCGCTGACAGACCCTGGGGCGTCAGTGCATCAGGAGGTAGCCCAGGATCACGTCGGTCACGTGGGACAGGCGCTCCGCCAGCGCGCGCGGCGTCATCAGGTCGCGCTTGAACATCAGGGCCAGGGTGTGGCGGTTGGAGACGTAGTAGTAGGTCAGGCCGACGATGCTGATGTACAGCTGCAGCGGGTCCACCCCGCCGCGGAAGACGCCGGCGGCGCGCCCGCGCTCGAGGATGGCGGCGAGCGACTCCACCAGCGGCTCGTTGATGCGGCCGATGTTGTCGGACTGGGCCAGGTGCCGCGCCTGGTGCAGGTTCTCGGTGTTGATCAGGCGCAGGAATTCGGGATGGCGCAGGTAGTAGTCCCAGGAGAAGCGGATCAGGGTGCGCACCGCGTCCACCGGGTCCATGTCCTGCAGGTTCAGGCGGATCTCCTCGCGGCGGATGTCGGCGATGGCGTCGACCAGCACCTCGACGAAGAGCCGCTCCTTGCTGCCGAAGTAGTAATAGATCAGGCGCTTGTCGAGCCCGACTTCCTGGGCCACGGCGTCCAGGCGCGTGCCGGACAGGCCCTGCTCGGCGAAGTGGGTGCGCGCCGCCGCCAGGATCAGGCGGCGCGAGCGCTCGGCGTCGCGCTGGCGCCGCTCGCCCTGGGCCTCCCCGGGCGGCTGCGGCGGACGGGGCTTGCGGGCGGCCGCCATCAGGACTTCGGCGCGGCGGCCTTGCCGGGCCGGCCCGGGATCATGGCCATCATGTGGCCGGAGATGCCGCCGTCGACCAGCAGGTCCACGCCATTGACGTAGGACGCGCCCTCGCTCACGAGGTAGGCCACCGCGTGGCCGATGTCCGCCGGCGTGCCGATGCGCCCCACCGGCACCAGGGCCTCGCGGCGGGCGCGGGTCTCGTCGTCCTGGTAGACGGCCTCGGTCAGCGGGGTGCGGATCATGCCGGGGCAGACGGTGTTGGTGCGGATGCCGTCAGGCCCCCATTCCTGCGCCAGTTGCCGGCACAGCATCACCAGGGCGGCCTTGGCCGGGGAATAGGCGCCCATGCCGGGGATCGGCTGGAGGCCGGTCATGGAGGCGATGGCGGTGATGCTGCCGCGCGTGCGCAGCAGGCTGGGCCGCGCGGCCTGCGCCATCAGCCACACCGAGCGGGTGTTCAGGTGGAAGCACTGGTCCCACTGCTCGACGGACATCTCGGCCAGCTTGCCCGGCGCCGAGGCGCCGGCCACGCACACCAGCGCGGACAGGTCGCCGCCCAGGGCCACGACGTCCTCGACCAGCGAGCGGCAGCGGGCCGGGTCGGTGACGTCGCCGCCCAGGGCGTGCACCGTCACGCCGGGCGCACGCAGGCCGGCGGCCAGCGCATCGAGCTTCTCGCCGGCGCGCGAGCCGGTGACGGTGAGGGTCAGCGCGCGGCCGTCGCGCCCGGCCTGGTCGATCAGCGCCCGGCAGATGCCGTGGCCGATGCCGCCGGTGGCGCCGGTGACGAGGGCATGGAAGGGGGTGGGTCGGGACATGGGTTTCTCCAGGGCAGGCGGGCGCGGGTGCGCGATGGACCGGAGAATAATGCACTCGATCGTGAATTACCCAGCCCGCCGGTCTGTGGCATCGCAGGGGTTTTCCCTCGGGCGGCGAGGGCTTCGCGGCGGCACGGCGGGGGCGCCGAAGCGCGAGGTCCGCGCGCCGGGGATGCGGGGCTTCAAGATTCGCCGGCTGCTGCCGATCCACCTTCATGCGCCACGTCCGACCGGTCCACCGCCTCGCCCTCCTCCTCGGCCTGCTGCTGGCCGCTGCGGCCCGGGCACAGGCCCCCGCACCTGCCGCGCCCGCAGCGCCGGCCCGGGCGGCCTCGGCAGCCGCTTCAGCGCCCGCGCCCGCAGCCTCCGCCCCGCCGGACGCGCCCGCCCCGGCGGCCTCCGCCCCCGCGCGCAAGCGCGCGGCTGCCCGGCCCGGCCCGCCGCCGCCCATGTGCGTGGTCGCCCAGTTCAAGGCCCTGGGCATGCGCACCCACGACCCGGTGCAGCGCGCCGCGCTCGCCGAGGACTGGCTGCGCCGCTACCTGCCCCGGTGCACCAAGGAGCAGGTGGCGGCGCTGCAATCCAACCTCTCCACCTGGCTGGGGACCGCCCTGACGATGGACATCAACGCCATGGTCGAAGGCGCGGTCGAGGCCCTGAACCTGGGCAACCCGGCGGCCATGGCGCAGATGTATGACTCACTGGGCAAGGCCCCCGTACCTGGCGGCGCCGAGGTCATGCGCTCGGGGACTCCGCCCGCACCCGTGGTCCAGCCCATGCCGACCCCGGCCGTGCTCGGTGGCAGCGTGAACTACGGGAATGTCGTCGGCCCTGGCGGCGTGAACCAGGTGGGCCGGGGGCACCAGATGGGTGACGTGAACCAGGTGGGCAGCATCAACCAGGCCGGAGGGATCAACCAGGCGAGTGGCATCAACCAGGCGGGCGAAGTCAAACAGGCGGTCGTCCCGCCGCCTTCCCGCGGCCGCTGACCCGCGGGCAATCGACGCGCCGGCGCTCAGGGCGGTGTGGCCGCCTGCGTCGAGAACTCGCGCACCACCTCGCGGATCGCGTCGACCGCGGTGTGCACCGCGATGCGGTCCAGGGCGTCTTCGCGCCAGTACATGGAGATGGAGCCGAGCACGCCGAGGTTCAGCGGGATGACCGAGAGCAGCTTGAGCCGGCTGTAGCGAAGCGCCGGGCGCTGCGAGGCCACGCCGATCATGTCGCTGTGCAGGAGCAGCGTGGTGGTGAGGGTGGCGGAGTTGGATTCCACGTGGTTGGCCGGCGGTATCTGTCCCACCAGGGCCAGCGCCCGGTCGAGTGCGCGGCGCACCGGCGTGCCGCGCGCCCACAGGGCCCACGGGTACTGCATCACCGCCTCCCAGTCGATGGTGGCGCGCTCGAAGATCGGGTGGTGGCTGCGCGCGACGAGGTGGATCGGCTCCGCATAGAGCACCTCGGTGCGCACGCGCGGGTCCTGGGTGGACATCTCCGAGGGACCGACCACCACGTCCAGCTCGCCGCTGCTCAGGGCGTCCATCAGCTGGTCGATCTTGTTCTCCAGGATCCGCACATGCGCCGAGGGCAGCTTGTCCTTGACCTTGAGCACGGCCATCGGCACGGTGTCCACCGACGACGCGCCCGCGAAGCCGATGGTGACCAGGCCGCTGCTGCCCGCGCGCATCAGCTGCATGTCGTCGCGGGCGGTGTCCAGGTGGGCCTCGATGCGCCGGGCGTGCGCGATCAGGGCCGCGCCATAGGTGGTGGGCCGCAGCCCGCGCGCATGCCGCTCGAACAGCGGCAGCCCGACATCCTCCTCCAGCTCCTTGAGCCACTTGGACAGACCCGGCTGCGTGGTGTGCAGCGACTCGGCCGACTGGCTCATGTTGCCCGTCTGCGCGAGGCTCAGGAGCATCTGCAGGTTGCGAAGGCGAAGTCGGTGCGTCCAGTCCAGGCTCATGCGGGCAGCGTCATGTACGGGTCGTGGTCAGGCCGCGGACTATAGCCCAAAGGCATACACCCCCCCGGGGCCTCACATGCTGGCGAGCAGGCCGCCGTCGATGGCGAGCAGCTGCCCGGTGACGAAGCTGGCGCCGGCGCTGGCCAGGAACAGGACCGCCGGCGCCACGTCCTCCGGCACGGCCCACCGGCCCACCGGGACCGACTGGCGCAGGAAGTCCTCGAAGCCCGCGCGCGTCTGCAGGCCGGTGGTGAACTCGGTGCGCACGAAGCCTGGCGCGATGGCATTGGCCGTGATGCCGTAGGCCGCGTACTCCACCGCCACCGCGCGGGTGAAGGCCGCCAGCGCGCCCTTGGCCGTGGTGTAGGCCGCGATGTTCGGCATGGTCGCCTCGGCCGAAATCGACGAGGTGGTGATGATGCGCCCGAAGCCCTGGCTGCACATGCCGCGCAGGAAGGTCTGGGTGCAGTGGAAGGCGCCGTTCACGTGCACGTTCATCAGCGACTGCCACTCCTGCGGCAGCATGTCCACCAGCGGCTTGCGGTTCTGGTTGCCCGCGTTGTTCACGAGGATGTCGACGTTCCAGCCCGCCACGGCCAGGGTGCGCTGGGCGGCCTGCACCGCGGCGAGGTCGGAGACGTCGAAGGGCGCTGCGCGCGCGTCCAGGCCCAGGGCGCGCAGCTGCGACGCGGCGTCCTCGCAGGCGGCGGCGTCGATGTCGCTGACCACGACGCGCGCGCCGGCCTGGCCCAGGGCCTGGGCGATGGCGCGGCCGATGCCGCGGGCCGAGCCGGTGACCAGGGCGGTGCGCCCGGCCAATCCGAAGGTTTTCTGCAGGTAGGCGGTGTTCATGGCGATGCGTCCAGGTCAGGCCGCGACGGCGGCGGAAGCCGCGCGCGCGGCGGCGGGGCGGGGCTCGCCAAGCTTGCCGGCGGCATGCAGGGCGATGCGGTAGCCGAAGGTCAGCGCCGGGCCCAGCGTGGTGCCGGGGCCGGGGTAGGTGCCGAGCATGACCGAGGCCATGTCAGCGCCGCAGGCATACAGGCCGCCGATGGGGCGGCCCTGCGCGTCGAGCACGCGCCCGTTCGGGTCGGTCTCCAGGCCGGTGCTCGTGCCGATCTCCGCGGGCCACACGGCCACCGCGACGAAAGGCCCCTGCTCGATCGGCGCGAGGCACGGGTTGGGCTGCACCGCCGGATCGCCGTTGAAGCGATTGAGCTGGGTATCGCCCTTGCCGAAGTCCAGGTCGCGGCCGGCCCGGGCCATGCCGTTGTAGCGGGTGACGGTGGCCACCAGCGCGCCGGGATCGACGCCGATCTTGCGGGCCAGCTCCTCCAGCGTGGCGCCGGTCGCCAGGTAGCCCTCGCGCTCGGCGGGGCCGAGGTCGCGGGTGCCCGGGTGCACCGCGCCCAGGCCGTAGCGGCGCACGAAGGCGGCCTCGCACACCAGGTAGGCCGGCATCGTCGGCGCGGTGCGGTGCGAGGCGTACATGCCCTCGACGAAGTCGTGGTACGACGCCGCCTCGTTGACGAAGCGCCGCCCCGCGCCGTTCACGGCGATCAGGCCCGGCTTGGCGCGGTCCAGCGACAGGTGCGGGAACACGCCCTGGCTGCCGTCCCGGCGGCGGGTGCGCGAGACCGGCGTCCAGAACGCGCCAGGGCCCTGCGTCTCGGGGCGAACGGCGGCGCCGAGGCGCTGGCCCAGGGCGATGCCGTCGCCGGTGTTCGTCGGGCAGGCCACCGTCAGCGGCGGCGTGGGCGCGGGCATGAACTGCCGGCGCATCGCCGGGTTGTGGCCGTAGCCGCCGGTGGCCAGCACCACGCCCTTGCGCGCGCGGATGCGGCGCGGGGTGCCGGCGACGTCCAGCACCACGCCGGTGATGCGGTCGCCCTCGCGCACCATCTCGCGCACCGTGCTGTCGAACAGGACCGGCACCTGCTGCCGGCGCAGGCTGTGGAACAGGCGCGCGGCCAGCGCATTGCCCATCACCAGCCGCGTGCCGCGCGAGAAGCGCAGGCGGTCGCCGAGGTAGCGCAGGAACAGCCGGCCGGCGTAGAGGAAGTCGGACACCGAACCGAACCGGTTGATCAGGCGAGGAATGTCGGCCTTGCCCGCCATCATCCCGCCCAGCACCATGAACTCCGGGATGGGGGGGCGCACCCGCTCGAAGTCGCGCCCCAGCAGGCGGCCGTCGAACAGCGCGGGTGCGAGCGCGCGGCCGGTGACGGCGGCGCCGGGCATGTCGCGGTAGTCGGGGTGCTTGCCGCAGGGGACGAACTGCACGTCGCTGCGCGCACGCAGGTAGTCCACCATCTGCGGGCCGCTCTCGAGGTAGGCGGCGCGCCGGCCCGAGGGGTCGGGCGCGCCGGTGAGCGCCTGCATGTAGGCATCGGCCGCCTCGGCGGTGTCGTCGAAGCCGGCCTCGCGGCTTTGCGTGTTGCCGGGGATCCAGATGGTGCCGGCCGAGGTCGACATCGTGCCGCCGACCTGCGACGACTTCTCCACCAGCACCGCCTTCAGCCCCTCGAGCGCCGCCACCAGCGCGCAGCCCATGCCGCCCGCGCCGGCGCCGACGACCACCAGGTCGGCCTCCTCGTCCCAGGCCGGGGCCCGTCCTTGCGTGTCTTGCATCGTTTCCATCCTCTTCGTGTGTCGGGCCGGGCTCAGGCCGGCTGCAGGCTCGCGACGATGGCCTCGCCCGCCAGCATCCCGAAGACGCCGGACTTGGACAGGCCGCCGGAGTAGCCCGAGGCGCCGCCCTGCCCCTCCAGCCCGCCGGTGCAGGCGCCGGCGGCGTACAGGCCGGGGATCGGCCGGCCGGCGTCGTCGACCACGCGCGCCTTCGCGTCGGTGGCGATGCCGCCCATGGTGTAGGTGATGCCGGCGCACACCGGCACCGCGTGGAAGGGCCCCAGCAGCACCGGCCAGGCCTTGTAGGCGCCGGTGCTGCGCGCCGGCTGCTCGCCGGCGCCGGGCTGCCCGATGACGAGGCGGTTGTACCGGTCCACCGTGTCCTGCAGGACCGCGGCGTCCAGGCCCAGCCTGCCCGCCAGCTCGCCCAGCGTGGGCGCACTCACCAGGTTGCCGCCGGCGCTCAGGAGGTAGGGATTGGCGGGCAGCAGCCAGTCGCGGCCCGGGCCGTTCCAGATCGCCTCGTCGATCACGATCACCGCCGACAGCGGGTCGTCCAGCCGGGCGACGGCATTGGTCACCGAGACGCCGCCCAGGCCCTCGTCGCAGAAGCGGCGGCCGCGCCCGTCCACCACCAGGCCCGCGGTGGCCAGGAAGTCCACCACCGGGTAGGGCCACAGGCCGCCATTCGTCAAGGCGTCGCGGTGCTGGAGGTGGCCGTAGAAATCGGACATGCCCACCAGCTTCGCGCCCACCGCCTCGGCCATGAGCAGGCCGGCGCCGCGGCCGGTCTCGGCGTTGCGTTGCAGCAGGCGCTCGGGGCGCGGGCTGATGAAGCGGCGCACGAGGTCGGGGTTGGCCTGGAAGCCGCCGTCGGCGATGACGACGCTGCGCGCGCGCAGCGTGATCGCCTCGCCCTGCGCGGTGATGGCCTGCACGCCGGCGCAGGCGCCCTCCTCCATGACCAGGCGGCGGGCCGTCACGCCGCGGCGGATGCGCCCGCCGCGTTCGGCCAGGCGTTCGCCCAGCGTGCGCAGCATCACGTCGCCGGCGCGGCCGCGCCAGTTCAGGCCGGTCTGGCGCACGCCCGGGGGCGAGAGCGAGTTGCGGCGCAGCCCGTCGGGGCCGGCCTGGATGAAGCGCACGCCGAGGGAGGACAGCCAGCGCAGCGCGCGCCGCGCGTTCTGCGTGAGCGCGTCGGCCAGCGCCGGGTCGGCGGTGTCGCGGGTCACGCGCATCAGGTTGGCGCGCACCCAGGCCGGGTCGCCGGCCATGTCGTCCATGGCGATGTGGAACAGGCCGCCGGTGTAGCGGCTGTTGCACAGGTAGGCCTCGTCGGTGCCCTGTTCGAGCACGACGACGGACAGGCCGTCCTGCGCCACGCGGTTGGCGGCCGACAGGCCGGCCAGGCCCGCGCCGATCACGATCACGTCGGGGGAGGAAGCGTCGGTCATGGTCCGCTCCTTCTCAGTACTTGGGGATCAGCGTGTCCGCGATGATCCGCAGCACCTCGACATAGCTCAGGAGCAGCCCGAGCAGCACGCCGGCGGCGATCACGCCCGCGGGCACGATCCACAGCGCGCCGGTGGCGACGCCGGCGCCCAGCGACAGCAGCAGCACCGCGGCGGCCAGGGCGATCGACAGCGGCTTGCCGCGCGCCACGAGGAACTGGACGACGGGATAGGTGGGGGGGGTGTAGTCCTGGCTCATGCGGGGGTCGCCTCGACGGGCGCGGAGTGGGATGCGGATTGAGGGCCGGGTCGGGACGCGGCAGCGGTCGCCGGCGCGGGCGTGTGGCGCTGCTGCGCGGCGAAACGGCCGGCGCGGCGGCCGGAGACCATGGCCCAGCCGATGTGGTGGCCGTGGCCGGCGAGCAGGGCGCCGCCCTGCCCCGCCGAGCCCGCGGCGTACAGGCCGGGGATGGCGGCGCCAGCGGTGTCGATCACCTCGTGGCGGGTGTTCACCGCCAGACCGCCCTCGGTGAAGACGATCCAGCTCATGACCGGGCCCAGCGCGTAGAACGGTCCCTGCGAGACGGGCTGGCGGGCATCGCCCGGGCGCCCGGCGAGCTCGCGGTTGTAGCCTTCGACCGAGCGGCGCAGCGACTCGACCGGCACGTCGATCTTGCGCGCCAGGGCCTCCAGCGTCGGCGCCTCGAAGTACAGGTCCGGGCGCGTGCGCCGGTAGTCCTTGAGGTAGGCGTAGGCCACGCCCGGCGCGGTGGAGACGAAGTTCGGCCACTGTTCGAAGGCGCTGGCCACGCGGTGGTCGAACACCAGGTAGGCCTGCTTCCCGGGCTGGCGGGCCACCTGCAGCTCGGGCCGGTCCAGCTCGTCGGCGAAGCGCTCGCCCTGCTGGTTCACCAGGACGGCGCCGGCGCGCAGCATCGAGGGCTCGGGCGCGAGCGAAGCCGTCATGAAGCGCGTGACGAAGGGGCGGAACATCCACAGCGGCAGGTTCATCAGCGCGAACTGCATCGGCTTGGTGATCCACCGGTAGGGAGGCAGGCGGCGCAGCAGGGTCTCCACCGGCGGCGCCTTGAAGCGCATGCTGGGGCCCCACATCACCTCGGGGTTGCGGATCCAGGCGCCCACCTGCTGCGCGAGGCGGTGGCCATCGCCGGTGCTGGCGGGGTTGATGGCGTCCACGTGCATCGCGTGCGGCACGTGCTCGCGCTTGAGGGAGTCGCTGGCGCTGAAGTCGCCGCTGGCCAGCACCACGCCGCCGGCGGCGATGAATTCGGTGGGGCCGTCACCGGTGTCGGCGACGATGCCGCGCACCGTCCCGCCCTCCACCACCAGGCGCTCGACGCGCGCGTTCAGGCGGATGTCCACGCCCAGGCGGCGGCACTCCTTGTGCAGGTAGTAGGCATAGGCGCGGGAGTTGGGCAGCACGTTGTGCATGCGCGGCTTGTTGTGGGGCGGCTCGGGCATGGGCCCGTAGAAGCACAGGCCGATGGAGATCAGCCACTCCAGCGTCTCGGGGGCATGGTCCACCAGCACGCGGCGCAGCGCCAGGTTCTCCTTGGCGGCCAGCTCGGGGGTGAGGAACAGCGACATGTCCTCGAAGTGCTCGTCGGGCGTGTCGGCGATGCCCTTGGCCTTCTGGAAGCGGGTGCCGGTGGCGGTGATCGAGCCCACCGACAGCCGCGTGGTGCCGCCCACGTGCGGGTTCTTCTCCAGGACGATGACGCGCGCGCCCTCCTCGGCGGCGGCGATCGCCGCGGCCATGCCGGAGCCGCCGGCTCCCATCACCACGACGTCGACGGTCTCGCGGCGCGCGGGGGTCTGTGCTTGGTTCATGTGTCTGCGTCTTTTCGGGAACAGCCGCCCCCGCGCTGCGACGCGCCGGGCGCCGCAGCGGGATCGGGAGCGGGCTGGGTTCAGGAATGCGCGGGCTGGCCGCGCGGCCCTCTTACATCTTGCAAAGCGGCGAGGCAGCCGGGATCAGCGCCGGGGCGTAGGTGTGCTCGGCGAAGGAGCGCATGCCGCCGTCGGCCACCTTGGCGCGGCCCATGAAGTTGGGGACCATGACCTGGTGGTCGGCCGCGCGCACCTGGATCGGGCCGTACACCGAGTCGATGGTGGCGCCGCGCAGCGCCTTGGACACCTCGGCGGGCTTGCCGCTCTTGGCCAGGCGGGCGCCTTCCAGCATCACCGTGGCGCCGTGGTAGGCCAGGCCCTCGGTCTCGGTGGGCAGGCGGTTGAATTTCGCCTTGAAGGCGGCGACGAAGGCCTTGTTGCGCGGGGTGTCGATGTCGGAGGCGTAGCCCAGCGTTCCGGCCATCCCGTCCTGCACCTTGCCGGTGGCGCGCAGCATGAAGTCCGACAGCATGGCGTGCCCCAGCAGCGCGGTCTTGGGCGTCAGGCTGAATTCGGCGGCCTGCTTCATGAAGGCGATGCCGTCGCGGCCCGGGATGGCGGCCCACACGGCGTCCACGCCGGCGGCCTTGAGCTGCGAGATGTAGGGCGAGTAGTCCTTGGTGCCCAGGGGGGCGAACAGCATCACCGGCACCTTCTTGCCCAGCGCCTCGGCCGCCTTGCGGAACGACTCGGAGGACTCGCGGCCCCAGGCGTAGTCGGCGCCGATCACGCCGAAGGTGTTGCCCTTGAGGTTCTTGGCCCAGGCGTTGATCATGGCCATGTCCATGGCGTCGGACTGCACCGTGCGGAAGGCGCGCGACTTGCACGTGTCGCCGGTGATCTTGTCGGACTTGCTCAGGGTGGCGAAGTAGGCGGCGTCCCAGCGGTCCAGGTTCTGCATGATGGACAGCGAGGTGGCCGAGCCGATCGGGCCGATGATCAGGTTGAAGCCGTCACGCGCCAGCTTCTCGGCGACGCGGCGGCCGCCGTCGGGCGTGCTCTCGTCGTCACCCTCGGCCACTTCGACCTTGGTGCCCTCGATGCCGCCCTTGGCATTCACCTCGTCGATCGCGAAGCGGATGCCGCGGATGGTCTCCTCGCCCATCTCGGCCCACACGCCGCTCTTGGACGAGACCAGGCCGACCTTGACCGGGTCCTTCAGTTGCGCGAGCGCCGTCACCGGGATGGCGGCAGCCAGGGTCGCCGTCGCCAGCAGGGCCTGCAGTTTCTTGAGTTTCAACACGGAAGTCTCCTCACACTCTTTGCACCGGAAACGGTCCGGCGGCCGGAATCCACGTCATTCACACCATGACGTGCGCCTCGAGGTCCTTCAGGCCCTCGCGCGAGTTCTCCACCTCGCCCTGCGCCACCACCGAGCCCTTGGCCATGGCCAGGTAACGGTGGGCGACCCGGGTGACCAGGCTCATGTTCTGCTCGATCAGCAGCAGCGCGGTGCCCTCGTCGGCCACGGCCCGGAAGATGGTCGCGAGCTGGTCGACGATCACCGGGGCCAGGCCCTCGGTGGGCTCGTCCAGCAGGATCAGGGCGGGGTTGGTCATGAGGGCGCGGCCCACCGCCAGCATCTGCTGCTGCCCGCCGGACAGGGCGGTGCCCGGGGTGTGGGCGCGCTCCTGCAGGATCGGGAACAGCTTGTAGATGGCGGGCACGGTCCACGGGCCCTTGCGGCCGACGGCAGCGCCCAGCAGCAGGTTCTCCTCGACGCTGAGGTTGGCCACGATGCGCCGGCCCTGCGGCACCACCGAGAGGCCGTGCTGGGCGGCCATGTAGGCGCGCGGGCGCTCGATGGCCTTGCCCCCCAGGCGCAGCCGGCCCGACTTCATCTGGGCCAGGCCGAGGATGGTGTTGACCACCGTGGTCTTGCCCACGCCGTTGCGCCCGATCAGGGCGACGCGCTCGCCGGCGTCCACGCGCAGGTCCAGGCCATGCAGGATGTGGGCGGAGCCGTAGTAGGCGTTGACGCCCTCGAGACTGAGCAGGGTGGTCATGCGGCGCTCCCCAGGTAGGCCTCGCGCACACGCGGGTCGGCGCGCACCTCGGCGGGCGAGCCCTGGGCGATCACGCGCCCGAGCTCGAAGACGGTGACGGCGTCGGAGATGCCGAAGACCACGTCCATGTCGTGTTCCACCAGCAGCACCGAGACATCCCAGCGGGAGGTCAGGGCCTTCAGGTGCTGGGCCAGGTCCAGCGACTCCTTGACCGAGAGGCCGGCCATGGGCTCGTCCAGCAGCAGCACGCCGGGGCGGCCCACCAGGGCCAGGGCCAGGTCCAGGCGGCGCTGCTCGCCGTAGCCCAGGTCCTCGGCGGTGGCGTCGGCGAGATGGCGCAGGTCCAGCTCGCGCAGCACCGCCTCGGCATCGGCATGGCTGTCGGCCACGCCCATCTTGTGCGAGGCGAGCTCGACCTGCTGGCGCACCTTCATCTGGCCGAAGATCGAGGTGCGCTGGAAGGAGCGCGAGAGCCCGCGGCGGCGGCGGTCCACCACGCCCAGGGCGCTGACGTCCTCCCCCATCAGGGTGACCTTGCCGCGGGTGAGCGGACGCCGGCCGGTGATGGCGTCGATGACGGTGGACTTGCCCGCGCCATTGGGGCCGATGAGGCCGCGGATCTGGCCCTTGCGCAAGGTGATGGCGACGCCATCGAGGGCCTTCACGCCGCCATAGTGGATGGCGACATCCTCGGCCTGGAGGATCACGTCAGGTGCGGCGGTCACGGGCGGGCCTCCACGGCAACGGGGGACACGGCGAGCGCGCGGCCGCCGCGGCGGCGGGCCAGGCGCTGCAGGGCGCCGGCAATGCCGGTGGGGGAGAACACGATCACCGCGATCAGCACCATGCCGAAGATCGACATCCAGTGCGTGGCGTGGTCGCCCAGCACGTCCTTGAACAGGAAGTAGACGACGGCGCCCAGCGGCGGGCCCCACAGCACCTTGAAGCCCCCGATCACGACCATCATCATGACCATCCCGGACAGGCTCCAGTGCAGCAGCTCCGGCGAGATGAAGCCGGTGTTGATCGCCGACAGCACGCCGGCGATGCCGGCCACCAGGGCCGACAGCGCGTACACCGCGGCACGGGGCAGCACCGTGCTGATGCCGATGAAGCGGGCGCGCTCCTCGTTGTCACGCACGGACTCGGTGATCGAGCCGAAGCGGCTTTGCAGCAGCAGGGCGAGCAGGAACAGCACCACGACCAGGGTGGACCAGCTCAGGATGAACATGGCCTGCGGCTTGAACAGCACGGACTGCGGGATGCCGAAGAGGGTGGCCGGCCAGTCGATGTTCATGCCGTCGGCGCCGCCGGTCATGCCGCGGGCGCGGTTGGCGGTGAGGTAGGCCATCTGGCCGATCGCCAGGGTCAGCATGCCGAAGGCGATGCCGGGCACGCGCACCACGATCAGGCCGATGAGGAAGGCCAGCACGGTCATCACGGCGAGCGATCCCAGGATGGCCACTTCGGCGGGCATCGCCTTCGTCTGCACCAGGATGCCGATGACGTAGCCGGCGCCGCCGAAGTACAGGGCATGGCCGAAGCTGACCATGCCGTTCTGTTTCAGCAGCAGGCCCACGCCCACCGCGAAGACGGCGTTGATCAGGGCCTGCGTGAACAGGCTGACCATCGAGTTGGAGGTGACCACGACCGGCACCAGCACGCCGAGGGCGAGCAGGGCCACGGTGGCCAGGCACATGCGGGAGGTTTTCATGCGTCGTTTCCCAGGAAAGGCCTCAGGTGCGGTTGCCGGCGAGCCCGGACGGGCGCCAGACCAGGATCGCCGCCATCAGCAGGAACGGCAGCAGCACCGCGGTGTCGGGCAGGTACACCGCGCCGATCGCCTGCACCATCCCCAGGACCAGGGCGGCGATGAACGCGCCGGCCAGCGAGCCCAGGCCGCCGATCACCACCACCACGAAGGAGTCGATGATCACGTCGGCGCTCATGGAGGGCGACAGCGACAGGAAGGGCGCCGCAACCACGCCGGCGAGGCCGGCCAGCGCGGTGCCCACGCCCACCACCAGGGCGGACAGCAGGTCGGTGTTCACGCCCTGCATCGCGGTGGTGGTGGGGTCGGTGGAGGCGGCGCGCACGAAGAGGCCGGCGCGCGAATGGCGCAGCCACAGCGTCAGGCCCAGCGCCACCGCCGCGCCCACCACGATCACGCCGATGCGGTAGGCCGGCACCTGCGCGCCCAGCAGGCTCACCGAGAAGTTCAGCGCGTCGGGCGCGGGCACCGAGAGGTTGGCCTTGCCCCAGACGGTCTGCACCATGTCCTCGATGACCAGCAGCAGCCCGAAGGTGACGAGCACCACGGTCAGCGGCTCGCGGTCCTGCAGCAGGCGGAAGCCATAGCGATCCAGCAGCACGCCCACCACCAGCATCACGGCCGGGGCGGCCACCAGGGCGACCCAGAAGTTGCTCTGCGCGGCGATGGTGTAGCCCAGGTAGGCGCCGAGCATGTACAGCGAGCCATGGGCGAAATTGACCACCCGGCGCAGGCCGTAGATGAGGGCCAGGCCGGAGCACATCACGATCAGCAATGCGCCGTAGACCAGGCCGTTGAACAGGTTGCTCACTAACACGTGACACGTCCTCTCGAGGCGTGAGCCTGCCCGCCGCACCGGCGCGCAGGCAGGTGCGGAAGCGGGGCTCCGCGGTGATGGGCCTCGCGGCCCGGGATCAGGGGAAGGGGAAGGCGGCGGCGCCGGTCAGGGCGCGGCGGCGGGTCGGGCGGGGTGTCTCATGTCGTCTCCGTAGGTGTCGTTCTGTTGATGCCTGCGCCGGGAGGACTCCCAGGGTCACCGGCATCGGCTGCATCGCAGTGTGAAGCGCGAGCCATAACCGATCCAATGAACTATTCGTATGGAGGATGCCTGGCGCGACATGGCTGCCCCCCTCAGCGCGTGCCGATGTATTTCCAGGCGCCGCTGGCCGTGGCCACGAGCCGGTCGCCCACGTGGAATTCACCGGTGAGGGCCGCGCCCAGCGGGGTGACGCCGCACGCCGTCGCGGTGGCCGCCACCACGTCGCCCACGCGCAATTCGCCCAGGTACTGGAAGGTGAGGGCCAGCGTGACCTCGGGCCGCCCGCCGCTGGCGCGCTCGGCGGCGCGGCCGAGGCAGACATCCCCCAGCAGCCGCAGCAGGTCGAGCGGGCCGCCGAAGGCCCCCGGCGAGTCGTGGTGCGGCAGCAGTTCGACGGCGCCGAAGCTGCGCGCGCCCTCGCAGGGCTTCTCGTACAGCGGGCCGGCATGGCGCGAGAAGGCATCGGCCGGCGACGGGGAGCGCACATGGCCGGCGGGCAGCGCGGAAGGCACGGCCTCGCCCGGCGGCGCGCTGGTGAGGCCATACAGGCCGCGCGCGGTGGACAGCAGGCCCTGCGGGCCGGTGAGTTCGCTGTCGATGAAGACCACGGTGCGGCTCGCGCGGGTGACGCGGGCGCGGGCCGTGACCTCCTCGCCCGGCTGCGCGGCGGCGAGGAACTCGTAGTGGCTCGAGAGGGGCAGCACGCGCGCGCCGGGCGCGGGGGGAGCGGCCGCCCGAAGCGCCTGCGCCATCGCGGCCTCGTGCAGCGTCATGACCACCGCGCCGTGGAGGCGGGAGCCCGGGTTGAGGTGCGGCGGGCCGACGCGCAGCGAGCAGGCCGCCAAACCCGGCTCGCCGGCCTGCAGCCGCACGCCGACGTGGGCCAGGAAGCCCGGGCTCATGCCGGCAGGTGCACCGTGGCGCCGCTGCGCGCGGCCTCGTGCACCGCCAGCGTCGCCTGCAGGGTGCGCAGGCCGTCGGGGCCGGAGCACACGGGCGACTCGCGGCCCTCGGCGACCGCGCGCAGGTGGCGCAGCTGCTCGACGTAGGGGTCCTGCCGGTGCACGGGCGTGCGCTCCTGCGTCAGCGGGTCGTGCCAGCCGCGCCTGCCGCGGTACGAGAAGAACTGCAGCTGGGGCAGCGTGAGCGAGCCCTCGGTGCCGGCGATGAAGAGGGCGTCCACGTCCTGCTTGGGGTAGTGGGCGGCCTCGCCGGCGGCGAGGTCCCAGTTCCAGGGCGCGGCGGCGGCGTCGCTCACGGTGAGCGTGCCCAGCGCGCCGCAGGCGAAGCGCACCACCACGGCGGCCGTGTCCTCCACCTCGAAGCCGCGCACGGCGCTGGAGCTGACCGCCTGCACGGTGCGGATGTCCCCGAGCAGGAAACGCAGCAGGTCGATGTCGTGGATCATGTTGATCAGGACCGGGCCCCCGCCGGCCTGGCGGCGCCAGGCCAGCTCGAAGTAGCTGTCCGGCTTGAGCCAGGTGGCCATGGCGGTGGCCGAGACGGCGCGGCCCAGCGCGCCGGCCTGCACCAGCTCGCGGGCCTTGCGCAGGATGGGGTTGTGCCGGCGCTGGTGCCCCACCAGCAGGGGCACGCCCAGGCGGGTGGCGGCGTCGCACAGGCGCTGGCCGTTCTCCAGGGTGTCGGCGATGGGCTTTTCGACCAGGGTCGCCAGGCCGCGCTCGAGGCAGGCGATGCCGATGTCCGCATGCGTGGCGTTGGGCGTGGCGACGATGGCGGCGCGGGCGGTGGTGGTGGCGGCCAGCTCCATCGGGTCGGCGTACCATGCCACGCCCAGCGACTGCGCGAGCTCGCGCGCGGCGGGCGTGGGGTCGGCGATGCCGGCGAGGCTGACGTCCGGGTGGGTGGCGATGCGCTCGATGTGCATGCGGCCGATGGCGCCGGCGCCGATGACGGCGACGGGCAGGCGGGCGGGAGTGGCGGCTTGGGTCATGGGTTTCTCAGCGGGTGGCGGTGTCGTCGTAGATCAGGTCCTCGCGGGCGGCGAAGCGCATCACGAGCGGGTCCTCGGGGCGGGGGTGGTCAGCGAGCGCGGCGCGCAGGTCCTCCAGCGTGGCGAAGCGCAGCTCCAGCACGCCGTCCCAGGCGGTGCGCGCGTCCACCGGCTCGCCGGCGGCCATGCCGCGCAACGCCTCCTGGCGCACCTCGTGCAACGCCAGGCCGCGCAGGCCCGGCAGCGCGAGGAGCGCCTGCGCCTGCGGCCCGGCCCAGGCCTGCATGAACTGCGCATGCGACTGGCCGGGCGCGCGGCGCGTGAACTCCAGCAGCTTGACGCCGGCAGCCTGCGGGTCGGCGCGCAGGACCAGGCTGTCGCAGTAGACGACCCGGCAGGCGGGCACGTCGAGGAACAGCAGTTCGTCGGGTCGCACGAAGCGCGCGTAGAGCGGGTCGTCCTGGAAGCCGCGGGCGAGCACGCCGTCGCCGGGCGGCAGCATCTGGGCCGCGCCGTCGAAGTCCCGGGAGAGGCCGGGAATGCCGGCGTCATGGAGGAAGTGGTTCTGGACGTAGCGGCGGTTGTAGGCCTTGTGGCCGGCCTGGTCGACCAGCACGTGGACGTGGGTCGTGCGCCAGTGGCGGGCGAACTGCGCGGGGTCGAGGTCGGCGCGGCGCCGAAGGACCGAGAACTTCGTGAGCATGGGGGTGCCGCGGGACGCCGGGTCCCGGCGGGTCGTCTCCTGGTCGTTGTCGTTGTGCCGGCGCAGTATCCGGGCGAAGGCATGGCGGCCGCCATGAACTTATCCCATGGTCCATCCATTCCAGGCCATACCTGGCCGGCCCATGCCCGTGGACACATGGGTCATGCGGAATCGCCATTTCCCCGGCCCGGCGTGCCCGGGCATAGTGCCGGCCATTCCAACGAACAGGAGACTCCGAGCCATGGTCCACGCCCCCGCATCCCCCCGCATCATTCCCGGGCGCTTCGAAGGCCGGGTGGCCCTGGTCACCGGAGGCGCCTCGGGCATGGGGCGAGCGACGGTCGACCGGCTGGTGGCGGAAGGCGCGCGCGTGGCCGTCTGGGACATCGACGCCGCCCGCCTGGACGCCGTGCACGGCGCACACGGCCCGCGGGTGCTCGTGCAGCAGGTCGACGTCACCGACGACGCGCGCGTGCAGGCCGCGATGGCGCAGGCCACGCAGCACTTCGGCCGGCTGGACATCCTCGTCAACGGCGCGGGCATCGTGGGTGACAACGGCCCGTTCTGGGACGTCAGGCGAAGCGCCTGGGACCGCATCCTGGCGATCAACCTGACCGCGGCCCTGGTGGTGAGCCAGGCGGCCCTGCCCCACCTGAGGCGCCAGGGCGGTCACATCGTGAACATCGCCTCGGTGGCGGCCAACGAGGGCCCGAAGAACATCGCCGCCTATGCGGCCTCCAAGGCGGGACTGGTGGGCCTGACCAAATCCATGGGCAAGGAGCTGGCGGGATCGGGCGTGGTGGTGAACGCGATCGCGCCGGCCCTGGTCGCCACCGAGTTGCTGTCGCAACTGACCCCGGAGTACATGCAGGCGGCCCTCGCGCGCATCCCGATGGGCCGCGCGGGCAGCCTGGACGAGGCCGCCGCGATGATCACCTGGATGTGCTCGCAGGAGTGCTCCTTCTGCACCGGCGCGGTGTTCGACCTCTCGGGGGGACGCGGGGTCTGAGGGGCAGGCGCCGCATCACCCTTGCAGTTGCGGCGGCCTGTCCTGACCTCCTGCGGTCAGGGGCGCGCCGGCTTCTTCTCCACGAAGGCCCGCACGCCGTCCTGCGCGCAGGCGTCGACCATGTTGCAGGCCATGGTCTGCACCGCGTCCTGGTAGGCCGCCTCCAGCCCCGCCTCGAGCTGCCGGTAGAACAGCTGCTTGCCCATCGCCAGCGCCACGCGCGGCTTGGCCAGGATGCTGTCCACCAGCGCCTCCACCGCGGCGTCCAGCGCCTCGGGCTCGGCGACGCGGTTCACCAGCCCGCGCGCCCGCGCCTCCCCGGCGTCGATGAACTCGCCCGTCACCAGCATCTCGAAGGCCTGCTTGCGCCCCACGTTGCGCGAGAGCGCGACGCTGGGCGTGGCGCAGAACAGGCCGAGGTTGATGCCGCTGACCGCGAACTTCGCGGTGCTGGAGGCCACCGCGAGGTCGCACTGCGCCACCAGCTGGCAGCCCGCGGCCGTGGCCACGCCCTGCACCTTGGCGATCACCGGCACCGGCAGGCGGTTGATGGCCAGCATCACCTGGCCGCAGCGCGAAAACAGGTCGCGGTAGTAGGCCTCGCGCGGGTCGGCCAGCATCTGCCTGAGGTCGTGGCCCGCGCAGAAGGCCTTGCCGGCGGCGGCGATGACCACCACCCGCACCGACTCGTCGTCGGCCAGCGACGCCAGCTCGCGCTGCAGCGCCGCCAGCACCTCCTCGCCGAGCGCGTTGAACGCCTGCGGCCGGTTCAGGGTCAGGGTGACGAGGCCGCGGCCGTCGTCCTCGCGCAGCACCGGCAGGCCGGGGGTGGTGTCCTGGGGCATCGTCTCGTCTCCTGTCGTGGTCGTGGGCATCCGGTGCGCCGGCGGCTCACCCGATCGCCGAGGCCGACTTCGCGCGCTCGCGCAGCTGGAACTTCTGGATCTTGCCGGTCGAGGTCTTGGGGATCTCCTCGAAGCGGATCTCGCGCGGCACCTTGTAGTGCGCCAGCACCTCGCGGCAATGGGCCACCAGGTCCTGCGCGGTCACCGTGGCGCCGGGCTTGACCTCCACATAGGCCAGCGGCGTCTCGCCCCACTTCGGGTCGGGCTTGGCCACCACCGCGCAGGCCAGCACCGCGGGGTGGCGGTACAGGGCATCCTCGACCTCGATGGAGCTGATGTTCTCGCCGCCGGAGATGATCACGTCCTTGCTGCGGTCCTTGATCTTGACGTAGCGGTCCGGCTCCATGACCGCCAGGTCGCCGGTGTGGAACCAGCCGCCGGCGAAGGCCTGCTTCGTCGCCGCGGGGTTCTTCAGGTAGCCCTTCATGACGATGTTGCCGCGGAACATGATCTCGCCCATGGACTGGCCGTCGGCCGGCACCTCGCGCATCGTTTCCGGGTCCATCACCGTCATGCCCTCCTGCAGCGGGTAGCGCACGCCCTGGCGGCCGTTCAGGCGGGTCTGCTCCGAGAGGCTCTCGCCGGCCCACGAGGGCCGCTGCACCGCCACCGCGGCGGGGCCGTAGACCTCGGTCAGGCCGTAGACATGGGTGATGGCGAAGCCGATCTTCGCCATGCCCTCGATCATCGCGGCCGGCGGCGCGGCGCCGGCGACCATGCCGCGCACCTGCCAGTCGATGCCCTGGCGCAGTTCGGCCGGCGCGTTGTAGATCAGGCTGTGGACGATGGGGGCCGCGCAGTAGTGGTCCACCCGGTGCTCGCGCATCGCCTCGAGGATGGACTGCGCGCTGATGTGGCGCAGGCACACATGGGTGCCGCCCAGCATCGCCAGCGTCCACGGGAAGCACCAGCCGTTGCAGTGGAACATCGGCAGCGTCCACAGGTAGCGCGGGAAGTGCGGCAGGGTCCAGGTGGCGGCGTTGCACACCGCGTTCAGGTAGGCGCCGCGGTGGTGGGTGACCACGCCCTTGGGGTCGCCGGTGGTGCCGCTGGTGTAGCTGATGGCGATGGCGTCCCACTCGTCCTGCGGGCCTTCCAGGCGGTCCAGGGGCGCGTGGGCGGCCAGCAGGTCCTCGTACGCGTGCGCGCCCAGGCGCTCGTGCGGGCCGGCGAACTCGCTGTCGCACACGTCGACCACGGTCACGGTGCGCCCGTGCTGCGACTGCAGCAGGGCCAGGGCCTTGCCCATCACCGGCGCGAACTCGCTGTCGGTGACCAGGACCGAGGCCTCGCAGTGGTTCATCTGCCAGGCCAGCAGGCTGGCGTCCAGGCGGGTGTTGAGGGTGTTGAGCACCGCGCCGAGGGCCGGCACCGCGTAGTGCGCCTCGACCATCTCGGGGGTGTTGGGCAGCATCACGCTGACGGTGCTGCCGCGGCCCACGCCCAGCGCCTTCAGCGCCGCGGCGAGGCGGGCCGAGCGCTCACGCATCTGGGCCCAGGTGTAGCGGCGCCTGCCGTGGATCACCGCGGGCAGGTCGCCGAAGACTTCGGCGCTGCGCTCGACGAAGCTGACCGGCGAGAGCGCCGCGTGGTTGGCGGGGTTCGGGTCCAGGTCCTGGTCGTAGATGCTCATGGGGCTCCTCGTGGCTTTTGTGATGGGAGAGGCCCGCACGCGAGGGAAACGGCGCGGGCCGCGCCGTGAATCTATGCATCCAAACTGACCGCAATCGTACAGCCGGCCGGGGGCCCGCCCCGGCGCCCCGGCGCCCCGGCGTCGCAGCGCCTCAGGCGGCGGCGCGGCCCTCGTACCAGCCCTGCGAGCGGTTCACCACCGCCACCACGGCCAGCATCACCGGCACCTCGATCAGCACGCCCACCACCGTGGCCAGCGCCGCGCCCGACTGGAAGCCGAACAGGCTGATCGCGGTGGCCACCGCCAGCTCGAAGAAGTTGCTCGCCCCGATCAGCGCCGAGGGGCCGGCGACGCAGTGCTGGACGCCGAAGCGGCGATTGAGCCAGTAGGCCAGGCCCGAGTTCAGCACCACCTGCAGCAGGATCGGCACCGCCAGCAGCGCGATCACCAGCGGCTCGCGCAGCAGCGCCTCGCCCTGGAACGCGAACAGCAGCACCAGCGTCAGCAGCAGCGCCGAGATCGAGAACGGCCCCAGGCGCGCCGCCACCGCCTCGAAGTGCGCCGTGCCGCGCGCCAGCAGCGCGCGCCGCCAGGCCTGGGCGATCACCACCGGGACCACGATGTACAGGCCCACCGAGACCATCAGCGTGTCCCAGGGCACGGCGATCGACGACAGCCCCAGCAGCAGGGCCACGATGGGCGCGAAGGCCACCACCATGATCGCGTCGTTCAGCGCCACCTGCGAGAGGGTGAAGTACGGGTCGCCCTTGCACAGCTGGCTCCAGACGAACACCATCGCCGTGCAGGGCGCGGCGGCCAGCAGGATCAGGCCGGCGATGTAGCTGTCCACCTGGTCGGCGGGCAGCCAGGGCGCGAACACGTGGCGGATGAAGATCCACCCGAGCAGGGCCATCGAGAAGGGCTTGACCGCCCAGTTCACGAACAGCGTCACGCCGATGCCGCGCGCATGCGCCCTCACCTGCCCGAGGGCGGCGAAGTCGATCTTCAGCAGCATCGGGATGATCATCACCCAGATCAGGAGGCCCACCGGCAGGTTGACCTTCGCCACCTCGAGGGCGGCGACGGCCTTGAACAGGCCGGGCAGCCCCTGGCCCAGCGCCACGCCGGCGACGATGCACAGGGCCACCCACAGGGTGAGGTAACGCTCGAAGAAGCCGATGGCGGGCCGGGCCGCCGGGGCGGCCGCGGCCGGGGTGAGGGTGTCGTTCATGTCAGTGGCGGGCGATTTCGGCCAGGGCCTGTCGCAGGGAGGTGTCGTCCATCGATTCGAGCGGCAGCTGCAGCAGCTGCAGCATGCGGTAGCCGATGGCCTGGCGCGTGAGCTCGAAGGCCCGGGGCTTGTCGGCCTCGGCGGCGCCGGAGGGGTCGGGGTAGCCCCAGTGCACCTTCACCGGGCCGCCGGGCCAGTACGGGCATTGTTCGGCCGCGGCGCTGTCGCACACGGTGATCACGAGGCGCATGGGCGGCGCGCCGGGCTGCGTGAACTCGTCCCAGCTCTTGCTGCGGTAGCCCTCGGTGTCGACGCCGGCCTGGCCCAGGGCCTGCAGCGCGTGCGGGTTGATGCGGCCGCTCGGCGCGCTGCCCGCGCTGTGGGCCCGCACGTCGCGGCCCAGCTTGCGCGCCCAGTGATTGAGCATGCCCTCGGCCAGGACGCTGCGCGCCGAGTTGTGGGTGCACAGGATCAGGATGTGGGTGGTCATGACTGGCCGATCTCGCGGACATGGTGCTGCATCGCCATGCGGTCCAGCCGCTCGACGGGCAGCGCCAGGAGCAGCTCGAGGCGGCGCTTCATCATCACGGCGACGTCGCGGAAGGCGCGCAGGCGGGCCTCCTCGCTGCCCTGGGCCGCCGCGGGGTCCGGCATGCCCCAGTGGGCCGTCACCGGCTGGCCCGGCCACACCGGGCAGGCCTCGCCGGCCGCCTGGTCGCACACGGTGAAGACGAAGTCCATCTGCGGCGCGCCCGGCGCGGCGAACTCCGCCCAGCCCTTGCTTCGCAGGCCGTCGACGGGGATGCCCAGGCGGCGCAATTCCTGGAGCGCCATCGGATGCACAGCGCCGCTCGGCTGGCTGCCGGCGGACCAGGCCTTGAAGCGGCCCGCGGCCAGCGCGTTGGTCAGGGCCTCCGCGATGATCGACCGCGCGCTGTTGGCGGTGCAGACGAACAGGATGTTGTAGGTCGGTTCGGTCATGTCGACAGTGTCAGCAGCAGGATGACGCCGGTTTGACAGCGATGCCCACCGGCTTGCCGCGCGGCGCGCAGCAGGCGGGGGCGGCAGGCGCGGGCTCGGCCGCCTGCTTCTCGCTGAAGACGGGGATGTCGCCCAGCGTGTGGAAATGCTCCCAGGCGATGCCGGCCGGGTCGACGACCCAGTGCTTGTCGCTGCGGGCGTAGCAGCAGGTGGTGCTGCCCTCGTCGAGCAGCGCCATGTCGGCGGCCTCGGCCCGGGCCTTGAGGCCGGCGAGTTCCTCCTCGGAGTCGACCTGGAAGCCCAGGTGGTCGATGCCCGGCGCCTCGCCGCGGGTGGAGATGGCGAAGTTCAGGCGCGGGTCGTCCAGCATCCACTTGGCGTAGTCGGCCTCGACGCGGGCCGGCGCCGCGCCGAACAGCTTGGAGTAGAAGGCGATGCCCGCCTGCAGGTCGGGGACATGGGTGTGCACATGGAAACGCTTCATGGGGGGCTCCTTGTGAAAAAGGCGGGTTCAGCAGCCGCAGGCCGCAGCCGCCGGTTCGACGGCGCAGGCTTCGCCCTCGCAGCAGTTCTGCGTGAGGTAGCCGAGCACCGCGTTCATGCGGTCGAAGCTGGCGCGGTAGATCAGGTGCCGGCTGGCGCGCTCCTGCGTGACCAGCCCGGCGTTGAGCAGCTCCTTGAGGTGGAACGACAGCGCGCTGGGGGAGATGCCCAGGCCCTCGGCCATCACCGACGGGGTCAGCCCCTGCACGCCGGTGACCACCAGAGCACGGAACACCTTCAGCCGCGCCGGCTGGGCCAGGGCGGCGAGGGCCTTGATGACTGCATCTTCTTCCATGATTCAATATTACTTGAATTATTGATCTCTTGTCATCACCACCCCGGACATGCAAGGGCAATTCCGCATTCGGAACAAAGACAGCCCCATTCAGAATCACCGGCATGGAACCGACCGCCACCGGCCCCCGCCCCCCGGACCCCGGCGCCCCCGCGGCCGAATGGAACTTCGCCGACGTCTGGGAAGCCGTCGCCCAGGCCTGCCCCGAGCGCCCGGCCCAGGTGCACGGCGGCCTCACCCTGACCTGGCGCGAGTTCGACCAGCGCGCCAACGGCATCGCCGACTGGCTGCTGCGCGCGGGCTGCCGGCACCAGGACAAGGTGGCCCTGTACCTGTACAACGGCCCCGAGTACCTTCAGGCCGCCTTTGCCTGCCTGAAGGTCTCGCTGGTGCCGGTGAACACCAACTACCGCTACAAGCAGCAGGAGCTGCGCTTCCTCTGGGACAACGCCGACGCCAGCGCCGTGGTGTTCGACGCCAGCTTCACTGCCACCATCGAGGAGATCCGCGCGCAGTGCCCCAAGGTGCGCGCCTGGCTCTACGTGGGCGACCCGGCGCTCTGCCCGGGCTGGGCCAGCGCCCTCGCCGCGGCGGCCCCGCCCCGCGCCGAGCGGCCCCAGGGCGCCAGGCCGCGTTCCGGCGACGACCTGGTCCTGGTCTACACCGGCGGCACCACCGGCCATCCGCGGGGCGTGATGTGGCGCCAGCATGACCTGTACATCGCCTCCAACACCACCGCCGACCCGGCGCAGGCCGACCTCGGCCACGTGCGCCGGCGCGTGACCGATCCGGACAGCGCCGCCCCCGTGGGCCTGCCCGCCGCGCCGCTGATGCACGGCACGGCCTATGTCTTCGCCTCCACCATCCTCAATCGCGGCGGCACCGTGGTCACGCTCACGAGCCGCACGCTGGACATGACCGAGCTGCTCGACGCCGTGCAGGACCGCCGCGTGACCGAGCTGTGCATCGTCGGCGACGCCTTCTGCCGCCCCATGGTGGACGCGCTCGACGCCGAGCCCGCGCGCTGGGACCTGTCCAGCCTCAAGGCCGTCTCCTCCTCCGGGATGATGTGGAGCCCCGCCAACAAGCAGCGCCTGCTGGAGCACGCGCGCCACGCGGTGCTGGTGGACTTCCTCAATAGCAGCGAGGCCAGCGGCATGGGCCGCGCGGTCTCCTCGCGCGAGCGCGCCAGCGAGGCCGCCCGCTTCAAGCTCGGCAAGAACGCAGTGGTGCTCGACGCCGAGGGCCGCCCCCTGCCCCCCGGCAGCCCCGAGGTCGGCCGCATCGCGGTGCGCGGCGGCGTGCCCCTGGGCTACTACGGCGACCCGCAGAAGACCGCCGCCACCTTCCCCGTGATCGACGGCGTGCGCTACGCCATCCCCGGCGACTTCGCCCGGGTCGAGGCGGACGGCTCGGTGACCCTGCTGGGGCGCGGCTCCGTCAGCATCAACTCCGGCGGCGAGAAGGTCTTCCCGGAGGAGGTCGAGGAGTGCATCAAGCTGCTGCCGCAGGTGCGCGACACCGTGGTGGTCGGCATCCCCCACGAGCGCTTCGGCGAGAGCGTGGCCGCGGTGGTCGAACTGGCGGCCGGCGCGCAGCTGGCGGCGGAGACCCTGATCCAGCACGTACGCGACCGCCTGGCCGGCCACAAGGTGCCGCGCCATGTGGTCTTCGTCGACTCCGTCGGGCGCGGCCCCAACGGCAAGGCCGACTACCTCGGCCTGCGCAGCGGCGCCGGTGAGGCCGTGCGCGCGCGGACCGCCCCCTGAATCCCATGGAAGAAAGAACGATGTCCCACCTGATCGTGGAGCGCCGGGGCGACGTGGCCCTGGTCACCCTCAACCGCCCCGAGAAGCGCAACGCCCTCTCGCCCGAGATGGTGGTCAAGCTGGCCGACTTCTGGGACGAGGTCGCGAAGGACGACGACGTCCGCGCCGTGGTCGTCACCGGCGCCGGCGACCAGGCCTTCTGCGCCGGCGGCGACATGGGCAGCCTGATCCCGCTGATGATGCGCACCCGCCCGCCCGAGGGCGAGTGGGAGGAGCGCTTCGCCGCCGACCGCAAGGCCCTGGGCCGCGCCCTGCTGCGCGGCGCCAGCTTCTACAAGCCGGTGATCGCCGCCATCAACGGCCATGCCCATGCCGGCGGCGCCGAGTTCGTGCTGGCCACCGACCTGCGGGTGATGGCCGGCAACGCCACGCTCGCCGTGACCGAGGTGCGCCGCGGCCTGATCGCCAGCGGCGGCTCGCTGGTTCGCATGCCGCGCCAGGTGCCCTGGGCCCATGCGATGGAGCTGCTGATGCTGGGCGAGCCGGTCTCCGCCGAGCGCGCGCAGGCCATGGGCCTGGTGAACTGGGTGGTGCCGCAGGACCAGGTGCTGGAGAAGGCCCTGGACATCGCCCGCCGAGTGAGCCTGGGCGCGCCGGTGGCCCTGGAAAAGACCAAGGAGGTCATGGTCCGCAGCAGCGGCCTGCCGCTGGACGAGGCCTTCGCCATCGAGACCCAGTGCACCAAGGAGAACGCGGCGATGGACGACGCCAAGGAGGGCCCGCGCGCCTTCATGGAGAAACGCCCGCCGGTGTTCCGCGGGAGGAAGAAGGCATGACCGGCATGGCGCAAGAGACCGCGGCGCAACACGCGGGCGGCGCGCTCGCCGGCGTGCGCGTCGTCGAGATGGGCCTGTGGGTCGCCGGCCCCGCCGCCGGCGGCATCCTGGCCGACTGGGGCGCCGAGGTGGTGAAGGTGGAGATGCCCGGCGGCGACCCGATGCGCAAGCTGTTCTCCGCGCTCTCCGGCTCCAGGGAGGCGCGCTGCCCGCCCTTCGACCTGTACAACCGGGGCAAGAGGAGCCTCGCGCTGGACGTCAACGCGCCCGAGGGCCGCGTGCTGATGGAGCGGCTGCTCGCCACGGCGGACGTGTTCATCACCAACATGCGCCCGCAGTTCCTCGAGCGCGTGGGCCTCGACCCCGACACGCTGCGCCGGCGCTTCCCGCGCCTGGTCTACGCCAGCCTCACCGCCTACGGCCTGGAGGGCCCGGACCGCGACGCGCCGGGCTACGACATGGCGGCCTTCTCCGGCCGCAGCGGCCTGGCCGAGCGCGCCACGCCCGAGGGCGGCCAGCCGCCGATCCTGCCGGGCGGCCTGGGCGACAACGTGAGTGCGCTCTCGCTGGTCTCCGGCATCTGCGCCGCGCTGTTCCACCGCGAGCGCACCGGCCAGGGCCAGCTGGTGGCGACCTCGCTGCTGCGCACCGGCATCTACGCCATCGGCATGGACGTGTCCTCGCGCATCGGCCTGGGCCGCGCCGCCTCGCCGCCGCCGCGCACCAAGCCGCAGAACCCGCTGATGAACCTGTACCGCTCCGGCGACGGCAAGTGGTTCTGGCTGGTGGGCGCGGAATCGGAGCGGCACTGGCCGGTGATCACCCAGGCCCTGGGCCTGGCCCACCTGGTGGAGGACGAGCGCTTCAAGACCCCGCGCGACCGCCGCCGCAACGCGCCCGAGCTGGTCGCCGCCATCGACGCCGCGCTGGCCACCCGCAGCCGCGCCGAGTGGGCCGGGATCTTCCGCGCGCAGGACGTCTGGTGGGCGCCGGTGAACTCGATCGACGAGGTCATCGCCGACCCGCAGGCCATCGCCGCCGGCGCCTTCGTGCGCGTGCCCGAGGCCGCGGGCGGCGCGGCCCCCGAGGCGGCCAACGGCGTCGCCACGCCGGTCGACTTCAGCGCCACCCCCGCCGGCCCCGCCGGCGCCCCGCCCGCCGTGGGCGCCGACGCCGACGCCCTGCTGCGCAGCCTCGGCTACGCCGACGACGAACTGCAACGACTGCGCGACGCCAAGGTGCTGCCGTGACCGCCCGCCCCGACACCCCTCCCCTGCAGCCGCTGCGCGGCGTGCGCATCGCCGACTTCAGCTCCAACATGGCCGGCCCGTTCGCCACCATGATCCTGGCGCAGCTCGGCGCCGACGTGGTCAAGGTCGAATCGCTCGAGGGCGACGACGCCCGCGCCTGGCCGCCCCTGGTGGACGGCAAGAGCCTGACCCACCGCCACATGGGCGCGGGCAAGCGCGGCCTCGCGCTGGACCTGAAGAAGCCCGAGGCGGTGGAGGTGGCGCTGGCCCTCGTCGGCCGCAGCGACGTGGTGCTGCAAAGCATGCGCCCCGGCGTGGCCGACCGCCTGGGCATCGGCGAGGCCGCGGCGCGCCGCGCCAACCCGCAGGTGCTGTACTACGACCTCAACGCCTTCGGCGCCGGGCCGCGCGGCCAATCGATGCCCGGCTACGACCCGCTGGTGCAGGCCTTCAGCGGCATCATGCAGATGACGGGCCACGAGGGCTCGCCGCCCACGCGCTGCGCGCCCTCCCTCATCGACCTGGGCACGGGCCAGTGGATCGCCATGGGCATCCTCGCGGCGCTGTTCGCGCGCAGCCAGGGCGCCCGCATCGGCCGCATGGAGACCGCCCTCATCGACACGGCCTTCAGCGTCATCCCCTACCAGGCCACCGCCGCCCGCCTCAGCGGCCAGCGCCCGCCCAAGGCCGGCTCGGGCAACCCCATCGCCGCGCCCTACCAGGTGTACCGGGCGCGCGACGGCGATCTGATGATCGCCGCGCCGAGCCAGCGCCTGTGGGAGGCGGTGGTGCAGGCCCTCGCGGACCCGGAGCTGGCCGCCGACGAGCGCTTCCAGACCCTGGCCGCCCGCACGCGCCACGTGAAGGCGCTGGAGGCCGAGATCAACGCCCGCCTGGGCGCCGAGGACGTGGCCACCTGGGTCGAGCGCTTCACCCGCGCCGGCGTGCCGGTGACGCAGGCCAGCGGCCTGGAGCAGGCGGTGGTGAGCGACATCGCCGCCGAGCGCGGCACCTTCATGCCCAGCGAGGGCGTGCCGCTGGTGCGCCTGCCCTGGCTCGTGGACGGCCAGCCCGTGCCCTGGGCCGGCCCCGCCCCCGTGCTCGGGGAACACAGCCTGGAGATCCTCGAGGAACTCGGGTATGACAGCGGGCGCCGCGCGGCGCTCGTCGCGGCCGGCGCCGTGCGGGCGCCCGCCGCCTGAGCCCCCTTCACCGCTTCGACAACACCGACACAGGAGACAACGATGCAACGCCGACACTTCAACCAGCTGCTGTCCGCCGCCGCCCTCGGCGGCCTGGGCGGCCTGCCCGCGACCGCTTCCGCCCAGGCCGGCGGCTACCCGAGGAATCCGGTGAAGATCATCATCGGCTTCGGCCCGGGCAGCGGCACCGACATCATCTCGCGCCTGGTCGCCGAGGAACTGCGCCAGGCCCTGGGCCAGCCCTTCGTGGTGGACAACCGCCCCGGCGCCTCGGCGCAGATCGCCGCCACCGCGGTGGCCAAGTCGCCCGCCGACGGCTACACGCTGATGCTCACCTCGAACACCACGCACTCGGTCAACCCGCACCTGTTCAAGAAGCTGCCCTACGACCCGGTGGCCGAGTTCACGCCCCTGGGCGGCGTGGCCTACTTCCCCTTCATCCTCGCGGTCAACGCCAGCCTGCCGGTGCGCACCGCGCAGGAGCTGGTGACGTACGCGCAGCAGAACAAGGGCAAGATCAACTACGCCTACGGCACGCCCACGGTGCAGATTCCGGCCGAGGCGATCAACCGCCTCATGAACATGGGCGCGGTCGGCATCCCCTACAAGAGCAGCCCGCCGGCCCTGACCGACGTGGTGGGCGGCCAGGCCCAGTTCATCGTGGTGGACCTGGCCTCGGCCCGCCCGCACCTGCAGTCCGGCCGCCTGCGCCCGCTGGCCGTGACCTCGGCCAAGCGCTCGGCGCTCGCCCCCGAGCTGCCCACCGTGGAGGAGGCCCTGGGCCTGAAGGACTTCGACCTCGCCGCCTGGACCGGCATGTTCGGCCCCGCCGGCCTGCCCGCGGAGGTGGTGGAGAAGGTCTCCGGCGCGCTGCAGCGCGCACTGGCCAAGCCCGAGGTGCGCGAGCGCATCACCGGCCTGGGCGCCGAGCCCACGCCCTCGGACCCGCGCGCCTTCAACGACCTGGTCAAGCGCCAGCTCGAGATCTGGGGCCGCAACGTGGCCCTGGCCGGCATCCAGCCCGAGTAAGCGGGCCGGCGCATGATCGAGGCCCCCGTGTTCGAGCTGCAGGCCCTGGAAGGCAGCGCCCCCGGCCCGCGCGCGATCCTGCGCGTGATGCAGGTGCTGGGCCACCTCGCGGAGCACCCGCAGGGCCGCACCCTCGGCCAGCTGTGCGAGGCCCTGGGCGTTCCCAAGACGACGCTGTTCACGATGCTCAGGACCCTGCAGGGGTCGGGCCACCTGGAGGTGGCGTCCGGCGTGTACCGGCTTGGCCCCCTCGCCGTTGCCCTGGGCGCGGCGATGGCGGCGAGCGCGCGGCGCAACTTCCCGGAGTGCGCCCGCGAGAGCCTGCAGAGCCTGAGCCGGCGCACCGGCGAGACCAGCTTCCTCGCGGTGCTGACCGCGGACGGCATGAACTGCCGTTATGTCTCGGTGATCGAGTCGGGCAACTGGCTGCGATTCAGCGTGCTGCCGGATTCCCTCAAGCCCTCCTATGCCACCGGCACCGGCCACGCCATGCTGGCCTACCTGCCGCCGGCCGAGGTCGAGGCGATCCTGGAGCGCGTGCACTTCGAGAAGCTCACGCGCAAGACCGTGGGTTCGCGCAAGGCCCTGCTGGCCGCCCTGGCCCGGGTACGCGAGGAGCAGGTGAGCGTGACCGACAGCGGCACGGTCGCCGAGGTCATGTCGGTCGCCGCGCCGATCTTCGACGCCAGCGGCCGGGTGATGGCCGCGGTCAGCGCCGGCGGCCCGGCGGCGCGCATGGCGCCGCACCTGTCCTCAATCCGCCGCATGGTGCGCGGGACCGCCGAGGACATCTCGCGCACGCTGGGCCTGGTCGGGGACTGGCCGCCGGCCTGAGGCCCTCAGGGGTATGGCGTGCGCGCGGCGCACCCGCAGGTGGTGACCAGCAGTTCCTCCACAGTCTTGGTCATGCGGTCACCTCGTCGTTCACCACCTGCACCGCACGGCCCACGAATTCCTCGCGCTGGAGCGCGTCGACGAGGGCGGGGTTCGTGCTCGTGACCAGGGCGCGCCGGCCCTCGGGCGTGTCCACCAGCAGCACGCCGCGCGGCGCCTGGTCACGGCCATGCAGCACGGTGCAGCCGGCCACGCAGCCCGCGCCGGTGTAGCCGTCCACCACCGGCAGCACGCCGGTGCGGCGGGCCACCTCGCCACTCACGTCCTGCTGCACGAAGCCCGCGCCGGGCTCGGTGGACCACAGGCCGAAGGCCTGCTTGGTCAGGATGCCGGAGACGCAGGACACCAGGGCGGTGCGGCCCTGCCCGGCCCGCAGCAGTTCGGCGGCGCGGGCGGTGCTTTGCAGCTGGTAGTTGTTGTAGGGGCCGCCCGCGAAATTCATGCCGCCGGTGACGGTGAGCGGGCGGTCCAGCGGCAGGCCCAGGGCCCGCGCGTAGGCCTGCACCGCGATGGGGAAACAGCTGTAAAGCTCCACCAGGTCCACCTGCTCGGCGCGCAGGCCGGCCGCGGCCAGGGCCGCCTCGCCGGCGACGCGCGCGCCCTCGCACTCGTGCAGCTTCTCGCGCGCGGCCAGGGCCACCATGTGATTGGACTCGGTGCTGGCCAGCGGGAACACCCAGCGCTCGCGCGGGATGCCCAGTTCCTGCGCCCGGCGCGCCGAGCAAAAGAGCAAGGCCGCCGCCTGGTCCACGTTCCACGACGAGCAGTGCAGCCTGGCATAGGGGAAGGCCTGCATCGGGTTGCGCGGGCCGGCCTCGCGGATCTCGGCCGCCTCGACGACGCGGCGGGTCCAGGCGTGCGGGTTGTCGGCGGCGACACGGCTGAAGCCCGCGACCAGGGCGGCCAGGCGGTCGCGGTGTTCCTCCACGCTCCAGCCCTGGGCATGGCGGAAGGCGCTCTCCATCAGCGCGTACAGGCCCACCGGCATCTTCAGGCCGGCGCGGCGCTCCACCGGGTGGCGCAGTTCCTCCTTGGGCTCCAGCAGCACGTCGGGTGCGCCCTGCTCGCTGCGCTCGGGTGCGGTCTCGCCGGCGATCTGGGCGCGCAGCAGGCGGTAGCCGGCATCGGAGCCCGCCACCAGGGTGGTGTGCGATTCGCCGCGGGCGATGCGGCCGCAGGCCTCGCCGATCAGGGTCTGCTGCAGCACGCCGACGGTGGTGAAGACGCTGGTGGCCTCCTTCGCGCCGATGCTGCGGGCGATCTCGCCCGAGGGGTTGGTGTAGCGCCATCGCCCGCGCGGCACCGCGATCCACTGCGCGCCGGGCAGGGCCGCGGCGCTGCCGGTGTCGGCGCCGGCGGCGCGCACGGCCTGCAGCATCAGGTCCATCGGCTCCAGGGCCCGGCGGAAGTCCTCCTCGCGCTGGGTGGCGGTGCCGATGCCCACCAGGACGGGGGTGCGGTCCAGGTCCATCACGCGCGGCCTCCTTCGGCGGGCAGCTCCAGCGCCATGCGGCGCAGGTCGGCCTTCTGGATCTTGCCGTTGGCGTTGCGCGGCAGCGGCTGCTGGCCGATGACGACGCGGCCCGGCACTTTGTAGTCGGCCATGCGCTCGGCGCAGAAGGCGCGCACCTGCGCGGCGTCCAGCGGCTGGTTGACGTTGAGGAAGGCGACCACGAGTTCTCCGAGGATGTCGTCCGGTCGGCCCACCACCGCGGCCTCGACCACGCCGGCCAGCCCGGTGAGCACGTTCTCCACTTCCGCCGGGTACACCTTGTAGCCGCCGCGGTTGATCATGTCCTTCTTGCGGTCGGCGATGCGCACGTAGCCCTGCGCGTCGATGGCGCCGATGTCGCCCGACTTCCAGTAGCCGCCGGCGAACGCGTCCGCATCGGCCTGCGGGTTGCGCCAGTAGCCGGGGACCACCATCGGCCCGCCGATCCACAGCTCGCCCTCCTCGCCGGGGGGCAGCTCGCGGCCCTGTTCGTCCATCACGCGGATGTCGCCGCAGGGCACGACCCGGCCGATGCTCTCCGAGTGCGCCACGCCGTCGCCGGGCGGCATGATGGTGGTGGGCGAGGTGGTTTCGGTGGCGCCGTAGGCATTGCACATCTGCAGCTGCGGGAAGGCCTCGGCGAAGCGGCGGATGGTGGGCTCGGGCATGGGGGCGCTGCCGTACACGCCGAGGCGCCAGGACCCGAGGTCGAACGAGGCGAGGTCGGGCTCCAGCAGGCACAGGCCATACATGGCCGGCACCATCAGCGCGTGGGTGATGCGCTCGGCCTGCGCGAGCTGCAGGAACTCGCGGCGCTTGAATTCCGCCATCATGGCCAGCGTGGCGCCGATCGCCAGGAACGGCAGCACCACGCCGCACAGGCCGGCCACATGCGACCAGGGGATGCACAGCACGGTGCGCTCGCCGCGCCCCAGGCCCAGCACGGCGGGCCAGTGCAGGCAGGAGTGCACCACGTTGAAGTGCGTGAGCATCGCGCCCTTGGGGCGGCCGGTGGTGCCGGAGGTGTAGAGGATGCCAAACAGGTCGTCCTGCGCGAGGGCGGGCGTGGGCAGTGGCGCGCCCTGTGACTCGTCGAGGCGGGCCCAGGCGGCGCTGCCGGCGGCCAGGCGCAGGGCCGGGCCTTCGGACGGCAGCTCGGGCGCGAACTCGGGCGCGTAGACCACGGCCACCGGCTCGCTGTCGCCGAAGATGTGGCTGATTTCGGGACGCTTGAGGCGCGTGCCGATCGGCACGATCACCGCGCCGAGCCAGGCGATGGCGACCACCGAGACCATCGCGTCCAGGCCATTGGGCAGCATCACCGCCACCCGGTCGCCGGCGCGCACACCCGCGGCGGCGAGGTTGGCAGCCACCGTGCCGGCCAGCGCGGACAGCTCGCGGTAGCTGACGCGGCGCGCGCCGTCGACGATGGCGGTGGCCTCCCCCGCCCCGGCGAAGCTGGCGTGCAGCAGGTCGGCCACGTTCGCCGGGCGAGACGCGTAGGCCCGCACCAGCCGGCCGGCCTGCAGTTCGATTCGGGTGTCGGGCATCGGGTCTCCTGGATTCGGCGGTTCGGTTCGCGCGTGCCGTTGTCTTGGTGCGGGTGGACTCAGGCGCCGGGCCAGTGGGCCTGCACCTGCCGCCACGCCGCCTCGGCCACGCCGCGGGCCTTCAGGCCGGTCTCATGGGCCTTCGGGTCGGCGGCCGTGCCATCGAGCGAGCGCTTGAGGATGCCCTGCAGGATGGCCGCGAGCCGGAACATGCTGTAGATCACGCCGAACTCGTGGTCGGCCGGGTCCACCTCCCGCCCGGTGCGCTCGGCGTAGCGGCGCACGTAGTCGGCCTCGCTGGGGATGCCCAGCGACGCGAGGTCGCGTTCGGCCATGCCGCGGAATTCGGCGGAGGTCAGGCGCCAGGGCAGCAGGTGGTAGGCGAAGTCGCCGCGCGGGTCGCCCAGCGTGGACAGCTCCCAATCGAGCACCGCGAGCACGCGCGGCTCGGTGGGGTGGAAGATCAGGTTGTCGAGGCGGAAGTCGCCATGGAAGACGCCGGACAGCGAGGTTGCGGGAAGATGCTGCGGCAGCCACTCGATCAGCCGCTCCATCGCCTCGATCTCCCCGGTGGCCGAGGCGCGGTACTGCTTCGTCCAGCGCTCGACCTGCCGCTGGAAGAAGCCCTCGGGCCGGCCGTAGTCGCCCAGGCCCACCGCCGCCGGGTCCACCGTGTGCAGCGCGGCGATCACGCGGTTCATCTCGTCGTACATCGCGGCGCGCTGCGGCGCCTGCAGCTCGGGCAGGGCCGGGTCCCAGAAGATGCGGCCCTCGACGAAATCCATCAGGTAGAACGGCGCGCCGATCACGCCCGGCTCGTCGCAGTAGCACAGCACCTTCGGCACCGGCACCGCGGTGCCGGCCAGGGCCTGCATCACGCGGTACTCGCGGTCGATGGCATGGGCCGAGGGCAGCAGCACGCCGTCGGGCTTCTTGCGCAGCACGTAGCGCCGGCCCGCGGCGTCGGTGAGGAGGAAGGTGGGATTGGACTGGCCGCCCTGGAACTGCCGGATCCCGGCCAGCGGCGCGAGGCCCGCCACGCGCCCGGCGAGCCACGCGTCGAGCGCGCGCAGGTCGATGCCGGGGGCCGGTGCGCCAGTCATGCCGCTGCCTTCTTGTGCTTGGCCAGTTCCAGCTTCGCGAGCTGCTGGCGGTGCACTTCGTCGGGCCCGTCGGCCAGGCGCAGCAGGCGCGCGGTGGCATAGGCGCTGGCCAGGCCCAGGTCGTTGTTGGTGCCGCCGCCGCCGAACATCTGGATGGCCCAGTCGGTGACCTGGCAGGCCATGGCCGGCACGGCCACCTTGATCATGGCGATGTGGGCCTTGGCCTCCTTGTTGCCGACGGTATCCATCAGGTGCGCGGTCTGCAGCGTCAGCAGGCGCGACTGCTCGATCAGGATGCGGGCCTGCGCGATGCGCTCGCCCCACGGCCCCTGCAGGGCCACCGGCTTGCCGAAGGCCACGCGCGAGAGGCCGCGCTCGCACATCATCTCCAGCGAGCGCTCGGCCAGGCCGATGAGGCGCATGCAGTGGTGGATGCGACCCGGGCCGAGCCGGCCCTGCGCGATCTCGAAGCCGCGGCCCTCGCCGAGCAGCATGTTGGAGGCGGGCACGCGCACGTTCTCGAAGACCACCTCCGAGGCGCGGTCGGGCACGCCGTAGAAGCCGAACACCGCCAGCGGGCGCACGACGCGCACGCCCGGCGCGTCCATGGGCACCAGGATCATGGACTGCTGGCGGTGGCGGTCCGGGTTCTGCGGGTCGGTCTTGCCCATGAAGATGGCGATCTTGCAGCGCGGGTCGGTGCCGTTGGTGGTGTACCACTTGTGGCCATTGAGCACGTAGTCGTCGCCGTCGCGGACGATGGAGGCCTCGATGTTGGTGGCGTCGCTGGAGGCCACGGCCGGCTCGGTCATGGCGAAGCAGGAGCGGATCTCGCCGGCCAGCAGCGGCGTGAGCCAGCGCGCCTGCTGCTCGGGCGTGCCGTAGCGGGCGAGCACCTCCATGTTGCCGGTGTCGGGGGCCGAGCAGTTGAACACCTCGGGCGCGAGGTGGGCGCGGCCCATGACCTCGCACAGCGGTGCGTACTCCAGGTTGGTGAGGCCGGCGCCATGGCCCTTCTCGGGCAGGAACAGGTTCCACAGGCCCGCCGCTCGCGCCAGGGGCTTGAGCTCCTCGATGACCGGGTAGACCGCCCAGGGCCCCAGGCGCTCGGCCTCCTCGTAGTAGCGGCGCTCGTTGGGGTAGATATGTTCGTCCATGAAGGCGAGCAGGCGCTCGCGCAGGGCGACGACATGGGGCGGGAGTTCGAACAAGACAGGCCTTTCTTGGACACCGGACCGCCAGCAGGCGGGGCCGGATTGTCTGACAATCAGGCCATTATCTTCACTACTCTTGAGACGTCAAATTGTCAGACAATTCCGCCTAGAATTTTCTGTCCCCTGCGAGACGCCCTGATGCCCCGCTCCGCCCCCGCCCGCCCGGCGCCCGCCGCCAAGACCCTGCCCGCCAGCAGCCCGGACCGGGTGGCCGCGGTCATCACCCGGGGCCTGCTGCGGCGGGAGTACCTGGTGGGCCAGCGGCTGGTGGAGGCCGACCTCACGGCCCGCCTGGGCGTGGGCCGCAGCACGGTGCGCGAGGCGCTCAAGATCCTGGCCTCGCATGGCGTGGTGGAGATCATTCCGCACCGCGGCGCGGTGGTGCGCGGGCTGACCGCCGAGGACGCGCGCAACCTGCTCGCGGTGCTGGAGGTGCTGACCGGGCTGGCGGCGCGGCTGGCGGCCGGCCGCATCGACCTCAAGGGCCATGCGGCCGCCTTCACCGCGGCGGCGAAGCCCCTGGTCGAGCCGCGCCCCGCCGCGGACCTGCCGCAGCTGCTCGAGGAGCGCGCCCGCTTCTACCAGGTGATGCTCGAGATCGCCGGCAACCCGGAGCTGGTGCGGGCCCTGCCCAGTTGGCAGGCCCACTTGTTCCGCACCCAGTTCTTCACCCTGCTCACGAGGGCCGACCTGGACGCGATGACGCTGGAATACCGCGAGATCGCCGACGCCGTGCTGGCCGGCGACGGCCACCGCGCGGAGAAGGCGGCGCGGCGGCATATCGAGCGGACGGGCGAGCGGACGCTGCCGAGGCTGGCGCGGCCCGGTGGTCGCACCGAGGGGCCGCTTGCAGAAGGTTGCAGATCAAGCTGACCGGCCTGCGCGCCCTCGCCGGGGCCGCCGCGTGCGACGTGCAGGTGGCCTACGCCAAGGGACGGACGTACAAAAGCCCCGCACCCTGGCCAACCCGCAGGACGGCGAGACCGTCCTGCTCGCGGCGATGTCCGCCGGCCAGGGCGATGCGGTGGTGGCCAGCGACGCCCTGGGCTTCGCGAAGTCCGGCTTCCCCTACCCCCCTACCTGCAAGCCGATTCCGAGGCCGGCACGGTGGTCGACGCGATCCGCGCCGCGCGCCATCGTCGGCCACCAGCTCTTCGCACCCTGTCTGCTCACCGCATGGCAGAAGGTCTACGGCGAACTGCCCGGCGGCACGCCGGAGCAGGCGCGCGCGGCGCTGATGCAGCCGGCCTTCCTCGCCGATGTCCAGGCGCGCGAACCGGGCGGGACGGCAGACTTACTCGTCCACCCGCACCACGTCGTCCGGCTCGAACTCGTCGGCCTTCGACGGGTCGCCCACGCCCGAGCGCACCATGGCGGCGGTGGTGTCCGAGGTCTTGATGAAGTACTCGGCGCTGATCAGGTCGAAGAATTTCTGGCCGATCTCGATCTCGGCGAACTCGGCGCGGCGGGAGGGGGTGGAGGTCTGCGTCGTCATGGAAAGAGAAAACCCCGCGGGCGTGGGCCCGGCGGGGTTGTGTGCTGGCGGAGCAGGAGGGATTCGAACCCTCGATACGGTATAACCGTATACCGGATTTCGAGTCCGGCGCATTCGACCACTCTGCCACCGCTCCGTTTTATTCGGTCTCGCGTGGTGCGAAGACCTCGATTCTAGCGCATTCCGCGCCCAGTTCCTTTCAGCCCCCGATCACCGCCAGGCCGCCCAGGTAGGGACGCAGCACCTCCGGCACCGTGACCGAGCCGTCGGCGTTCTGGTAGTTCTCCAGCACCGCCACCAGCGTGCGGCCCACCGCCAGGCCGGAGCCGTTGAGGGTGTGCACCAGCTCGTTCTTGCCGGCCGCCGTCTTGAAGCGCGCCTGCAGGCGGCGGGCCTGGAAGGCCTCGCAGTTGGAGACCGAGCTGATCTCGCGGTAGGTGTCCTGCGCCGGCAGCCAGACCTCCAGGTCGTAGGTCTTGGCCGCGCCGAAGCCCATGTCGCCGGTGCACAGGAGCATCACGCGGTAGGGCAGGCCCAGCTTCTGCAGGATGGCCTCGGCATGGCCCGTCATCTGCTCCAGCGCCTCGTAGCTCTTCTCCGGGTGCACGACCTGCACCATCTCGACCTTGTCGAACTGGTGCTGGCGGATCATGCCGCGCGTGTCGCGCCCGGCGCTGCCCGCCTCGGAGCGGAAGCAGGGCGTGTGCGCGGTCAGGCGGATCGGCAGGTCGGCCTCGGCGACGATCTCGTCGCGCACGAAGTTGGTCAGCGGCACCTCGCTGGTGGGGATCAGGTACAGCGCCGCGTCCTCGGCCACCTCGCCCTCCTGGCCGCCCTTCTTGGCGGCGAACAGGTCACCCTCGAACTTGGGCAGCTGGCCGGTGCCGCGCAGGCTGTCGGCGTTGACGATGTAGGGGGTGTAGCACTCGGTGTAGCCGTGCTCCTCGGTCTGCACGTCCAGCATGAACTGGGCGAGCGCGCGGTGCAGGCGGGCGATGGGGCCCTTCATCACGGTGAAGCGGGCGCCGGCCAGCTTCACGCCGGTCTCGAAGTCCAGGCCGATCTTCTCGCCGATGTCCACGTGGTCGCGGACCGGGAAGTCGAAGGCGCGGGGCTCGCCCCACTCGCGCACCACCACGTTGCCGGCGTCGTCCTGCCCCGGGGGCACGCTCTCGTGCGGCAGGTTCGGCACGGCCAGCAGCAGGGCCTGCAGCTCGGGCTGGATCTGCTCGAGCCGGGCGGCCGAAGCCTCCAGCTCGGTCTTGATGGCGGCAACCTGGGCCATCACCGCGTCGGCCGACTCGCCCTTGGCCTTGAGCTGGCCGATCTGCTTGGACAGCGCGTTGCGCTGGGACTGCAGTTCCTCGGTGCGGGTCTGGAGGGTCTTGCGCTCGGCCTCGAGGCGGCGGAAGGCCTCGACGTCGAGGTAGGGCTGGGGGCTCTTGCGCGCGCTCAGGCGGGCGATGACCGAGTCGAGGTCCTTGCGAAGCAGGCTGATGTCAAGCATCCGCCGATTTTAGGCGGCCGGCCCCGGGGTAGGCCGGTGCCCACGCCCCCCGTCGGGCGCCGCCGACATGCGCAGCCGCAACCGCGGCCTAGGCTGCGGGCCTCTTCCAACTTTCCCGAAAGGACTTCGCCATGCCGAATGAACCGCAGCAGCAACAGCAGCAGGGGGGCGGCCGCCAGGACATGGACAACCCCGGCACGCAGCAGGACCGCGACAAGCTCCAGCAGGAGCAGGGGCGCGGCCAGGCCAGCGGCGGACGCCAGCAGGGCGGCCAGCAGCAGGACTGGGAGCGCCAGCCCTCCGGCGGCCAGGGCCGCCAGGAGGACCGCAGCAACCCCGGCGGCTCACGCCAGGACATGGGCCAGGGCAGCCCGGGCCGCCGCAACACCTGACGAGGCGGTGCGGCCTCGAGGGCCGCCGGGGCCTCAGGCGTACAGCTTGAGGCCCTTGGGCAGCGGGAACTTCACGGTCTCCTGGATGCCCTCCATGCGCCGCACGGCCACCGCGCCGAGCTCGCGGATGCGGGCGATGACTTCCTGCACCAGCACCTCCGGCGCGGACGCCCCGGCCGTGAGGCCAACGCGGGCCTTGCCCTCCAGCCACTGCGGCTGCAGCTCGCCGGCGTTGTCCACCATGTAGGCGGGCACGCCCAGCTTGCGGGCGACTTCGGCGAGGCGGTTGCTGTTGGAGCTGGTGGGGCTGCCCACGACGATCACCACGTCGACCTGGCGGGACATGACCTTGACCGCGTCCTGCCGGTTCTGCGTGGCGTAGCAGATGTCCTGCTGCTTGGGCTTGCGCACGTTCGGGAAGCGGGCCACCACCGCCGCCATGATCTCGGCGGCGTCGTCCACGCTCAGCGTGGTCTGCGTGACCACGGCGAGCTTGTCTTCCTGGGCGGGGCTGACGCGGGCGACATCGGCCACGTCCTCCACCAGGTGGATGCCCGAGTCCAGCTGGCCCATGGTGCCTTCCACCTCGGGGTGGCCCTTGTGGCCGATCATGAGGAACTCGTAGCCCTCCTTGGCCAGCTTGGCCACCTCCACGTGGACCTTGGTGACCAGCGGGCAGGTGGCGTCGAAGACGGAGAAGCCGCGGTCATGCGCCTCGCGCTCCACCGCCTTGCTCACGCCGTGGGCGGAGAAGACCAGGGTGGCGCCGGGCGGCACCTCGGCGAGGTCCTCGATGAAGATGGCGCCCTTGGCCTTGAGGTCGTTGACCACGAAGGTGTTGTGCACGATCTCGTGGCGCACGTAGATCGGCGCGCCGAACTTGGCCAGGGCGGCCTCGACGATGTCGATGGCGCGGTCGACGCCGGCGCAGAAGCCGCGCGGCTCGGCCAGCAGGATCTCGCCGGTGGGGACCGTCATCTCAGAGCACCCCGATGACCCGCGCCTCGAAGGTCACGGGCTGGCCGGCCAGCGGGTGGTTGAAGTCGAACAGCACGGCCTGCGGGTCGCCCTCGTGGCCGACCTGGCGTACGGCGCCGGCGTAGCTGCCCAGGCCGTCGGGCGTGGGGAATTCCACCACGTCGCCGGGGCGGTACTGCTCGTCGGGGTCCCCCATCTGGTTCAGGAGCTTGCGGGCGACCCACTGCACCATCTCCGGGTTGCGCTCGCCGAAGGCGGCGCCCGCGGGCAGCTCGAAGGTCACGTGAGCGCCCTCCTCCAGGCCGATCAGCCGCTCCTCCACCGCGGGCGCGAGTTCGCCCGAGCCCAGGGTGAGCGTGGCGGGCTTGCCGCTGAAGGTGTTGATGATGTCGCCTGCCGGACCGGCGAGGCGGTAGTGCAGCGTGAGGAAGGAGCCCGGTGCAATCCGGGGTGCGCTGGAGGCCATGGGAGTCCCGATAAACTGACCCTCCATTGTAGAAAGCCATGCCCGTCCTCGAACTTCCCGCCGACGCAAGACCCCGCGAGAAGCTGCTGGCCCGCGGCCCCGGCGCCCTTTCCGACACCGAGCTGCTCGCCCTGCTGCTGCGCACCGGGCTGGCGGGCAAGGGCGTGCTGGCGCTGGCGCAGGAGCTGGTGGAGACCTTCGGCGGGCTGGCCGGCCTGCTGCGCGCCGGCGCCGCCGACCTGCAGCGCGTCAAGGGCCTGGGCGGCACCGCCAAGCGCTCGCAGCTGATGGCGGTGCTGGAGCTGGCGCGCCGGGCGATGCAGCAGCAGCTGCGCGAGCGTCCGGCCTTCGAGTCGCCCCGGTCGGTGATGGAGTACCTGCAGCTGCACCTGGCGCACCTGCCGCACGAGGTGTTCGCGGTGATGTTCCTGGACAACCGCCACCACCTGCTGGCGCTGGAGGAGATGTTCCGCGGCACGCTCACGCAGACCAGCGTCTACCCGCGCGAGGTGGTGGTGCGCGCCCTGCACCACCGGGCGGCGGCGGTGGTCCTGGCGCACAACCACCCCACGGGCCATGTCCAGCCCTCCCCGGCCGACGCGGCGCTCACCCAGCTGCTTCGCAGCGCGCTGGGGCTGGTGGACGTGCGGGTGGTCGACCATGTGATCGTCGGCCCCGGCCAGGGCCTGTCGATGGCCGAGCGGGGGTGGCTGTGAAGGCGAACTCCCTGCAGGACCTGAAGGCGATCCAGGCGCACCTGGCGCGCGAGCGCCAGCGCGTGGCCGCCGAGGAGGCCGCCCGGCGCGAGGCGCAGCGGCGCGCCGAGGCGGAGAAGAACCTGTTCCAGCGCGCCGCCGGCGTGGTGCAGCGGCTGCCGCACGACGGCCGCATCGACCCGTTCCGCCGCCCGCCCGCGCCGGTGGCGGTCCAGCAGCAGCTGGACGAGCAGCGCGTGCTGCACGAGGCGCTGTCCGACGAGTTCGACGCCACCACCCTGCTCGACGTGGACGACGCGATGAGCTTCCGCCGCCCCGGCGTGGGGCTGGACGTGACGCGCAAGCTGCGCAAGGGCGAGTGGAGCATCCAGCGCGAGATCGACCTGCACGGCCTGCGCCGCGAGGACGCGCGCGAGGCGCTGGCGCACTTCATCCGCGAGTCGCACCGCCAGGGCATCCGCTGCGTGCGGGTGGTGCACGGCAAGGGCCTGGGCTCGCCGGGGAAGACGCCGGTGCTCAAGGGCCGGGTGCAGAGCTGGCTGACCCAGAAGAACCAGGTCCTGGCCTTCGTCCAGGCCCGCGCGTCCGAGGGCGGCGCGGGGGCGCTGGTGGTGCTGCTGCGGCCGTCGCAGGGCCCGGGCTGACCGGCTGGCGGGCCCGGCGGCCGGCAGGCTTCAGCCCGGCCGGTTGCGCATCCAGTCCGCCGTCTGCATGAAGGCGTCGTAGAGGCGCTCACGCAGCTGCGGCTCGATGCCGACCTCGCCCATGGCCTGGTCCATGCACGCCACCCACTGGTTGCGCTCCTGGATGCCGATGGCGAACGGCAGGTGCCGCGCGCGCAGCATCGGGTGGCCGTGCTTCTCGACGTACAGCTGCGGCCCGCCCAGCCACCCGCACAGGAACAGGAACAGCTTGTCGCGGGCGCTCGCCAGGTCGGGGCCGTGGCTGGCGCGCAGCGCGGCGTAGCGCGGCTCCAGGTCCATCAGGTCGTAGAAGCGGTCCACCAGCGCGCGCACCGCCGGCTCGCCGCCGATGAAGCTGAACGGGGTCTCGCCCTCGGGGGTGTCGTCGTCGATGTCCTCGGTACTCATGCCCGCGATTGTCGCGGCTCGCCGCCGCCCACGAATGAGGTGCATCAACCATGCCCCACAATCCCGGGCATGCGCATCCTCGGCATCGACCCCGGCCTGCAGACCACCGGCTTCGGCGTGGTCGACGTGGACGGCCACGCCCTGCGCTACGTGGGCAGCGGCACCATCCAGACTACCCACCTGCCCCGCGGCGACCTGCCGGCGCGGCTGAAGGTGCTGTTCGACGGCATCTCCCAGCTGCGCGAACGCTACGCGCCCGACGAGGCGGCGATCGAGATCGTCTTCGTCAACGCCAACCCGCAGTCCACGCTGCTGCTCGGCCAGGCGCGCGGCGCCTGCATCACCGCCCTGGTGGCGGGCGGGCTGCCGGTGGCCGAGTACACCGCGCTGCAGATGAAGCGCGCCATCGCCGGCCACGGGCGCGCCGGCAAGCCGCAGGTGCAGGCCATGGTGCAGCGGCTGCTCACCCTGCCCGGCCTGCCCGGCCCGGACGCGGCCGATGCCCTGGGCCTGGCCGTCACCCACGCCCATGCCGGCCAGGCCATCGCCCGGCTCGCGCAGGCCGCCGACCGCGTGCGCCGCAATACCGGCGCCTACAAGGCCGGCCGCGCGGTCTGACCCCCGCCGCGGCCCGGCCACGGCCACGCGCTTGCCTGAGCGCTTGCCTGAGCGCTTGCGTCAGCGCTTGCCGGGCGGCACCCAGCCCGGGGCCTTGCCCGGGGGGTGCCAGCCGGGCGGCTTGCCGGGCGGGTGCCAGTCCGGCGGCGGAGGCGCCGGTGGCGGTGGCGGTGGCGGTGGCGGTGGCGGTGGCGGTGGCGGTGGCGGTGGCGGTGGCGGTGGCGGTGGCGGTGGCGGTGGCGGCGGCGGCGGCGGCGGCGGCGGCGGCGGCGGGGGTGGTGGTGGCGGCGCATCCCCCACGCCCAGCGAGTACAGCAGCCGGTTCGGCGAGCCCGGCCCCGGGTTGCCCACCACGCCCGTCGTGGCGGTGCCGGTGATGACGGCGGCGACCTCCTCGGCCGAGGCGCCGGGCCGCACCTGCAGCACCAGCGCCGCGACGCCCGCCACATGCGGCGAAGCCATCGAGGTCCCGCTCATGAGGAGGCTGCCGGTCGGCGAGGTGCTGCTGGCCGAGCGGATGCCGACCCCCGGCGCGAACACGTCCACGCACGCGCCGTAGTTGGAGAACGAGGCTCGCGCATCGTTGCTGGCGGTGGCGCCCGCCGTCAGCGCCGAGGGCGCGCGCGCGGGCGAGCCGTTGCAGGCGTTGGCGTTGGAGTTGCCGGCGGCCACGGCCACCGTGATGCCGCGCGCGGTGGCGCGGGCGATGGCCGAGTCCAGCGCGGTCGACGCGCCCCCGCCGAGCGACATGTTGATCACCGACGGCCGCGGCGCGTTGGCCGCCACCCAGTCGACGCCGGCGATCACGCCGCTGGTGGACCCCGAGCCCCCGCAGCCGAGGACGCGCACCGGCACCAGGATCACCTGCTTGGCCACGCCATAGGTGGTGCCGCCCACCGTGCCCGCGACGTGCGTGCCGTGGCCCACGCAGTCGCTGGTGCCGCGGCCGTCGTTGATCACGGTGAAGCCCGGCGCGGTGCGGCCGGCGAAGTCCTGGTGCCCGGCGAACAGCCCGGTGTCCAGGATGTAGGCCCGCACGCCGGCACCGGTGGCCGTGTAGGTGTAGCGCTGGTCCAGCGGCAGCGCGCGCTGGTCGATGCGGTCCAGGCCCCAGGGCGGATTGGGCTGCACCGACTGGCTCGCGTACATCGGCTGGTCCTCCTCGACCAGCACCACCTCGGCGTGGGCGCGCATGTCCGCCACGAAGTCGTCGGCGCGCTGCGCCGGCACCCGCGCGGCGAAGCCGTTGACGGCGACGGCGTAGGTGAAGGTCACCTCCCCGCCGTAGGGCCGCACCGCGGAGACCGAGAGGTCGGCGCCGGTGACCGAGCCCTCCCGCAGCAGGACGATGAAGGTGCGCGTGGCCGCGGCCTTGGCGATCGCCTCGGCCGGCGGCTCGCCCGGAGGGCCGCCTCCGCCGCCGCAACCGGCCAGCGCCAGCAGGACGGCCGCGCACACCGCGTTGCATCGCCACAGCCGCGCGCCGGGATGGGAGCCTGTCTTCATGGAGACCTCGTTTCTTCAAGGGGTTGAAGGACGGCCGCGGGGACACGCAGGCAGCCGGCCGCCCGGGGTCGGCCAGGGCGACCCGGTGAAGGAGCGAGGGGGATGGGGCGAGTTTTGCGCGGGCGTGCGTTACACGCGCAACGCTCGGCACGGCCGCGCGGGACGTGCGCAGGAAGTCACGGGCAGGGGGGGTAGCCGGCCGGTCAGGCCAGCCGCTCGAGGATGAGGACCGCGAAGAAACCGAACGCCGCGATCAGCGTCCACTTGAGGATGACGAGGCCCCAGTGCCGGAAGCGGACCTGGCCGGTGCCGGCGTAGAACGCGAAGCACACGCCCGCTGCCAGCAGCAGGAGCATCAGGGACCAGCGGAACAGAAGCATGGCCGCGGTCCTTGGCGCCTCACCAGGCGCGGGCGGGCTGGGCGAAGCCGGCGGGGGCCTGGCGCTCGTCCTCGAAGCTCACGATCTCGTAGCTGGCGGGCTGGGCGAGCAGCGCGCGCAGCAGCTTGTTGTTCATGGCGTGGCCGGAGCGGAACGCGGTGTAGGCCGCCAGCAGGGGCTTGCCGACCACGTACAGGTCGCCGATGGCGTCGAGGATCTTGTGCTTGACCAGTTCGTCGTCGTAGCGAAGGCCGTCGGCATTGAGCACGCGCCAGTCGTCCATGACCACCGCGTTGTCGAGGCCGGCGCCCAGGCCCAGGCCGTTGGCGCGCAGCATCTCCACGTCCTTGGTGAAGCCGAAGGTGCGGGCACGGGCGATGTCGCGGCTGTAGTTGTCACGCCCCAGGTCGAACTCGTAGCGCTGGCCGGTGGCGTCGACCACGCGGTGCGCGAAGTCGATCTCGAAACTGAGCTTGTAGCCGTGGTACGGCTCCAGGCGCGCCCACTTGAGGTTGTCGCCCTCGCCTTCGCGCACTTCCACCGGCTGCAGCACGCGGATGAAGCGCTTGGGCGCCTTCTGCAGCTCGATGCCGGCGCTTTGCAGCAGGAAGACGAAGGAGGAGGAGGAGCCGTCGAGGATGGGGACTTCCTCGGCGGTGATGTCGACGTAGAGGTTGTCCAGGCCCAGGCCGCAGGCCGCCGACATCAGGTGCTCGATGGTGTGGACCTTGGCACCGCCATTCGAGATGGTGGAGGCCATGCGCGTGTCGGTCACGGCGGTGGCCGACACCGGGATGTCCACCGGCTGGGCGAGGTCGACGCGGCGGAACACGATGCCCGTGTCCGGCGGCGCCGGCCGCAGCGTCAGCTCGACCCTCTGGCCACTGTGCAGGCCCACGCCGACGGCGCGGGTGAGGGTCTTGAGGGTACGTTGCTGCAGCATGCCCGCGATTTTAATGAGGAGGCACTAACCTTCCCCGGCAAGGGAATTGATCACGGCGATAGCCCCCTTCCTCGCGGAAGGGGGCCCCCGGCGATCAGTCCGCCTGCTTGCGCAGGAAGGCCGGGATCTCGTAGTCGTCCATGCCGCCGGAGGCCAGCGCGTCGACCTTGGCGGCGGCGGTGGTGCGGTTGGTGCGCCAGACGCTGGGCACGCTCAGGTTGCCGTAGTCGTTGCCGGCGGCGGCGGTCGCGGCGGTGGCCAGGCCGGAGGCGGGCTGGACGCCCACGCTGCCCATGCCGCCCATGCCGGAGACCTGGAACGGCACGTTGTCGGTGCCGGTGCGCAGGACCTGCAGCGGGGGCGCGGTGCGGCGGACCTGGCCCTGGCGGGACAGGCCGGTGGCCACCACGGTCACGCGGACCTGGTCACCCAGGCTGTCGTCGTAGGCCGTGCCGTAGATCACGTGGGCGTCCGGCGAGGCGCAGGCGCGGATGGTGGTCATGGCCAGCTTGGACTCCGACAGCTTCAGGCTGCCCTTGGCGGCGGTGATCAGCACCAGCACGCCCTTGGCGCCGGACAGGTCGATGCCCTCCAGCAGCGGGCAGGCCACGGCCTGCTCGGCGGCCAGGCGGGCGCGGTCCGGGCCGGAGGCCACGGCGGTTCCCATCATGGCCTTGCCGGGCTCGCCCATCACGGTGCGCACGTCCTCGAAGTCCACGTTCACGTGGCCGGGGACGTTGATGATCTCGGCGATGCCGCCGACCGCGTTCTTCAGCACGTCGTTGGCGTGGGCGAAGGCCTCGTCCTGGGTGATGTCGTCGCCCAGCACCTCGAGCAGCTTCTCGTTCAGCACCACGATCAGCGAGTCGACATTGGCTTCGAGTTCGGCCAGGCCGTTGTCGGCGTTGGTCATGCGGCGGCCGCCCTCCCAGTCGAAGGGCTTGGTCACCACGCCCACGGTCAGGATGCCCATTTCCTTGGCCACGCGGGCGATCACCGGCGCGGCGCCGGTGCCGGTGCCGCCACCCATGCCGGCGGTGATGAACAGCATGTGCGCGCCGGAGATCGCCTCGCGGATGCTCTCGACGGCGGCCTCGGCCGCCTCACGGCCCTTCTCGGGCTTGGAGCCGGCGCCCAGGCCGGTCTGCCCGAGCTGGATGGTCTTGTGGGCCGCGGTGCGCGCCAGGGCCTGGGCATCGGTGTTGGCGTTGATGAATTCGACGCCCTGGACCGCACGCTCGATCATGTGCTCGACGGCGTTGCCGCCGCCGCCGCCCACCCCGATCACCTTGATCTGGGTGCCCATGTTGAATTCCTCGACTTCGATCATCTCGATGCTCATTGCTAACTCCTCGAATGCTTGCAGTTGCCGGTTGGACTAGATTGTTTTTCGGGTAACCAGGGTGGCCGTCAGGCCGGGGCGGGGGGTGCTGCAGGGCAACATCGCCCCCGCCGTCGTCGAACCGGCGGGCTTCCGCGCGCGAGCCAGATGCGGGCTTGCGGCATCAGAAGTTCCCCACGATGAATTCCTTGAGGCGGCCGAAGGCCGTCTTCACCGAGCCGCTCTTTTGCGCCACCTTCTGCCCGCGCACGCGGGCCAGGCGCGCTTCCTCGAGCAGGCCCATGACGGTGGCCGCGCGCGGCTGGGCCACCATGTCGGACAGGGCGCTGGCGTACTTCGGCACGCCGCGGCGCACCGGCTTGAGGAAGATGTCCTCGCCCAGTTCCACCATGCCCGGCATGACGCTGGAGCCGCCGGTGATCACGATGCCCGAGCCGAGGACCTCCTCGTAGCCGGACTCGCGGATCACCTGCTGCACCAGCGAGTAGATCTCCTCGATGCGCGGCTCGATCACGCCGGCCAGCGCCTGCTTGGACAGCATGCGCGGGCCGCGGTCGCCCAGGCCGGGCACTTCCACCTGCTGCTCGGGGTCGGCCAGCAGCTGCTTGGCGAAGCCGGCCTCCACCTTGATGTCCTCGGCATCCTTGGTCGGGGTGCGCAGGGCCATCGCGATGTCGCTGGTGATCAGGTCGCCGGCGATCGGGATCACCGCGGTGTGGCGGATCGCGCCCCCGGTGAAGATCGCCACGTCGGTGGTGCCGGCGCCGATGTCCACCAGCGCCACGCCCAGCTCCTTCTCGTCGGCGGTGAGCACCGACATGCTGGAGGCCAGCGGGTTCAGCAGCAGCGTCTCGACCTCCAGGCCGCAGCGGCGCACGCACTTGATGATGTTCTCCGCCGCGCTCTGCGCGCCGGTGACGATGTGCACCTTGGCCTCCAGGCGGATGCCGCTCATGCCGATCGGCTCCTTCACGTCCTGGCCGTCGATCACGAACTCCTGCGGCTCGACCAGCAGCAGGCGCTGGTCGGTGGAGATGTTGATGGCGCGGGCGGTCTCGACCACGCGGGCCACGTCGGCCGGCGTGACCTCCTTGTCCTTCACCGCCACCATGCCGCTGGAGTTGATGCCGCGGATGTGGCTGCCGGTGATGCCGGTGTAGACCCGGGTGATCTTGCAGTCCGCCATCAGCTCGGCCTCTTTCAGCGCCTGCTGGATGCTCTGGACGGTGGCGTCGATGTTCACCACCACGCCGCGCTTGAGGCCGTTGGACGGCGCCACGCCCAGGCCGGCGAGCTTGAGCTCGCCGCCGGGCATGACCTCGGCCACCACCGCCATCACCTTGGCGGTGCCGATGTCCAGGCCGACGACCAGGTCCTTGTATTCCTTTGCCATAGATCCCTCTGCTGGTCCTCTTTATTTCTTCTGCGCGTCCGCACTCACGGTGCTGACGCCCCTCAATCGGATGGCATAGCCGTCGGCATGCCTCAGGTCGGCCGCGACCACCGCCTCGGCCCGGCGGCCGTAGCGCGAGGCCGCCTGCGTGATCGTGTCGACGAAGCGGCGCACGCGCGCCAGCACCTCGTCCTGCGTGCCGCGGCCCATCTCGATGGTGGCGCCCGTGTCGAGCCGGGCCTGCCAGCTGCCGCGGGCGGTGAGCACCAGCTGCGAGACCTCCAGGTCCAGCGGCTCGAACGCCGGCGCCAGCGCCCGGTACATCGCCAGCACCTGGGCCGACTGGTCCTGCGGGCCGGCCAGGCGCGGCAGGTCCTCGTCCTCGATGTCGCCGGGGTTGGCCTCGAAGACCTCGCCGAAGCTGTTCACCAGCGTGGTCTCGCCCTCGGCGCCCCAGAAGGCCACCGGCCGGTGCTCCTGCAGCACCACGCGCAGGCGGTTGGGGAACTCGCGGCGCACCGTGGCCTCGCGCACCCAGGGCACCTGCAGGAAGGCCTCGCGCGCGGCGCGCAGGTCGGCGGTGAAGAAGTTGCCGGCGATGCGCGGCGCCACGTTGGCGCGCACCGTCGCGACGCTGTTGTGGGTGACGTCGCCCACCACCGTGATGCGGCCCAGCGCGAACGCCGGGTGCCGCAGCGCCCACCAGGCCAGCGCCGCGACGACCAGCGCGCCGCAGGCCACGAACAGGATCGTGGCGGTGGCGTTCATGAGTCGCACGTCGAGCGGCTGGGGGGTGGCGGCAGCGGTCACGGCGCGGCGTCCTCCCGGGCGGATTGGTCGAGCGAGGCCGAGGCGAGCAGCTGCACGCACAGGTCCTCGTAGCTGATGCCGGCGGCGCGCGCCGACATGGGCACCAGCGAGTGGCCGGTCATGCCCGGCGAGGTGTTGATCTCCAGCAGGTAGGGCGTGCGGGTGGCGGCGTCGATCATCACGTCGACGCGGCCCCAGCCGCGGCAGCCCAGCACCTGGTAGGCCCGCAGCACCATCGCCTGGATGGCGGCCTCCTCGCCCGCGGGCAGGCCGCAGGGCACGAGGTACTGCGTGTCGTCGCTGAAGTACTTGTTCTGGTAATCGTAGTTGCCGCCGGGCGCGACGATGCGGATCACCGGCAGCGCGCGGGCGCCGTCGCCGGTGCCCAGCACCGGGCAGGTGACCTCGTCGCCGGCGATGAACTGTTCGCACAGCACGTCGCAATCAAGCGCCGCGGCGGCCTCGACGGCGGCGGCCATCTGCGCCGCGTCGGTCACCTTGGCCAGGCCGATCGAGGAGCCCTCGCGCGCCGGCTTGACGATCAGGGGCAGGCCCAGCTCGCCCGGCACCGCCGCCACCTGGGCCGGCGTGTAGGCGCCCTTGCGAAGCAGCACGTAGCGCGGCGTGGAGATGCCTTCGTGCATCCACACCCGCTTGGTCATGGTCTTGTCGATGGCGATGGACGAGGCCATCACGCCCGAGCCGGTGTACGGAATGCCCAGGAGCTCCAGCGCGCCCTGCACCGTGCCGTCCTCGCCGAAGCGGCCATGCAGCGCGATGAAGGCGCGGGCGAAGCCCTTGGCCTTGAGCTCGGACAGGTCGCGCTCGGCGGGGTCGAAGGCATGGGCGTCCACGCCCTTGCCCTGCAGGGCCTTGAGCACGCCGCTGCCGGACATGAGCGACACCTCGCGCTCCGCGGAGCGCCCTCCCATCAGGACGGCGACCTTGCCGAAATCCTGCACATTGACCTGCGCGTTGACGGTCATGCGCCGCCTCCCATTTCAACCAACTTGGCGGGCACCCCGCCGATCGATCCTGCGCCCATGCACATGACCACGTCGCCGTCGCGGGCCATCTCCCGGATGGCGCCGGGCATGTCGGCGATGTCGTCGACGAAGACCGGCTCCACCTTCCCCGCCACGCGCACCGCGCGGGCCAGCGAGCGGCCGTCGGCGGCCACGATCGGGGCTTCGCCGGCGGCATAGACCTCGGCGAGCAGCACGGCGTCGGCCATGCCGATGGACTTCACGAAATCCTCGAAGCAGTCGCGCGTGCGGGTGTAGCGGTGCGGCTGGAAGGCCAGCACCAGGCGGCGGCCCGGGAACGCGCCGCGCGCGGCGGACAGCGTGGCCGCGAGTTCGACCGGGTGGTGGCCGTAGTCCTCGATCACATGGAACGTGCCGCCGCCATTGGCCGCGCGCACCGGCAGGTCGCCATAGCTCTGGAAGCGGCGGCCCACGCCGCGGAACTCGGCCAGCGCCTTGAGCAGGGCCTCGTCGGGGATGCTCAGTTCCACCGCCACCGCGATCGCGGACAGCGCGTTCAGCACGTTGTGGTGGCCGGCCAGATTGAGCCGGACCTGCAGGTCCGGCAGCGTGACGCCGTTGCGCCGCTGCACGGTGAAATGCATCTGCGGGCCCACGGCGCGGATGTCGACGGCGCGCACCTGGGCGTCCTCGCTCACGCCGTAGCTGGTCACCGGGCAGTTCACCTGCTCCAGGATCTCGCGCACCGCGGGGTCGTCCACGCACAGGATGGCGGTGCCGTAGAACGGCATGCGGTGCAGGAAGTCGACGAAGGCCTTCTTCAGCTTGCCGAAGTCATGGCCATAGGTCTCCATGTGGTCGGCGTCGATGTTGGTCACCACCGACATCACCGGCATCAGGTTCAGGAACGAGGCGTCGGACTCGTCGGCCTCGACCACGATGTAGTCGCCCGCGCCCAGCTTGGCGTTGGCGCCGGCGGAATTCAGGCGGCCTCCGATCACGAAGGTCGGGTCCAGCCCGCCCTCGGCCAGCACGCTGGCCACCAGGCTGGTGGTGGTGGTCTTGCCGTGCGTGCCGGCGATGGCGATGCCCTGCTTCAGGCGCATCAGCTCGGCCAGCATGATGGCGCGCGGCACGATGGGGATGTGGCGCTTGCGCGCGGCCACCACCTCGGGGTTGTCGGCCTGCACCGCGGTCGACGTGACCACCGCGTCGGCGCTGGCGATGTTGGCCTCGGCATGGCCCACGTAGGTGGTGATGCCCAGGCCCTGCAGGCGGCGCAGCGTGGCGCTGTCGGCGATGTCGGAGCCGGAGATGGCATAGCCCAGGTTGCGCAGCACCTCGGCGATGCCGGACATGCCCGAGCCGCCCACGCCGACGAAATGAATGTGCTTGATCGCGTGCTTCATGCGGCGAGCTCCTCGCAGGCGGCCACGATGTCGTCGGTGGCGTGGGTCTTGCTCAATGTCCTGGCGGCTTCGGCGCGTTTCACGAGTTCTTCACGGGTCACGGTTTGCACGAGGCGGGCGATGGCCTCGGCGGTCAGTTCGGCCTGCGGCAGCAGCCAGCCGCCGCCGGCGTCGACCACGAACTTCGCGTTGGTGGTCTGGTGGTCGTCCACCGCATGGGGGAAAGGCACGTAGGCCGCGGCGGCGCCCACCGCCGCGAGCTCGGTCACGGTGCTGGCGCCGGCGCGGCAGATGATCAGGTCCGCTTCGGCGAAGGCCGAGGCGGTGTCCTCGATGAAGGGGGTGCACTCGGCCAGCACGCCGGCGGCGGCGTAGTTGGCGCGCAGCGCGTCGATCTGCTGGCTGCCGCTCTGGTGCAGCACATGGGGGCGGTGGCCGGAGGGGATCAGGGCCAGGGCCTGGGGGACCAGGTCGTTGAGCGCCTTGGCGCCCAGGCTGCCACCGACCACCAGCAGCTTCAGCGGGCCGCTGCGCCCGGCGAAGCGCTCGGCCGGCGCGGGCTGGTTCAGGAAGCCCTCGCGCAGCGGGTTGCCGACCCAGGCGGCCTTGGGCAGCACGTTCGGGAAGGCGGTGAAGGTGCGGTCGGCCACGCCGGCCAGCACCCGGTTGGCCATGCCGGCGCGCGAGTTCTGCTCGTGCAGCACCAGCGGCTTGCCAAGCAGCACGCCCATCATCCCGCCGGGGAAGGTGATGTAGCCGCCCAGGCCGATCACCACGTCGGGCTTGACTCGGCGCACCACCTGCAGGCTCTGCCAGAAGGCGCGCAGCAGGCGCAGCGGCAGCAGCACCAGGGTCTTGAGGCCCTTGCCGCGCACGCCGCCGAAGGCCACCGGCTCGAAGGCGAAGCCCCGCGGCGGCACCAGGCGGCTTTCCATGCTGCCGGGGGCGCCGAGCCAGTGCACGGACCAGCCCCTGGCGCGCAGGGCCTCGGCCACGGCCAGGCCCGGGAAGATGTGGCCGCCGGTGCCGCCGGCCATCACGAGCGCGGTGCGGGAGAGGTTCGCGGTTTTCACGGCCGCCCTCCCCGCATGATCACGCGGTTCTCGTAGTCGATCCGCAGGACGACCGCGAGCGCGACGAGGTTCATCAGGATGGCCGAGCCGCCGTACGACATCAGGGGCAGCGTGAGGCCCTTGGTGGGCAGCGCGCCGAGGTTCACGCCCATGTTGATGAAGGCCTGGAAACCGATCCAGATGGCCACGCCCTGGGCCACCAGGCCGGCGAAGAGGCGGTCCATGGCGACGGCCTGGCGGCCGATGTGCATGACGCGGCGGGTCAGCCAGAAGAAGGCGAGGATCACCGCGACGATGCCGACGAAGCCGAACTCCTCGCCGATCACGGCGAGCAGGAAGTCGGTATGCGCCTCGGGCAGCCAGTGCAGCTTCTCGACGCTGCCGCCCAGGCCGACGCCGAAGACTTCGCCGCGGCCGATGGCGATCAGCGCATGCGACAGCTGGTAGCCCTTGCCCAGGGCGTGCTTCTCGTCCCAGGGATTCAGGTAGGCGAAGATGCGCTCGCGCCGCCACTCGGACATCGCGATCATCATCCCGAAGGCCACCAGCAGCACCGCGGCGATCAGGAAGAACATGCGGGCATTCACCCCGCCGAGGAACAGGATGCCCATGGCGATGATCGCGATCACCATGAAGGCGCCCATGTCGGGTTCGGCCAGCAGGGTCACGCCGACCAGGGCCACGGCCACCGCCATCGGCAGCACCGCGCGGAAGAAGCGCTCCTTGACCTCCATCTTGCGGACCATGTAGTTGGCCGCGTAGAGGACGGTGGCGAACTTGGCCAGCTCCGAGGGCTGGAAGTTCATGATGCCCAGCGAGATCCAGCGGCGCGCGCCGTTGACCACGGTGCCGATGCCGGGGACCAGCACGGCGACCAGCAGCACCAGCGAGCCCACGAACAGCCAGGGCGCGTAGCGTTCCCAGGTGGCCACCGGCACCTGGAAGGCGATCAGCGCGGCGACGAAGGCCATGGCCAGCGCCATCGAATGGCGGACCAGGAAGTAGGTGTTGGTGTAGCGGCCGAAGCGGGGGTTGTCCGGCATCGCCACCGAGGCGGAATAGACCATCACCAGGCCGAAGGCCATGAGGCCGACCACGATCCAGACCAGGGCCTGGTCGAACAGCTCGACCCGCACGCCGGCGCCGGGGCGGGCGAAGCCTGTGCCGCGCACGGGCATGGGGATGTCGTCGCGCGGGGCGCCGGCGATCCACTGCGCGAGGCGGGCCGGGATGAAATTCATTCGTCCCCCCCGAGCATCGTCCCGGCCTCGTCGGCCAGCGCCTCGACCGCGGCGCGGAAGACCTCGGCGCGGTGGCCGTAGTCGCGGAACATGTCGAAGCTGGCGCAGGCGGGCGACATCAGCACCGCGTCGCCGGCGTGGGCGCGCTCGGTGGCGGCGCGCACGGCGTCCTCCATCGAGGCGGCGTCGACCAGGGCCACGCCCGCGCCTTCGAGCGCGGCGCGGATCAGGGGCGCGTCGCGGCCGATCAGGACGACGGCGCGGGCATGGCGGGCGATCGGCCCGGCCAGCGGCGAGAAGTCCTGGCCCTTGCCCTCGCCGCCCAGGATCACCACCAGCTTGCGCTCGGCGCCCAGGCCGGCCAGCGCGGCGACCGTGGCGCCGACGTTCGTGCCCTTGCTGTCGTCGAAGTACTCGACCTCGTTGAGGATGCCCACCGGCTCGACCCGGTGCGGCTCGCCGCGGTACTCGCGCAGGCCGTACAGCATGGGCGCGAGCGGGCAGCCCGCGGCGCTGGCCAGGGCCAGCGCCGACAGGGCGTTGATCGCGTTGTGGCGGCCGCGGATGCGAAGCGCCTCGGCCGGCATCAGGCGCTGGATGTGGATCTCTTCCTCCTCGCCCCGGCGGCGCTTGAGGGTTTCATCGGCGTCCTGCGCGCGCACCAGCCAGGCCATGCCGTTCACGACCTCGATGCCGAAGTCGCCGGGGCGGCGGGGCATGTCGCCGCCGAAGGTGACGTGGGCGCGCTGCTCGTACTTGCCGCCCTTGAGGCGCACCGGCGCGGGCAGCATGGCCATGACCACCGGGTCCTCGCGATTGAGCACCATCGTGCCCTCGGCACCGAAGATGCGGGCCTTGGCCGCGGCATAGGCGTCCATGCCGCCGTGCCAGTCCAGGTGGTCCTGGCTGATATTGAGCACGGTGGCGGCGGTGGGCTCGAAGCCGGCCACGCCTTCGAGCTGGAAGCTGGAAAGCTCCAGCACCCAGGCCTGCGGCAGGGCCTGCGCCTCGAGCTTGGCGGTGAGCGTGTCCAGCAGCGAGGGGCCGATGTTGCCGGCCACCGCGACGCTGCGGCCGGCGCGCTCGACGAGCTGGCCGGTCAGCGAGGTGACGGTGGTCTTGCCGTTGGTGCCGGTGACGGCCAGCACCGCCGGGTGGTAGCCGCCCTCGGCGCGCAGCGCGGCGAGGGCCTCGGTGAACAGGTCCAGCTCGCCGCCGGTGCGCAGGCCGCGCGCGCGCGCGGCGTCGAGCACCGGGGCCACCTGCTGGGGCGACAGGCCGGGGCTGCGGAAGACGGCGTCCACGCCGTCCACCAGCGCCGCATCGAAGGCGCCGGCGACGAAGGCCGCGCCCGGCACCTGCTCGCGCAGGGCCTGCAGGTGCGGCGGCGCCTCGCGGGTGTCGGCCACCGTCACGCGCGCGCCCTGGCGGGCGCACCAGCGCGCCATCGCCAGCCCGGAGATGCCGAGGCCGAGGACGAGGCAGTGGCGGTCCTGGAGACTCATGTTCTTACCGCAGCTTCAGGGTGGACAGGCCGACCAGGCACAGGAGCATGGTGATGATCCAGAAGCGGACCACGACCTGGGTCTCCTTCCAGCCGCTCTTCTCGAAGTGGTGGTGCAGGGGCGCCATCTTCAGGATGCGGCGGCCCTCGCCGTAGCGCTTCTTGGTGTACTTGAAGTACATGACCTGGGCCATCACCGAGAGGGCTTCGACCACGAAGACGCCGCCCATGATGGCCAGCACGATCTCCTGGCGAACGATCACCGCGATGGTGCCCAGCGCGCCGCCCAGGGCCAGCGCGCCGACGTCGCCCATGAAGACCTGCGCCGGGTAGGCGTTGAACCAGAGGAAGGCCAGGCCCGCGCCAGCCATCGCGGCGCAGAAGATCAGGAGCTCGCCGGAGCCGGGGATGTAGGGGAACAGCAGGTACTTGGAGTAGACCGAGCTGCCGGTGACATAGGCGAACACGCCCAGCGCCGAGCCCACCATGACCACCGGCATGATGGCCAGGCCGTCCAGGCCGTCGGTGAGGTTCACCGCATTGCTCGAACCCACGATGACCAGGTAGGTCATGATCACGAAGCCGAACACGCCCAGGGGGTAGCTCACTTCCTTGAAGAAGGGCACCAGCAGGCCGGCCTTGGGCGGCAGGTCCACGTCGAAGCCGGACTTCACCCAGGTGAAGAACAGCTCCACCACCTTCAGGTTGGAGCTCTCGGAAATGGAGAACACCAGGTAGACCGCGGCGATCAGGCCGATGACGGATTGCCAGAAGTACTTCTCGCGCGAGCGCATGCCCTCCGGGTCCTTGCGCACGACCTTGCGCCAGTCGTCCGCCCAGCCGATCATGCCGAAGCCCAGGGTGACGATCAGCACGATCCAGACGAAGCGGTTGGCGAGGTCGAACCACAGCAGCGTGGCGACGGCGATCGACAGCAGCACCAGCACCCCGCCCATGGTGGGCGTGCCGCTCTTGGACAGGTGCGACTGCATGCCGTAGCCGCGGACCGGCTGGCCGATCTTCAGCTCGGTCAGGCGGCGGATCACCCAGGGGCCCGCGACCAGGCCGATCAGCAGCGAGGTCAGGGCGGCCATCACCGCGCGGAAGGTGAGGTACTGGAAGACCCGCAGGAAGCCGAATTCCGGCGAGATCGATTGCAGCCAGATGGCGAGGCTCAGCAGCATCAGGCCTGTTCCTTTTCTTCTCGGGCGCGGGCGGTGATCGCGTCGACCACCCGCTCCATCTTCATGAACCGCGAGCCCTTGACCAGCACGCTGGCGGCTTGCGGAAGGTGTTGCAGCACCGCGGCCTGCAGGGCCTCGATGCGCTCGAAATGCGTGCCGCCCATGGCGCGCGACTGCTCGCCCAGGGTGAACAGCGCGGGGATGCCGCGCTCGCGGGCATAGGCGCCCACCTCGGCGTGGAACTGCGGGCCCTGGTCGCCGACCTCGCCCATGTCGCCCAGCACCAGCAGCTGCGGGCCGGGCAGGTCGGCCAGCACGTCGACGGCGGCGCGCGCGGAATCGGGGTTGGCGTTGTAGGTGTCGTCCACCACGGTGAGCTCGCGGCCCCCCACGACCACGGACAGCGCGCGCGAGCGGCCCTTGACCGGCTCGAACGCGGACAGGCCCGCGGCGATGGCGGCCAGCGGCGCGCCCGCGGCCAGGGCGCAGGCGGTGGCGGCCAGGGCGTTGACGACGTTGTGGCGGCCGGCGATATGGAGCTGGAAATCGACCGGGCCGGCCGGGGTCTTCGCCCGTACCACCCAGTGTCCGTGTTGCCATTCAGACCCGGCCAGAAGGATGTCGGCGCCGTCGGCGGCACCGAACGTGAGGCAGGCGCGCGGCCCGGCCAGCGAGGCCCACAGCGCGCTGAATTCGTCGCCGGCGGGGAAGATCGCCGTGCCGTTGGGGGCGAGCGCCTCGAACACCGAGCCGTTCTCGCGGGCCACGGCCTCGACCGTGGCCATGAACTCCTGGTGCTCGCGCTGCGCGTTGTTGACGAGGGCCACCGTGGGCTTGGCGATGCCGGCGAGGTAGGCGATCTCGCCCGGGTGGTTCATGCCCAGTTCGAGCACACCCACGCGGTGGGAGGCGTCCAGGCGCAGCACCGTCAGCGGCAGGCCGATGTCGTTGTTCAGGTTGCCCTGCGTGGACAGGGCGGCCTCGCCGTGCCAGGCCCGCAGGATCGCGGCCACCATCTGCGTGACGGTGGTCTTGCCGTTGCTGCCGGTGATGGCGACCAGGGGCAGCCTGAACTGCGAACGCCAGCCGGCGGCCAGGCGGCCCAGCGCGAGGCGGGTGTCGTCCACCTCGATGCCGCTCAGGCCGGCGGGGATGCGGCCGCGGTGCGCCAGCACGGCGGCTGCGCCCTTGGCGGCGGCCTCGGCCAGCAGGTCGTTGGCGTCGAAGCGCTCGCCCTTGAGCGCGACGAACAGGTCGCCCGGCTGCAGGCTGCGGGTGTCGGTGTGCACGCGGGCGATGGCGGTGGCGCCCTCGCCCTTGAGCGTGGCGCCCTCGAGCCAGGCCAGGGCCTGTTGCAGGTGGAACATCATGCGGACGCCCTCCCCTGCAGCGCCTGCGCGGCGTGGACGCGGTCGTCGAAGTCGTGCTTCACGCCGGCGACTTCCTGGAAGGTCTCGTGGCCCTTGCCGGCCAGCAGGATCACGTCGCCCGCGGCAGCCTCGCGCACCGCCAGCACGATGGCGGCGGCGCGGTCGGACTCGACCACCACCTCGTCGCGGTGCGACAGCCCCAGCAGGATCTGGCTGATGATCGCCTCCGGCTTCTCGCTGCGCGGGTTGTCGCTGGTGACGACCACGCGGTCGGCGTTCTTCTCGGCCACCGCCGCCATCAGCGGGCGCTTGACCGGGTCGCGGTCGCCGCCGCAGCCGAACACGCACCACAGGCGGCCGCCGCGCTGCGCGGCCAGCGGGCGCAGGGCCGCCAGGGCCTTGTCCAGCGCGTCGGGGGTGTGGGCGTAGTCCACGGCCACCAGCGGCGCGCCCTCGCGCTGCAGGCACTCCATGCGGCCCGGCACCGGCAGCAGGTGGCGGCAGGCGTCCACCGCGCGGGCCAGCGGCACGCCGACGGCGCGCATCGCGGCGATCACGCCCAGGAGGTTGGCCACGTTGTAGGCGCCGATCAGGCGGGTGGCCAGGCGCTCGGCGGCCTCGCCCTCGGCCACGGTGAACTCCAGGCCGGCGGCGCCGTAGGCGATGTCGCGGGCGGCCAGGCGGGCCGGGCGCTCGCAGGACACGGTCCAAAGGTCCAGCGCGCCGCCGGCGAGCGAGGCGGCGAGCGCGTCGCCCTTCTCGTCGTCGATGTTGACCACCGCGGCCTGCAGGCCGGGCCAGTCGAACAGGGCGCGCTTGGCGTCCCAGTAGGCCTGCATGGTGCCGTGGTAGTCCAGGTGGTCCTGGGTGAAATTGGTGAAGACGGCGGCGCGGATGCGCGTGCCGTCGAGGCGGCGCTCGACGATGCCGATGGAGGAGGCCTCGATCGCGCAGGCCGACAGGCCCGCGTCGGCGAAGCGGCGGAACCAGCCTTGCAGCAGCACCGGGTCGGGGGTGGTCAGGCCGGTGTATTCCACCTGCGGCGGACAGCCCACGCCGAGCGTGCCGACCAGGCCGCAGCCGGTGCCGCGCGCGGCGGCCAGCGCCTGCGCCAGCCACCAGGCGGTGGAGGTCTTGCCGTTGGTGCCGGTGACGGCCAGCACGTCCAGGCGCTGCGAGGGCTGCTCGTAGTACGCCGCGGCGATGGGGCCGGTGGCGGCCTTCAGGCCGTCGTAGCCGGCGATGCGCTCGTCGTCGCCGAAGCCGAAGGCCTCGGCGCCCTGCGCCTCGACCAGGCAGGCGGCGGCGCCCTGCGCCAGCGCGCCGGCGACGTAGCGGCGGCCGTCGGTGGCGGCGCCAGGCCAGGCGATGAAGCCGTCGCCCGCGCCGACCCGGCGGCTGTCGCAGCCCAGGCCGCCTTGCACGCGGGCGGCCAGCCAGTCGGCGGCGTCGCGGGGGCTGTGGAAGGTGATCATCAGAACGACTCCTCCACGCCCACCACCACCTGCGGCTTGACGTTCACGTCCGGCTGCACGCCCATGAGGCGCAGCGTCTGGGCCACCGTGGTGGAGAACACCGGGGCGGCCACCTCGCCGCCGTAGAAGCTGCCGCCGCGCGGCTCGTCGATCATCACGGCGACGACGATGCGCGGCTTGTCCACCGGGGCCAGGCCCACGAAGAAGCCGCGGTACTTGCCCGCGGCGTAGCCCTTGCCCTCCTGCTTGCGCGCGGTGCCGGTCTTGCCGCCGGTGGAATAGCCCATGGTCTGCGCCTTGGGCGCGGTGCCGCCCTGCTGCGTGACCATGTACAGCATCTGCCGCACGGCGCCGGCGTGGCGGGCGTCGAACACGCGCACGCCCGGGGCGGGCGTGGTGGTCTTCATCATGGTGACCGGCACCAGCTCGCCGTCGCGCGCGAACACGCTGTAGGCGCGCGCCAGCTGGAACAGGCTGGCCGACAGGCCGTAGCCATAGCTCATGGTGGCCTGCTCGATCGGGCGCCAGGTCTTCCAGGCCCGCAGGCGGCCGCTGACCACGCCAGGGAACGGCAGCTGCGGGCGCTGGCCCATGCCGACGGCGCTGAACATCTCCCACATCTCGCGCGCCGGCAGCTGCATCGCCATCTTCACCGTGCCCACGTTGGAGGACTTCTGGATCACCTCGTTGACGGTGAGCACGCCGTGCGGGTGCGCGTCGGTGATGGTGGCATTGGCGATGGTGATGCGGCCGGGCGCGGTCTGGATCGGGGTCTCGGGCTTGACCAGGCCCTTCTCCAGGGCCAGCGCGGCGACGAAGGGCTTCATCGTCGAGCCCGGCTCGAAGGTGTCGGTGAGCGCGCGGTTGCGAAGCTGCGCGCCGCTGAGGTTGACGCGCTTGTCCGGCACGTAGCTGGGGTAGTTGGCCAGGGCCAGCACCTCGCCGGTCTGCACGTCGAGCACGACCACGCTGCCGCTGGCGGCCTTGTGCTGCTGCACGGCGTCGCGCAGCTTCTGGTAGGCGAAGAACTGGACCTTGCTGTCGATGGACAGCTGCAGGTCCCGGCCGTCCACCGGCGGCACCTGCTCGCGCACGTCCTCGACGATGCGCCCCAGGCGGTCCTTGATCACGCGGCGCGAGCCGGGGCGGCCGGCCAGCTCCTTGTTGAACGTGAGTTCCATGCCTTCCTGGCCCTGGTCCTCGACGTTGGTGAAGCCCACGATGTGCGCGGCGGCCTCGCCCTCGGGGTACTGGCGCTTGTATTCCTTGCGCTGGTAGACGCCCTTGATGCCCAGCTCCATCACCTGCTTGGCGATGGGCTCGTCGACCTGGCGCTTGACCCAGACGAAGGTCTTCTCCTCGTTCTCGAGCTTCTTCTCCAGCTCGGCCAGCGGCATCTCCAGCAGCTTGGCCATGCGGGCCAGCTTGGACTTGTCGCTGCGGTCCACGTCCTCGGGGATGGCCCAGATCGAGGGCGCGGGCACGCTGGTGGCCAGGAGCATGCCGTTGCGGTCCAGGATGCGGCCGCGGCTGGGAGGCAGCTCGAGGGTGCGGGCGAAGCGCACCTCGCCCTGGCGCTGGAAGAAGTCGTTGCCGATCACCTGCACCCAGGCGGCGCGGCCGGCCAGGCCGACGAAGCCCAGCGCGATCGCCGCCATGACGAACTTGGAACGCCACACCGGCGTCTTGCTCGCCAGCAGCGGGCTGGAGGTGTACAGCACGCTGCGGGTCACTTCGCGCCCTCCGCGGCCAGCGCCGGTGCGGCGCCCTGGGTCACGTACTGGGTGATGCCGGGCGTGGCCGGGCGCATCTGCAGCTGGTTCTTGGCGATGTCCTCCACGCGCAGCGGCGTGGCCTGGCCGCGCTTGGCGGCGAGCAGGCGCTCGCGGTCGGTGTCGAGCTGGCGGGCCTCGGACAGGGCCTTCTCGGTCTGCATGTACAGGCGGCGCGAGTCGTACTGCACCCGCACCAGGTACAGGGCACTCGCGATCACCGCCAGCAGCAGGACGAGGTTGAGGCGCGCCATGTCAGGAATCGGTCCTCTCGGCGACCCGCATCACCGCGCTGCGCGAACGCGGGTTGGCGGCGACTTCCTCGGCCGAGGGCTTGACGCGGCCGAGCGCGCGCAGCTTCAGCGGGGCGGGCGGCGCAAACGGCGCGCGGCGGTCCACCACCTCGCGCGAGTGCTTCGCGATGAACTGCTTGACGATGCGGTCTTCCAGCGAGTGGAAGCTGATCACCACGAGCCGGCCCTGGGGTTCGAGGATGTCCAAGGCCGCCTCTAGCGCCTGCTCGAGCTCTTCAAGCTCGGCATTGACGAAAATCCGAAGAGCCTGAAATGTGCGCGTTGCAGGGTCCTGGCCCGGCTCGCGGGTTTTGACCGCGCCAGCCACGAGCTGGGCCAGCTCGGCGGTGGTTGCAAGAGGGCCCCGTTCCTGTCGGCGAGAAACAATCGCCTTTGCAATCGGAACAGCAAACCGTTCTTCGCCATAGTCACGAATCACCTGCGCAATCTGGCCTTGTTCGGCCGTGGCCAGCCAGTCGGCCGCGCTCTGGCCGCGCGTGGGGTCCATGCGCATGTCCAGCGGGCCGTCGTGGCGGAAAGAGAAGCCCCGTGCGGGGTTGTCGATCTGGGGCGAGCTGATGCCCAGGTCCATCAGCACGCCGGTGACGCTGCGCGCCGGCAGCTCGCCGATGTCGCGAAAGCCCTGGTGGCGGATGGAAAAACGCGCATCGTTGATGCGCGCCGCTTCGGAGATCGCCTCGGGGTCCTTGTCGAAGGCCACCAGGCGTCCCTGTGGCCCCAGCCGGGACAGCAGCAACCGGGAGTGGCCGCCGCGCCCGAAGGTCGCGTCCACGTAGGTGCCATCCATCCTGGTGACGAGCGAATCGACCGCTTCGTGCAACAGGACGGTGGTGTGGGTCCATGCGTTGTCCACCACCGCCGCCGTCAGAAAGAGAAATCCTTGAAGACGTCGGGCATGTCGCCCGCCATCGCTTCGGCTTCCTTCGCATCGTAGGTCGCCTTGTCCCACAGCTCGAAATGGTTGCCCATGCCCAGGAGCATGGTTTCCCGCTCGATGCCGGCGGCGGCGCGCAGCTCGGGCGAGACCAGCACGCGGCCGCTGCCGTCGACTTCGACGTCCATCGCGTTGCCCAGGAAGATCCGCTTCCACCACTGCGCCGACATGGGCAGCTGCGCGATGCGCTCGCGGAACTTCTCCCACTCGGGGCGCGGGAAGATCATCAGGCAGCCGTGCGGGTGCTTGGTGATGGTGAGCTGGTTGCCGGCGTTCGCGCTCAGCACGTCACGGTGCCGGGTCGGCACGGAAAGCCGACCCTTGGCATCGAGACTGAGACTGGAGGCGCCTTGGAACACCGCGTTTTTTCCTGCTGGGGAAGCCTGCGTTCCGGGGGGAAAAGGACACTTTTTCCCACGAAACTGCACTTAATCCCACTGTAGCAGGAAAACTCAGCCACGCAAGTGCGCACTCACGAAAAATTCGCAATGAAATCAATGACTTAGAGCGGTTTCTGAGAGCTGATCTGCGCCAAAAACCGTTCTAAATTAAGCACTTAGCGGAGCCTCTGAAAGTGATCTCTGAAGCCCCCTCCTAGCTCAAAGGATGTAGCGGGAGAGATCCTCGTCTCGGCTGAGGTCCTTCAGCCGTGCATCGACGTAGGCGCCGTCGATGGCGACGGTCTGCCCGCCCAGGCGGGTGGCGTCGAAACTCACCTCCTCCAGCAGCCGCTCCATCACCGTGGACAGGCGCCGCGCGCCGATGTTCTCGGTGCGCTCGTTGACCTCGTAGGCGATGGCCGCCAGGCGGGTGATGGCGTCGGGCGTGAAGGACAGGGTCACGCCCTCGGTGGCCAGCAGCGCCTCGTACTGCTTGACCAGCGAGGCATGGGTCTGCGTGAGGATGGCCTCGAAGTCCTGCACCGACAGCGACTGCAGCTCCACCCGGATCGGCAGGCGGCCCTGCAGCTCGGGGATCAGGTCGCTGGGCTTGGCCAGGTGGAAGGCGCCGCTGGCGATGAACAGGATGTGGTCGGTCTTGATCGGCCCGTACTTGGTGGACACGGTGGTGCCCTCCACCAGCGGCAGCAGGTCGCGCTGCACGCCCTGGCGCGAGACCTCGGCGCTGCTGCCCTCGGCGCGCGAGCAGACCTTGTCGATCTCGTCGATGAAGACGATGCCGTTCTGCTCGGCGTTCTGGATCGCCTGGGTCTTGATCTCGTCCTCGTTGACCAGCTTGGCGGCCTCCTCGTCGACCAGCAGGCGCAGGGCCTCGGCGATGCGCAGCTTGCGCGTCTTGCGCTTGCCGTTGCCGAACTGGCTGAACATGCCGCGCAGCTGCTCGGCCATGTCCTCCATGCCGGCGGGGCCCATCACCTCCAGCTGCGGGCGCGGCTCGGACAGGTCGATCTCGATCTCCTTGTCGTCGAGCTGGCCCTCGCGCAGCTTCTTGCGGAAGGCCTGGCGGGTGGGGTTGGCGGTGTCGGTGCCGGAGCCGGGCAGCAGCGCGTCGAGCACGCGCTCCTCGGCATGGTCCTCGGCACGGGTGCGCACCTTGCGCATCTCGGCCACGCGGGTCTGCTTGACGGCCATCTCGGCGAGGTCGCGGATGATGGAGTCGACATCCTTGCCCACGTAGCCCACCTCGGTGAACTTGGTGGCCTCGACCTTGATGAAGGGCGCATCGGCCAGCTTCGCGAGGCGGCGCGCGATCTCGGTCTTGCCCACGCCGGTGGGGCCGATCATGAGGATGTTCTTGGGGGTGATCTCGGGCCGCAGCTTCTCGTCGACCTGCTGGCGGCGCCAGCGGTTGCGAAGGGCGATGGCGACGGCGCGCTTGGCCTCGTGCTGGCCGACGATGTGGCGGTCCAGCTCGGACACGATTTCCTGGGGGGTCATGGCGGACATGGCGTGGTTACCCCAGCGTCTCGAGGGTGTGGTTCATGTTGGTGTAGATGCACAGCTCGCCGGCGATCTCGAGCGACTTCTTCACGATGTCGCGGGCGCCCAGCTCGGTGTTGTCCAGGAGGGCCTTGGCGGCGGACTGCGCGTAGGCGCCGCCCGAGCCGATGGCGATGATCCCGTGCTCCGGCTCGAGCACGTCGCCGTTGCCGGTGATGATGAGGGAGGCGTCCTTGTCGGCCACGGCCAGCATGGCCTCCAGGCGGCGCAGCACGCGGTCGGTGCGCCAGTCCTTGGTGAGCTCGATGGCTGCGCGCACCAGGTGGCCCTGGTGCTTCTCCAGCTTGCCCTCGAAGCGCTCGAAGAGCGTGAAGGCGTCGGCGGTGGCCCCGGCGAAGCCGGCCAGCACCTGGTCGCGATACAGCTTGCGCACCTTGCGCGCGGAGCCCTTGACGACGACGTTGCCCAGGGTCACCTGGCCATCGCCGCCGATTGCCACCTGCCAGGTGCCGTCCGCATTGCGGCGGCGCACGCTGACGATGGTCGTGCCATGAAATTGTTCCATCGGTGTGAGGTGGGGCCGGTCGGCCCCGATGCAAGAAAAAAGGTGGAAGGCCTCAGTCGCGGCGCAGCGAGACGCGCGCCTGGGCACCGAGGCCGATGACGTTGAACAGCGCCGCCACCAGCCGGTGCACTTCGGTGAAGTGGACCGGCCGGCCCTCGGCGCCACGGGCGATCGCCCAGTTCAGGAGCGTACCCGCTGCCGCGAAGTCGACGCGCGCCAGCCGTGCGCAGCAGACCACCAGCGGCCCCGGGCCGGCCCGGGGGTCGTCGAGCGCGGCGAGCGCGCCCGCCGCGTCGCCCTGCACCGCACCGGCCAGCTCGCCGTGGGGCGCGCCGAAGCCGCTGGCCGCCGCCATGCTGCGGGGAGTGGAGTCCCGCCAGGCTTCGGTCACGGTGCTGGAGAAGGCCGGGCCGCCGCCCGGCCCCAGCGACTCGACCTGCGCGCGAGGCCGCTCCCAGGCGGGCGGCGAGACCTCGTAGGTCACGCAGTAGTCCAGGGCCGCGAGCTCGAACTCGTCGGCCCGGCCCATGAGGCGCAGGCCGTCCATGCGCAGCCTCCACCAGGCCGGGTCCTGGCCGGCATCGCCCGAGGGCGTGGCGCCGGCGAGCTGGCGGGCCAGCGCCTCGGCGCCGCCGAACACCAGGCGCACCGGCTGCGAGGCCCACTGCGCGAACAGCTGCTGCAGCGGCATGGCCGCGCCGGGCTCGATCGCGGACAGCCGCGACCAGTCCAGGCGCCACGGTGCGGGCGAGCGGGCGGCCAGCGCCGCGAGGGCCGACACCTGCGACGGGCCGAGGCTCGCGGGGCAGGTCCACAGGAAGGCCTCGCCGGCCGTCGCAACGGCCTCGCCCGCCTCGCCGGCGGGCGTCGCCGCGTCCAGCGACTGCCACTGCGGGGCGCTGCGGCCGAAGCGGGTGGCGAAGGCGATCGCCGCCTCCTCGAAGCGCGCCTTCTCGCCGATGGCCCGGTACAGGTCGAACAGCACCAGCCAGGTCTCCTCGTGCTGCTCGCGCGCCGCGCCGGGGGCGAGCAGCAGGCGCAGCGCCGCCTCGGCGCCGGCGTCGTCACCGTTGGCGAAGCGGATCGCGGCCTCCTCGATGGCCGGGTCGTGGGCGAACTCGGCCACGTCGACCGCGGACTGCTTGGAGGCGGAGAAGCTGGTGGAGGGCGAGTCGTCGAGGAGCGAGTCGCCCGGAGACAGCGTGGGCGGCACGAGCTCCATCGCCGGCAGCGCGGCGGGCAGGGTCCTGGCGAGCGCCGACATGGCGGCGCCCACGTCGGCCTGGGAGGGCGGCAGCGTGGGGCTGTCGAAGCCGCCCAGGGTCATCGTGCCGGTCGGGTCGAAGCCGCCATGGCGCGTGACCTCGGTGCCGCCGCGGGTCTTCCACCACTGCTGCGACATCTGGGCCTCGATCTCGTCGATCTTCTTGAGGGTACTGGCCCGGTCGTCGGGCCGCGAGGGCATGGAGCTCTGGAAGAACGAGGGCCGCGCGGTGGCGCCGGGCGGCGGCGCGGGTTCGGCACGCCGCAGCTTGCGCAGCATGTCGAACTCGCGCTTGCGCACGAAGTCGTTGCGCCGCTTGCGCTCGATCATTTCCTTGAGCATCTGGCGCGAGTAGCCGCTGTCCGGGCCGCCCTCGGACACGTCGGCCTCGCCCGCGCTCGAAGTCGAGCTGCGCACGAACTTCACCACCCTGGACAACAGGCCGTCGTGGTCGCCCTTGGGCGTTGGCATGTCGCGTCTCCGGGTGCGGCCGGGGCCGTCCTCAGTCGCCGAACATCTTCTGCTTCAGCTCGCGGCGCTGCTGCGCCTCGAGCGAAAGCGTGGCGGTGGGCCGCGCGAGCAGCCGGCCCACGCCGATCGGCTCGCCGGTCTCGTCGCAGTAGCCGTAGTCGCCGGCGTCGATGCGGGCGATGGACTGCTCGATCTTCTTGAGCAGCTTGCGCTCGCGGTCTCGCGTGCGCAGCTCGAGGGCGTGCTCTTCCTCGATCGTGGCGCGGTCGGCCGGATCGGGGACGATGACGGTGTCCTCGCGCAGGTGCTCGGTGGTCTCGCCGGCGCTGTTGAGGATGTCCTGCTTGAGCTGTGCGAGCTTCAGGCGGAAGAACGCCAATTGCTTGTCGTTCATGTATTCCGAGTCCGGCATGGCCAGGACTTCGGCGTCCAGCAGCTGGTCGGCCGTCTTGGTCTTCCAGTTGTTGGCGAGCTTGGGGTCTTTCTTGACCGCGACGAAGGGAGGAGGTGTCAGCACGGGAGAACTGGGGGTCTGGATGTAGCTCGCCTTGGGCGCGGTGGAGGCGACGGCCTGGGCCATCGACGGTACCGTGATCTGGGCCAGGCGGGCCGAGGGCCGGGTGGCACGCGGCGGCATGGCAGGGGCGGCTACGGGGGTGGCAGGGGGTCTGGCCACGGCGACTGCCGGGACAGCAACGGGAGCTTGCGCCGGGGCGGCGGACGCCACGGGGGCGCTGGGGGCGGTGGCTTTCTTGGCGGTGGTTGTCTTCTTGGCCGGGACCTTGGCTGCCACGGGCTGGGCCGGGGCAGCGGCGGTGGCCGCCTTGGCGGCGGGCTTGGCAGGAGGGGCCGCCTTCGGCGCGGGCTTCGCGGCGGCTTTCCTGGCGGGTGCCTTGGCGGCGGGCTTGGCCGCAGGCTTGGCGCTGGCCTTGGCGGCCGGCTTGGCCGGCGCCTTGGCCGGCGCCTTGGCGGGGGACTTGGCTGGAGACTTGGCGGCGGGCTTGCCGGCGGCCTTGGCGACCGGCTTGGCGGCGGCCTTCGCCACAGGCTTGGCGGCGGCCTTTGCAGCCGGCTTGGCAACGGGCTTTGCGACGGCCTTGGCGACAGGCTTGGCAGCGGCGGCGGCCTTGGCTGCGGGCTTGGCGGCAGATGTCGTGGAAGACGACCTGGCCGCCGGCTTCGCAGCCGGCTGGGTGGCCTTCGTCTTCGTGGCCGGCGACTTGGCCGCCGGCTTCACGGTCTTGGCCTTGGGGGCCGGTTTCTGCGCCTTTGCGGCGGCCTTGGGTTGCGGCTTCACTTCCTGCCTCCTCGCGGCTTCGGCCCCGGAAGGCTGCCCTGTGCCGCCCTCCAGCCGTTTCTTTTGCGTCGGCTTCAAAGTCCGATCAAGCGGAGTTATACCCTGATTGCCGGGCTCACCGGCCCGTCCACGCTCCTGCCCGGCGGGAAACCCCATCATTTGCAGTAGCGAGACAAGCATCGAACCCTCCGCCATCGGTGAAACCGCGCAAGCCTACCTCAATTTAGGCAGCGTCCTTATTTCAAGCCAGCCGGTCAGTCCAGGCACTGCTCCAGGCCCTGCAGGAGGATGTCCCGGGGCAGGTCGATCCCGATGAACACCATCTTGCTGGTTCGGGTCTCGCCCTCGGCCCATTTCGGCCCGAGGTCGCTCCCCATCAGCTGGTGCACACCCTGGAAGATCACTTTTCGCTCGGTTCCTTTCATGTTCAGGACGCCCTTGTAGCGCAGCATGCGCGGGCCGTAGATGTTGACGATGGCCCCCAGGAAGTCTTCCAGCTTGGCCGGGTCGAAGGGGCGGTCGGACTTGAAGACGAAGCTCTTGACGTCGTCGTCGTGGTGATGGTGGTGGCCATGGCCGCCGTGGGCGTGCGAGGGGTGGTCGCAGTGCTCGCCGTGCTCGTGGTCATGGTCGTGGTGATCGTGGTCGTCCTCCTTCAGGAAGTCCGGGTCGATCTCCAGCTTGGAATTCAGGTTGAAGCCGCGCAGGTCGAACACCTGCGACAGCGGCACCTCGCCGAAATGCACCTTCTGCTGCGGCGCGCGCGGGTTCATGTGCTTGAGGCGGTGCATCAGCGCCTCCACCTCGTCGGCGGCGACCAGGTCGGTCTTGCTGATGAAGATCTGGTCGGCGAAGCCCACCTGGCGGCGCGCCTCCTGGCGGTCATTGAGCTGCTGCGCGGCGTGCTTGGCGTCGACCAGCGTGAGCACCGAGTCCAGCAGGAAGGACTCGGCGATCTCGTCGTCCATGAAGAAGGTCTGGGCCACCGGGCCGGGATCGGCCAGGCCGGTGGTTTCGATCACCACGCGGTCGAAGTCCAGCAGGCCCTTGCGCTTCTTGGCAGCCAGCAGCTGCAGCGTCTTGCGCAGGTCCTCGCGGATGGTGCAGCAGATGCAGCCGTTGCTCATTTGCACGATCTGCTCCTCGGTGTCGGACACCAGGATGTCGCTGTCGATGTTCTCGGCGCCGAACTCGTTCTCGATCACGGCGATCTTCTGGCCGTGCGCCTCGGTGAGCACGCGCTTGAGGAGGGTGGTCTTGCCGGAGCCGAGGAAGCCGGTGAGGATGGTGGCGGGGATCAGGCTCATGGTCGGGTTCGCTTTTCGAAGGTGCGGGAGTGTAGCGGGCAATGCCGGGGTCGGGTGACGGCCGCGGGCTCAGGATTTGGCCTGGACCACCAGCCCCTTGAGGTACTCGCCCTCGGGGAAGACCAGGGTCATGGGATGGTCTGGCGCGCCGCCCAGGCGCTCGGTGATGTAGCCGTCCACGCCGGCGTCGATCGCGGCCGAGGCCACGATCTTGTGGAACAGGTCGGCGCTGATGCCGCCCGAGCAGGAATACGTGAACAGCACGCCGCCCGGCTCCAGCAGCTTGAAGGCCAGCCGGTTGATGTCCTTGTAGGCGCGCGCCGCGCGTTCGGCGTGGGCCGCGGTGGGCGCCAGCTTGGGCGGGTCCAGGATGATGGCGTCGAAGGTGCGCCCCTCCTGGATGAACCGGCGCAGCGAGGCGTTGACGTCGGCGTCCATGAACTCGGCACGGGCCGGGTCGAAGCCGTTGAGGGCCACGTGGGCGCGGGCGCGCTCCAGCGCCGGGCCGGAGGAGTCGATCGAGGTCACGTGGCCCGCGCCGCCGGCCAGGGCCGCCACGCTGAAGCCGCCGGTGTAGCAGTAGCAATTGAGCACGCGCTGGAAGCCCAGGCGGCGGGTGTACTGGCTGAACTTGTGGCGGCTGTCACGCTGGTCCAGGTAGAAGCCGGTCTTGTGGCCGGTGGCCACGTCGAGCGTCAGTCGCCAGTCGTGCTCGGTGATGGTCAGCGCGGTCCCGCCCTCGCCGCGCAGCCAGCCGGTGGCGGGCTGCAGGCCCTCGAGCTGGCGGGCACTGGCGTCGGAGCGCTCGTACAGGCGGGCCAGGCCGGTCTCGGCCAGCAGGGCGTCGGCGATCACCGCCTTCCAGCGCTCGGCACCGGCGGACAGGAACTGCGCCACCAGGGTGTCGCCGTAGCGGTCCACGATCAGCCCGGGCAGGCCGTCGGACTCGCCGTGCACCAGGCGCAGGCTGTCGCTGGCGATCGGGAAACGCGCACGCGCCGCGACGGCGCGGCGGATCGTGTCGGCGAAGAAGGCGGCGTCGATGCGCTGCTCGGCGCGGAAGCTCCAGGCCCGCGCGCGGATCTTCGAGGCCGGGCTGAACGCGGCCCAGGCCAGGAACTGGCCGTCGTGGGACTCGACGCGGACCGTCTCGCCGGCGTCGCCGCCGCCCTTGGCGATGGCCGAATCGAAGATCCACGGATGGCGGCGCTGCAGCGAGCGCTCCTTGCCCTCTTTCAGGCGAATGACTTTCATGCCCCGATTGTCGCCGCTGGACGCCACAATCGCGGCCTCGATCCACGGGGGAGAACCACATGACCATGCCCACGCACCTGTCACGCCGCGCCCTGCTCGCCGCCACGCTGGCGCCCCTGGCGGCGCCGGCCCAGGAGCCTGCGCCGGTGCGCATCGGCCTGATGGCCAGCTACTCCGGCCCCTACGCCGACTACGGCCGCCAGTTCGACGCCGGCATCGCCACCTGGCTGCGCGAGAACGGCGGCCGCCTGGCCGGCCGCCCGGTGGAGATCGTGCGCCGCGACACCCCCGGCGCCGCCCCCGAGGTGGCGCGCCGCGCCGCGCAGGAGCTGGTGGTGCGGGAGAAGGTGGACCTGATCGCCGGCCTGGACTTCAGCCCCAACGCCTACGCCGTCGCGCCGGTGCTCACGCAGGCGAAGGTGGCGGGCCTGGTGCTCAACGCCGCCTCGTCGGGCATCCCGGCGGCCTCGCCCTACCTCGCGCGCCTGTCGTTCACCGTGGGCCAGGTCTCGGCGCCGATGGGCACCTGGATGGCGCGCCAGGGCCTGCGCCGCGCGTGGACCGTGGTCGCCGACTACGCGCCGGGCCACGATGCCGAGGCCGCCTTCCGCAAGGCCTTCGAGGCGGCCGGCGGCCAGGTCACAGGGGGCCTGCGCACCCCGATGTCCACGCTGGACTTCGCGCCGTTCCTCCAGCGCATTCGCGACGCGAAGCCGCAGGCGGTGTTCTTCTTCCTCCCTTCGGGCGTGATGCCGCCCGCCTTCCTCAAGGCCTGGAAGGAACGCGGCATGGACGCCGCGGGCATCCGCCTGTTCGCCACCGGCGAGGCCACCGACGATTCCTTCCTGCAGGCCACCGGCGACATCGCCCTGGGCCTGGTGACCAGCCACCACTACTCCTACGCCCACCCGGCCGCGCGCAACCGGCAGTTCGTCCGCAACTTCGAGGCCGAGGCCGGCGCCGGCCTGCGGCCGAATTACTTCGCCGTCACCGCCTATGACGGCATGAGCGCGCTCGCCGCGGCGATGGCGAAGACCCGTGGCGACACCTCGGGCGAACGGCTGGTCGCGGCGCTGCGGGGCCTGGTCCTCGAGAGCCCGCGCGGCCCGGTGGAGATCGACGCCGCGACCCGCGACGTGGTGCAGACCGTCTACATCCGCCGGGTCGAGAAGGTGGGCGGACAGCTGGTGAACGTGGAGTTCGACCGCTTCGAACGCGTGCGCGACCCGGGACGCTGAGAGCCGACGGGCGCCGCCGTCGGCTAGGACGTCCGGCGGCCGGGACAGGCTGCCCGGGCCGTAACCTCCCTCTCCGGCCCATGCGCCAGGTGCGCGGGGAGGAGACCTTGAACGACCTGACCGCATGGATCGATGACGCACCCGCCGGCGGTGCCGCCCGCGCAGCATGGGCCTGACCCTGGACGCCGCGCGCCGGCTGGCCGAACGCTCGCTGGCGCAGCACCTGCCGCCGGTACCTGGCGGCGCCTGGCTGGCCTCGCTCACCGACCTGCGCCACCCCGGCCTGCACCGGGAAACGCTGGCGCGCGGCCTCCTGGTCCCCCTCGCGCAGTGGGCCGCGCGGCATGACGCCCGCCTGCGCCCGGCGCTGGCGGCCCAGCTGATGGAGGCGCTCGGCGCCGACCCCACCCGCCATGCCGACGTGCTGGCCCTCGTGGAGCTGCACCACCTGGCCGCACTCCTGCTGGATGCCGCCAGCGATGCGCCAGCCCCCGCCGCCGGCGCCCCGCGCGCGGCGACGCCCGGCCACGCCGATCACCCCGACCCAGCAGCCCTCGCCCGCCACCTGGGCCAGCTCACGCCGGTCCTCGCCGCGCGCGCCTGCCCGAGCCTTGCGGGGGAGGCGCGGCGCGCGCTGGTGGCGGCGTTCTCGCGCAGCCTCTTCGTGCAGGGCCTCGGCCGCACGCTGGACCTGTGGGCGCAGGGCCACCCGCCGGCCGACACGTCGGCCGCCGCCCTGGCGCGGCACCTGGGCCTGTGCGCGGGGACCCGGGGCTTCGGGCTGGCCTGCCACGCCGCCGCGCTGTGCGCGGGCGTCGACCGCGCCGGGCGCGCGGGGTGGACGCACGCAGGCCACGCCCTGGGCACGGCGCTGCGCCTGGGTGCCCTGGCGCGCGGCGACACGCGGCGGCTCGGGGCCGGCCGCTTCGCCTCATGCGAACCGGGGCTGCGCCACCCGGGCCCGGCCGACCGCGCCGCCCTGCGGGCCGAAGCCCGAGCACGCGGCGACCAGGCCGTCCGGCGCGCGGCACGGCTCGCACCCGCCGGCGCGCTGGCCCTGGAGCGCTTCGCGGCGCACTTCGAAGCCGGCACCGAAGCCGCCCCCTCCCCGCAGGCCGCAGCTTGACCGCCGCCCGCCCCCGCCCCGGGCAGGCCCCGGCCGGCGCCGCCCTCGCCTTCGACGGCTTCCGCCGGCAGTGGTCGGCGTGGTGCCGCGACGCCGTGCTCGACCTGCTCGATACGCTGTCCAACCCCGGCTTCATCGATCGCGCGGCCGGCAGCTGCCTGCCCGCGGCAGCCCACGAGGCGCTCCAGGCGGCCTGGGCGGCGCCATGCCGCAGCGCCCCCGCCCTCGGGGGCGCCCTGCTCCGCCCGCTGCTGGTGTGCCTGTTGATGCAGGCCTTCGGCCGCGATCCGCGCGAGGCCCCGGTAGCCGTGGCGCTGCCTGCGATCCTCCACGCCGCGTCACTCGCGCTGGACGGCGAGGCCCCCTGGGGTCGTGGCACCGCGGGGGGTCGGCCCATCGACGCGCACGTGGCGGACGCCGCCGCCACGTGGCTCAACGCCGGCTTCGAGCTGCTCGCCCACCCCGTGCCGGGGCTGGATGACGCCACCGCCGCCCGGCTGGTCGACGCCCTCGCCTGGGCGCACTGGGCCAACGGCATGGCCGGCCCCCCCGGCACGCAACGGCCAGCCGCCCCGGGCGGCCGCCTTGCGCTGGAAATCGGCGCCATCGCCGCGGGCGCCACCCCCGGGCAGGTGCGGCGGCTGGCCGACTTCGGGGAGGCGCTGGGGCCGGCCGGGACATGCGCGCGGCAGGCGCGGGCCCTGGCGCAGGCCCTCGACTTCCTGCCGCCGGCGGACCGCCTGCGCCTGGCCGGCTTCGCGGACTGCGTCGCCGAGGCCGCGGCGCCTTGGTGAACTACCCCTTGCGCCGCGCCCGCGGGTGCGCCGCGTCGTAGGCCTGGGCCAGGTGCTGGAAGTCGAGCCGGGTGTAGACCTGCGTGGTGGAGATGCTTGCGTGCCCCAGCAGCTCCTGGACCGCGCGCAGGTCGCCGCTGGACTGCAGCACGTGGCTGGCGAAGGAGTGGCGCAGCATGTGCGGGTGCACCGGCGTGGCCAGGCCGGCGCGCAGGCTGCGTTCGCGCAGCATCTTCCAGACCGCGTGCGGCGTGATGCGCCCGCCCCGCGCGCCGAGGAACAGCGCCGCCTCGCCCGGCGGGCAGCGCCCGGCGCGCACCGCCAGCCAGGCGTCCAGCGCCTCCAGCGCCTTGGCGCCCACCGGCACCAGCCGCTTCTTCGAGCCCTTGCCCAGCACCTGGGCCTCGCCGGCCTCGCGGTCCACCCAGCCCAGCGCCTGCGCGCTGGCGGCGGCGTCCAGCCCCACCAGCTCGCCCACGCGCAGGCCGCAGCCGTACATGAGTTCGACGATGGCGGCGTCGCGCGCCTCGGTCCAGGCATCGGCGCCGTCGTCGTCGTAGGCGGCGAGCTGCACCGCGTCGTCGACGCTCAGCGCCTTGGGCAGCGGGCGCGGCGACCTGGGCGCGCGCACGCCGGTCACCGGGTTGGTCGGCACCTCGCCGCGCTTGCCGAGCCAGGCATAGAAACCGCGCCAGCCGGAAAGGATCAGGGCGATGCCGCGGCCGCTGCGGCCGGCGCCGTGCATCTGGGCCACCCAGCGCCGGATGTGGGCCACCTGGACCCGCAGCAGGTCCACGCCGGCGTCACGGGCGAAGGCCTGCAGCTTGTGCAGGTCCAGCGCATAGAGTTCGACGGTGCGCTGCGCCAGGCGCCTTTCGACGCGCACGTGTTCGAGGTACTGCTCGACCCGTGCCGCGTCCTCGGCCTGCATGGCGGTGCCCGTTACGCCGTGCGCAGGCGCGAGAGGGCGGCGCTGGCCAGTTCGGCCATGCGCTCGAGGAAGTCGGTGCCCATGCCGCTGGAGAAGCGCTGCGGGTCGGGCGAGGCCAGCACCAGCATGCCGAAGGCCGGCGTGGTCCCGGTGATCGGCCCCTCGCGCAGCGGGATCATGGCCACCGACATCGCGGTGGCCGGGTCCTCCAGCCAGCCCACGGCTTCGAAGCCGGAATTCACGCCGCAATAGGGCTGGGTCAGCGAGGAGGCGAAGCTTCGCGCATCCTCGCTCACGCCCAGGGCGAAGGGCTCGTCCAGGTAGGGACCGGTCACGCCCCACACCTTCAGCGCCACCTGCGGCACCATGAACTGGCTGCGGATCTCGGCGGCCATGGCGGCGGGCAGGGCCTTGCCATCGCGCACCAGCAGCAGCTGGCGGGCCCAGCGGTGCAGGCGGTCGGCGATGACCATGTTGTCATTGCCGTTGCGCATCATCTCCATGACGCGCATCTCCAGCACCTTGATCTTCTCGCGAAGCATCTCGGCCTGGCGCTCCTGCAGGCTCACCGCGCGGTTGCCGTGGGGACTGTTCAATTGCACGCTCGCCAGCAGCTCGGCGTGGCGCAGGAAAAAGTCGGGCGTGTTCGCCAGGTAGTTGGCGATGTCGTCCTCGGTGATCGGGTTCATCTGGTCGTTGTTCATTCAGGAATCTCCACCTCGCCCTCGAAGACGGTGGTGGCCGGGCCGGTCATGAGCACCGGGTGGCCTTCACCGCCCCATTCGATCGTCAGCAGGCCGCCGTGCGTGTGCACGTCGACGCGCCGGTCCAGGCGGCCCAGGCGGATGCCCGCGACCACCGCGGCGCAGGCGCCGGTGCCGCAGGCCAGCGTCTCGCCGGAGCCGCGCTCCCACACGCGCAGGCGCACCGTGCCGCGGTCCTGCACCTGCAGGAAGCCGACGTTGACCTTGCGCGGGAACGCCGGGTGCGTCTCGATGCGCGGGCCCAGCGTGGTCACCGGCGCGGCCTCGGCGTCGTCCACCAGCAGCACCGCGTGCGGGTTGCCCATGGACAGCACCGCCACCGGCCAGGCCGCGCCGTCGACGGCGACCGGCCACTGCTGCCAGTTCCCCGCGGGCTGCGGCTGCAGGCCGGCGGGGTCGAACGGGATGGCGGGCAGGTCGAAGACCGGCGCGCCCATGTCCACGGTGACGCGGCCGTCTTCGAGCATGCGCAGCTCGATCAGCTTGTTGACGGTCTGTACCTTGACCACCGACTTGTCGGTCAGCCCGCGCTCGCGCACGAAGCGCACGAAGCAGCGCGCGCCGTTGCCGCAGTGCTCGACCTCGCCGCCGTCGGCGTTGTGGATCGCGTAGGCGAAGTCCACGCCCGGGGCGGGCGAGGGGCGCACGCAGAGGATCTGGTCGGCGCCGATGCCGAAGTGTCGATCGGCCAGCCACCGGTACTGCGCGGGGGTCAGGCCCAGCGGGCCGCGGGTCTCGTCGAGCACGACGAAATCGTTGCCGGCGCCCTGCATCTTGGTGAAGCGGATTCGCATGGCCGGGATTATCCGGCAGGCTATGCTCGCGCCGGACCGCCCCCCGAGAAACCAGACACCCAAGGAGACACCGCCCCATGCGCATTCCCGCCTGGACCCCCGAAGCCCACCCCCAGCCCCAGGACCTGGTCGACGCCATCCTGGAGCGCCGCGGCGGCCAGTTCATCAACCTCGACCTGGCCCTCCTCTGGAGCGAGCCGGTGGCCCGCGGCTGGAACACCTACCTGAAGAACGTGCGCACCGGCCTGCCCACCAGCCGCAAGCTGCGCGAACTGGGCATCTGCGCGGTGGCCCTGCTCACGGGCGCGCACTACGAGTACCACCACCATGCGCCGGACTTCCTGGCCGCCGGCGGCACCCAGGGCGAGCTCGACGCGCTCGGCCGGTTCTGCCAGGACACCGCGGGGGCCGTGCCGCCCGGCCTGGACGCCGACGGCGCGCTGATCGTGCGCTACGCCGCCCAGATGACCCAGCAGGTCAAGGTGGACGACGCGCTGTTCGCGCAGATGAAGCAGCGCTTCTCCACCACCGAGCTGGTCGAGCTGACCGCCGCCATCGCCACCTACAACATGGTGGCGCGCTTCCTCGTGGCCCTGGGCGTGACGCCCGAGGCCTGAACGGCCGGCGCCCGGCCGGAGCGGGCCGGGCCGGCGGGCGCCAGGGCGCTCAGTCCGCCTTGATGCCGTTCTCGCGCACCACCCGCGCCCAGGTCTCGACCTGCTGGTCGATGAAGCGCTGCGCGGATTCGACCGTGCCGCCGACCACGTCGATGCCCTGGGCGTCGAGCTTCTTCGCGACCTCGGGGTTCTTCAGGGCCTTGTTCAATTCCTCGTTGAGGCGGCGCACGATCTCGGGCGGCGTCTTCGCCGGGGCCAGCACCGCCCACCAGGCCGGCGCCTCGAAGCCGGCGAAGCCGCTCTCGGCGATGGTGGGCACGTTGGGCAGGTCGGGCGCGCGGCGCGGGGTGGTGACCGCCAGCGGGCGCACGCGGCCGGCGTCGATGTGCGGCTTGACCAGGAACACCGAGCCGATCGCCAGCGGCACATGGCCGGCCACCGCGTCCTGCATCAGCGGGCCGCCGCCGCGGTACGGCACGTGGGTGAACTCCATGCCGCCGTTCTTCCCGAGCAGCGACATCGCCAGGTGGCCCAGGCTGCCGTTGCCGATGGTGCCGTAGTTCAGGGGCTTCTTCGCGCGGGCCGCGGCCACCACGTCGGTGAAGGTCTTGTACTCGGTGCTGGTGTGTGTCGCCAGCACCATCGCCGAGGTGCCCACCAGGGCCACGGGCACCAGGTCCTTGCGGGTGTCGAAGGGCAGGTTGGGGATCAGGCTGGGGTTCACCGCGTGGGTGTCGAACACCACGGCCAGGGTGTAGCCGTCGGCCGGGGCCTGCGCCACGGCGGCGGTGCCGATGGCGCCCGAGGCGCCGCCGCGGTTCTCGACGATCACGTTCTGCCCGAGCTGCTGCTGCAGCACCGGCGCCAGCACGCGCGCCACCTGGTCCACCGAGCCGCCCGGGGGGAACACCGCCACCAGCTTGATCGGCTGGCGGCGGGGCCAGTCACCCGCCGCGCCCCCGGCCTGCGCGAAGGCGGCGCCGGCGACGAGGGCCAGGCCGAAGGCGGCGAGGGCCCGCCGCGTGCTTGCCACTGCGAATTTCACTGCGTGTCTCCATGTTGTAATGGCGCGCATGGTACGAGCGACGCACCTGCTGCACCCCCCGCGAGAACCCGTAGCCACGCGCTTCGCTGCGACGGTCCTCCTCCTGCGCGACACCGCCCGCGGACTCGAGGTCCTCATGACCCGCCGCTCCGACCAGGCCAGCTTCGCGCCCGGCGCCTATGTCTTTCCCGGCGGCGGCATCGATGCGGCCGACGCCCGCGCCCACGCGCTGGCCGCGCGCCGCCCCACCCAGCCCGACGACCTGCTCACCGAGTGCATCGCCGCCATCCGCGAGAGCTTCGAGGAGCTGGGCGTGCTGCTCGCGCGCGATGCCTCCGGCCGCATGGCCACCGATGCCGACATCGCCGCCCTCGACCGGCAGGGCGACTTCTTCGCCCAGTGCGCCGCGCGCGGCCTGACCCTGGCCGCCGACGAGGTCTTCAAGCTCGCGCGCTGGATCGCCGACCGCGACGAACCCAAGCGGTTCGATGTCCCCTTCCTGGTGGCCCGCATGCCCGCGGGCCAGGAGCCGGTGGCCGACGAGGGCGAGCAGTTCGAGCCGGTGTGGGTACGCCCCGCCGACGCCCTGGCCCGCCATGCGCAGGGCGGTTTCGCCATGATCTTCCCCACGGTACGCACACTGGAGCGCCTGCAAGGCTGGCGCAGCGTGCAGGACGTGCTCGACGCCTGCTCCGGCGAGCTGCCCCTGTGGACCAGCTGCCCGCGCAGCGGCCTGCGCGGCGGCCGCCGCGTGCGCCTGATGGAGCACGAGCCGGCCTTCGGCGAGCTCGAACTCGTCTGCCCCGACGGCCAGCCCCTGCACCCGCTGGACTGGCAGCACGCGCAGCCCGTGCCCCTGCTGCGGCACGTGCAGCGGCTGACCGCCGCCAACCCCGGCGTGATGACCGGGCCCGGCACCAACACCTACCTCGTGGGCGAGCCGGGCTGCGGCTGGATCGTGATCGACCCCGGACCGGACGACGCGGCCCACGTGGAGCGCATCGTGCAGGCCACCGGCGGCGACGTGCGCGCCATCGTCTGCACCCACTCGCACCCCGACCACTCACCCGCCGCCCGGCCGCTGCAGGCGCGCTGCGCGGGCCGGCCCCCGGTGCTCGGCCTGCCCTCGCGGCCCACCGCCCGCGCCTACAGCGCCTTCGCGCCCGACCGCGTCCTGGCCGACGGCGAGCGCCTCGTGCTCGCCGGCGACGGGCACACGCACACCCTGTCCGCCGTCCACACGCCGGGCCACGCGGCCAACCATGTCTGCCTGGTGCTCGAGGAGGACGGCCTGCTGTTCTCGGGCGACCACATCCTCAATGGCAGCACCACCGTCGTCGCCCCGCCCGATGGCGACATGACGCACTACCTCGACTCGCTCGACCGCCTCGCGGGGTTGTGCGGCACGCACGGCATCCGCTTCATCCTGCCGGCCCATGGTCACGTGCTGGGGGGCGCGCCCGAGGCGATCGCCCGGCTCAAGGCCCACCGCCTGCAGCGCGAGGCCAAGGTGCTGGCCGCGATGCGCGCGCGACCCGGCGGCAGCCTGGACGACTGGCTGCCCCTGGCCTACGACGACGTCGCGCCCGCCCTCTGGCCCGTGGCGCGCCGCTCGCTGCAGGCCCACGCTGATCGCCTGCTGACGCTGGGCTTGGCGCATTAATACCAAAGCAATAGCCTCGCGCCTTTTCGTCCCATCCCGGGACGCGGAGGCCGCATGCACAACCCACCCCTGGACACCCCGGCCGACGAGCCGATCGAGTCGTTCGCCGTCCGCTTCGAAGGCAGCGAACACGAGTACCGCAGGATCTGGTCGACCAACCTGATCCTCACGGTCCTGACCTTCGGCCTGTACACGCCCTTCGCGCGCCGCCGCCGGCTGCGCTACTTCCTGGGCCTCACCGAGGTCGCCGGCAGCCCGCTGGAATTCACCGGCCCCTGGCGCAGCATGCTCAAGGGCTTCCTCGTCGTGGCCGGGCTGTACCTGGCCTACAGCATCGCCAGCCACAGCGGCCAGGCGGGCGCCGTGCAGGCGCTGCTGGCCGGTATCGCCCTGCTCACGCCCTGGGCCTGGGGCAGCCGCTGGCGGTTCCGCCTGGCCCACACGCGCTGGCGCGGCATCCGCCTGCGCTTCACCGCGACCTGGGCCGAGACCTACTTCGCCCTGTGGCCGCTGCTGCCGCTGGCGGCGCTGCTGCTGTTCACGCCGCTGCTGGCGCAGCACTTCGTCGAGTCGTCCCAGGCCGGGGCGATGCGGGCCGCGCCCCTGGTGGCGACCTTCGCCGGCGGCCTCGCGCTGCTCCTGCTCCTGGCCGCCCGCCTCGACTGCAACGGCACCCGGCTCCTCGTGCAGCGTACCCAGGTCGGCCACCTCCCCTGCCACTGGCGGCCGGGCGCGCCGCGCTATACCGATTTCCTGCGCGCCTGGCTGCAGGCGGCGGCCCTGTTCGCCGTCCTGCAGTTCGCGGCCTTCCTGGTGATCTTCGTCGGCGCCGGCCTCGCCGGCCTGGCGCTCACGGGCCGGGCCGCGCCCGGCACCCTGGGCGTCATCGCCGCCATGGCCAGCCTGCCGGTGGCCTGGGCGAGCTGGGCCGCCGCCGCAGGCCTGCGCCGCGCGCGCATCTTCCGCCTGACCTGGGACCACCTGGCCATCAGCTCCGTCGCGCGCGTGCGCTGCGACCTGGAGGCCGGCCCCTACGTGCGCCTGTGCGTGCGCAACGCCATGCTCTGCGCGGTGACGCTGGGCCTGTGGTCGCCGTGGGCCGCGGTGCGCCAATACCGCATGCGCGTCGAGTCGGTGACGCTCCACGTCAAGGGCGGCCTGGACCACATCACCGGGGACCTCGAGCGCCAGCAGGAGGCGCTGGGCGATGCGGTGGCCGAGCTGATGGGGCTGGAACTTGTCGGTTGAAGTCCCCGCGCTGCTCGCCGGCCGCTGGTTCGACGGCCGCAGCAGCCGCGGCCGGCCGGTCCTCGTGGCCCTGGCCCGGGGCGCGCGCGGCCCGCAGCTGCGCCTGCACGCGACGCAGGGGCGCTGCCCCCTGCTGGCGCAGTTCGAGGGGAAGGCGGTCGACTGGCCCGAGCCCTGGCCCTGCGTGAGCGCGCGGCCCCGGGCCCTGGTGCTGGAACTGCGCGGCCAGGGCTGCCTGCACCTGCCCGACGCCTCGGCCTGGGAGGCCGCGGTGGCCGCCGCCGGCGCGGCTCCCTCGATCGCGCAGCGGCTGCAGGCCCGCTGGCCGCTGCTCCTGGCCACCGCGGCCGCGGCAGCGGCGCTGCTGCTGGCCTTGTACCGCTGGGGCCTGCCCTGGGTGGCGGCGCGGGTGGCGCACGAGGTGCCTGCCGCCTGGGAGCAGGCGCTGTCGCGGCAGGCCCTCGCGCATCTCGATGGCGCGTGGCTGCTGCCGTCACGCCTGCCCGCGGACCGGCAGGCGGCGCTGCAGGCGCGCTTCGAGGCCCTGCTCGCGCACGCCGGCACACCAGGGAGCGGGTACCGGCCGCACTGGGTCCTGCACTGGCGCCGCGGCCTGGGCGCCAATGCCTTCGCGCTGCCGGGAGGCACGGTCATCGTCACCGACGGACTGGTGCAGGAGGCGGACCGGCTCGGCCTCGGTGACGAGGCCATTGCCGGCGTGATGGCGCACGAGATCGGCCACGGCATGCACCGCCACGGCACGCAGCTGCTGGTGCAGCAGGTCGTGATGGCGGCGGGCAGCACGCTGGTGATGGGGGACGTGGCCGGCGCGCTCACGACCGCCGCGTCCACGCTGGCCCACCTGTCGTACCGGCGCGAACATGAGCGCGAGGCGGACTGCTACGGCCGGGCGCTGATGCGCCGCGCCGGCGTGCCGCCGCAGCCCCTGGCGCGCCTGCTGGCTCGCCTCGACGACAAGCCCCGCGCCCGGCTCGCGGGATGGCTCTCGACGCACCCCGGCACGGGGGAGCGCGTCCAGCGCCTGGAAGAAAGTGTGGAGTCCGCCGGTAAGCCGGATTCTGTGCATCACGGTTGCCCGTGACGTGACCGCCATTCCTCTGGGCCGTGCGTCGCCGCAACGGCTCGATGCTACCTACCCGCCAGCTCCCCGGGACACAGGTCGACGCTGGCCTACTTGGTATTGCTGCGCGTAGAGATTGCCCGTTTCACCCCTCGCGGGATCCGAAGACCCCGTGAGGACTCGTCTCTGTTGCTCTGATCCTCACCTCACGGTGGGCAGGTGTTACCTGCTACGCTGCCCTGCGCAGTCCGGACGTTCCTCCAGTGCACCCTTTCGGGCCTTGCACCAGCGGCGGTCTGGCGGGCTCCACGGGGCTATTATCGCCGCCCGACCACGCCACGCGCCGCGCGCCGCCGACATGTCCGTCCCCACCTCCCCGAACCCGCCCGACGCGGTCCGCCTGTCCAAGCGCGTCGCCGCCCTGGTGCCGTGCTCGCGCAGCGACGCCGAGCGCTACATCGACGGCGGCTGGGTGCGCGTCGACGGCGCGGTGGTGGACGAGCCCCAGGCCCGCGTCGAGCCGCACCAGGCGGTCACCCTCGACCCGGGCGCGAGCCTGCTGGCCCTGGCGCCGCTGACGGTGCTGCTGCACCAGCCCGCCGGCGAGCCGCCGCTGCTGCCCACGCTGGACAACCGCTGGCCGCACGAGGCCGGCGGCCAGCGCGTCACCCGCGGCCAGCTGCGCCAGCTCCAGCCGCTGATGCCGCTGCCCGGCGGCGCGGGCGGCCTCGCGGTCTACAGCCAGGACCGGCGCATCCTGCGCCGGCTCACCGAGGATGCGGCGTTCATCGAGCAGGAGCTGGTCGCCGACGTCACCGGCACCCTGGCCGAGGGCGGCCTCGCGCGGCTCGCGCGGGGCCTGCCGATGGAAGGCCGCCCCCTGCCCCCGGTGAAGGCCAGCTGGCAAAGCGAGCGGCGGCTGCGGCTCGCCTTCAAGGCGCTGCCGCCGCAGGCCGTGCCCTGGCTGTGCGAGCAGGTCGGCCTGCAGGTCACGCAGCTGCGGCGCCTGCGCCTGGGGCGGCTGCCGCTGGCAGGCCTGCCGGCAGGCCAGTGGCGCGCGCTGCAGCCTCACGAGCGCTTCTGAGCCGCGCCGGCGATAATCCCGGCCTTCCTGCAACGGCTTTGGCCCGATCGACACGGGCCCGCAAGACCATGATCCGCCTGTCCGAGCTCCGGCTGCCCCTGGCCGCCGCCGAATCCCCCGACGCCGCCCTGCGCGAGGCCGCCTGCGCGGTGCTGTCCCTGCAGCCCGCCGACATCGAACGCGTCGATGTCTTCAAGCGCAGCTTCGACGCGCGCAAGGCCGACCTGCTGGCCGTCTACATCGTCGACATCACCCTGGCCGACCCGTCCCGCGAGGCCGCCCTGCTCGCCCGCCACGAGAAGGACCCGCATGTCGCCGCCACGCCCGACATGACCTGGCGCCCGCCGGTACTGGCCGACCGCGCGCCCGAGCCCCGCCCGGTGGTGATCGGCTTCGGCCCCTGCGGCATCTTCGCGGCGCTGGTGCTGGCCCAGATGGGCCTCAGGCCCATCGTGCTCGAACGCGGCAAGACCGTGCGCCAGCGCACGCAGGACACCTGGGGCCTGTGGCGCAAGCACGTGCTGCAGCCGGAGTCGAACGTGCAGTTCGGCGAGGGCGGCGCGGGCACCTTCTCGGACGGCAAGCTTTACAGCCAGATCAAGGACCCGCGCCACCTGGGGCGCAAGGTCATGGGCGAGTTCGTGAAGGCCGGCGCGCCCGAGGAGATCCTCTACGTCGCCCACCCCCACATCGGCACCTTCAAGCTGGTGAAGGTGGTGGAGAACATGCGCGCGCAGATCATCGCCCTCGGCGGCGAGGTGCGCTTCCAGCAGAAGGTCACCGACTTCCACATCGAGGACGGCCCCGCCGGCCGCCAGCTGCGCGGCCTGACCGTGCTGGACCAGGCCACCGGCCAGTCGCACGAGCTGCGCGCCGACCACGTGGTGCTGGCCCTGGGCCACAGCTCGCGCGACACCTTCGAGAAGCTGCATGAGCGCGGCGTGTACCTGGAGGCCAAGCCCTTCTCCATCGGCTTCCGGGTCGAGCACCCGCAAGGCATGATCGACCGCGCCCGCTGGGGCAAGCATGCCGGCCACCCGCTGCTCGGCGCCGCCGACTACAAGCTGGTGCACCACGCGGCCAACGGGCGCGCCGTCTACAGCTTCTGCATGTGCCCGGGCGGCACGGTGGTGGCGGCGACCTCGGAGCCCGAGCGCGTGGTCACCAACGGCATGAGCCAGTACTCGCGAAACGAGCGCAACGCCAACGCCGGCATCGTGGTGGGCATCACCCCGGCCGACTACCCCGGCACCGACCCGCTGGCGGGCATGCGCCTGCAGCGCGAGCTGGAGTCGCGCGCCTTCGTTCTGGGCGGCGGCAACTACGAGGCGCCGGGCCAGCTGGTGGGCGACTTCATCGCCGGCCGCCCCTCCACCGCGCTGGGCGAGGTGGTCCCCTCGTACAAGCCGGGCGTGAAGCTGGGTGACCTGCATCCCTCGCTGCCGCCCTATGCCATCGAGGCGATGCGCGAGGCCTTCCCGGCCTTCGGCCGCAAGATCAAGGGCTTCGACCGGCATGACGCGGTGCTGACCGGGGTGGAGACACGCACCTCCTCGCCCCTGCGTATCACGCGCGGCGAGGACTTCCAGAGCCTGAACGTCAAGGGCCTGTACCCCGCCGGCGAAGGCGCGGGCTATGCCGGCGGCATCCTCTCGGCCGGTGTCGACGGCATCAAGGTCGGCGAGGCGGTGGCGCTCGCCATCCCGCGCTAGGTCCGCCCCAGGCCCGCGCTAGGTCCGCGCCTCCCGCTCCCGCACCAGCGCCTCCGCGACCCGGGCCGACGGCACCCGGGCGGCCTGCAGCGCCATCGCCGACAGCTGCAGCCCCGCCTCCAGCGTCTCCGGCACCACGCCGGTGGCGCCGGCCTCGCGCAGCTCGCGGGCGTGGCGCTCGTCGCGCGAGCGCACGTAGATCGGCAGGTCCGGGCAGGCAGCGCGGGCGCAACGCAACGCATGCATCGCGGCGGCGGGCTGGTCCATGGTGACCAGCAGGGCCGCCGCGTCGCGGGTGTGCAACTTGACCAGCATCTCCGGCCGCGACGCGTTGCCGTAGTACACCGGCCGCCCCTCCCGGTGCAGGCGGGCGGCGGCGCGCGCGTCCTGCTCCACGGCCACATAGGCCACGCCCTGCGATTCCAGCACGTCCGCCAGCAGCTGCCCGACGCGGCCGAACCCGGCGATCACCACATGGCCCGCCAGCGTCTCCGGCAGGTCGGCCTCCCCGGCCCCGGCGTCCTGCGGTGCCGGCGCCCGGGCATCCAGCCGCCGCCCCCACCACCGGCCCAGGCGGCTGGCGGCCGGCGTGAGCATCAGGCTGAAGCCCACCACCAGCAGCATGAACTGGCCGACCGGCCGCTCCAGCAGGCCTGTGCCCAGCGCCGCGCCGATCACCACGAAGGCGAACTCGCCGCCCTGGCTCAGGAGCAGGCCGCCCTCGACCGCGCGGCCGGACGACAGCCCGCCGGCCCGCAGGACCCCGGCCGCCACCACCGCCTTGATCGCCATCAGGCCGAGCACCGACGCCAGGATCCACCCCGGGTGCCGCCCCACCTCGGCCAGGTCGATGCCCATGCCCACCGACATGAAGAACAAGCCCATGAGCAGGCCCTTGAACGGCTCGATCGTCACCTCGACCTCGTGCCGGTACTCGGTCTCCGCCAGCAGCAGGCCGGCGAGGAAAGCACCCAGCGCCGGCGACAGGCCGGCGGCCCCGGTCGCGCCCGCCGTGCCCAGGGCCACGAGCAGGGTCAAGGCCATGAAGACCTCGGGCTGGCGGCGGTCGGCGAAGTAGCGGAACACCGGCACCAGCACCCGCCGCCCGAGCAGGAAGATCAGCAGGATGGCGATGCCCGACTTCAGGGCGGCCGTCCCCAGCACGAGGGCGAAGCCGGAGGAGGTCGGCTGGCCCAGGAGGTCGACGAGGATCAGGACCGGCACGACGGCGAAGTCCTGGAGCATGAGGATGGCGAAGCCGGCCTGGCCCACCGGCGTGGCCAGCGCGCGCCGCTCCGACAGCAGCTGCATCACCACCGCGGTGGACGACAGCGACAGCACCAGGCCCAGCACGATGGCGGCCGGCACGGTGTTGCCGAAGGCCCATGCCAGCAGGCCCAGGACCACGGCGGTGGCGCCCACCTGCACGCCCCCGCCCAGGAGGACCCAGCGGCGCATCGCCCACAGCCGCTCGGGCGAGAGCTCCAGGCCGATCAGGAACATCAGGAACACCACCCCCAGCTCGCCCAGGGCCTGGACCCCGCCGACCTCGGTGAAGGTCAGGTGCTTCAGCCAGGGCGCCTGCGGCACCAGCGCGCCCAGCGCGTGCGGCCCCAGCAGCAGCCCCGCGGTGAGGAACCCCAGCACCTGGTTGATGCGAAAGCGCTGGAGCAAGGGAATCAGCAGCCCTGCGAGCACGAGGAACAGCAGGGTCTCGCTGAGGAAAGGAAGGGGGGTCGAATGCTCCATCGCGCGGGTCGGGTTGAACCGCTCGAGCATAGTGCCCCGGCCGGCGCGGGGGGCCCCAAACGAACAGGCCGCCCGGAGGCGGCCTGGTTCGCGGGACGGGCCGGCGGCCCGCTCAGGCGCCTTGCAGCGCCGCGATGCGTTCCTCGATCGGCGGGTGGGTGGAGAACAGCTTGCCCACGCCCGAGGTGATGCCGAAGGCCTGCAGGCCCTGCGGCAGCTGGCCGGGGACCATGCCGCCCAGGCGGGCCAGGGCGTTGATCATGGGCTGCTTGCGGCCCATCAGCTGGGCGGCGCCGGCGTCGGCGCGGAACTCGCGCTGGCGCGAGAACCAGGCCACGATGATGGCGGCCAGGAAGCCCAGCACGATGTCCAGCACGATGGTGGTGACCATGTAGCCCACGCCCGGGCCGCTGGAGCGGTCGTCGCCGCGGCGCAGGAAGCTGTCCACCGCGTAGCCGATCACGCGCGAGAGGAACACGACGAAGGTGTTCATCACGCCCTGGATCAGGGTCATGGTGACCATGTCGCCGTTGGCGATGTGGGCCACCTCGTGGCCGATCACCGCCTCGACCTCCTCGCGGGTCATGCCTTGCAGCAGGCCGGTGGACACGGCCACCAGGGCGCTGTTCTTGAAGGCGCCGGTGGCGAAGGCGTTGGGCTCGCCCTCGAAGATGCCGACCTCGGGCATGCCGATGCCGGCCTTGTCGGCGAAGCCGCGCACGGTCTCGACGATCCAGCGCTCGTCAGGGCCTTCCTGGCCGGTGATCAGGTGCACGCCCGAGGACCACTTGGCGATGGTCTTGGACATCAGCAGCGAGATGATCGCGCCGCCGAAGCCCATGACCAGCGCGTACCCCAGCAGCGCACCGAGGTTCAGGCCGTTGGCCGTGAGGTACTTGTTGACGCCCAGCAGGCTGGCGACGATGCCCAGCACCACCACGACAGCGAGGTTGGTGGCGACGAACAGGAAGATGCGTTTCATTCAGGCTCCGGAGAGTGGAAGTCAGGGGGGCGAAGGATCACCCGGCGCGAAGATAAGGGCCCGGCCGGGCTTTGCAAGAGGGGGCCGCCGATTCACGGACGCAGTCTACGGTCTTGCCGCCGGCGCGCGGGGCGGCCGGAAGACCTGCGCGTCGTCGTAGAAGGCCGCGTCGGCATTCCCGGGCCACCAGCCCGGAACGCCGAGCACCGGCAGCGGCGTGAAGGGCTTGGCCGCCAGCGCCGGCGCCGAGAGCTCGCCGGCCAGCCAGGCGTCGGCGTCGGCCAGGCGGGCCAGCGGGGCGTCGGCGCGCCAGACATGGGCCGTCATGTCCTTGCGCGGCGCGGCCAGCTTCTCCAGCAGCGCGTGGCCGAACACCACCAGCCGCGCCTGCGCCCACAGCGGGCGCAGCTCCACGAACAGCCGCCGCCACTGGCGCGCCAGAAGCGCCTCCCACAGCACCGGCGGCGCCTGGAGCAGGGCGCCGTTCTCGTCGAAGACGGTGATCGCGTCGCGCACCGGTCCGCGCTGTGCGCCGACGCCGCGCGCGGCGATCTCGGCGGCCTGCAGCTGGTTCAGCCGGCGCTTGGTGCGCGGGAAGGCATGCCAGCACAGGCCGTTGAAGAAGTCGTGCGCGTTGTCGCGCGTGGGGCACTGGCCGCTGGAGAAGATGAAGTCCTCGTAGGCCCGGCCCTCGGGCAGGGCGTCCTGCGGCACGAAGCGCACCGGCGCGCCGGGCCAGGCATCGAGCGCCGCGTGCACGGGCCGGCCGGCGGCGACGGCGCGGGCCGGGCCCTCCCCCGCCTCGCGCCACGGCAGGTACCAGGGCGCGGACCAATCCACGTCCAGGCCCTCCACCCGCCCCCCGGGGAGGCCGGCTGCACCGGCCGCGCCAGCCGCCTCGTGCGGGCTCAGGCGACGACCTTCCAGGGCAGCGACTCGCCGCCGCGCAGCGGCTTGATCTCGGCCTGGCCGAAGGGATAGGCCTCGGGCAGCTGCCAGGCCTCGCGGCGCAGCGTCAGCGTGCCGGTGTTGCGCGGCAGGCCGTAGAAGTCGGCGCCGAAGAAGCTGGCGAAGCCCTCGAGCTTGTCCAGCTTGCCGACGGCGTCGAAGGCCTCGGCGTACATCTCCATCGCCGCCGGCGCGGTGTAGCAGCCGGCGCAGCCGGAGGCGTGCTCCTTCAGGTGCGCCGGGTGCGGGGCGCTGTCGGTGCCCAGGAAGAAGCGCGCATCGCCCGAGGTGGCCGCGGCCACCAGGGCCTGGCGGTGCACCTCGCGCTTGAGGACCGGCAGGCAGTAGTAGTGCGGGCGGATGCCGCCGGTGAAGATGGCGTTGCGGTTGTACAGCAGGTGGTGCGCGGTGATGGTGGCGCCGGTGAGGGGGCCCGCCTCGGCCACGTACTGCGCGGCCTCGCGGGTGGTGATGTGCTCCATCACGATCTTCAGGCCCGGGAAGTCCTTGCGCAGGGGAATCAGCTGCTGCTCGATGAACACCGCCTCGCGGTCGAACAGGTCGATGTCGCTCGAGGTCACCTCGCCATGCACCAGCAGCAGCACGCCTTCGCGCTGCATCGCTTCCAGCGTGGCGTAGGTCTTGCGCAGGTCGGTCACGCCGGCGTCGCTGTTGGTGGTGGCGCCGGCCGGGTAGAGCTTGAGGGCGACCACGCCGGCGTCCTTGGCGCGCCGGATCTCATCGGGCGGCAGGTTGTCGGTCAGGTACAGCGTCATCAGCGGCTCGAAGGCCACGCCGGCCGGCACCTGGGCCTGGATGCGCTCACGGTAGGCCACGGCCTGGGCCGCGGTGGTCACCGGCGGCTTGAGGTTGGGCATGACGATGCCGCGGGCAAACTGCGCCGCGGTGTGGGGCACGGTGGTGGCAAGGGCGTCGCCGTCGCGCAGGTGCAGGTGCCAGTCGTCGGGGCGGGTGATGGTGAGCTGCTGGGTCATGCCGGGTCCGGTGGGTCAGGGGAAAACCCGGGGATTGTCGCCGACCGGCCATGGGCATTCCCGGCGACGCCTCAGGGCGTCATACGGCCGCGCTATCCTGCGCGGCCTCAATTCCTTACAAATTGTAAGCATGACGGAAACCCTCGTCCGCACTTCCTGCCCGGCCTGCGGGGCCGACCGGGGTCATGTGCTCAGCGACCGCGACGGCAAGACCGGGGAACCGCTGACCGTGGTCGAGTGCGGCGGCTGCGGCCTCGGCCATGTGCACCCGATGCCGACCGCTGAGACGCTGGAAGCCTGGTACACGCACCAGTACCGGCAGGACTACAAGGCCGCCGAGGTACCCCACCTGCGCCACGTGCTGCGGGCGGCCCGGATCGCGCGGGCGCGCTGGGACTGGCTGGCGGCCCGACCCGGCTTCACCCCGCCGGCGCGGGCGCTGGACATCGGCGCGTCCAGCGGCGAGTTCGTCTACCTGCTCGGCCGGCGGGGGGTGGCGGCGCGCGGCATCGAGCCGCACGCCGGCTATTCGCGCTTTGCCCGGGACGCGCTGGGCCTGGACGTGGCCGCCGGCACCCTGCAGCAGCACCTGCCGGACCTGCCCGACGGGGGCTTCGAGCTGGTGAGCATGTTCCACGTGCTGGAGCACCTCACGGACCCGCTGGGTACGCTGCGGGCGATCGCCCGGCTGCTGGCCCCGCAGGGGCGGCTGTTCATCGAGGTGCCGGACGCGGCCGGGACCAGCGCGCCGCGCAACACGTTCTTCCGGGCCCACACGCTGTACTTCAGCCCGCACTCGCTGCGCGCCGTGGCGCACGCCGCGGGCTTCGAGGTGGAGGCCGACAACTTCGCCAGCCGGGGCAACCTGCGGGTGGTGCTGCGCCGGTCCCCGGCGCCGGCGCCCGAGGCGCCCTGGGCCCCGAGCGACGCGCTGCGCCAGGCCCAGCAGGCTCGCCGCTGGCACCGCTACCTGTGGGAGCGGCTGCGCGACGGCCACGCCTGGCGCCGCCACGCCGCCCGCGCCGAGGAAAAGCGTACCGCCTCGGCCTTCGGCGCCCCCCGGCCCCTGCTCGACGCGGTCTACGCGGCCACCTGACGCGGCGCGAGGGCGCCCGGACAGGACATCGACCGGCGTGGCGGGCGTGGCGGGCGTGGCGGGCGTGGCGGGCGTGGCGGGCGTGGCGGGCGGGGAACGGGCGGGGAACGGGCGGGGAACGGGCGGCGGCGGTGCGGCCAGGCGCAGCGGCAGGCCACGGCCGAGCGGCCGCCGTCCGGGCCAGACCCGGTTCGTATACTCATCAGCTTGCCCGGCGCCAGCGCCGGCCGGCCCCCAGCCCCACACGCCCCGATGTCCCGCCCCGAAGAAGAAAGACCCGGCGACGCTGCCGAACCCGTCGTCGAATTCCCCGACGAGCCCGCCCGAGTGCCCCTGGCGATCGAAGACTGGCTGACCGTGATCATCATGGCCGCCCTGGCCCTGATCACCTTCGCCAACGTGCTGGTGCGCTACTTCACCAGCGCCTCCTTCGCCTGGACCGAGGAGATCTCGGTCTTCCTGATGATCCTGCTGGCCCTGGTGGCCGGCTCGGCCGCCTTCGCGCGCGACCAGCACATCCGCATCGAGTACTTCACCGAGGGCGGCAGCGCCGAGCGCAAGCGCCGGCTGGTGCGCTTCTCGGCGGCGATGGTGGCGCTGCTGTTCGGCCTGATCGGCGTCCTCAGCGTGCGCGTGGTCTGGGACGATTTCCGTTTCGAGGAGACCTCGCCGGGCATCGGCGTGCCGCAGTGGTGGTACTCGGTGTGGCTGCCGCTGGTGTCCTTCGCCATCATGGGCCGGGCCATCGGCCTGTTCGTGCGCCGCGGCCGCCGGGCCGCGGAGGCCGGGGAGGACGCCCGATGATCGCGACCCTCCTGTTCGTCCTGTTCATCGCGATGATGCTGGCGGGCGTGCCGATCGGCGTGGCCCTGGGCATTGCCGGCGCCGCCGCCATCGGCCTGGCCAACGCCGGCACGCAGTGGTTCGGCCTGCTGGCCGTGCCGCAGAACTTCTACGCCGGCCTGGGCAAGTACCCGCTGCTGGCGATCCCGATGTTCGTGCTGGTCGGCTCCATCTTCGACCGCTCCGGCGTGGCCCTGCGCCTGGTGAACTTCGCCATCGCGCTGGTGGGCCGCGGCCCCGGCATGCTGCCCCTGGTGGCCATCGTCGTGGCCATGTTCCTGGGCGGCATCTCCGGCTCGGGCCCGGCCAACGCCGCCGCCGTCGGCGGGGTGATGATCGCCGCCATGAGCCGCGCCGGCTACCCGGCGCCGTTCTCGGCCAGCGTGGTCGGCGCCGCCGCCGCCACCGACATCCTGATCCCGCCCTCGGTGGCCTTCATCGTCTACTCGGTGCTGGTGCCCGGCGCCTCGGTGCCGGCGCTGTTCGCCGCCGGCATGGTGCCGGGCGTGCTGGCCGGCCTGGCGCTGATCATCCCCGCCGTCTGGATGGCCCGCCGCCACAGGATGGGCGCGCTGGAGGCCTCGCTGCCCCGCCCGCCGCTGCTGAAAAGCTTCGTCGAGGCGATCTGGGGCCTGGCCGCGCCGGTCCTGATCCTCGGCGGCATGCGCGCCGGCTGGTTCACGCCCACCGAGGCCGCCGTGGTGGCGGTGTTCTACGGCCTGTTCGTGGGCATGGTGATCCACCGCACGATCAAGGTACGCGACCTGTTCACCATCCTGCGCGAGTCGGGCGAGCTGTCGGCGGTGATCCTGATCGTGGTCTCGCTGGCAGGCATCTTCGCCTACTCGCTGTCGACGCTGGGCGTGATCGACCCCATCACCAAGGCCATCGTCAACTCGGGCCTCGGCGAGTGGGGCGTGATGGCGCTGTTGATCCTGATGCTGATCACCGTGGGCATGTTCCTCGACGGCGTGTCCATCTTCCTGATCTTCGTGCCGCTGCTGATGCCGATCGTGAACCACTACCAGTGGGACCCGGTGTGGTTCGGCGTGATCCTGACCCTCAAGGTGGCCCTGGGCCAGTTCACCCCGCCGCTGGCGGTGAACCTGATGGTCTCCTGCCGCATCGCCCGCGTGCGCATGGAGCAGACCGTGCCCTGGGTCGGCTGGATGCTGTTCTCGATGTTCCTCGTGATGGTGGCCGTGATCGCCTGGCCGCCGCTGGCCCTGTGGCTGCCCCGCGCCCTCGGCTACTGAGTCCCGTGACCCTTTCTTGACCCAAGGAGACCGAAACCCATGAAGACCCGTTCCTTCCTGAAAGCTGCCCTGGCGGCCGTGGCCCTCGCGGCCAGCGCCGTCGCCCCGGCCCAGACCTACAAGCCCGAGTACAAGCTGTCCATCGTGGTCAGCACCGCCTTCCCCTGGGGCAAGGGCGCCGAGATCTGGGCCGACAAGGTGCGCGAGCGCACCCAGGGCCGCATCAACATCAAGCTGTACCCGGGCACCTCCCTGGTCCAGGGCGACCAGACCCGCGAGTTCACCGCCATCCGCCAGGGCGTGATCGACCTGGCCGTGGGCTCGACCATCAACTGGTCGCCCCAGGTCAAGGCGCTGAACCTGTTCTCGCTGCCCTTCCTGATGCCTGACTACGCCGCCGTCGACGCCCTGACCCAGGGCGAGGTGGGCGCGCAGATCTTCAAGGCCATCGACAGCGCCGGCGTGCTGCCCCTGGCCTGGGGCGAGAACGGCTACCGCGAGATCTCCAACTCCAAGATGGACATCCGCAAGCCCGAGGACCTGAAGGGCATGAAGATCCGCGTGGTCGGCTCGCCCCTGTTCATCGACACCTTCACCGCCCTGGGCGCCAACCCCACGCAAATGAGCTGGGCCGACGCCCAGCCCGCGCTGGCGAGCAAGGCGGTGGACGGCCAGGAGAACCCGCTGTCCATCTTCATCGCCGCCAAGCTGCCCACCGTGGGCCAGAAGCACCTGACGATGTGGGGCTACATGGCCGACCCGCTGGTGTTCGTGGTGAACAAGGACGTCTGGAACTCCTGGACCCCGGCCGACCAGGCCATCGTGCGCCAGGCCGCCCTGGACGCCGCCAAGGAGCAGATCGCCCTGGCCCGCAAGGGCCTGGTGGAAGCCGGCAAGCCGCTGCTGAAGGACGTGGCCGCCTCCGGCGTGACCGTGACCGAGCTGTCCGCCGCCGAGCGCGAGGCCTTCGTCAAGGCCACCCGCGGCGTGTACGACAAGTGGAAGCCGCAGATCGGCGCCGACCTGGTGAACGCCGCCGAGAAGGCCATCGCCGCCCGCAAGCGCTGATCGCGCCGCATCCCTGGAAAGCCCCGCATCGCGGGGCTTTTTTTCATGGCGCGGCACGACGGCGAGGCCCCGCCGGGCAGGGTCGCCTTCAGTCGGAGCCGTCCTACATCCGCCCCCTCCGCCGCCCCATAAGCTCATCAATTTGACGGGGGTAGCTGGCGCACGCCGCGGCATTCCGCAGACCCGCCCGTCCGAGGAGGTGGGCATGCAGGTCGATGTGCACAAGGCCGTGGTCGGCGCCGGCACGATGGCGCTGATCACCCTGTGCTGGATGCTGGGCGTGGGGGCGCTCGCGGCCGGTCCGCTCGGGCCGGCGCTCACCCCGGTGGGCGTGGCCGCCGCGATCGTCTCGGCGCTGGCCGGCGGTCTGCTGGTGACGCTGCTGGCCGCGCCGCGGGCCCAGGTCACCGCCCCCTCCTCCTCGATCGCGGTGATCTACGCTGGGCTGGCTGCGACCCTCGCCGGCCGGCCGGCGCCGGAGGTCTGGGCCCTGCTGTCGCTGTGCGTGGTGGTCTGCGGGATGCTGCTGATCCTGGCCGGCACGCTGCGGGCCTGCGACGCGGTCCACTACCTGCCGCTGCCGGTGAGCATCGGCTTCATCAGCGGCATCGGCCTGCTCGTGATCGACACGCAGGTGCCCTCGCTCCTGGGCGGGCGGCCCGGGCTGCTGCAGGACGGGGCGGCGCTGGCGGCGGCGGCCGGGTCGATCCGCCCGGGCGCGCTGCTGGTGGGCGGGGTGGCGGCCCTCATCACCTGGCGCGCGCCGCGCCACCGCCATGGCGCCTACGGGCCGCTGGCGGCGCTGGCGGCCGGCACCGCGCTGCACCACGCGCTGGACGGGCTGCCCGGTCCGCTGCCCTGGGTGGGGCCGACCCTGGGCAGCGTGGACCTGGCCGCCGGCCTGGCCTGGAGCTCGGCGGTGCTGCCGGCCTACCTGTCGTCCCCCGAGTGGCTCGGCCCGGCGCTGCTGGAGGTGCTGCCCTTCGCGCTGGTGCTGGCCTTCCAGGCAGCGATGAACGGCGCGGTGACCGCCGCCTCGCTGGGCACCGTGCTCGCCACCCGCACCGACCTGTACCGGGTGCTGCAGGCGCAGGGCGTGGCCAATGTGCTGTGCGGCGGCCTGGGCGCCCTGCCGGTGTGCACCAACGCGCCGCTGTCGCTGCTGGCGGTGCGCTTCGCGCCCTATCCGCGCCTGGCGGTGCTCGCCTGCGGCTTCCTGCTCGTCGCGGCGGTGGCGGCCACCGGCTCGATCGGGCAGCTGCCGCTGGCGGCCTTCGCGGGCGTGCTGGTGGTCAGCGGCGCGCGGACCATCGACAGCCGCATCGCCGCGCTGGCGGGACGGGCGTGGCGCGGGCCGGCGCGCTGGCAGGCGGCAGCCAACCTGGGCGTCATCGCCGCCGTCGCGGGGCTCACCGTCTCAGGCCATGTGGTGCTGGGCATCGGCCTGGGCCTGGCCCTGGAGGTGCTGCTGTTCCTGTGGAACCTGCCGCGCCGGCACCCGGCCGGCACGCCGGCGGGCCGGCGCTGGCGCGACCGCTTCGCGGCCTGCGAGGCGGTGATGACCGGGCTGGGCCGCGCGAAGGTGCAGGTGCTGCGGGTGGGGGAGGCGGTGTTCTTCGGCAACGTCAGCGGCCTGACGCAGGCCCTGGCGCGGCTGCCCGCGGGCACCACGCACGTGGTGATGGACCTCTCGCGCACGCACTACCTGGACCTCACCGCCCTCCATGCCCTCGACCACGCGATGGAGCGCATCGCCGTCCAGGGCATCGAGACCCTGCTGTGCGGGGTGGACCGCGCCGGCCGGCCGCTGCGGGGGCTGCACCTGGCGGCACCCGCGCTGACGAAGCGGCCCCGCTTCGCCAGCGCCGAGGCGGCGCTGGCCACGCTGGCCACGCTGGCCGCGTGAGGCCGCGACGCTGACCGCGGCCGGCGGCGGCCTCAGTGCGCCAGGATCTTCGCCAGGAATTCCTTGGTGCGCGGCTGGCGCGCCTCGGGGTTGCCGAAGAACTCGTCCTTCGTGCAGTCCTCGAGGATGCGGCCGCCCACGTCGATGAAGATCACGCGGTTGGCCACCTTGCGCGCGAACCCCATCTCGTGCGTGACCACCATCATGGTCATGCCTTCCTTGGCCAGGCCCACCATCACGTCCAGCACCTCGCCCACCATCTCCGGGTCGAGCGCGGAGGTGGGCTCGTCGAACAGCATCACCACCGGGTCCATCGACAGCGCGCGTGCGATCGCCACGCGCTGCTGCTGGCCGCCCGAGAGCTGCCCGGGGAACTTGTCCTTGTGCGCCATCAGGCCCACGCGATCGAGCATCTTCAGCCCGCGTGCCTTGGCCTCGTCCTGGCTGCGCCCCAGCACCTTGACCTGGGCCAGGGTGAGGTTCTCGGTCACCGACAGGTGCGGGAACAGCTCGAAGTGCTGGAACACCATGCCCACGCGGCTGCGCAGCTTCGGCAGGTCGGTCTTGGGGTCGTTGACCTGCACGCCGTCCACCGTGATGGTGCCCTTCTGGATCGGCTCCAGCGCATTGACGGTCTTGATCAGGGTGGACTTGCCCGAGCCCGAGGGCCCGCACACCACCACCACGTCGCCCTTGGCGATGCTCACCGAACACTCATTGAGCACCTGCACCGGGCCGTACCACTTGGAAACGTTCTTGATCTCGATCATGTTTGCGAAGCTCCGGTCTCAGCGGATGATGGCGATGCGCTTTTGCAGGCGGCGCACCAGGGTCGACAGGCCAAAGCAGACGGCGAAGTAGACCAGTGCCGCCAGCAGGTAGGCCTCCTCGGGCCGCCCGTAGATCTTGGCGGCGGTGACGAAGCCCTTGAGCAGGTCGTAGGCGCCGATGGCGTAGACCAGCGAGGTGTCCTGGAACAGGATGATGGTCTGCGTGAGCAGCACCGGCAGCATGTTGCGGAAGGCCTGGGGGAGCACCACCAGACGCATGTTCTGCGCGTACGTCATGCCCAGGGCCTGCCCGGCGAACACCTGGCCGCGCGGGATCGACTGGATGCCCGCGCGCATGATCTCGCTGAAGTAGGCCGCCTCGAAGGCGATGAAGGTGATGATGGCCGAGGCCTCGGCGCCCACCGGGCGGCCGATGATCAGGGGCACCAGCAGGAAGAACCACAGGATCACCATCACCAGCGGGATGGAGCGCATGCCGTTGACGTAGATGGTGGCCGGGATCTCCAGCGCCTTGCGGCCGGACAGCCGCATCAGCGCCAGCAGCGTGCCGAAGAAGATGCCACCCAGCGTGGCGATCACCGTCAGCTGCACGCTGAAGATGAAGCCGTTGACGACGAACTTGGAGATGACCTCCCAGCTCACGAAGCTCAGGTCGAGGTTGCCCATGTCAGGCCTCCGTAGGGCCGCCCCAAGGCAGGCCTGCGCCCCCCCGGGGGGCAGCGAAACACACGAAGTGGCGAGCGTGGGGACTCATGTCAGTGCCCTCCCCCGGTGCCGCCGGCGACGATGAAGCCGGGGATGGCCAGCCGCTTCTCGACGAAGGCGAAGACCCGGTTCACAGCGAAGGCCGACAGCGCGTACAGGCCGGTCACCGCCAGGTAGATCTCGATGCCGCGCGAGGTCTCCTCCTGCGCCTGCATGGCGAACATGGTGAGCTCGGCGATGGACACCGCGAAGGCCACCGAGGAGTTCTTCAGCAGGTTCATGGACTCGCTGGTCAGCGGCGGCAGGATGATGCGGAACGCCATCGGCAGCAGCACGTAGCGGTAGGTCTGCCAGGTGGTGAAGCCCATGGCCATGCCGGCATAGCGCTGGCCGCGCGGCAGGGCCTGGATGCCCGCCCTCACCTGCTCGGCGATGCGCGCCGAGGTGAAGAAGCCCAGGGCGAAGACCACCAGCAGGAAGCCCGGCACCTGCTGGAACGCCGGGAAGGCCTTGGGCAGCACGAAGTACCAGATGAACAGCTGCACCAGGATCGGGATGTTGCGGAACAACTCGACCCAGGCATTGGCCAGGCGCACCAGCCAGGGGCTGTTCGGCAGCGTGCGCAGCGTGCCGATCACCGCGCCGGTGACCACGGCCACCACCCAGGCGCAGCCGGCGACCGCGAGGGTCCAGCGCCAGGCCTCGAACATCCACTCGAGGTAGGTGCGGCCGCTGCCGTCGTCATTGAGGAATACCTGCCAATCCCATGTCATGTGCTCTGGCCTCCGTCGGGGCGTCCGTCGTGTATGGAGTGGAAACAAAAAGCCCCGCCGGCGCAAGTGGCGGGCGGGGCCTCGGCTCGCGGGTCAGGCCAGGATCACTTCTTGGCGTAGTCCTCGACGGGCTTGTCGTTGGGGGCAGCCCAGGCCGACTTGGTGGCCTCGCTGGCCGGCAGGCCCACGCGGGTGTTCTTCGGGGGGATCGGCTGCATGAACCACTTGTCGTAGATCTTCGCGATCTCGCCGGTGCGGGCCAGGTCGCGGATGGTGTCGTCGGCCACCTTCTTGAAGGCCGGGTCGTCCTTGCGAAGCATGATCGCGATGGGCTCGACGCTCAGGACCTCGCCGACGATGCGGAACTCGCCCGGGTTCTTGGCGGTGGCGATGTTGCCGGCCAGGATCTGGCCGTCCATCACGAAGGCATCGGCGCGGCCGGACTCCAGCAGCAGGAAGCTGTCGGCATGGTCCTTGCCGAAGACCTCCTTGAAGTCGACGTTGTTGGCGCGCTCGTGCTTGCGAAGCAGCTGCACGGAGGTGGTGCCGGTGGTGGTGGCGACGTTCTTGTCCTTGAGCTGCGCGATCGAGGTGATGCCGGAGGCGGCCTTGACCGCGATGCGCACTTCCTCGACGTAGGTGGTCAGGGCGAAGGCCACGTCCTTCTGGCGGGTGGCGTTGTTGGTGGTGGAGCCGCACTCGATGTCGACGGTGCCGTTCTGCACCAGGGGGATGCGGTTCTGCGAGGTGACCGGCTGGTACTTCACGTCCAGCTTGCGGCCCACGGCCTTTTCCACGTTGCCGATGATGCGCTGGCAGATCTCCACGTGGTAGCCCGCGTACTTGCCGTCACCGAGGGTGAACGACAGCGCGCCGGAGGAATCGCGCACGCCCATGGTGATGACGCCCGAGGCCTTGACCTTGGCCAGGGTGTCGTTGGCCTGGGCGAAGGCCGCGCCGGTGGCGAGGGTGGCCACTGCGAGGGCGAGGATCTGCTTCTTCATCATCTTCTCCTAGTAGGAACGTTCGATATCCGCGGCAACCGGCGGAATCGGGAAAGAACCGCAAGCTTATAGCAGGAGTCGTGCCTCGATCCCCCTGGTTCACCCTGGCCCGATCACCCCTCGTCCCGCAAGGGCTGGGTGAGCTTCTCGGGCACCAGCAGGGCCTCGACCTGGGCACGGGTGAGGATGCCCAGCGCCTCGGCGATCTCGTCGATCGGCCGGCCGGTGGCGATGGCGGTCTTGGCGATCAGGGCCGCCTTTTCGTAGCCGATGATGGGGTTCAGGGCCGTCACCAGCGTCACCGAGTCACGCACCCGCCGCTCCAGCAGCGGCAGGTTCGGCTCGATGCCCACCACGCAGTGCTCGCGCAGCGTGCGGCAGGCATTGGCCAGGTGCTCGATGCTCTTGAACAGGCTCCAGCCCATGATCGGCTCGAAGGCATTGAGCTGCAGCTGGCCGGCCTCGGAGGCCATGGTGACGGTCATGTCATTGCCGATCACCTCGAAGGCCACCTGGTTCATGACCTCCGGGATCACCGGGTTGACCTTGCCCGGCATGATCGACGAGCCGGCCTGCCGGGGCGGCAGGCGGATGTCCCCGAAGCCGGCCTGCGGCCCGCTGGACAGCAGGCGCAGGTCGTTGCAGGTCTTGGACAGCTTGGTGGCCACCCGCTTGAGCACACCGGACAGCTGCACGAACGCCCCGGTGTCCTGCGTGGCCTCGACCAGGTTCTTCGACTTCACCACCGGGATGCCGCTGACCTCGGCGAGCAGGCTGCAGGCCAGGTCGGCATAGCCGTGGGGCGCGTTGATGCCGGTGCCGATGGCGGTGGCGCCCAGGTTGATCTCCTGGATCAGGGCGCGCGCCTCGCGCAGGCGGTCCTCGTCCTCCTCGAGCATGACCGCATAGGTGGAGAACTCCTGGCCCAGCGTCATCGGCACCGCGTCCTGCAGCTGGGTGCGGCCGATCTTGAGGATGTCCTTGAATTCCTCCGCCTTGGCCTCGAAGGCCTGGCGCAGGTCGGCCATCGACACCAGGAGCCGGTCGATGCCGGCCCACAGCGCCAGCCGCACCGCGGTGGGGTAGACGTCGTTGGTGCTCTGGGAGGCGTTGACGTGGTCGTTGGGGTGCAGCACGTCGTAGCGCCCCTTCTCGAACCCCATCTTCTCCAGCGCGAGGTTGGCGATGACCTCGTTGGCGTTCATGTTGGTGGAGGTGCCGGCGCCGCCCTGGATCACGTCGACCACGAACTGGTCGTGGAATTCGCCGGCGATGAGGCGGTCGCAGGCGTGCAGGATGGCCCAGCACCGCGCCTCGTCCAGCACCCGCAGCTGCAGGTTGGCGCGCGCCGCCGCCTTCTTCACGTGGCCGAAGGCGCGTATGAGGTCCGGCATGGCCGAAACGGTGGTGCCGGAGATCGGGAAGTTCTCCACTGCGCGGGCGGTGTGCACGCCCCAGTAGGCACTGGAGGGGATGGGCTTGTCGCCCAGGAAGTCGTGCTCGATGCGAAAGCCTGCGGGCGGGTTCTGGGTCATGGCGGGCCACCTCCGTGCTGGCCGGTGAGGCAACTGTAGGCCCGCCCGGACCGGCTGGCCAATGCCGCTTCGGCTGCCCCCCATGCCGGAAGGTTATCGGGCCGCCGCGCCCCCGCCTTCGGCCAGGAAGTCCCACAGGCCCTGCGCGCTGCGCTTGGCCGGTTCGCGGCCGGCCGCGGGGCGCTCGCGGTAGGCGCGGATGTCCATCGCCATCTCCAGCGCCGCCGGCTCGCCCGGCGGCGCGGCATGCACCAGCCGCCGCTCGCGCAGCTCGCGGCGCACCGCGCTGGCAGGCAGGAAGGCCACGCCATGGCCCTCCAGGGCCATCACCTTCAGGCCCTCGGCCATGTCGGTCTCGTAGACCCGGTCCAGGTGGACGGGGGTGGGCGCATTCTTCAGGATCAGGTCGGCGACCCCGCCGAGGTAGGCGCCGGGCGCATAGCCCAGGTAGGGCAGCGGGTGGCCGGCGCGCCCGGGCAGCGGGAACATCGGCAGGCCCTGATCGTCCGGCTTGCAGAAGGGGGCCAGGATCTCCTGGCCGAGGCTGACCATCTCGTAGCGGTCGGCGTCCAGCGGCAGGGGCTGGGCCTCGTGGTGGTAGGCGATCAGCAGGTCGCAGCCGCCCTCGACCAGGCGCATCACCGCGTCGTGCACGTTCAGCGCGATCAGCCGGCTCCTGATGGGGCCGAAGCGCTCACGCAGGCTGGAGACCCAGGCCGGGAAGAAGGTGAAGGCCAGGGTGTGGGGCACGGCGAACTCGATCACGTCCTTGCCCGCGGCCGACTGCCCGCGCAGCATGGCGCGGGTGCTTTGCAGCGTCTGCAGCATCTCCAGCGCCTGCGCGTACAGGGTCTGGCCGGCGGGGGTCAGCCGCGTGGGGTAGGAACTGCGGTCCACCAGGTCGCAGCCGGCCCAGGCCTCCAGCGCCTGGATCCGCCGGGAGAACGCGGGCTGGGTCACGTGCCGCAGCTGCGCGGAGCGGCTGAAGCTGCGCGTCTCGGCCAGGCTGACGAAGTCCTCGAGCCACTTGGTTTCCATGGCCGGATGTTAAGCCTCGGCCTCCTGGCCCTGCTCACGCTGGCTTTGCTGCAGCGCCCACATGGCGGCATAGCGCTGGCCCAGCGCCAGCAGCTGCGCGTGGGTGCCGCGCTCGATGATCCGGCCGGCGTCCATCACCAGGATTTCGTGCGCGTCGACCACCGTGGACAGCCGGTGCGCGATCACCAGCGCCGTCTTGCCTCGGGCAGCCGACTTCAGTTCGGCCTGGATGGCGCGCTCGTTGGCCGAGTCCAGCGCCGAGGTGGCCTCGTCGAAGATCAGGATCGGCGGGTCCTTCAGCAAGGTGCGGGCGATAGCCACGCGCTGCTTCTCGCCGCCCGAGAGCTTGAGCCCGCGCTCGCCCACCATGGTCTGGTACCCCTTGGGCGTGGCGGCGATGAAGGCGTGGATGTGGGCCGCCTTCGCCGCCGCCTCCACCTCGGCATGCGAGGCGCCGGGGCGGCCGTACGCGATGTTGTATTCGACCGTGTCGTTGAACAGCACCGTGTCCTGCGGCACGATGCCGATGGCGGCGCGCACGCTGGCCTGGGTCACCTCGCGGATGTCCTGGCCGGCGATGCGGATGCAGCCGCCCTGCACGTCGTAGAAGCGATAGAGCAGGCGCGCCAGGGTGCTCTTGCCCGAGCCGGAGGGCCCGACCACCGCCACCGTGCGGCCGGCCGGGATCTCGAAGCTCACGTCGTGCAGGATCTCGCGTGCCGGCTCGTAGCCGAAGCGCACATGCTCGAAGCGCACCGTGGGCTGGTGCAGGCCCGCCAGCGCCGGCGCACCGGGGCGGTCGGCCACCTCGCGCTCACGCTCCATCAGCGCGAACATGCGGTCCAGGTCCGTGAGGCTCTGCTTGATCTCGCGATACAGCACGCCCAGGAAGTTGAGCGGGATGTACAGCTGGATCATGAAGGCGTTGATCATCACCAGGTCGCCCAGCGTCAGGCGCCCCTCGACCACGCCCTGCGTGGCCCGCCACAGCATCGCCACCAGGGCCACCGCGATGATCAGCTGCTGGCCGGTGTTGAGGATGGACAGCGTGGTCTGCGACTTCAGCCGCGACCGGCGCAGGCGCTCCAGGCTCTCGTCATAGCGGCGGGCCTCGAAGCCCTCGTTGTTGAAGTACTTGACCGTCTCGTAGTTCAGGAGGGAGTCGACCGCGCGGGTGTGGGCCGCGGAGTCGAACTCGTTGGCCTCGCGCCGGAACTTGGTGCGCCACTCGGTGATGGTCACGGTGAAGACGATGTAGACCGCGAGCGCCAGCACCGTGATGCCGGCGAACCACAGGTCGAACTTCACCGCCAGGATGGTGAGCACCAGCGCGGTCTCGATCAGCGTGGGCACCACGCTGTAGAGGGAGTAGGAGATCAGCGACTCGATGCCGCGCACGCCGCGCTCGATATCGCGGGTCATGCCGCCGGTCTGGCGCTCGAGGTGGAAGCGCAGGCTCAGCGCGTGCAGGTGCTCGAAGGTCTGCAGCGCGATGCTGCGCGCCGCGCCGTGGGTGGCCTTGGCGAAAACCAGCTCGCGCAGCTCGGTGAACAGCGAGGTCGACAGCCGCAGCATCCCGTACCCCACCAGCAGCCCCGCGGGCACCGCCAGCATCACGGCGGCGGGGCCGAGCTTCGGCGTCATGGTGTCCACCAGGTCCTTGAGCACCAGCGGCACGGACACGTTGGCCAGCTTGGCGCCGACCATGAAGGCCAGGGCCGCCAGCACGCGCCAGCGGTACTGCCAGAGGTAGGGCGCCAGCCGGCGCAGCGTCGTCCAGTCGCTGCGGGTGCGCGGCTGGCCGGGGACGGGAAGGGCTTGGGTGGAATCGCCGTAGCGGCGCATGGCGGAGAATCTGCTCAGGTGAATTGAATGGAGATTGTGCCCATGTCCGCGCCGCCCCTGGACCCTGCCGGCCGCCCCGGCGAGCCCCCGACCGCCCGCCCCTACGCGCCCCTGCCCACGGGCCAGGAGCTGGCCCTCAAGGTCACGCCCATGCCCAGCGACACCAACGCCAACGGCGACATCTTCGGCGGCTGGGTCATGGCGCAGGTGGACATCGCCGGCGCGGTGGCCGCCGCGCGCATCACCCAGGGCCGCATGGCCACGGTGGCGGTGAACGAGTTCCTGTTCAAGCACCCGGTGCGGGTGGGCGACATCCTCTCCTTCTTCACCGAGGTGGTGCGCACCGGCCGCACCTCGGTCACGATCAAGGTCGAGGTCTATGCCGAGGCCTTCGGCGCCCAGGGCCGCTTCGTCAAGGTGACCGAGGCGCGGCTGACCTACGTGGCCATCGACGAGCGCGGCCAGCCGCGGCCCCTGCCGGCCGCCCCGGCCGCCTGACGCCCCGGTTGCCCGATACTGCCGGCCATGTCCCGCCCCGACCCCCACAGCCCGCCGTCCCTGGAACACCGCAACCTGGCCTGGCTGGCCATGGCGCTGTCGGCGGGCTTCGTCCTGATCGTCTGGCCCCTGTTCGGCGCGGTGCTCTGGGCGGTGTTCATCGCCATCGTCTTCGACCCGCTGCACCGGCGCGTGGAGCAGCAGGTGGGCGGGCGCAGCCCCAACCTGGCGGCGTTCCTCACCCTCACGCTGGTGGTGCTGATCGTGATCCTGCCCCTGATCATGGTGGCCACCGCGGTGGTCCAGGAGACGGCGGACGTGGTGCAGCGGGTGCGCTCAGGCCAGATCGACTTCGCGGGCCAGATCCAGGCCCTGTTCGATGCCCTGCCCGCCTGGGTGCGTTCCATCATGGACCGGTTCGGGCTGTTCAACCTCGCGGCGCTGCAGCGGCAGCTGTCCACCCTGCTGGCCGGCAGCGGCCAGTTCATCACCACCCACCTGGTGGGCCTGGGCCAGGGCACGCTGGACTTCGTCGTGGCCCTGTTCGTCATGCTGTACGTGCTGTACTTCCTGCTGCGGGACGGCCGCCAGCTGGCCGCGCGGATCGTGCGCACCGCGCCGCTGGAGGACGACCATGTCCGGCAGCTGATGGCGCAGTTCGTCACCGTGGTGCGGGCCACGGTCAAGGGCAACCTCCTGATCGCCCTGGTCCAGGGCCTGCTCGGCGGCGTGGCCTTCGCCTTCCTGGGCCTGCCCGGTGCGCTCCTGTGGGGGACGCTGATGGCCCTGCTGTCGCTGCTGCCGGCGGTGGGCGCGGCGATGGTCTGGGGGCCGGTCGCGGCCTGGTTCGTTTTCAACGGGCAGGTCCTGTCCGCCCTCGGGCTGACCCTGTGGGGCGTGCTCGTGATCGGCCTGGTCGACAACTTCCTGCGGCCGATCCTCGTGGGCAAGGACACCCGGATGCCGGATTACCTGGTGCTGGTGGCCACCCTGGGCGGCATCGCCGTCTTCGGCATCAACGGCTTCGTGATCGGGCCGGTGATCGCCGCCATGTTCCTGGTGGCCTGGAACCTCCTCTCCGGCCTGCGCCGCCGCCCGGACGGCGGCAGCCCCGGCGCCTGACCGGAAAGCGGCCTGCACGGCCGTCGCAGCGCCGGCCTTGACTACTTCGTAACTGTCATCGAAGGGGCGATTTTTCGCCCACGCCATCCCCATGATCATGTGATCTCGTCTATCATTGGGTCAGACTTAACGTTCCACAAATCTGTTGTTGACCTGCCTCCTAGACCGAAGCGGCTACATACCAGACAAAGGAAAGGCCCTGACATGACCAATCTGGCGAACGCTCTCAAGAGCGAGATCACCCTGGTGGCCCACAAGGCCCTGCGCGACGAGGCGCAGCAATTCAAGAAAGCCACCGCCAGCTACCACCGAGAGATCGCCGCCCTCCAGCGCCGCGTCGAGATGCTCGAGCGCCTGCTGGAGCGACTGCGCGATGAACCGGCCAAGGCCCTGCCCCCGCGTGCGCCCCGCGCGCCGCGGCCCAAGGCGCTGGTGGAGATCGACCCGAGCGAGGCCGAGGCCCACCCGCTGCGGTTTTCCGCCAAGGGCTTCGCCAAGCTGCGCCAGCGCCTGGGCCTGTCCGCCGCGGCCATGGGTGCCCTGCTGGGGGTGACCGCGCAGTCCGTCTACAAATGGGAGGACGGCAAGGCCCGTCCCCGGGCCAGCCAGCTGCAGGCCATTGCCGCCGCGCGCAAGCTCGGCAAGCGGGAGGCCGCCGCCAAGCTCGCCGAGATGAACCACGTCGACGAGCCCGACGAGGCGCCGCCGGTGGTCACCCACTGACGCAGGTTCACGCAAGGGGCGCTCGGCGCCCCTTGCCATTCCTGGCGGGTCCCGGTGCCGGCGGGCCGGGTCAGGGAATGTCGAAGGCCTCCTGCAGCCGGGAGATGTCGGGCTTTCCCATGGCCTGCACCGCCGCCAGCACGCGCTGGCGGCGCGCCGCGTCAGGGTGCTGCAGCATCTCGCGCAGTTCGGTGGGCACGACCTGCCAGGACACGCCCCAGCGGTCCCGGAGCCAGCCGCCCCGCTCGGCGGCCGGGTCGGCCGACAGCTGCGCCCAGTAGTGGTCCACCTCGTCCTGCGAATCGCAGTCGATCACGAGGGACAGGGCTGACGTGAAGCCGGCAGGCGGGCCGCCGTTCAGGGCCACGAAGGGCTGGCCGTCCAGCTCGAAATCCACCGTCTGCACCGCGCCCTGCGGCAGCGGCCCGCCCGCGCCGTGGCGGGTGACGGCGGTGACTCGGGAATTGGGGAAGGCCGAGACATAGTGCGTCACGGCCTCCTCGGCCTCGGTGTCGAACCACAGGCAGCAGCGGGTGTGGGGCATGGCCGGCCTTTCCTGCCCGCCGGCGCGCCCGGTGGCGGGCGCTTCAGACCCGGGAGAAATCGGGCTTGCGCTTGTCCAGGAAGGCGCCGAAGGCCTCCTTGGCCGCGGGCTCGGTGAGCATGCGGCCAAAGATAGCACCTTCCTCCTGCATCTGCTGCGCGACGAGGGCGGCCTGGCCCTGCTTCATGAGGCGCTTGGTCTCCTGCAGCGAGGTGCGCGGCTTGGCGGCCAGCTTGCGCGCCTGGGCCTGGGCCAGGGCCGCCGCCTCGGAGGGCGGCACGACGCGATTGACCAGGCCCACCTCCAGGGCCGCCTCGGCCATGAAGGGCTCGCCGAGCATCAGGGCCTCGGCGGCGCGCTGGTGCCCGAGCAGGCGGGGCAGCAGCAGGCTGGAGGCGGCCTCGGGGCACAGGCCCAGGTTCACGAAGGGCAGCGAGAACATCGCGTTGTCGCCGGCGTAGACCAGGTCGCAGTGCAGCAGCATCGTGGTGCCGATGCCCACGGCCGGCCCGCACACCGCGGCGACCACGGGCTTGGGGAAGCCGGCCAGCGCGCGCAGGAAGCGGAACACCGGGGCGTCGTGCGAGGACGGCGGCGTCTCCAGGAAGTCGGCGATGTCGTTGCCCGCGGAGAAGACCGTCTCGTTGCCCTGGAACACCACCACCCGCACGGCCTCGTCAGCGCGCGCGGCCTCCAGCGCGTCGGCCAGGGCAGCGTACATCGCGGCGGTGATGGAGTTCTTGCGCTGCGGGCGGTTGAAGGTGATGGTGAAGACGCCGGATTCGGCGTGGACGAGGATGTCGCTCATGTCGTGTCGTTTCGTTGTCTGTGGCAGGGTCACACGCGCTCGAAGATGCCGGCAGCGCCCTGCCCCATCCCCACGCACATCGTGACCATGCCGTATTTCAGGTTGCGCCGGCGCAGGCCGTGGACCACCGTGGCCGCACGGATCGCGCCGGTGGCGCCCAGTGGGTGGCCCAGGGCGATCGCGCCGCCCAGCGGGTTGACCCGTGCCGGGTCCAGGCCCAGCGTGTTCATGACCGCCAGCGATTGTGCCGCGAAGGCCTCGTTCAGCTCGATCCAGCCGAGGTCGTCCTGCCTCAGGCCGGCGGCGCGCAGCGCCACCGGGATCGCCTCGACCGGGCCGATGCCCATGATGTGCGGCGGCACGCCGCGGCTGGCGTAGCTCACGAAGCGCGCCAGCGGCACCAGGCCGAAGCGCTTGATCGCGGCCTCGCTGGCCAGGAGCAGCGCGCCTGCGCCGTCGGAGGTCTGCGAGCTGTTGCCTGCAGTGACGGTCCCGCGCGCAGCGAACACGGTCTTGAGCCTGGCCAGCCCCTCGAGGGTGGTGTCGGGCCGCGCGCCCTCGTCGAGGCTCACCGTGCGGGCGGTGACGGCGACGCTGCCGGCGGCCAGGTCCACCGCGCGCTCCTGCACCTCCACCGGCGTGATCTCGTCGGCGAACTCGCCGGCCTTCATGGCGGCGACGGCCTTCATGTGCGAGTCGAAGGCGAAGCGGTCCTGCGCCTCGCGGCCCACCTTCCATTGCTGCGCCACCTTCTCGGCGGTCAGGCCCATGCCGTAGGCGATGCCGTAGCTTTCGAGGTCGTCGGGGTTGGCGAAGATGGCGGGCGAGAGCGAGGGCGAGTTGCCCATCATCGGCACCATGGACATGCTCTCGGTGCCGGCCGCGAGCATCACGTCGGCCTCGCCCACGCGGATGCGGTCCGCGGCGATCTGGATCGCCGACAGGCCCGAGGCGCAGAAACGGTTGACGGTGATGCCGCCCACGGTCTTGGGCAGGCCGGCGAGCACCGCGCCGATGCGCGCCACGTTCAGGCCCTGCTGCGCCTCGGGGATGGCGCAGCCGCACACCACGTCCTCGATGGCTGCGGGGTCCAGCCCCGGGGCCTGCGCCAGCGCGGCGCGGATCACGGTGGCCAGCAGGTCGTCGGGCCGGGTGTTGCGGAAGTAGCCGCGGTGCGAGCGGCCGATCGGCGTGCGGGTAGCGGCGACGATGTAGGCGTCTTGCAGTTGCTTGGTCATCTCGGGTCCCTCCGTTCCTCAATTCCGCAGCGGCTTGCCGGTGGACAGCATGGCCAGGATGCGCTCCTGGGTCTTGGGGTGGGTCACGAGCTGGCAGAAGGCCTGGCGCTCCAGGGCCATCAGGTACTCCTCGGTGACCAGGGTGCCGGCGTCGACGTCGCCGCCGGTGACCACATGGGCGATCAGGCTGGCGATGCGGAAGTCGTGGGCGCTGATGAAGCCGCCGTCGCGCATGTTCACCAGCTGGCCCTGGATGGTGGCCTTGGCGCCGCGCCCTGCCACCGGGAAGGGCCGGCGCTGCGGCGGGCGCCAGCCGGCGTCGGCCAAGGCGCGCACCTGCTGCAGCGCCACATGCAGCAGTTCGTCCTTGTTCGGGACGATCACGTCGGACTCCAGCAGGTACCCCAGCTGGCGCGACTCCAGCGCGCTGGTGCCCACCTTGGCCATGGCCGCGGCAGTGAAGCCCTCGGTGAGGAAAGGCAGCAGGTCCTTGCCCGTCGACAGGCGCGCGTTCTCCGCGGCGCGGCGGGCGATGTAGGTCAGGCCGCCGGCGCCGGGCACCAGGCCCACGCCGACCTCGACCAGGCCCACGTAGCTTTCCATGGCCGCGACGCGGCGCGCGCAGTGCACCGCGAGTTCGCAGCCGCCGCCCAGGGCCATGCCGCGGATGGCGGCCACCACCGGCACCTGCGCATAGCGCACCTTGAGGAAGGTCTGCTGCATGAACCGCTCGGCTTCGTCGATGGCCGCGACGCCGCGCGCCATGAAGGCCGGCATCAGGGCCTGCAGGTCGGCACCCGCGGAAAACGGCTCGTCGCCGGACCAGACCACCAGGCCCTGGAACTGCGCCTGCGCGAGGTCGACCGCGCGGTCCAGGCCGGCGAGCACCTCGGGACCCATCACGTGCATCTTGGTCTTGAGGCTGGCGACCAGCACCTCGCCATCGAGCGTCCACAGGCGCAGGCCGGCGTCCTCATGGAGCGTGCGGCCCGCGGCCTCGAAGCGCGGCGCCTGGCTGCCCAGGACGCTCTCGGGGAAATGCTGGCGCGCATGCACCGGCAGCAGGCGGCGGGGCTCGAAGCGGCCGGTGGTGGGGTTCCACGAGCCCTGCGGCGTGTGCACGCCACCGGCCTCGGCCACCGGGCCTTCGAAGACCCAGGCGGGCAGCGGCGCCCGCGACAGCGCCTTGCCGGCGTCGATGTCCTCCTGCACCCAGCGCGCCACCTGCAGCCAGCCCGCCTCCTGCCACAGCTCGAACGGCCCCTGCTGCATGCCGAAGCCCCAGCGCATGGCGAGGTCGACATCGCGCGCGGTGTCGGCGATGGCGGCCAGGTGGACCGCGGCGTAGTGGAAGCCGTTGCGCAGGATGGCCCAGAGGAACTGCCCCTGCGGCCCCTCGGACTCGCGCAGCAGCTTCAGGCGCTCGGCGGCGGGTCTCTTCAGCATGCGGGCATAGACCTCGTCGGCCTTCTCGCCGGCGGGCACGTAGTCCTTGCGGGACGCGTCGAAGCGCAGGATGTCGCTGCCCGCCTTGCGGAAGAAGCCGGCCTTGGCCTTCTGCCCCAGGTGGCCCAGGCCGACCAGGGTGGACAGGACCTCGGGCGTGGCATAGCTCGCGTAGAACGGGTCGGTGGCCTCGGTGAAGTTGTCCTGCAGCGTGCGGATCACGTGGGCCAGGGTGTCCAGGCCCACCACGTCGGCGGTGCGGAAGGTGCCGCTGGCGGCGCGGCCCAGCTTGCGGCCGGTGAGGTCGTCCACCACGTCGAAGCCCAGGCCGAAGGCCTGCGCCTCCCTCATCACCGAGAGCATGCCGGCGACGCCGACGCGGTTGGCGATGAAGTTGGGCGAGTCCTTGGCGCGCACCACGCCCTTGCCCAGGCCGGTGGTGACGAAGGTCTCCAGGTCGTCGAGGATGGCGGGGTCGGTGGCCGGCGTGGGAATCAGCTCCACCAGGAACATGTACCGCGGCGGGTTGAAGAAGTGGATGCCGCAAAAGCGCGGGCGGATCGACGCCGGCAGCGCCTCGGCGAGCTTGGTGATCGACAGTCCCGAGGTGTTGGAGGCCACGATGGCCTGCGGCGCGACGAAGGGCGCGATCTTTCGGTACAGGTCCAGCTTCCAGTCCATGCGCTCGGCGATGGCCTCGATCACCAGGTCGCAGTCCTTCAGCAGCTCCAGGTGCTCCTCGTAGTTGGCGGCCTGGATCAGGGCCGCGTCGTCGGCCAGGCCCAGGGGCGAGGGCTTGAGCTTCTTCAGGCCCTCGACGGCCTGCGTGACGATGCCGTTCTTCGGCCCTTCCTTCGCCGGCAGGTCGAACAGCACCACCGGGACCTGCACGTTCACGAGGTGGGCGGCGATCTGCGCGCCCATCACGCCGGCGCCGAGCACGGCGACCTTCTTCACCTGGAATCGCTTCATGCGAGGGCCTCCTGGGTATCGAGCAGCACGCGCGCGCCGCTGCGGGCGGTGCGCACCAGCGTCGCGGTTTCGGGGAACAGGCGCGCGAAGTAAAAGCGCGCCGTCTGCAGCTTGGCCCGGTAGAACGGGTCGGGGTTGCCGGCCTGGACTTGGCGCAGCGCCACCTGCGCCATGCGGGCCCAGAAGTAGCCGAAGACCAGGTGGCCGGCGACGCGCAGGTAGTCCACCGCCGCGGCGCCCACTTCATCGGGGTCCTGGAAGGCGCGCAAGCCGATCTCGGTGGTGAACTTGGTCATCTGGTCGCCCAGGTACGCGAGCGGGTTGATGAACTCGGCCATCTTCTCGTTGACGCCCTCCTCCTCCACCAGCTGCGCGACCAGGCGGCCGAACTTCTTCAGCGTGGCGCCGTTGTTCGCGAGCACCTTGCGCCCCAGCAGGTCGAGCGACTGGATGGTGTTGGTGCCCTCGTAGATCATGTTGATGCGGGCATCGCGGGCGAACTGCTCCATGCCCCACTCGCGGATGTAGCCGTGGCCGCCGAACACCTGCAGGCAGGCATGGGTGGCGATGTGGCCGTTGTCGGTGAGGAAGGCCTTCACGATGGGCGTGAGCAGCGCCACCAGTTCGGCGCTGTCCTGCCGCACCTTCTCGTCGGGGTGCGCGCTCTCGCGATCGAGCAGCAGCGCGCAGAACAGGCTCAGCGCGCGGCCGCCCTCGGCGTAGGCCTTGGCGGTGAGCAGCATCTTGCGCACGTCGGGGTGCACGATGATCGGGTCGGCCGGCTGGCCCTTGGCCTTGGGGCCGGACAGGCTCCGCATCTGCTGGCGGTCCTTCGCATAGGCCAGCGCGTTCTGGTAGGCCACCTCGGTCAGGCCCAGCGACTGCATGCCCACGCCCAGGCGGGCCGCGTTCATCATCACGAACATCGCCTGCAGGCCCTTGTGCGGCTGGCCCACCAGGGTGCCGACGGCGCCATCGAGCACCATCTGGCAGGTGGCGTTGCCATGGATCCCCATCTTGTGCTCGAGGGCGCCGCAGTGGATGCCGTTGCGCGCGCCCAGCGAGCCATCGGCATTGACCAGGAACTTGGGCACCACGAACAGGCTGATGCCCTTGCTGCCCGGGGGCGCGTCGGGAAGGCGCGCCAGCACGAGGTGCACGATGTTCGGGACGAAGTCGTGCTCGCCCGCAGAGATGAAGATCTTCTGCCCGGTGAGGCGGTACGTGCCGTCGGCCTGGGGCTCGGCCTTGGTTCGCAGCAGGCCCAGGTCGGTGCCGCAGTGCGGCTCGGTCAGGCACATGGTGCCGGTCCACTCGCCCGAGGTGAGCTTCGGCAGGAAGAGGCGCTGCTGCGCCTCGGTGCCGTGCGCGTGCAGGCACTCGTAGGCGCCGTGCGTGAGGCCGGGGTACATGGTCCAGGCCTGGCTGGCGCTATTGAGCATCTCGTAGAAGCACTCGTTGACGACCACCGGCAGGCCCTGCCCGCCGTAGGCAGGGTCGGCCGCGAGCGAGGGCCAGCCGCCTTCGACGTATTTCGCGTACGCCTCCTTGAAGCCGGTGGGCGTGGTGACTTCGTGGGTCTCGCGGTCCAGGCGGCAGCCCTCGGCGTCGCCCACCGCATTGAGCGGCTGCACCACCTCGCTGGCGAAGCGGCCGCCCTCCTCCAGGATCGCGTTGATGGTGTCGGCGTCGGTCTCGGCATGCCGGGGCATGGCCTTGAATTCGTCGGCGACCTTCAGGACCTCGTGCATCACGAACTGCATGTCACGCAAGGGCGGGGTGTAGGTGGGCATGGACAGTCTCCGGAGTGGGTGGGGATCGGGGTGGGGATCAGGGGCGGGTCATGGGCGCGCCGGGGGCGGCGCCTCGCCCGGCGCGAGCCGCGGGCGCAACAGGTTCTCGAAGCCGGACTCGGCGCGGGCGACCGAGCCGGGCGCGCGCAGGAAGCGCGCCTCGTAGTGCAGCGCCAGGATCAGGCCGTGCAGTTCGAACAGCACCTGCGCGTCGTCGGTGTCCTCGCGCAGGTGCCCCTCGGCCTTGGCCTGGGCGATGCAGCGGCCCAGGGCGGCCAGCCAGGTGTTGACGGTGTCGACCAGCGCCTGGCGCACCGGGCCGGGCCGGTCGTCGAACTCCACCGCGCCGCTGATGTAGATGCAGCCCGAGTCGATCTCCTGCGAGCTGCGCTGCATCCAGCGCGCAAACAGCGCCCGCAGGCGCGGCAGGCCGCGCGGGGCCTGGAGCGCGGGGCGGAACACCTCGTCCTCGAAACGGCGGTGGTACTCGCGGATCACCGAGATCTGCAGCTCTTCGCGCGAGCCGAAGTGGGCGAACACGCCCGACTTGCTCATGCCCGTGACCTCGGCCAGCGCGCCGATGGACAAGCCCTCCAGGCCCACGTTGCCGGCCAGCGAGAGGGCGGCGTCGAGGATGGCGGCCTTGGTCTGCTGGCCTTTGGGGAGGGATCGGTCGGACATGGTGGCTATAAAACGAACGGTCGTTCTATTTTCTGGCAAAAAAAGAGTCGCCCCATGGGCTGGGGCGAACTTTTCCTAGGGATTTACACCCGGATGCCGGGCGGCTGCCGCGCCGAGGGCACCGATCTCTCAGACGATGCGCGCGAGGCAGGCGTCCAGGTGCTCGGAGGGCAGGCGGCGGAAGCCGGAGCGGGCAAAGCGCTGCAGGCGGCCCGCGAGGAAGGCGGTGAGCAGCGAGGCCTTGACCTGCGCATTCACCGACGGCGTGGCCGGGTCATCGCCCACGCCCTCGCCGCGCAGGCACTGGCGCAGGGCCGCCTCGATCTTGTCGAAGAACTGGTTCATGCGCTGCTGCAGGCGCTCGTTCTCGAAGACCAGGGCGTCGCCCACCATCACCCGCGTCATGCCGGGGTTGCGCTCGGCGAACTGCACCAGCATCGCGGCGATGGCCGCGGCGGCGCGCGCCGGCTCGCTGGCGTGGCGCTCCTGGATCTGGTTGACGAGGGAGAAGACGCTGTGCTCGATGAAATCGATCAGTCCCTCGAACATCTGCGCCTTGCTGGCGAAGTGCCGGTACAGGGCGGCCTCGCTGACCGACAGCCTGGCGGCGAGCGCGGCGGTCGTGATGCGCTCCGCGCCCGGCTGCTCCAGCATCGTGGCCAGCGCCTGCAGGATCTGCACGCGGCGCTCGCCCGGCTTGGGCCGCTTGCGCGCGGGCTCGGCCGCGGCGGGAGCGTCGTCGGAAGCGGCAGGCAGACTGGGCGTTTCGGCGTCGGACATGGCGGGCTCAGCGGATGGGTTCGCGGCATTCTCGCACAGCCAGATGACAGGAGCGAGCGCCCGCTTACCTGGGAAAGACCTCACCCCGGCAGCAGCAGGCTCACCTTCAGGCCGCGCCCGCCGGCGCCCTGGTGCAGGCGCAGCTGGCTGCGGTGCACGCGGGCGATCTCCTGCGCGATGGCCAGGCCCAGGCCGTTGCCTTCGCCCGGCGTGCCGGGCACGCGGTAGAAGCGCTGCATCAGGTGCGGCATCTCCTGGGCGGGCACGCCGGGGCCGTCGTCCGCCACCTCGAGCGAGGCGCCCCGCCCCACCGGCGCGCAGCGGATGGTGACGGTGCCGCCCGGCGGGGTGTACTTCACCGCGTTGTCGACCAGGTTCGCCAGCAGCTCGCGCAGCAGCCATTCGTGGCCCGGGACGCTGCAGGGGGCGGCCTCCAGGCCGAGGTCCAGGGACTTGGCGCTGGCGGCGTCCAGGTGCGCCTCCAGGATGGACTCGCACAGCGCCTTGAGCTCCACCGGCTGCATGGGCTGGGCGGCCATGACGCGCGAGTCGGCCCGGGAGAGCGCGAGCAGCTGGTTGGCGAGCTGCGAGGTGCGGCGGGTCGCACCGCGCAGCTTCTCGATCTGCTCGACCGGCAGCAGCATGGTGCCCGGCCCGCCCGGCGGCGCGATGCGGCGGGCGGCCTGGGCCCAGGCCTCCACCTGCGCCTGCAGGCCGGCCAGCGGGGTGCGCAGCTGGTGGGCCGCGTCGGCGATGAAGCGGCGCTGGCTCTCGGCCTGCGCATCGACCAGGCCGAGCAGACGGTTGAGCGCGGCCACCATGGGGCGCACCTCGACCGGCGAGAACTGGTCATCGATGGGGCTGAGGTCGTGCGGGGAGCGGCGGGTGACGACGTCGGTCAGCGCCAGCAGGGGACGCAGCGCCCAGTCGACCGCCCAGCGCACGGTGAAGGCCGCGGCGGCGACCATGAACAGGTGCGGCAGCAGCACCTTGAACAGGATGGAGCGCAGCCACTGCTGCTGCGGGTTGGAGCCGTCGGCCAGCGCCACCACCACCTCGCCCACCACGGTCTGCTGGCGCTCGCGGGCAATGCGCCAGTTCACCCCGGCGTAGGGTTCGGAATGGAATTCGGTGCCCGACGACGCCAGCGGCAGCCCGGCCAGCCAGGCGCTGCCGTGCATGACACGGCCGTCGGCGTCGATGACCGCGTAGGCCGAGGTGTTGCGGCGCGCCTCGAGGAACTGCTCCACCGCCGGCACCAGCAGCAGCACCGAGGCGTGCTCGCCCCCGCTGGGGCTGGGAATGACAGAGTCCGCCAGCAGGGGCAGCAGCTCGGCCATCCGCTGGTCCTGCAGCTCGGCGACGTTGTCGGCCGACTCGTACTCGAACCAGGCGTTGAGCAGCGCCAGGGCCAGCAGCGGCCCGATGATCATGATGAGCAGGCGCCGGCGCAGGCCCAGCAGCATGTGCCCGCCGCCCCCACCGGCCGCGGCGACGGGCGTGGCCCTCACGGCGTCGGCGTCTCGACGGTCTCGAGCCGGTAGCCGAAGCCGCGGATCGAGCGCAGCGCCACCCCGTGCGGCTCCAGCTTGCCGCGCAGGCGCGAGATGTAGACCTCGACCGCGTTGGGCGTGATCTCCTTGTCCCAGCCGGTGAGGGCCTGCAGGATCTTCTCCTTGCTGGCGGGCTTGGGCGCGTTGAGCAGCAGGTACTCCATCACCTTCCACTCGCGCGGGCCGAGCTCGATGGGCACGAAGGTCTCGGCGTCCTTGCGGGCGCCGGCGCGGCGGGTCGCGGTGTCCAGCTCGATCGGGCCGAAGCTCAGCACCGAGGAGGTGGCGGCCTGCGAGCGGCGCAGCAGCGCGCGCAGCCGGGCCAGCAGTTCGGGCAGCTCGAAGGGCTTGACCATGTAGTCGTCGGCCCCGAGGTCCAGGCCCTGCACGCGGTCGTGCAGCGCATCCCGGGCGGTGAGGATCATCACCGGCATCGAGGCGTTGGCCGTCTCCGGCTTGCGCAGCCGGCGGGTGAGTTCCAGCCCGTCCATGTTGGGCAGGCCGATGTCGATGATGGCGCAGTCGAAGGTGTCGGTGCGCAGCACCTCCTCCGCCCGCTCGCCACTGCCGACCCAGTCGACCGCATAGCCCGCGTCGGTCAGGCCGAGCTTGATGCCGCTGGCCACCATGACATCGTCTTCCACCAGCAGGAGTCTCATGACCACCCCTCCTTTCGCACTACAGTAGCAGACGAGTCGGCGTCAGAAAAGAGTCATTTTGAATTAAGCGGCGCGAATCATCGTGCCGAACGCCTGGTCCGTGAGGATCTCCAGCAGCAGGGCGTGCGGCACGCGGCCGTCGATGATGTGGACGGCGTTCACGCCGCTGCGGGCCGCGTCCAGCGCGCCGGCGATCTTGGGCAGCATGCCGCCGGAGATGGTGCCGTCGGCCACCAGGGCGTCGATGCGGGGCATGTCCAGCTCGGGCAGCAGCTGCCCCTGCTTGTCGAGCACGCCGGGGATGTTGGTCAGCATCAGGAGCTTCTCGGCCTGCAGCGTGGTAGCCAGGGAGGCGGCGACCACGTCGGCGTTGATGTTGTAGCTCTCGTTGTGCTCGCCGAAGCCGATCGGGCTCACGACGGGGATGAACTGGTCGTCCTGCAGGGCCTTCACCACCGCCGGCTCGATGCGCACGATGTCGCCGACCTGGCCGACGTCATGCACCCGGGTCGGGTCGTTCTGGTCGACCATGCGCAGCTTGCGCGCGCGGATCAGGCCGCCATCACGGCCGGTCAGGCCCACGGCCTTGCCGCCCGCCTGGTTGATCAGGCCCACGATGTCCTGCTGCACCTCGCCGGCCAGCACCCACTCGACGACCTCCATGGTCTCGGCGTCGGTGACGCGCATGCCCTGGATGAACTCGCCCTTCTTGCCCAGGCGCTTGAGCGCGGTCTCGATCTGCGGGCCGCCGCCGTGCACCACCACCGGGTTGATGCCCACCAGCTTGAGCAGGACCACGTCCTCGGCGAAGGCGGCCTGCAGGGCCGGGTCGGTCATGGCATTGCCGCCGTACTTGATGACCATGGTCTTGCCATGGAACTTGCGGATGTACGGCAGGGCCTGGGCGAGGATCTCGGCCTTGTCACGGGGGGCGATGGGGGTGGCGTCGGGCATGGGAGGGCAGTCGGGCGGACGGAAAAAGGATGCGAAATTGTGCCAGCCCCGGCACCCCGGCCAGGCGCTCAGCGCCGCAGCCAGCCGGGCACCTTGAAGCGCACGATGCTCAGGTAGGCCGCCACGTAGGAGACGATGAAGAGCGCGCAGAACGCCATGAGCACGGGCGTCGAGCGCCAGAACAGCGTGGACGGCACGGCCGCCAGCAGGGCCAGGGCCCAGAAGTACGGCGCGGTCCGGTTGTTGCGCAGGCGCATGCGCACGGCCGGGTCCTCGTGGTCGACGCCGCGCACGATGCGGCGGAACACCAGCTGGTGCAGGTGGAGCGCATCGGCCAGTCCCGGCGACTGGCCGCGGGCCAGCTTGCGGTAGGCGGAGAACACCGTCTCCCACACGGGGTAGATCAGCAGCAGCGCGGGGAACCAGGGCGAGACCGCGTCATGGCGCTGCACCAGCTGCACCGAGGCGACGGCGATCACCGCCCCCCAGAGGTAGGCGCCGCCGTCGCCCGCGAAGATCAGGCCGCGGGGGTAGTTCCAGGCCAGGAAGCCGGCCGTGGCGCCCGCGGCCACCAGCACGATGCCGGCGAGCTGGGCGTCGCCCAGCTGCAGCGCCACCAGGGCGATCGCGCCGCAGCAGATCAGGGCGACGCTGCCGGCCAGGCCGTTGTAGCCGTCGATGAGGTTGAAGGCATGGGGCAGGCCGCCCACCGCCACCACCGCCAGCAGCGTGCCCAGCCAGGGCGCCGCGATCCAGAGGGACTCCAGGGCCCGCAGGCCGAGCGGGCCGATGTGCAGGTCCAGCGACAGGGTGGCCACCGCGCCGCCCAGCAGGGTGAGCAGCAGGCGCCAGCGCACCGGCACGCGCAGGGTGAGGTCCTCGGCCAGGCCGGTGCCGGCGGCGATCACCGCCACGGCCCACCAGGCCAGCGCCACGCCGGGCGGCAGCCCCAGCAGCGCCCAGCCGCCGACGCAGGCCAGCAGCATCGCCGCGCCGCCCATGCGGGGCACGTCCCCGGCGTGGAAGCGCTGGGGCATGGCGAGGCTGTAGCGGGAGGCGCTGGCGGCGCCGAACCTCAGCAGGAAGGCGCACGCCAGGGAGGCGATGACGCAGCTGAGGATGAGGGGAAGGAGCATGCGGCGGGCTGGAGCAGAGCGGGCGATTTTCGCACCGCCGGCCGGGCCGCGGGGGCCGGGCCGCCGCAGGCCCCGGGCGCGGCCGGAATCCGGCGTGGCCGGGGTGGCCGGGCTGGCCGGGCTGGCCGCACGGGGCCGGCCACCCCAGGCCGGCCCTCGGGACCTCAGGGCGCCAGGGCCTTCGACACGTCGGCGATGGCCGCCGTGCTGTCCTGGCCCGCCAGGGCGGCGAGCCGCACCTTGGAGGCGAGGTAGACGTAGCGGGCCTGGGCCAGGTCGCGGCGGGCGGTGGCCAGCTGCTGCTCGGCGTTCAGGATGTCCACGCGGGTGCGCACGCCGGCCTGGAAGGAGCGCTGGTTGGAGGTGACGAGCTCCTCGGCCGAGCGCACCGCCTGCTCCAGCGCGCGCACCTTCAGCACGCCCTCGGAGACGCCGCGGAACTCGCGCAGCACGCGCACGCCCAGGTCGCGGCGGGCGGCCTCGAGCTGGCTCTCGACCTGGTCGCGGCGGGCGATGGCCTCGCGCATCTGCGAGTTCACGTAGCCACCCTGGTAGAGGGGAATGTTGACCTGCACGCCGACCTGGCGCTGGTCGTAGATGCTGCTGATGCGGGTGACGTTCTCGCTCTCGCTGCGCGAACGCTGCACGAAGGCGTCGACGGTGGGCGCATGGCCGGCCTTGGCCTTGGCCACCTCCTCGCGCGAGGCCTCGAGGCGGGCGCGCAGCGCGCGCAGCTCGGGACTGGCCGTCTCGGCGCGCTCGACCCAGGCGTCCATGCCCGCGGGCTCGGGCGGCGCCAGGACCAGCTTGCGCGGGTCCAGCGCGGCCAGCGCGCCGGCGGGCTCGCCGATGGTCAGCGAGAGCTCGCGGCGGGCGAGGTCCAGCGCCTGGGTCAGCTCCAGCTCCTGGGCCACGGTCATGTCCAGGCGCGCGCGGGCGTCGTCGACATCGGTGCGCGTGCCCACGCCGGCCTGCAGGCTGCGCTGCGCGGCGTCGAGCTGGGTGGTCATGGCCAGCTTCTGCTGGCGCACCACCTCGAGCTGGTCCTGCGCCAGCAGCGCCTGGAAGTACTGCTGCGTGACCCGGTTGGTGAGGTTGACCAGTTCGACCTCGTACTGGGCGTCCGTGTCCTCCACCTGGAAGCGGGCCTGGCGGTACTGGGCCCACAGCTGCGGGCGGAACAGCGGCTGGCGCAGCGACAGGGTGTTGTTGGCGCTGTTGTAGGTGCTGTTGGTGGTCTGCGACTCGCCCAGGAAGTTGGGGGCGGTGGTGTCGAGGTCGTTGCGGGCGCGGGAGACGCTGGCGTTCAGCGTCGGCAGCAGCTGCGCGCGGGCCTGCGGCAGGCGCTCGCGGCCGGCCGCGGCGGCGGCGCGGGCCGCCGCCACCTGGGCGTCGCGCGCCAGGGCCAGCTCGTGGGCCTTGGCCAGGTCCAGGGACCAGGCCGGCAGCGCGGCGGCCACCAGGCCGGCGACGGCCAGCAGGCGAAGGCCGCGGGGCAGGCCCGGGGGAAGGCGTCGGGCGGCCATCTCACTCCTCCTTCATCGAGGCGGCCACGCGCTTGACCAGCGGGCCGACCAGGTAGGTGATCAGCGAGCGCTCGCCGGTGCGGATGATCACCTCGGCGGGCATGCCGGGCTGCATCTGGCGCTGGCCCAGCTTCTTCAGGCCCTCCGGCGTCACGGCCACGCGGGCGAGGTAGTAGGCGATGTTGGTCTGCGGCTCGACGATCAGGTCCGCCGAGATGGAGACGACCTTGCCGTCCACCACCAGCGTGGGGGCGTGCGAGAAGGCGCTGAAGCGGATGTCCACCGGCATGCCGTTGCGCACGCGGTCGATCACGTGCGGCGGCACGCGGGCCTCCAGCAGCAGCGGCGCGTCGGACGGCACGATGTCCATCAGCTTCTGGCCGGGGCCGACCACGCCGCCCAGGGTCTGGGTCGACAGGCCGACCACCTGGCCGGTGGCGGGCGACCGGATCTCGGTGCGGGCCAGGTCGTTTTTCAGCGAGGCGTACTTGGCGGACTCGGCCTCCACCTCGCGGGTGACGTCGGCGCGCTGCGACTCGATCTCCTTGCGGTACTCGGCCTGGCGCGCCGTGGCGCGCTGGCGCAGCTCGGCGATCGCCTGCACCGAGCGCACCGAGTTGCCTTGCAGCTCGGTCTGCGCCGCCAGCGACTCGGCGACCGCGCGCTCCAGCTCCATCTGGCGGGTGCGCGGCGCGTAGCCGTCGGCCACCAGCGGGCGCACGTTCTTCAGCTCCTCGCTGAGGAGGGAGAACTGCATCTTGCGGTTCTCGAGCATGCCGCGGTAGGCCTGCACCAGGCCCTCCTGGCCGCGGATGCTTTCCTCGATGGCCGACAGGTCGGCCTGCAGCGCGGCGCGGCGGGTGGCCAGGAGCTGCTCCTGCAACGCCAGCTGCTGCTTGATCAGGGGGTCCTGCGCGCCGTCCTTGAGGTCGGGGTGCCAGGTGATCTTCGACTGGCCGCCCTGCTCGGCGATCAGGCGGCCCTCCATGGCGCGCAGCGCGAAATAGCGCTGGCGGGAGGACTCGAAGTTGGCCTGGGCCACGGCCGGGTCCAGGCGCACCAGCGCGTCGCCTTCCTTGACCTGCTGGCCTTCATGCACCAGCACGTCCTTCACGATGCCGCCCGAGAGGTGCTGCACCGACTTGCGCTTGGTGTCGACGGTCACGCTGCCCGGGGCGGCGACGCCTTCGTCCAGCGGCGCGAAGGCGGCCCACAGGACGAAGCCGCCGAAGCCCAGGGCCAGGGCCAGCAGGCCGATGCGGCCGGCGCGGCCGGTGCGGCGCGTTGCGGTCCCGGAGTCCGCCGGGTCGAGGGGGAATTGAGAGGACATGGCAGTTCTGTTTCGCAAATACGGGGATCAGGCGGGCTGGATCGCGTCGCCGGGCGGGGTGGAGGGGGCGGCAGCCGCAGCGGCGGCCGCTTGCGCCTGGGCGGCCTGGGCGGCCTGGGCGGCCTGGGCGCGCAGCGCGCCGAGCACCGCGTCGCGCGGGCCGCTGGCGGCCAGGCGGCCGTTCTGCAGCAGCATCAGCCAGTCGGCCGAGGCGATGGCGCCGGGGCGGTGCGTGATCAGGAACACGGTCTTGCCCTTGGCCTTGAGTTCGGCCACGGTACGCGCCAGGGCGGCCTCGCCCGCATCGTCGAGGTTGGCGTTGGGCTCGTCCAGCACCACCAGCGCCGGGTCGCCGTAGACCGCGCGGGCCAGGGCGATGCGCTGGCGCTGGCCGCCCGAGAGCAGGCTGCCGGCCTCGCCCAGGGGCGTGTCGTAGCCCTTGGGGAAGCGCAGGATCATGTCGTGCAGGCCGGCGCTGCGCGCGGCGGCGATCACCTGGCCCGAGTCCACCTCGCCGAAGCGGGCGATGTTCTCGGCGATGGAGCCGTCGAACAGCTCCACGTCCTGCGGCAGGTAGCCCAGGTGCGGGCCCAGCTCGACGCGGTTCCAGCCGTCGACCGGCAGGCCGTCCAGCAGCACCTCGCCCTGCACGTGGGGCCAGATGCCGACGATGGCGCGGGCCAGCGTGCTCTTGCCCGAGCCCGAGGGGCCGAGCACCACCACCACGGTGCCGGGGGCGATGTCGACGTCCAGGCCCTGCAGGATCGGCGTCTCGCGGCCCGGGGCGGTGGCGCCCATGGCCTTCAGGGTCACGCGGCCGGTGGGGGCGACGCGGCGCAGCGCGGCGTCACGCTCGGGGAACTCCTCGAGCAGCTTCTCCAGGCGCAGGAAGGCGGCGCGCGCGGTGACGAACCCCTTCCAGGTGGAGACCAGCAGGTCGATCGGGGCGAGCGCGCGGGACATCAGCACGTTGGCCGCGATCATCGCGCCGGGCGTGAGCTGGCCGTCGATCACCAGCAGCGCGCCGGCGCCCAGCGACAGCGACTGCTGCACGTAGCGGATGAACTTGCTCGCGGCCATCACGCGGTTGTTCACGGCCTGCGCCTGGGTGGCGCGGGCCAGGGCGGTGCCATGGCGCTGCTTCCAGCGGGCCAGCAGGTTGTCCACCATGCCCATGGACTCGAGCACCTCCGCGTTGCGCAGCTTGCCCTGCACGTACACCGTGGCGTCGCTGGTGGCCAGGGCGGCGGCCTCGGCCGGCGCCACCGTGTGGCGGTGGCCGAACCAGGCCAGGGCCACCTGCACCACCGCGAACACCAGGGCCAGCACGCCGAGCATCGGGTGCAGCAGGAAGGTGACGGCGATGTAGATCGGCGCCCAGGGCGCGTCGAACAGCGCGAAGATGCCCTGGCCGGTGAGGAACTGGCGCACCTGCAGCAGGTCGTTGAAGGCGCGCGCGGGGCTGGCCTTGAGGCTGCCGATGCAGGCCTCGAAGCTGGCGTTGAACACCTTGGTGCCCAGCGCCTCGTCCAGCCGCATGCCGGCGTTGACCAGGATGCGCGAACGCGTCCACTCGGCCACGCTCATGATGCCCACGAGGAACAGGCAGATCAGGGACACGCTCACCAGGGTGGCGGTGTTCTGGCTGATCATCACGCGGTCGTACACCTGCAGCATGTACAGGGTGGGCGTGAGCATCAGCAGGTTGGCGATGGCGCTGAGCGCGCCGACCCACAGGAACTCGCGGCGGAACGTCCAGAGGGTCGAGCGCAGGGCGCTCAGGGCGCCGGTCTCGGAAGTGGCTTGCGGGGCGGTCATTGGGCGGCCTCGATGGCGGGTTGGGCGGGGCGCGCGCCCTGGGCGGCTTGGGCGGCCTGCTGCGCCGCCTGCTGGTTGGCCTTCTGCAGGGCGGCCAGCACCTCGTCGCGCGGGCCGAAGGCCTGGGCGGTGCCGTCACGCAGCAGCAGGATCTTGTCGGACACGCCCAGCACGCTGGTGCGGTGGGTCATCACCACGAAGGTGGTGCCGCGCGACTTGGCCAGGGCGATGGCCTGGGCCAGGGCGATGTCGCCGGCCTCGTCGAGGCTGGAGTTGGGCTCGTCGAGCACCACGAACACCGGGTCGCCGTACAGCGCGCGGGCCAGGGCCACGCGCTGGCGCTGGCCGCCGGACAGGCGCGCGCCGTCGGGGCCGACGTCGGTCTCGTAGCCCTCGGGCAGCGACAGGATGAATTCATGCAGGCCCACCGCGCGGGCGGCGGCCTCCACCTTCGCGGCGTCGACCTCGCCGAAGCGCGCGATGTTCTCGGCGACGCTGCCGTCGAACAGCTCCACGCCCTGGGGCAGGTAGCCCACGTGGGGGCCGAGTTCGGCCTTGTCCCAGGTGGCCACGTCCACGCCGTCGAGGCGGGCCTTGCCGCCCGCCGAGGGCCACAGGCCCATGAGGGCGCGGCCCAGGCTGGTCTTGCCGGCGGCGGAGGGGCCGATCACGGCCAGCACCTCGCCGGGGTTCAGCGCGAAGCTCACGCCGCGCAGGATCGGCAGCTGCGTGCCGGGCGCCGGCACCACCAGGTTCTCGGCCACCAGCACGCCGCGCGGCGCGGGCAGCGGCATCGCCGGCGGCTTGGGCGGCAGCGAGGCCAGCATGGCGGCCAGGCGCATCCAGGCGTCGCGCGCGTTCACCAGCGCGCTCCAGCCGGTCACCATCTGCACCAGCGGCTTGAGCACCTGGCCGCCGAGGATGGAGCCGACGATCATCAGGCCGCCGCTGAACGTGCGGTCGGTCAGCGCGAGCCAGGCGCCCAGGCCCAGCAGCAGCGAGCTGCCGACGATCTGGATCAGCTTGGCCAGCGCCGAGTACAGGCCGGCGCGGTTGGAGGCCTCGGCCTGCAGGCCGAGGAACTCCTGCTGCTTCTCGATCCAGCGGCCGTGGATGTCCTTGAGCATGCCCATGGCCTCGATCACCTGGGCGTTGCGCAGGGAGCCGTCGGCGTACTGCTGCGCCGCGACGGCGCGGCGGTTGGCCTCCATCAGCGGCGGGCGGGTGCCGCGCTCGTTCAGCCAGGCCACCAGGCCCTGCAGCAGCGCGCCGCCCACCGAGGCCCAGCCCAGCACGGGATGGATGGCGAACAGCACCAGCAGCAGCACCAGCGACACCGGCGACTCCATGATCGCCTTGAGCACCGGCGCGGCCAGGAACTCGCGCAGGGTGCGCAGGTCGTTGAGCGGCTGGGTCGTGCCGCCGGGCATGCGGCGCAGGTTGGCCTCGAAGCTGGCGCGGAACACGCGCGAGGACAGGCGCTCGTCCAGCTTCAGGCCGGCCTCGTGCATCTCCTCGCCATGGGCCCACTCCAGGGTCTCCATCACCAGGTAGGCGAAGACCACGCCCAGGGTCAGCATGGCCAGGGTGATGTGGCTGCGGCTGTTCACGACGCGGTCGTACACCTCGAGCATGTAGCCGCTGGGCGCCAGCACCAGCAGGCCGGCGATGACCGTGAACCACACCGACTTCACGAAGTACGGCCGCAGCTCGCCCGCGGCGGCCCGCAGCTCGGCGTCCGGCGGGGTGCCCGCGGGGTTACGCATTTGCATGGAATTCCTCAACCTTCAAATAGCGCGGGATCTGGCCCGCCTCGTCTTCTTCCAGGATGACCTCGTTGGCCGCGCCGCCGGCCGCGTCCTGCTCGGAGAACGTGAACGACAGCACGAACCGGTTGCCAGCAGTGCGGCTGAGCACCAGCTCGCGCAGCTTGCGGTGGTGGAAGCTGTACTCGTCCTCGGGCCGCAAGTCCAGCTGGAAGCGCAGGCGGCCGTCCAGCGTGTACATGGACAGCTGCCCGTCCTTCAGGCTCAGCGTGTGGCGGTCGAAGAACACCGGGCAGCTGTCGGTGAACCTCAGCAGCGGCAGCGGCCGGTCGCCCAGCTTGCCCAGGTGGAAGGGGCTGCCCTCCGCCTGGAACAGCGCGCGGCAGTGGCGGGACACGGAGTAGATGGCGTTGCACACCATCTGCGAGCCCACCGCCGGGAAGCGCTCGCGCAGCGACTTGTAGGCCATGTGGTGCAGGGCCACGCGGTTCCAGGTGCGGGTGGACTGCACCAGCGGCGCCAGGGCGTTGCACACCTCCGCGAACGCGCCCTGCAGCGCCAGCAGCCGCTGCTGCTGGGCCGGGGTCACGTTGAGGGTGATGACGATCCGGGAGTTCATATAGGAAGCTCGAGTGTAACGGTTCCTATATGAAGTTTTACCGGATGTCTCAGTGGAGCACGCCCCCCTGCCCTTCGGGCGGCCGGGGGCGGGCCTCGGTGACCCACTCGGGCCAGGCGGCGAGCGGCCAGTCGGCCTTGCGGAACTGGTCGTGCAGGATGCCCAGCCACTGGCGCAGGGGCTGGGGGGCGAAGGCGATCCGGGCGAGCACCTCGCCCTGCCCTTCGGCCTTGAAGCCGAGCTGGACGAGGTCGTTGCGGATGTTCACGTCGACGCTGTGCACCAGCCAGGCCCGGGCCTCGCCGGTGGCCCGCACCGGCGGCGCCGGCTCCAGGGCGGCCAGGGCGGCCTGCTGGGCGAACTCCTGCACCACCTCCAGCGGCGCGCCGGCGGCGGTGGTGTGCTGCTCGAGCCAGCGGCACAGCGGCGGCACCAGGCGCACGGCCATGCGCAGGGTCAGCCACAACACCACGGTCGAGCCATCCGGCCGCTCGCCGCTCAGGCGCAGGCGGTCTTCGGCCTCGACGTACTCGGTGGTGATGCGCTGGAGGTCGGGCATGAGGGCGAGGATAACCAAGCGGCCCCCGGGCCTTTGGCGCCCTCCCCGAGAGTCAGTTGCTCAAGGCGTCGATCACGGCTGCGGGGTTGCGCTCGATCACGTTAAGCAGAACAAGTGCGGGACCGTGGGGTTGCCGGTCACCACGCTCCCAGTGGCGCAGGGTCGCCGTCGAGAACCCGAACCGGGCAGCGAACTGCTCCTGGGTCATCCCGATCCTGGCGCGCAGCTGCCTGACGTCCACGGGCCGGGGACGATGGACGCGCGTCTTTGGAGACCGCCCTTCGGCGTGCTCCAGGGCCTCCTGCAGGCCTGCCTTGATGCTCTCGAATGCACGTGTCATCTCATCCAACCCCGTTGGCTCCAGGCCTTGACCAGCAGACCCGTCAGTTCAGCCAGGTCATGGCGCTCTGCGCGCGTCAGGTTGGCTCGCTCGTTCTTCGCGAACAAGGTCAGGAGATACAACGGCATGTTCTCGCTGTGGAAGTAGTAGATCACTCGTACGCCACCCCTCTTACCCTTGCTTCCGCAGCCCCACCGCAGCTTGCGAACGCCCCCCGGTGCCCTCGACGAGGTCACCGGCCAGCGGATAGCCCGACAGGTAACGATTCACATCTTCACGCTCGGAAGACGCCAACAGGCGGTCTGCGCAACGGATGAATCCTGGCAATTCGGCGACTGTGAGCAGGTGGGCCAAGCCTGATCCAATGGGACGGTTCGAACAAGGCCTGGGAATTCAACCCGCCGGCCTCTCCCATGTCCCGTCACGCCGGACCGCTGGTGTCATTGGCTGGACTCGCGCAGCCTCGCCCGCCCTCAGCCCCCCCGCTTCAACCCCATCGCCGGCCCGATCAGCTCCACCGCCTGGGCCAGGCGTTCGCGGCTCAGGTGGGCGTAGCGGCTGGTGGTCTTGATGTCGGCGTGGCCCAGGAGCTCTTTCACCTCGTAGAGGCTGCGGCCGGAGTTCACCAGGAAGCTGGCGAAGCTGTGGCGCAGGTCGTGGATGCGCAGCTCGGGCAGGCCGGCCCGGTGGCGGGCCGTGTCCCAGCTGACGAAGATGGAGACGAAGGGCTTGCCGGTGGACGGGTTGGCAAAGACGAAGGGCGTCGCCGCGCCCTCCCCGGCCTGCCGGGCCTGCAGGTGGCGCAGGATGCCCAGGGCATCGGCCGACAGCGGCACATGCCGTACCTTGCCGGACTTGGAGCGCGGGATGCGCCAGGAGGCCTGGTCGAAGTTCACGTCGTCCCAGCGCGCCTCCAGCGCCTCGCGCCGGCGCGCGCCGGTGAGCACCAGGAAGGCGACGATGTACTGCAGCAGCGGGTTCTCGCTGGCGCGCACCGCGTCCATCAGCCGCTCGGACTCGGGCGCCGAGAGGAAGCGTTCGATCTTGTTGTCCACCTTGAGGCTGCGCAGCTCCTTGGCCGGGTTGCGCTCCACGCCCTCGAGCTTCCAGCGCAGGGCCAGCGTGTAGCCGTAGCGCAGGATCACCAGGAAGCGGTTGCTGGTGGCCGCGGCGTAGGCCTTCTTGCGCATCACCTCGATCACGCCGGCCAGCTCGCTCGCGCTCACCGCGCCCAGCGGCCGCGGGCCGAGGTGCGGAATGACATGGTTGCGGATGAAACTTTCGTCCGTACCCCAGCTGCGTTTGTAGGACTTCACGTAGGGCAGGTAGCGATTGAGAAAGAAGTCCTCGACCGTGAGGCTCCCGGCCCCCGCCTCATCCGCCCGGATGCCCAGGAGGTCGCGCCGCAGGATCTGCCGGGCCCGCTCCCGCGCCTCGTCCAGCGTGAGCAGGGCCGCGTTGCCCAGCGTGGCGAAGTTGCGGGCGCCGCGCACCGAGTAGCGCAGCTTGAAGGAGCGGGTGCCGGTGGGATAGACGTCGAGGAACAGCCCGGGCACCAGCGCGTCGGCCACCTCCATGTGCCGGCGTCCCGGGGGGCAACGCACCTGGTCGATCAGTTCCTGAGTGAGGCTGTGCACGATTTCGAGGCTCGGTCAACGATGCAATTCCGAAGTCGAATCTGATACTTTTTGTACTCTCTTATTTCGAAATTGAAACTCCCTGCGGTCGGTGTACCTGCAGTAAAAATGCAGTGCACAGGCGGATCTTGCTGTTCACATTGAATATATTCAATAGACTATTCGTCCCATACTTTCACGCTCACTGCAGGTGTGGATAACATCACCGGCACCGCGGGAAACGATACGGTTGACGGCGTCGTCGGCAACGTCATCCAGAACGGCGTGCTCGTGTCCGCCGCCACGCTGTCGGGCGTCGACACCATCAACGGTGGCGCGGGATCGAACAACGTGCTGAACATCGTCGACCAGGTCGGCGGCACCAGCGTTTCGAACATCAACACGACCAACATCCAGACGGTCAACGTGTCCTCCGTCGGCGATGTGGACCTCGACACCACGTCCGGCTTCTCCGGCCTCAAGACGCTGAACATCAACCGCGGCGACGACATCTACGCCATCGCCGCTGCAACCACGAACGTGAAAGTGAGCGGCGCCACGGGCGGCTACGTCGACGTGCGCGGCGGTGCCGACATCGCCGTCACCTCCAGCCAAGCCAACCAGGACGTCTACGTCGGCTACGACACCGGTGCCTCCGGCGCCGTGACCGTGAACCACGCCAACACCGGCAGCGGCTGGATCGAAGTCGATGGCGGCACCAACGTCACCGTGTCCGCACAGGGCGCAACCGGCGGCCGCGTGAACATCGGCACCTACAACACGGTCAAGCCCACCGGCACCATCTCGGTCAGCACCTCGGGCGCCGAATACAAGGCGACGAGCAACAACGTCAACCTCGGCGCGATCAACGTCACCGGTGGCACCACCGTCACGGTGAACCAGCAGGCGACCTCGTCGTCCGCCGCCGCGGCCACCGACACCAGCAATACCGTCGTCAGCCAGGGCGCCGTGTCCGTGACCGGCACGTCCCTGACCACCGCCGTCTACGTCGCCCAGACGACCGCCGCTGCCGCCGTCGACGCGCGCGAGGCCGTCGCCGCCAAGAAGGAGACGCAAGTCGTCAACTTCTCCGGCATGACCACCGGCCAGACCGTCACCATCGACGGCCTGACCTTCACCGCCGCCAAGACCCTGACCGCCGCCGAAGTGGCTGCCGCCTTCGCCAACCTGGCCAAGAGCGCCACGCAGAACACCACGGCCACGGCCAATGGCACCTTCACCGGTGCCCTGTCGGCCAACTGGACCTCCGGCGCCGTGACCTCCACGACGGTGAGCGGGACCACCACCTACTCGGTCACCTTCACCGCCGCCACCGCCAGCAACACGGACCAGACCCTCACCATCTCCAGCGTCGGCGCCACCGCCCCGACGCAAGGCGACAACGTGCTGGGCGCCGCTGAAGTCACGGCCCGTACCGGCGTGCTGGGCGTGAACGCGGGTACCGTGACCATCAACGGCGCCATCACCGGCACCGACAAGCTGGCCACCGTGTCCGTTGACGGCTTCGGCGCTTCGTCGTCGATCGCCTCCGACGCGCTGACGACCGTGACCCTGGCCCGCAGCGCCGAGGACATGTCCATCACCAACGCCGCCGCCACCAGCCTGGCCCTGAACGTCGTCGCCCTGGGCACGAAGTCCTCTGCCGGCGTGATCAACACCGCCCAGGTCAACGCGGGCAGCACCTACACCGCCATGAACGTGGCGACCTCCGGTGCCGACTCGTACGTCGAACTGACCGCGGGTGGCGTCAAGACACTGGCCCTGTCCGGCGACAAGGCCCTGGACCTGTCCGGTTCTTCGCTGGGCGCCCTGGAGTCGGTGACCATCACCGGCGCTGGTGGCGTGAAGGCCAACGTGTCCGCCGCCGCGAGCCTGGCTTCCGTGGACGCCTCCGCCTCCACCGGCAAGAACACGATCACGCTGAACGCCGTCAATGCCACCTACACCGGCGGCGCGGGCGTGGACAACGTGACGCTGTCTGCCACTGCACCGGCCAAGGCCGTGTCCCTGGGCGCTGGCGACGACTCGCTGACCCTGGCCACCGGCACCACCACCTCCACCGCGACCCTGTCCGGCGGCGATGGCACCGACACGCTGGTGATGGCTGCCGCCGACGCCGCCACGGCTTCCGCCACGGCGACCTTCGCGACCAAGATCGACGGCTTCGAGAAGCTGAGCCTGGGCACCGTGGCCGCCGGCCAGAACAAGACGGTCAACCTGGCGAACCTGGACGGCATCAGCTATGTCACCACCGCCGGTGGCGCCGCGACGAGCCAGGCCGCCCCGACCGTGACCATCGTGACGACCCAGGGCACGAGCACGACCCACGAGACCGCGGCCGTGACGTTCCCGGCGCTGTCCGCCGGCATGAGCATCACCATCGCCGGCGTGACCGCGACCGCGATCAACGACGCGACCTCCAGCGAAGTGGCTGCTGCGTTCTTCGGCTACTCGCCCACGGGCTCGGCCAACGTCAGCGTCAGCGGCAGCTACACGACCTGGGCTGGCCCGAGCATGAGCGGCTCCACGGTGTTCTTCGACTACGGCGCCAACGGCAACGTCACTGACCTGACCTACACCGCCACCGGCCTCGGCCCGGGTTCGCTGACCCTGACCAACATGGCTGCCAACGGCACGCTGGAGATCACCGCTGCCGGCACCGGCGCGGTCGTGACCCTGGCCGACGCCACCGGTACCGCCGACATCCTGAACGTGATCGTCAAGAACGGCTCCGGCATCAACGCCGGCACGGTGGACGCCGCTGGTGTCGAGACCATCGCCCTGGTGGTCACCGACAGCGACGTCGTCACCGTCACCACGCCCGACACGCACACCATCACGCTGAAGGACGCTGCGCTCAAGACCGTGACCCTGTCCGGCAATGCCAACGCCAACCTGAACCTGGACGCCAACGTGACGGCCCTGACCTCGGTCAATGCCTCCGCCCTGGGTGGCAAGCTGACGTTCGCGACCTCCGCGAGCGGCACCTCGGCCGTCACCGTCACCGGCGGCGCCGGCAACGACGTGCTCACCGCCAACCGCGCCGGCGACGTGCTGGTGGGCGGCGCAGGCAACGACACGCTGTCGATCCGCAGCAATGGCGTGACCGTGACTGGCGGCGCTGGCGCCGACGTGTTCAACGTGGACTTCGCGGTGAACAACGTCAACGCCTACGGCACCATCACCGACCTGCAGGCCGGCGACACGATCAAGTTCAACGCGGGCGCCAACGCGTTCAAGTCGGCCAAGGTCACCCTGGGCACGACCGCGGTCTTCGCCGACTATGCGAACGCTGCCATCGCCAACACCACCGACGGTGGCCTGGCCTGGTTCCAGTTCGGCGGCGACACCTATGTCGTGCAGAACATCGCTGCCGGCAGCGCCACGGAGTTCACCGCCAACCTGGACATCATCGTCAAGGTGACCGGCCTGGTGGACCTGAGCACTGCCTCGTTCAACGCCACCTCGGACACGCTGCTGGCCGTCTGACGAAGCCTCGAGCTCCCGGCGCGATAGCGCCGTGACGCAGACCCCGCGCCCCACAAGGGCGCGGGGTTTTTCATTTCAGGGGCTCACCCCGATGACCACCGCCGCGTCGAGCCTGGCGCCTGCGGCGTCATAGGCCACGCGCCCTTCATCCGCCCCGTAGATCACGTAATGCGCGATCGCGCCGTTGGTGCGGCTGCCCAGGAAGTCGGCCACGTGGCCGTCCACGTAGGCGGCCACGTCGGGGTTGTCACGCAGGTAGCGGGTACCGTCGTACGTGTCGAACACCGGGCCCGCGCTGCGCCCTTCCCACACGCCGTACAGGTTGTAGTGCAGGAACAGGGTGGCGGTGTCGAGGTTCGCGGCCTTGAGGTCGGGCCAGCGATTGGCGTAGTACGGGGCATCGAACCATGCATTCGGCCGCAGGCCCTGCGCGGCGCCGGCCGACAGGTAGTGCGTGCTGGCCGCGTCCATCGTCACCGAGGTCGCCAGCGTGGGGTTGGACAGCAGGTAGTAGGCCGGGTCGAACAGGAAGTCCCGGTTGGCCTTGTACGCCGGCACGCTGGTGCGCGCCGGGTTGAACAGGTCGAACACCTGCGTGCCGAACTGCACCTTCTCCACCTGCCGCAGCAGGTCGGTGCCGTCGCGGCCCGGCGTGGCGTCCGAGACGATGGCGGTGCGGGCCGCGCGGTCGATGGTGAGGCTGTAGCCGCCCACCGCGCCGCGGAACACCGCGGTATCCAGGCCGGCGCCGCCGTTGAACTCCTCCACCTGGTAGGTGCTGGCGAAGGCGTCGTCACCCGGCGTGCCGGGCACCACGGTGCCGCCCGTGTAGAAGCCGTAGGACACGCCGTCCGCCGAGGCCAGGCCGGAGAGGCCCTGCACCGCGCCCGGGGAGACGCTGAGCGTGTAGCGGGTGAACCAGGCGAGGTCCTTCGTGGGGTCGATCGAGAGCTCGGGGCCGCCCACCTCCACGCGGCTGCTGGAGGCCACGTCGAAGCTCTCCACCAGCGTGCCATCCATCTTGCGCAGCGAGATCGTGCCGCTGCCGCGGCGCACCACCTCGCTGAATTGCAGCACCAGGTCGGCGGCCACCGGCGCGGTAGCGGCGGCGTCGCCGGGGGTGAACGCGGTGACGGTGGGGCGGGCCTGCGCGTCCAGCAGCGTGTCGTTGGCCAGCATGCCCGCGAGCAGGGCGCCGTAGACCTCGCTGCCGCCCACGTCGGCCCACCAGGAACTGGTCGATTTGACGCCGATCACCTGGTTGCCCACCAGCAGCGGCCCACCCGAGCTGCCCGGGGCGAATACGTCGACGGCGGACTCGTACAGCGCATACCAGGAGGGGCGCGTCACGCTCACCGTCTCGGTCTGCATGCCGTCGGCATTGGAGGGGAAGCCGACGGCCTCGGCCACCTGCGTGCCATCGAAGCCCGGCGCGATGCCGAGCCAGCCCAGGGTATCGCCAACGGCGCGGTCCAGCCCCAGCAGCGCCACGTCGTACTGCGCCTCGGACTGCTCCATCGTTCCGTTGTCGGCGTTGGCGTAGGTCTGGCCGGGCCAGCTGAGGACGGACCAGCGCGTGGGGTGCACCGGCGTGCCCGGGTCATCGAAGGCGACGCGGGTGAAGCTGAAGTCGGCGCCGAAGTACACGCTGTACTTCGTGGCCCAGCCCCCGCGGTCGGGGTTGTAGATGGCGTGGCCGGCGGTGAGCACGTCGTTGCGGCCCACCAGCACCGCGCTGGCCACGCTCTGGGTTCCGTCGGGCCAGGAGACGATCAGCAGGCCGACGTCACGATAGGGTTGGGTGAGGCGCTGGGCGGCGGAGACTTCGACAGCCATGGGGACGAGGCACGGGGCAAGGCAACCTAAAGGCCTATCGTACTCCCGCCGGGTGGGCTGATCACCACCCGCTCACCGCCCCCGCCCCCGCCTCAGACCTTGAACCGCTCCAGCGTCTGCGGCGCGAACAGTTCCTCCGGCGCCATGAGCCGCTGCGCCACGCCCTGTTCGTAGGCGTATTGCGTGAAGGCGCGCAGCGTGGCCTGGTTGGCGTCCACGCCATAGGGCCAGAGGTCGCCCCCCATCAGGCTGCGGGCCTGCTCGGCGTGGTCAGGCAGCCAGGGCACGGGGAAGGCGGAGCAGGTGATGTCCAGGGCGCGGGCCTGGCTGGCCTCCTTGGCCTGCTCGAAGGCCTTGAGCAGGTTCATCGCCACCCAGGGGTGGCGCTCGTGCACCTCGCGGCGCAGCACCACCACGTGCATGATCGGGAAGATGCCGGTGCGGCGCCAGTAGTCCAGCTCGGTCTCGCGGTAGTCGGCGAACAGGCGGACCACGCGCCCGTCACCCCGCAGGAAGGCCTCCGGCGGCCGTGCGGTGAGGGCCGCGTCGATGCCGCCATCGGCCAGCAGGGACGACAGGCTGGCCTGCGGCGCGGGCGTGCAGCGCAGGCCCTCGGGCAGGGCCAGGGCCACCTTCTCCTTGCGGCCAGGCTGGTTCACGCCGGCCTGCACCCAATCGATGGATCGCAGGTCCACCCCGTACTCGTGCGCCAGCAGCCCGCGGCTGTAGATCGCGGCGGTCTGCGCCCACTCGGGCAGGCCCACGCGGCGGCCCGCGAGGTCCTGCGGGCGGGTGATGCCGGCGTCCGCGCGCACGTAGATCGACGAGTGCCGGAACACCCGCGAGGGGAACACCGGCAGCGCGATGAAATCGCAGCCCTGCGGGGACGAGGCCATCGCGATGTACTTGGCGAACGACACCTCCGAGATGTCGAACTCGCGAAAGCGCAGGAAGCGGAAGAACACCTCCTCCGGCTGGAAGTGCATGCCCACCAGGTCCAGCCCGTCGGGCCGGATGATTCCCTCGGTGAGGTCGCGGACATGGTCATAGGCGCCCAGGGCGATGGACAGGGTCAGGCGTGACACGGGGCTCGTCTTTCTTGTTCTCGGTTCGGGAAATCGCGGGCCGCAGCCCGGCGGTCAGTCCAGCCGCACGTTCAGCTCGCGGATCAACTTGCTGTAGCGGGCCTGGTCGCGCGCCATCAGCTCGCGCATCTCCTCGGGCGTGGTGGCCATGGGCTCGATGCCGCCGGCCGCCAGGAAGGCCTCGCTCAGCTCGGGGCTCTGCAACGCGCGCGCCACCTCGGCGCGCAGGCGCTGCAGCACCGGCGCCGGGGTGCCGGCGGGCGCGAACAGGCCGATCCAGATCGTGTTCTCGAAGCCGGGGAAGGACTCGGCGATGGTGGGCACCTCGGGCAGCGACTTCGAGCGCTGGAGGCCGCTGGTGGCCAGGGCCTGCAGCTTGCCGGCCTTGATCAGGTTGGCGTTGGAGGTGCCGGCAAACATCGCCGCCGTCTCGCCGCCGATGGTAGCCGCGGTGGCCGGCGTGCCGCCCTTGTACGGCACGTGCAGCAGGTCGAAGCCGGCGCGCGCCTTGAGCAGCTCCATCGTGAGGTGGTGCTGGCTGCCATTGCCGCCGGAGGCGTAGGCCAGCGGCGGCTTGGCGCGCCGGGCGAGCTCCACGAACTCGGCCAGGTTCTTCACCTTCAGGCCCGGGTTCACCGCCAGCACGAACTGGTTGGCCCCCAGGGTCGCCACCGGCACCAGCTCCTTGTTCACGTCCACCGGCATGCGGGCGTAGAGGTAGGGGTTGATCACGAACAGGCTGTCCATGCCCACCAGGAGGGTGTGGCCGTCGGCCGGGGCGCGCGCGGTGAACTCGGCGGCCACGTTGCCGTTGGAGCCGGTCTTGTTGTCAACCACCACGGACTGGCCGGTCTGGGCGGCCAGGCGCTGGCCCAGGGCGCGCGCGATCAGGTCGGGCGCGCCGCCGGGCGGGATGGGAACGACCAGGCGGATCGGCCGGCTCGGCCAGGTCTGCGCGTGGGCCTGCCCCAGCGGGGCGAGGGCGGCGAGCGCACAGGCAGCCAGGGCGAGCCAGCGACGGCGCGCGCGAGGGCGTGGGGGCATGGGGTCTCCTGCGTTGTCGGGTCTGCGCCCGGTTGGCTGGAGATTGTTCAGCCTTCCCGCGGCGGGATCAACACCGCGAGGTCTCCCGGGAGGCACGCAGGTGACAGGCCCTGCCCGCGGGCCGGGCGCCCCGCGTCGCCGGGCCTACTTCACCTGCAGGGCCAGGGTGATCGTGATGTCGGTCAGCGGTACGTCGTTGAAGCCGTTGAAGGTGCCGGTGGGCTTGGCCGCGATGGTGTCCACCACGTCCAGGCCGGCGGTGACCGCGCCGAACACGGCGTAGCCGGGGTTGCTGGCGCTGCGGTAGTCCAGGCTGGTGTTGTCGACGAGGTTGATGAAGAACTCGGAGGTGGCGGAGTCCGGCGCGCTGGTGCGGGCCATGGCCACGCTGCCGCGCACGTTGCGCAGGCCGTTGTTGCTCTCGAGCGTGATGGGTGCCAGCTGGCCGGGCTTCTTCACCATGCCGGTGGTGTAGCCGCCGCCCTGCACCACGAAGCCGGGGATCACGCGGTGGAACAGCGTGCTGCGGTAGTAGCCGTTGCCCACGTAGGTGAGGAAATTGCGCACCGTGACGGGCGCGGCCGCCGGGTCCAGCTCCAGGGTGATGTTGCCGGCGTCGGTGAGCATGGCCACCTGCGGCTTGGGCACGGTGAGCGTGGTCTGGTACAGCACGGCGCCCTCGGCGGAGCGCAGGGTCAAGGGGAACTCGCCGACGCGCTCCACGGTGCAATTGAGCACCGCCAGCTCGGGGGTGCTGCTGCTGGCGAAGCTGGGGTTGGTGCAGGCGCCGCCGGTGTCCGCCACCATCGTGTTGCGCAGGTGCACGCCGCCCACGTAGAAGGTGGCGGCCTTCCCGAACATCATCGACTGGACCTGGAAGCCGTTCACGGCCGGCTTCGGGTCACTGCCGCCGCCGCAGGCGGCCAGCAGGGCGGCGGTGGCGGTCACGAGCAGGGCGCGGGGAAGGGAGGGAGGCATGGTCGGGGGGAAGGCGGGCGATCGGGGGATTGTCGCGCAGGAAGGGATGGGGTCAGGTCTTGCATCAACGCGACAGCAAAAAGTTCGGCCATTCGTGGTGCGAGATCGCGCAGAACTTCGGGGTACACGACTCCCCGGTAGGTTGGACGGTCAGAGGGAATGGCGTGGGACCAGAGAGCGATCGGTCGCGTTGATGCAAGACCTGACCCCAGCCCCCCAGCCCCACTCAGTCCCATGCCTTCGGAAGCCCCACGCGGTCGTAGACCTCCCAGCCGAGGTTGGTCAGTTTGACTTGTACCAACTGCTCGCTGCGACTGGCCGCACCGAGGGCGGCAGACACCGAGGAGAAGGCTTCCTGGATCTCCGGCTTCAGCGCCCAGGCGGCCTGGCCGTCGATCTTGAAGTGATAGGCGACCCGGGCCTCCTGATACTCACCGAACTTCAGCGGCCCTTCCCACTTCACCACCTTGTCGAGGACAGCCCGGCCCCAGCAGAGAACTTGGCGCTTGTCCGGTGTCTCATGGACATAGGGGCGAGCCGCTTCTGTGAGCGAGTAGCGCCGTGCCTTTTCCTTCACCCGCATGGGCTTCAAGTCGAAGCCTGTTCGCTCGGAATCCACGTCGACATCCTCGCTTCGCGCAAGCCCGACCGACTCCAACGCGACGAGGGTGCGAGGCGGCCCGCCCGGTGAAAAGAGCGACTTGCGCATGGCGTACTCGGGGATATCGACCGGCCATTGGCGGATGCCGAGGCACAAGCCATCGCTGCGGGCGAGGAATGCCTCGATCGCTTTGGCGAAGTTGCGCTCGCTCGGATCCGACTTGCTTCCGCACCCCGCGCCAAGCACGCCCAACGCGATTCCGATGGTCCATGCAAACCTCATATTGCCCCCTGGTCAACGCCGAAATCCGCAGCGCGCGGAAGTCTAGGGAAGGCGCTCCTCGGAGGCGATGCGGGTTGGACGAGCGGGATGGGGTCAGGTCTTGCATCAACGCGACAGCTTTAACTGTCGCGTCTGCCAACACCAACGCAACCGCATCCGTCCTTTGCGCTGAATCGCCTGCCCGCCTAGGCTGCGGCGATGGCTCGACCGCTTCGCATCGAATTCCCTGGCTGCCTGTACCACGTGACATCTCGCGGAGATCGCCGCGAGGCCATCTACGAGGACGACCACGATCGCCGGGTCTGGCTCGATCTCCTGGCGGAGGCCTGTGACCGCTTCCACTGGGTCTGCCATGCCTGGTGCCAGATGACCAACCACTACCACCTGATGGTGGAAACCGTGGAGCCCACCTTGTCGCGGGGCATGCGGCACCTGAATGGCGTCTTCACCCAATGGAGCAACCGGCGCCACGAGCGAACCGGGCACCTGTTCCAGGGCCGCTTCAAGGCCATCGTGGTGGAGAAGGAGTCGCATTTGCTGGAGTTGAGCCGCTACATCGTCCTCAACCCCGTCAGGGGCGGCATGGTGCGGCTGCCAGGCGACTGGCCCTGGAGCTCCTGGCATGCCACGGCGGGCCTGCACGCTGCGCCGGGCTGGCTCGACGTTGACTGGCTCCTGGCCCGGTTCGCACGGGACAGGGCTGTGGCCATGGATCGATACCGCCGCTTCGTGCTTGGAGGCATCGGCCTCGCGAGCCCGCTGCGAGACGCTGCGGGGCAAGGCATCCTGGGCAGTGAGCCCTTCGTTCAGCGGGTGCTGGGGCAGGCGCGCGCCGCGCAGGCGCCCGCGGAGGTGCCCCGCTTGCAGCGCCACGCCAAGCCGCAGACGCTGGCGGACTACGCGGCGGGGGCGCCCAACGCCTCACAGGCCATGGCGCACGCCTACGCCAGCGGCGGCTATTCGCTGCGCGAGATCGCGGAGCACTTCGGGGTGCATTACTCCACGGTGAGTCGGGCGGTCAGGGGGAGTGGGGTGGGGGGGGGGGGGCGATCGGTCGCGTTGATGCAAGACCTGACCCCCCTTTCGCCCCCTTTCGCCCCCGTTCGACCTCGATCTTCCCGGGCTTGAAAAATACAAAACCTTGTATATCATCGCCAATGAAGGACATTGAGTTTCTGGGCAGTTCGTTGGATGACCTTCGAGCATTCCCGTCTTCCGTGATGCGGGAGGCGGGTTACCAACTCGACCGGATCCAGAACGGCTTCCTCCCCAATGACTCCAAGCCCATGCCCAGCATCGGGAAGGCGGTGACCGAGCTGAGGCTTTGGGATGAGGCGGGCACTTTCAGAGTCATCTACCTGGCCAAACTTGAACAAGCTGTCTACGTATTGCATTGCTTCCAGAAGAAGACAGAGAAGACCACAAAGAAAGACATCGACCTCGCAGTCCGGCGCTTGAAGCAACTGCTCAAGGAGATCGAATCATGAAGAGTCAAAAATTCGCGAGCGTCTGGGATGCCATCGAGGACACCCCCCAGGCGGCGGCCAGCATGAGGGCGCGATCCACGCTCATGATGGAGCTGGCCCGCCTGATCGAAGGGCGGGGCATGACGCAAGCCGAGGCAGCGCAGCTGTTTGGCGTGACCCAGCCCAGGGTCTCGGACCTGATGCGTGGAAAGATCAACCTGTTCTCGCTGGACATGCTGATGGACATGGCCGCAACGGCGGGGATGGCGCCGGTGGTGAAGCTGTCGAAACCGAAGGCGCTGCCCGTCAAACACCACAGGCGCACAGGCCATGAAATGGCCTGCTAGGCTGATCGCCCTTTAAATCTGACCTGTCTGGTCAGTATGAGGTGGTCGAAGATGCACACATGGCAAATGCAGGAAGCCAAGGCGCGGATGTCCGAGCTGGTCAAGCGCGCCCAAACGCAGCCGCAAGACATCACCTTGCACGGCAGGTCCGTGGCCGTGGTCGTGTCCCGCGAGACCTTCGACAAGTTGTCCCAGGCCCAGAAGTCGCTCGTGGATTACATGCGGCGTTCGCCGCTCCATGAGGCCGAAGGCATCGAATTGGAGCGTGACCGCAGCCGCACCCGCAAGGTATCGTTTTGAGCTACCTGGTCGATACCAACGTGCTCTCCGAGTTGCGGCGCAAGGCGCCCAACCCGGGCGTGGTCGACTGGTTTTCGTAACGACGTCCCCTCACGTTGCACCTCTGCGTGCTCACGCTGGGGGAGATTCGCAAGGGCATCGAGGCAGTGGGTGACCAGGCTCGCAGGCAAGCGCTGCTGGACTGGCTCGAAACCGAGTTGCCCGCGTTCTTCACCGGCCGGGTCCATGCCATTGATTCAGCTGTGGCCGATCGCTGGGGGCGGCTCGTTGCCGCTGCTGGCTGGCCCCTGCCGGCCATTGACAGCTTGCTAGCCGCCACAGCCCTGACCCATGGCCTCGTCCTGGTCACGCGCAACGTGAAAGACTTCAACGGGCTGCCCGTTGAAACGTTCAATCCTTGGACGAAGTCGTGACTCCATCAACCTCGAGACACCGACAAATGCAAGCCTGAAGCATTGACGACAGCCAGCAAGGTCTTGATCGTCGGGTTCCCCCGTGGCCCGAGAGCGCGGTACAGGGACTCCCTCGGGATCCCCGCGCGCTGGGCGACCGCGGACATGCCCTGCGCCTCAGCGATATGCCGCAGTGCCGTCAACAGGGCCTGCTGGCCGCCGGGTTGGTCGGCTTCGTCCAGGGCCGCGGCCAGGTATTCGTTGGCAACCCCTGGTCGGCCCTGAGCATCTCGACGATGGTCTCGTCATGCGCGCGGCTTGCTTTCGCGGTGGTCATTTCAACTTCCTTCGGTGCTGCCAATCAGCCCAATACCCGTGGGCCAGATCAATGTCTGCTTGCTGGCGGCGTTTGTCGCCGCCCACCAGCAGCAAGATCAAGCGCTGTCCGGCTTGGGCGTAGTAGAGGCGCCACCGCTGGCCCGGCAACGCATTCGTGCGGCTGCGTTGGAATGAACAGACGCGGCCGTTGGACCCGGCAAGGATTCGGTCGCGTTGATGCAAGACCCGTTGATGCAAGACCTGACCCCACCCCTCTTTCAGCGCAGCGAAGGCCCCCTCTCCCCGTCATACGATGTTGGACGCGCTGAAGCCCGTCGCTCCCGCCCCGACCAGGATGATGGCGCCGTTGGCGATATCAAAGACATTGAAGGCGAGGTTGGCGCCGTTGAGGGAGACGAAGTACAGGATGTCCCGGCCGCTGGTGTAGTCAATGGTGAATTGGTCGGTGCCATCCCAGGTGCCACGGGCATAGTGGCCTTGGCCGCGGACGTAATTCATCCACAGTAGCCCGCTCGTGTAGATGGCACCGCTGGTGGTGGCGTCCAGCAAGTCCTTCGACGAGTCGAAGTCCGTCACGATGTCGACCTGGCCGTTCGGATACTTCAGCGTATCGCCATTGGCCAATTGGCCACTGGCTGAGCGGTTCGCAATGGTGCTCAAGGACTCCGAGAGGTACTCGGAGTCCCCCAGGCTCTGGATAAACCGGTTATGGCCGAGGCCACCGGTGAGGCGGTCGACGCCGGTGCCACCCTTGAGGGTGTCGTCACCGTCGCCGCCGTTGATGACGTCACCGATCGAGGAGCCCACCAACGTCACCCCCGCAGCGCCACCGACGACGTTGAAGGTCAACGCATTGGTCCCTGAGGTGAGGCCGTGGTAGCCCGAGTCCCTGAAGTTGGCCTGGAAGGTGAGCGCGCTGAAGTCGCGCGAGGCCCCCGCGGACACATTGATCACCACATCGCTCGTATCGGCCGAATTGACCTTGGCGAAGTTGATCGCCTGCCCGGTGATGAAGTCGCCCTGGAAGGTGACGTTGGCACTGTCGCCATTGAGAACCACCTGGTTGATGGCGCCATCGGTCAGCAGGCCGTACAGGGTATCGGCCGACCCGTCGGCATTGGTGGCCAGCAAGTTGGTCAGGTTGGCGGTGGCGTCAATGCGGATGGAGTTGACCTCGTTGCTCGCCGTGCTGCCGCCGTTGATGCGCTCGCCGCTGGCGGTGTCTTCGGACATCACGAAGACATCATTGCCGCCCTTACCCAGCATCTTGTCGGCGCCGCCCCCGCCGGTGACGACGTCGGGGCCCGCACCGCCCGTGATGCGGTCGACGTAGGCCGAGCCCACCAGGGTGTAGCCGTTGCTCGTTCCCGTCTCCGTGGACACGTTGATCGTGTTGATGTTCATGCCCGTGGTTTCCGTGTCCGACGACAAGTCCACCATGCGCAGGCCCGATTCATGGGCGTCGTCGCCGAACTCGAGGTAGAACCCCGCCATCTGCGGGCCCACCGCCTCGATCCGGCTCACGTTCGACATCCGCGCCCAACTCATGGCGCTGTCGATCTCGAACCCGTTCTGGGTGCCCACGTTGTTGCCGATGACCAGGGTGTTGGTCCCGGCGCCACCATCGATTCGGTCAGCAAGGCCCAACCCTTGGCGCAGTAGACCGCTCTCGCGGTAGATGAACCGGTCGTCCCCATCGCCACCGTAGAGCGTATCGGCACCGTAGCCACCCTGGAGCGTGTCCTGGCCCGCGCCGCCGTGGATCACGTCATCACCGCTGCCTGCGGTCAGGGTGTCGTTGCCGGCACCGCCGAACAGGTAGTTGACCCGCGTCCCGGAAGCCGAGGTGTCGATCGCATCGTTGCCACCCGTGCCCAGCACCACATACTGGCTCGTGGCCGGACTGGTCTGGCCATTGGCGGACAGCGAGAGGTAGCCCTCCTTGATCGAGCCTTGCTCAACGAGGACCGTGTCGCCCGCGCTGAAATTGCCGAGACTGCCCGAGACGGACACGCTCACTTGCCCATTGACATTGACACGGACCACCAGACCGTTGACGGAGTGGTCCACGCTGAGGGTGGGCGGCGGGGGAGGCGGAAGCACCTGCGCGATCAGCTGAGGCATGGTGAGAGGCCCCAGGCTCTCGTAGCTCGTCCCCACCGACCAGTCCGGCTTGTAGACCAGGCCCAGACGGTCATACATCTGCCGGTAGGTGATCTCGGCCTGTGCCGGCACGTACCCCGAGTTGACGAGGTGGTTGGCATTGCGCAGCAGGTAGCTGCTGTCCTGGTACATCGCGACCAGGGCGCGCTCGGAAGCCGCCAGGGGGTCGGCGCTGGCCATGATGGAAGACCAGTTGCGCTCATCGAGACCCGCGCCGATGTTGCCGTACAGCGAGTACACGGCGCGCATCACAAGGTCGAGGGTGTAGGTGGTATGGCCGGAAGCGTTCAGTAGTTCAGCGATCGAGGGGCGGCCCATCGTGTATCGAAATGTGTCGTGAATCCGAGGGGCGACTCTACATGACGCGGGGTCATGGGGTCGGGTCTTGCATCAACGGGCGTTGGGCTCCAGCCGTGGGCGGCGGGAGCCCGTAGTCGCGTTGGTGCAATACCTGACCCATCAACCCCGTGCTCGGGATCCCCGCGCGCCGGGCGACCGCAGACATGCCCTGCGCCTCAGCGATATGCCGCAGTGCCGTCAACAGGGCTTGCTGGCGGCGTTTGTCGCCGCCCACGAGCAGCAAGATCAAGCGCTGTCCGGCCTGGGCGATGGGGCGATGGGGTGAGGTCTTGCATCAACGCTTGTCGAAGTGACCTTGGGAGCTGTCGCGTTAGTGCAAGGCCTCCCCTCTCTCATGCGTGACGGCGCCTGGAGGCCTGCGCGGTCTTGGGGGGTGCCGCGCTGCGGACCCTCACGGAGGGGAGCGGGCGAATGGTCAGCGCCACCTGCATGCCTGCGTTCGTGGCCATGTTCACAAGGGCATCGAGGCTGAAGATTTCAATCTTGCCCTTGAGCAGCTGATTGAAGCGCGGCTGGGTGACCCCCAGCGTTTTCGCCGCGGCTGCCTGCGTGAGGCCGCTGGCGTTGAACCATTGCGCCAGCGCGATCATCGTCTGAGAGCGCAACAGCAGGTTCTGCGACTCTTGAATATCAAACCCAAGGTCTTCGAAGATGTTGGCGCCGCCCTGGGTCACTTTGAGTTCAGTCATCTTGCACTCCTTGCCTTGATCAATGCCCGATATCGGTCAGCAGCAAGGTCTATGTCCTGCTTGTTGGTCTTGCTGGACTTCTTCACAAACGCATGGAGCACGTAGACGGCCTCATTGAACTTGGCGACATACATCACCCGGCAGGCTGTCTCGACCCGGATCCGAATCTCCCTCACGCCCGCGCCGACGGTTTCCATGGGCTTCCAGTCCAAGGGATCCACTCCGGATTGCACCAGTCCCAACTGGTGGCCAGCCGAGCGCTTGGCTTCGTCGGAAAAGGTCTTGACCACCTCCAGGCTGTCGCCAAGCCAGCGCAGTTGCTTCGGACTTGCTCTCATGCGGGCCCTCCATTTTATTCCAATTTCGGAATAATCCAACATCCCGACCCCCGCAGGGTAGAGGCGCCACCGATGGCCCGGCAACGAGCCTGTGCGGCTGCGTTGGAATGAGCAGACGCGGCCGTTGGCCCCGCCAAGGATTCGGTCGCGTTGATGCAAGACCTGACCCCGCCCCTCACATCCCCGGCACCGCCTCCACGGCTTCGAACAAGCGCTCGCGGCTCAAGTGCGCGTAGCGGGTGGTGGTGCGCAGGTCGGCGTGGCCGAGCAGCTCCTGGACCTCGTAGAGGCTGCGGCCGGCGTTGACGAGGAAGCTGGCGAAGCTGTGGCGCAGGTCGTGCAGGCGGAAGTCGGGCAGGCCGGCGGCGCGGCGGGCGCGGTTCCAGCTGGTGAAGAGGGAGAGAAAGGGCCGGCCCGTGCGCGGGTTGGGGAACAGCCAGGCCTCGCCCTCGGCCTGCGAGGCGCGCAGCTCGCGCAGCAGCGCCACGGCCTGGAGGGAGAGCGGCACATGGCGCACCTTGCCGGACTTGGTGCGGGCGATGCGCCAGGTGCGGCGGGCCAGGTCCACGTCGGCCCAGCGGGCGTCGAGCACCTCGCGCTTGCGGGCGCCGGTGTACAGGAGGAAGGCCACCACGAAGCGCAGCGCCGGGTTCTCGCTGGCCGCCACGGCCGCGGAGAGGGCGCGGGCCTGGGCCGGGGAGAGGTAGCGCTCGATGCGGTTGTCGTCACGCAGGTTGCGCAGGTCCTTCACCGGGTTGGCGGTGACGCCCGGCGTCTGCCAGCGCAGGGCCAGGGTGTAGCCGTAGCGAAGCAGCACCAGCACGCGGTTGATGGTGCCCTTGGCGTAGCCGCGGTCCTGCATGGCGGCCACGAGGCGGGCGATGTCGGGGGTGGTGAGGTCGCCCAGGGGGCGGTGGCCGAGGGCGGGCAGCACGTGGTGGCGCAGCAGCGAGGCATCGCAGCCCCAGCTGCGCTTGTAGCTGCGGGCATAGGGCAGGTAGTCGCCCTCGAAGAAGCGGGCGACGGTGGGGCCGAGCGCGTGGGCAGGGGCGGTGGCCGGGTCACCCCCGGCGTGTGCGCGGCGCAGCGCCTCGCGGGCCTGCATGCGCGCCTCCTGCACGGTGATCACGCGCGCATTGCCGAGGGTGAGGTGACGGCGTGCGCCGGGGCCCGTGCGATAGCGCAGGCGGAAGGCCATGCGGCCGGAGGGCTGCACGTCGACATAGAGGCCGGGGAGCAGAGTGTCGAAGACTTCCCAATGGGCGCGGCCGGGCGGGCAAGCGAGAGTGTCGATGAGGGCGGGGGTGAGGCGGGCGACGGGCATGGGTGCGGCGGGGGAAAAGGCCGGACTTTGCCGTCGGGGCGGGTCGTTGGGGTCGGAGTGGGTCGTTGAGGGGGCGTTGGAGGGGGAGGCGTTGGGAAGTGAATAGGAGGTGAAGAAAGTGAGGCGACGAGTTCGCTCACTACTGGTGTTGACACTGTCACTGGTACGACGGGCTCTGACGTCATCAATGCCACCGGCTCGACTTTCACTGCTCTCGACTCTCTGGACGGCGGCGCTGGCACGGACTCCCTCGCCGTGACCGACACCAGCGGTGCTTCCGCTTCTGGCGTGCCTGCTGGCGTTGTGGTGAAGAACATCGAATCGATGGCTGTCACCGCTACTGGTTCGGTTGGTCGTGCGGGTTCCGCTGGTTCCTCCGCCGTGGCTCAAGTGAACAAGTACACCTTCAGTGCCTCTCCCGCCAACAGCAGCTCTGTTCTGGTTAGCTACGGCACTCTGTCGACGACCGTGTCGACGGATGCCAGCGCAACGCAAGCTGAACTGATTGCCGCTGTCGTTCTCGCCCTGAACGCCATGGCCGGTGCTAGCGTTGCTGCCGCTGGTTCTGGTGCGGATGCCGGTAAGGTTGTGGTTACCGCCCCGGTGGCTGGCACGGCCCTGCCTGTGATCGCTTTCTCTAGCGCCACCGACTCCTCCCTGCTTCCCACCGCCAGCGCCACCACCACCGCTAACGCTGCAGCCACCGCTGCCGTGACCGCGGTCGTGTATGACGTGTCGGGCTTCACTGGCCTGACCGACTTCAAGGCAAACGCTACCGGTACTGTGAACGTCAAGGCCGCAGCGACGACCGACGTGACCGTCACTGACGTGGCATCCACTCAGACCGTCCAAATTTCTGGTGGTAAGGCTGTCTCCGCAACCGTCACTGGCACCGCTGGTGCGGTCGTGATTGACGGCAGCGCTGGCGCTGTCTCCGTGAGCCAAGCTACTGCGGGCAACGTCACCATCGGCGCAACGACTGCTGTCTCCGGCACGGTCTCCGTGACCGACACCGCTCAAGGTGCCGGCGCCATCGCAATCGACGGCGGTACGACTGTCTCTGTGACTACGAGCGGCCAGACCACCGGCACCGTGACTATCGGTGCGACCACCGCTCCGACTGGTGCCGTTTCCGTTGCTAACACCAGCGGCTATTCCACGTCGACTGCTGCCGACTTCACGCAAGGTGCGATCGCAATCACGGGCGGCACCACTGTTACCGTGGCCCAATCGGCCGCCAGCGCTGCCGCTAAGACCGCCGCCGCCGCTGACGCAACCAACTACACCGTCACTCAAAGCGCCGTGACCGTCACCGGTGGCGCAGCTACTACGGCTGTGACCGCGACGCAAGATGCCGCTCAGACTGCAGCGAACGCTGTTACCGCAGTCGCTGGCGTCACTGAATCGGCCACTGTTGCATTCAGTGCCCTCACCAGCGGCCAGACCATCGTCCTCGGTGGCCTGACCTTCACTGCCGGCTCCTCTGGTGCCACTGCCGCTGAAGTTGCCGCAGCCTTTGCGAACCTCGCAAACGGCGCTACGCAAGGTTCTTCTGCCAAGGGCACGTTCACCGGCTCGCTGTCTGGCTGGAGCACGAGCGCTATCTCTGGCACTGCAACCGTGACTTTCACCTCGTCGACTGCCAACACTGGCGTGACCGACCTGTCTAACGGTGGCACTGGCTCCGCAACTGTGACCAAGGTCGCCGACGGTTCGGGCGCGACGGCTGCGGTCACCGGTAAGGTGGGTATCGCCAACGGCGCTGTCCAGATCACCGACAAGAACTACAGCAACACCACCGTGGCTGACACGATCAGCACTGTGACCGTCGACGGCTACGCTACCGGTTCGTTTGCCAAGTCCGACGCTCTGGCCTCGCTGTCGCTGGCCAACAGCGCCGCTAACGCTGGTTTCACGGTGTACACCAACACCTCCAGCTCCGCCCTGGCGCTGTCCGTGAACAAGCTTGCGACTGGTTCTACCCTGAGCCTGGATGGCGTGTCCGGCAAGGTCACCAGCCTGAACGTCACCACCACCGGCTCGGACTCCGTTCTGGCCGTGACCGGTGCTGGCGTGACCGCGCTGACCGTCGCTGGCTCCAAGGCCGTTGACATGTCGAGCTCGTCTCTGGGTGCGCTCAAGACGGTCGCCGTGAGCGGTTCCGCTGGTATCACCCTTGATGCGAGTGGCTCCACTGTGACCAGCGTCGATACGACCGCTACCACCGGCAAGAACGTGATCACGATCGATGCAACTGCTGCCACCTACGCCGGTGGTTCGGGTGTCGACTTCGTCACCACTTCTGCTATTGCCCCCTCGAAGGCAATCTCGCTGGGCGCAGGTGATGACAAGCTCACGCTGGCTTCCGGCACGACGTCTGTTACCGGTGCCATTGATGGCGGCGCTGGTTCCGACACCCTGCAGATGGTCGCTGCCGACGCCGTCACCGCGTCTGGTACGGCTGTCTTCGCCACGAAGGTTTCGGGCTTCGAAGTCCTGAGCCTGACGGGCGCCACCGGCACTCAGACCGTGGACCTCGCGACGCTGGGCAACTACACCCAAGTCACCTCCAGTGCTAGCGCTGGTACCCTGACGCTGGACAAGATGGCGTCGGGTGGCACGCTGACTGTCACCGGGAACACGGTCGGCGCCTACCAGGTCAACGTTACCAACGCATCCACTGGTACTGCTGATGTGCTGAACCTCGTTCTGAGCTCGGCTGGCAGCCTGACCGGCGGCACGGTGACCTCGGCTAACGTCGAAACGATCAACGTTACCTCTACGGACACTGACGTTGCCGCAGGTGCTAACAGCAATACGCTGACGCTGACGGCTGCAGATGCGACCACTGTCACCGTTGCTGGCAATGCTGCCCTCAACATCACGATGACTGGCAGCACCAAGGTTGCTTCGCTGGACGCTTCTGCGATGACGGCGGCTCTGACCGTCACGTCGCTGAACACGACCACTGCTGCAACCATCACTGGTGGCTCTGGCAACGATTCGCTGAATGCTGGCTCTGGCTCCAATGCCGTGACCCTGGTTGGCGGCGCTGGCAACGACACCCTGACCACCAACGGCGGTCTGTCTACCCTGACCGGTGGCGCTGGCAAGGATACGTTCGTGATCCAGGCAACGGGTGCCAACGCGAACATCTACTCGACGATCACTGATGCCGCTTCTGGCGATCTCATCAAGTTTGCCGACGTGGGTGTCGCTGGTGGTGAAACGTTTGCCCGCACCAAGGTGACGCTGGCTCCGACGGCAGTCTTCCAAGACTATGCCAACGCTGCAGCTGCAGGTAACGGCGGCGCTTCCGTCGGCGCTATCAGCTGGTTCCAGTTCGGTGGTGACACCTACATCGTTGAAGACCGTAGCAACGCTACGTCCTTCACGAACGGTACGGACCTCATCGTGAAGCTGACCGGCCTGATTGATCTGAGCACCGCCTCGTTCAACAGCGACAGCACCACGCTGATGCTGGCCTAACTCAGCGAGACGTGAAGGAGGAATTCGGTGCGTCAGCACCGTCACCTCCATTTTGAGAAGCTGATGAAACCCGCCCTTGAAAGAGGGCGGGTTTTTTATTGGTATTGGCGTCTTGGCAGCGACGAAGATGCGCGACTTGAATCATGAAGCTTGGGTGCTAATGCAAGACCCCAGGTCCCGTGACCCTGCAAGGCGCGGCGACCGTGATCTTGACGGGTGACTGGTGCGCAGCGGCGCCACCATAATTCGAGAACCAATCGCGCCATGGACTCCGTGGGTGGCCGCGAAACTCTGGAACCTAGCAATGCGGGGACGATCGCAGAAAGTCATTCGTCGCGATTAGCGGGGGCCGCTAAAGGTTGACCCCAAGGACCCAACTCCAGTCACGTTAATGCCGGACCTCGCCGCGGCATCCCTCAAACCTTGATTGTGTCGCCCTGCGAAAAAGCTGGGAGGGCGTCTTGCAACGCCTTGGAATAGGCCATGCGTGCGGTCTGCAATGCAGCGATTTTCGCTTGCAGGCGCACCAGTTCCTGATCCACAAATTGAATGCTGACCAGTTGCGCCTTGGCCTCGTCAGAAAGATCGCTCAAATCGTATTTCTTGCCATCAAAGTTAAGGGTTGGCATGTCGCCTACTCCAAATAAAAAAACCCACCCTCTCGCAAGAGGGCGGGTCAATAGGCTCTTATATCAAGCACCTGCTAGCAAAAGCGGGTGCTTGTCTCCAGAGGAGCTTAGGCCAGGGTCAGCACGCCAGCGGCGACGGTACCGGTAGCGACCGTGCCGATCAGCACGATGGCCTCCAGACCCAGGCCACCCGCAGCTGCATCAGCGTCATAGACAACCAGGGTGTCAGTACCCGTGGCCAGCGTGGTCCAGATGCTGGTCGTGGCATCAAAGGTACCGCGAACCGTGGCCACCGTGGTAGTCGTGGCAGAGGCAATCGTCGTACCGGTGGCGCCCGTGAACGTGTTGCTCAGAGCAACGAGATCAACCGTGTCACCAGCCTTCAGGCCGGTCACCTTGTCGATGCCGGTCAGAACAGTGACGCCGGTGGTGATGCTTGCACCCGTCCAGGTGTCGCCGGCAGCGGCCATGACGATGCCATCCATCACGCCGGCAGCGTGAGCGCCGAACACGATGACGTCACCGCCAGCACCGCCAGTCACCAGGTTGCCACCCGTACCCACAGTGATGGTGTCGACGCCGGAGCCACCGGTGATGGTGTTGTAGCCATTGCCCACCGTGATGGTGTTGGTACCGGAGGAGCCGGTCACCGTGATGACGTTGTCACCGTCACCAGCGGTGATGGTGTTGGAGCCAGCAGCGCCGCTGAGGACGTTGTTGCCAGCGCCACCGCTAATCACGTCGTTACCAGCACCGCCCGTGATGGTGTCGTTCGCCGAACCACCGGTCAGGATGCTCGCCAGGGCGTTACCCGTCAGGGTGTTGGCCTTGGTGGCGCTACCGACGATCTTCAGGCCGTTGGCGGTCGCACCGAGAGCAGAAATGGTCACCGCGCCAGTGGCAGCGGATGCATCAATCACGGTGTTCACGTTCAGTGCCAGAGCGCCGGTCGTGATGCTGGTGGTGCCAGCGCCAGTGACGTTGATGCTGGTCAGGGCGGTCGCGCTGGTCAGGGCGCTGATGCTGAAGTTGTCCGTCGCCGTGATGTTGAGGGTTTCGACACCGGTCAGCACGGGCGCGGTCAGGGCGATGGTGTTCACCGCTGCCAGGCCGTCGCTGATGGTCAGGCCGACGGTGTCGAGCTGGCCGACGTTAGCAGCACCGGCAACGCCAATGGTCGGGGTGGAGGTAGCCTTGATCGTCACGTTGGCAGCTTGGGCCGCGCTCAGACCGGTCACAGCGGTCGTGCCGGACATGGTCACGCTAGTGATAGCCGAGCCAGTGAAGCGGCTCACGTCAGCGTCGACCGAGGTTTCCAGGACTTCGAAGTTCTGGAACTTGGCAGCGCCGGTGGTAGCGAAGGCAGCCGTGTTGGTAAGGATCAGTTTGTCAGCGGTGCCTGCACCGCCATCGACCGTGGCGGTCTGGAGGGCATTGCCTGCGGTCACGGTGTCGACACCAGAGCCGCCGGTGAACTTCTGGCCAGCAGCGATGCTGATCGTGTTGTTGCCGGTGTTCAGCGAGGCGTCAATCACGGCAGCTGCGGCCAGGGTCGTCGTGCCGAAATTCACGCCAGCAGCGCCAGTCACGTTCACCTTGGTGGCCAGGGTAGACGACAGGCCAGTCAACACGTTGGTAGCCGTGCCGTTGCTGGTGATATTCACCGTCGTGGCGTTGACGTCGGTGTAGGTACCGCCGGTGACACCGCTCAGCGTGTAGTTCTGCGTGTGTGCCGCGCTCGAGTTCGTCACGGTCACATCAGCATTCATGCCGGTGGCAGACACGTTGGTCACGGCCTGGCCAGTGATCTCGGTGGCGCCAGCGTTCTCCAGCGTGACAGTGGTCAGCGTGTTGCTCAGAGTGGACGCGTCCGTGATCGCGTTGGCGAACGCGGCACCGGTACCGACACCAGCGGCGCCGTAGTTGCCCTTCACCGAAGCGCTGGTCAGGGCGGTGTTGGTCGTGGCGGCAACGGTCACGCCATCAACCAGGCCGGCCTTCGTGGTGTCGGCGGCAACAACTGCGTCGGCGGCATTCTTTGCAGCCAGGGCGGTAGCGTCATTAGCGGAATCGGCTGCGGCGGCAGCGGTGCTCGCGGCGGTCGCGGCAGTTTGCAGGGGGGTCAACACAGCTTGCGCAGCCGTCTTGGCAGCAGCCAGGCTGGTAGACAGCGCACCGATGAAGGCAGCGTCAATAGCGACCTTGTCGGCCAGGGTGATGGCACCAGCCTGGTAAGCCGTCTTGGTGGCAGCCTGGATCGAGGTGCCGGTTTGAGCGGCGGACACGCCAGTAGCGTTGGTGATGGCGGTGGCAAGCGTCGTGAGGGCGGTCACCTTGGCGGAGGCAGCCAGCTTGGCCACACCAGCGGCGTCGGTGTCACCCGTTGCAGCGGTGTTAGCGGCGGTGGCAGCGGTCTGTGCAGCGACGTTGGCAACGCGAGTAGCCAGGGCCACAGCGTCGACGGTAGATGCGGTAACGGACGTGCCGTTCGTGAAGGTGATAGCGCCGTCCTTGGCGGTGGCGGTCAGAGCGCCAGCGCCCTTCAGGCCCACAGTACCGGTGGCGAAGGTGTTCGTGGCGGTCACGTTGCCGGCAGCTGCGGTGACACCACCGACGCTGATGGCACCAGCGGTGCTGTTGGTCACGACGACGTTCTTGCCGCCGTTCACGGTGACGCCGGCCAGGCCGTTGAGGACATTGACGTCGGTCGTAGCGGCAGCCTTGACGCCAGCAATAGCCGCGCTGCCGGCGACGTTCAGGGTTTGCAGGCCAGTCCAGCCGGAAACGTCTGCAGCGGTAATCGCGGCGGCAGCGGTCAGGTTCGCGACCTCGACGTTCTTGACGGTAGCGCCAGCAGCAGCACCCAGGTCACCGCCAAACACGACGTTGATGGTGTCAGTGCCAGCACCGCCGTCAACGTTGTCCAGCGAAGTGAAGGTACCAGTCGGGGCATTGATGGTATCGGCGCCGGTGGTGCCAGCAACGGTGTCGATGCTGGAAGTGAGCGTGAAAGTCTGGCCAGAGCCGGTGCCCGTGTAGTAAGCGGTACGGCCTTCGAACTGGCCGAACTTCACGAAGTGGGCGATGGCGCCGTTGGTGACGCTGCCACCGAACTGGACCAGGTTGGCGTTGACGTAGGTGGCGACGTCGGCGTTGGCGGCCAGGTAGGCGGCGCCGTCGAACTTGGCCAGGGTGGCGTTGGGCGCGCGGCCCTCGTCCAGGCCGTACTGCATGAAGTGGTACAGCAGGTCGGCAGCGTCGAAGCCCTTGCCGCGCAGGTCAGCGTAGGCGTCGGCGTAGTAGGTGGGGTTGAACGAGGCGTTCGGGGCGTAGCCACGGGCAGCGCCGATCTGCACGAAGTGCTCGATCGGGGACAGGGTGCCCTGGTAGCCGGTCATGTAGGTGGCGCCGTAGTAGAAGGCGTCGAAAGCAACGTAGCTGCCCTTCTTGGAAGCGGGCAGAGCGTTCAGAGCGGATTGCAGCTGAGCACCGGTGGTGAAGTACATGTGATTGCCTTTAGGTAAGGTTTGCAAAACAAAGGGACAGGGATCAGGGTGACCACTACCCAACTTCGCAGCGCGATTGTAGAGAGAGGTTCTCACTCAAGGCAGAGCTACGAGGGGGTAAGCGAGGGGGTGGCGGCGACGCAAAGGTCTTACCCCTCCAGTCCGCAAAAATTCCATTGAAAATCAATGACTTGCGAAACCAACCTCACCCAGGATCGCAACCCTCTACACCCAAGGGAGTAATCCCTCCCCGTTGCCAATCCGAGACGGATTAGCCCAGGCCCTATTCCCGCCCGGTCTTGCGCCGGCCCGGGCCTTATGCCGGCTTGCGCAGATACCCCGAGCGCATGCCCAGGAAGGGCCGCTCGATGAGGGTGTAGGTCACCGCGCTCAGCACCACCACCGCCGGCAGCACCACCAGCAGGCCAGTGGCCACCACCTTCAGCCCCGGCGGGCCAGGCAGGTCCAGCAGGGGCAGGCGGGCGTTGTACGCGGCGATCACGAGGTTGTGCATCACGTAGATCGAGAAGCTGGCCGTGCCCAGCGCCGCCAGCGACCGGTCCACCCCCGCGCCGAAGCCGCCCAGGGCCGGCCAGCGGGCCCGCAGGTAGACCCACAGGAAGACGGCCCACAGGCCGGCCTCGATCACCGGCCAGACGATCCACACCGGGCTGGCCAGCTCAGAGAAGCCCACCTTGCGGCTGAAGGCGTGCAGGCCCAGGAGCACCGCCACCCCGGCCGGCAGCAGCCACGCGGCCGAGAGCCCCCCGGCCGCCCCGCCCTGCCCCCGCTCCCGGCGCGCCCAGGCCAGGCCCACCAGCATGCCGACGATGAACTGGTCCATGCGACCGAAGATGGTTTCATAGGCCAGAAAGCGCACGCTGCCCGAGGCCGCGAAGACCAGCAAGCGCACCAGCAGCAGCAGGCCCAGCAGCCCCAGCAGGTAGCGCGCGCCCCAGCGGCGGGTGAACACCAGCAGGAAGGGGAAGACCAGGTAGAACTGGAACTCGACCCAGATGGTCCACAGCTGCACGAAGTACGGCGACAAGGGCACCGTCTCCGAGCGGAAAGGCACCAGCCACGAGAGCAGCTGCAGGAAGCCGTAATTGCGCTGGTCGTTGTAGGTGCTGACCATCAGCTGCAAGAAGACCGCGAAGACGAACAGCGGGTAGATGCGCAGGATGCGGTTCTTCAGGAAGCCGGCGTAGTGGATCTCGCGGTCGCCAGCGATCACGGTGAAGATGAACCCGCTGATCACCATGAACAGCGCGATGCCGGTGTGGCCCTCGTCGACCAGCGAGACCAGCGGGTTGCCCGAACGCAGGTCGCCCACATGGGTGTGGAAGAAGTGGAACAGCACCACCAGCGCCGCCGCCAGGAAGCGCAGGTGGTCGAGGCGGCTCAGGTAGGGGTGCTGGGAGGTGTGCATGGGGGCCGCGTCGGGTTCACTTCGCGTAGAGGCGGTGCAGGTCGGTGCGGCCGGTCAGGCCGATGAAGCGGCGCCAGGCCTGCGGGTCCAGGCCGGGGGCATCGTCGTCGGCGGGGAGCTCGGCGTAGAGGGTGTCGAGCGCGAAGCGCTGGTAGAACGGGTAGTCCAGCGTGAGGGCATGCTGCGCCAGCAGCTGCGCGGCGCTATCCGGGCGGCCGGCCCACTCGGGGAAGGCGGCGTCGATCTCGCGGCGGGGCAGCTGCAGGTAGCGGCGCAGGACCATGGCGCGCTCCCAGGCATCACGCACCACCACCTCGGGGCGGGCGGCGCTGGCATTGCGCTGGCCCTCCAGGATGCGAAAGCCGGTGAGCGGCTGCTGCATCACATGGATCTCGTAGCGGCTGCACACGCGGACCCACATGTCCAGATCAGGCACCTGGGCCAGGCGCGGGTCGTACAGGCCCACGGTGTCGTACACCTCGCGTCGCACCAGCGCCGTGGGGTGGCACAGGGCGTTGCCCTTTTCGAAGAAGTGCCGCAGCCAGGCATGGCGGGGGCGGTTGCCTTCCTTGAAGACGGCGTGGTCCTTGTGCGATTCGTCGTGGAAGCGGTGGCCGCGCTCGTCGATGAAGGCGGGCCAGCCGAAGGTGGCGCCCACCTCGGGGTGGGCCTGCAGCCAGGCCACCTGCAGGGCGAGCTTGCCGGGGAGGAAGACATCGTCCGAATTGAGCACCGCGATGTAGCGGCCCCGCGCGCGGCGGATGGCGCGGTTCATGGCGATGCAGGCGCCGCGGTTGGCGGGCAGGGCCTCGAGCGAGATGCGCGGGTCCTGCGCCGCCAGCTCGCGCACGCGCTCGGCGGTGGCGTCGGCGGAGCCGTCGTCGGTGACGACGATTTCGAAGTCCTGGAAGTCCTGCGAGAGCACGCTGCGCAGGCAGGCCTGCACATGGTCCGCATGGTTGTAGCTGGCGATGACGACGCTGACCTTGGGAGCCATGGTCACATCAATGCCGCAGGCTGTAGGCGATGGCGTCGCACACCTGGTGCACCTCGTCCTGGCGCAGCGCGCCGAACAGGGGCAGGGTCATGACCTCGCCGGCCACCCGGTAGGCATTGGGCAGGTTCTCCGGGCGGGCCGAGGGCAGGTGCCGGTAGCAGCTGTACTCGCTGCACAGGGGGTGGAAGTACTTGCGCGTGATGATGTTGAAGCGCTTGAGGCGCTCGTGCAGCACGTCGCGGCTCACGCCGGCCTGGGCCTCGTTCACCCGCAGCACCAGGTACTGGCGGCTGTCGCTCACGCCGGCGGGCATGGGCAGCAGGCGCAGGCCCGGCAGGTCGGCCAGGCGCTGCTCGTAGGTGGCGCGCAGGGCGGCGCGGCGCTCGCGCTCGGCGTCCACATGGCGCAGGACCACGCGGCCCAGGGCGGCCTGCAGCTCGCTCATCTTGCCGTTGATGCCGGGCATGACGACCTCGGCCTCGTTCTTGATGCCGAAGTTCTTGAGGAGGTCTATGCGCTTCTTCAGGTCCGGGTCGGCCACCGCGAGGGCGCCGCCCTCGGCGGAGTGGAACAGCTTGGTCGCGTGGAAGCTGAACATGGTGGCGTCGCCGAAGGCGGCCACCGGCTTGCCGCCAATGGTGGTGCCGAAGGCGTGGGCGCCGTCGTAGACCACGCGCAGGCCGTAGGTGCGGGCCAGCGTGTCCAGGGCCTGCACGTCGCAGGGCACGCCGTACACGTGCACGCCCAGGATGCCGCTGGTGCGGCCGGTGACCAGGCCCTCGACCCGGTTCGGGTCCAGGCACAGGGTCTCGGGGTCGATGTCCGCGAAGACGGGGGTGACGTTGTTCCACGTCAGCACGTGCGGCGTGGCGGGGAAGGTGAAGGGCGTGGTGATCACCTCGCCCGCCATGCGCAGCGCCTGGCAGGCGACGATGAGGGCGATGGTGCCGTTGTTGAACAGCGAGAGGTGCGGCGCCTGCAGCCACTGCGCCAGCTCCGACTCCAGCGCCACATGCTGCGCGCCGCCGTTGGTGAGCCAGCCCGAGTCCCACACGGCCTCGAGCTGGGCGCGGTATTCGTCCAGCGGGGGCAGCAGCGGCCGCGTCACGTAGAGCGGCTGCGCGAAGGAGGCGGGGGCTTGCGGGGCGGTCATGGACGCGGGGGTGGCTCGAAGGTAGGCAGGGCCGAGCTTATACCGGCAGGCCAAGGCGGCCGGCCGCGGCCTCCAGGGCCTGCTGGCGCGGGGCGATCTGGGCCTGCGGGTCGTACCAGCGCCGGGTGGCCTCGCGGCCGGCGGCGGCCAGGGGGGCGAGGCGCGCGGGGTCGGCCACCAGGGCGCGCACGCCGGACACGATGGCCGCCACGATCTGCGCGGGCTCGCCGGCGGGCAGCAGCAGGAGGGACTCGCCGTCCACGAAGCCGGGGTTCTGGCCCAGGGCGTCGGTGGCCATGACGGCCACGCCGCACAGGGCGGCCTCGACGCAGGCGCCGGTGGGAAAGCCGTCGAAGTTGCCGGGGTGCAGCAGGTGCGGGCGGTTGGGGGAGACCACCAGGTCCTGCGCGGCGAAGAAGGCGGGCAGCTCGCCGGTCTCCAGGCGGCCCAGGAAGCGGATGCGGTCGCCGAGGGCGCTGACATCCAGGTCGTCGGCGGTGAAGCTGCCGACCACCGAGAAGCGCAGGTTCGGCACATCGGCCAGCGCGTGGGCCGCGGCGATGAACTCGGGGTAGCCCTTGTTCAGGCCCTGGGGCATGTACTTCTCGGCGACGAAGCAGATGTCCAGCGTGGCCTTGCCCGCGCCGAAGTACGGGCCATGGGCCGGCGCGTCGAAGTACAGCGGGTTCACCACCACGCCGGGCACGAAGGTGCTGGGCGGCAGCGTGAGGCCGTGGCGCTGGGCGAAGGCCTGCACGTAGTCGCGCGTCACGGGCTGGGTGAAGACCAGGCCGGCGAGTCGCGGGGACGAGAGCACCTGCAGCAGCTTGGCGTCGCTCTCGGGTTCGTCCAGGCCGAGGCCGCCGCCGGGGTAGAGCGTGAGCACGAAGGGCAGGCCCGCGCGCTCCAGGTGCGGCAGGTACTGCGCCGCGTTGTTCAGGAAGTTCAGGTACGCCAGCTGCGCGCCCGCCAGGAGCTGCGGCTCGAAGGCGCGCACCCGCTGCGCATGCTGCGGGTAGCGGGCGGCGTAGCGGGCATGCTGGGCCTCGAAGTCGCCGAGCGAGGACAGCACCGCCAGCTGCGGGAAGCGATCCAGGTGCGCGTTGTACTCGGCGACGCGGAAGCCGGTGAGCAGGTTGGGGAAGAAGTCGTCCAGCACCAGCCAGCGCGGCGCGGGGGACACGCGCACCTGCGCGGGCGGCTCCACCAGGTCGGAGAGCGGGAAGACCGCGCGGCGGGTGACGCTGAGGGCGGCGACGTCGTCGGCCCAGTCGTGGAAGACGGCGTCGCTGTAATGCTGCACGTCGCCCATGGAGGCGGCGAGCATGGTGAGGGTGTAGGCGCCGTCGTGCCACTGCACGGGGGTGGTGAACTCCACGTCCACCACCTCGCCGGGCTGCCAGCGGCGGCCGTAGACCTCGGGGCGGTGGCCGGTGTGGCCGCCGACCACATGCTGGTTCTGGCGGTTCTTCACGTGGAAGGAGACGACCAGCTGCTCGCAGGGCTGGCGCACCACCACGCGGGCGCGGATGCGCAGGGTGTCGCCCCAGTCGGCCAGGGCCTCGCGCTGCAGGCTGGCGCCGGTGCCCCAGGCCATGGCGGTGAGGCGCACCGCGCCGGTGCCGACGGCGGCGGGCGCGGGCATGCCCTCCTCCGCCCCGGTGGCGGCTTCGGCCTCGGCCACCGCCACGCCCTGCGCGGCGTTGGCCTCGCGGATCCAGTCCTCGGAGTACAGGCGCGTGACTTCGGCGGTGTCGCCCAGCGCGCGCACGCGGCCATGGTCCAGCCACAGGGCCTTGCGGCACAGGGCCTTGACGGCCGCGACGTCATGGCTGATGAAGACCAGGGTCAGGCCGTCATCGAGCATGCGGCGCATGCGCGTCATGCACTTGGCCTGGAACAGCGCGTCCCCCACGGCCAGGGCCTCGTCGACGATGAGGATGTCCGGCTCGACGTGGATCACCACGGCGAAGGCCAGGCGCACGTACATGCCGCTGGAGTAGGTCTTGACCGGCTGGTCGATGAACTCGCCGATGTCGGCGAAGCGGATGATGTCGTCCATCCGCGCCTCCACCTCCTGCGGCGACAGGCCGAGGATGGAGGCATTGATGGCGGCGTTCTCGCGGCCGGTGAATTCGGGGTTGAAGCCCGCGCCCAGCTCCAGCAGTGCCGCCACCCGCCCGTGCACCCGGGCCTCGCCCGCGGTGGGCGTGAGGGTGCCGCAGATCACCTGCAGCAGCGTGGACTTGCCGGCGCCGTTGCGGCCGATGATGCCCAGGGTCTCGCCGCGCGCGAGGTCGAAGGAGACGTCCTGCAGCGCCTGGAACTCGCGGTACCAGCTGCGGCGGCCGCGCCACAGCGTCTGCAGCAGGCGGTGGTGCGGCTTGTCGTAGATGCGGAAGGTCTTGCCGACGCCGCGCACCTCGATGGCGTTGGGGCTGGGGCTGGCGCTGGCCGAGGCGTCAGAGGACATCGGCGAACCCCCGGCGCAGGGCCTCGAAGGTGGCCCACCCGAGCCACAGCACGCCGACGCTGGCCAGGCCGTACACGCCCCAGGCCGCCCAGTCGGGCGTGAGGCCGCGCAGCAGCAGGTCGCGGCTGGCCTCGATGGGGAAGGTCAGCGGGTTCAGGTGCATCCACCGGCGCAGCCAGTCGGGCAGGCTGTCCAGCGGGTAGAAGACCGGGGAGAGGAACATGAGCACGGTGCTGGCCAGGCCGGTGAGCTGGCCGATGTCCCGCAGGTAGACCGAGAGCGCCGCGATGCCCAGGGCCACGCCGGCGCACACCAGCATGAGGGGCAGCGTGACCAGGGGCAGCAGCACGACGGCGGGCGACAGGCCCAGCACCGCCAGGGTGGCCGCGAGCAGCACGCCCCAGCCGATGGCGTACTGCACCAGCGCGCTGCCCAGGACGGTGAGGGGCAGCAGTTCGACCGGGAAGACGATCTTCTTGACGTAACTGGGCTGGCTGACGATGGCATGCACCGCGCGGATCAGGCAGTCGGCGAACAGGGCGTGCGTGAGCATGCCGGCGAACAGGCCGAGGCCGAAGGTCGGCAGCGCGGTGCTGGCGCCCGGCGCGCGCAGGGGCGTGAAGACGTAGCCGAAGACGAAGAGGTAGACCGCCAGCATCAGCAGCGGCGTGGCCAGCGACCACAGCAGGCCGGCGGCCGAGCCCTGGTAGCGGCTGGCGACGTCGCGGCGCACCAGGCGCAGCAGCAGGCTGCGGTGCTGGCGCAGCGAGCGCGCCAGCGCGAGGAGATGCAGGCGGGGAGGACCGCCCGCCTGGGACGGCCCCAAGCTCACTGCGCCGCGCCCTCGGGGCGGGAGACCGGATGCTCCGGGCGGATGCCCAGGCGCGAGGCCGCGACGATGGCCTCGGAGCGCGAGTTCACCTGCAGCGAACGCAGGATGGCGCGCACATGGATCTTGACGGTGGCCTCGGCGAGGTCCAGCTGGCGGCAGATCTGCTTGTTGGACAGGCCTTCGAGCAGGTAGGACAGCACTTCGAGCTGGCGCTCGGTGAGGCCGAGGTTGGGGCCGCGGCCGTGCGGGGACACCGGGGGCGCGACCATGATCGCGGGCACCGGCTGGGTGGGCTGGGCCACCGGGGCCAGGGGCGCGAGGGGCGCGGGCGCCGGGGCCGGCGAGGCCAGCGGCGCGGGCTTGGTGAAGATCTCGGCGGGGATGTAGATGCCGCCCACCAGCACCAGCTGCAGCGCGGACAGCAGCACCTGGTCCAGCAGGCTCTTGGGCAGGAAGCCGGCGGCGCCCTGCTGGATGGAGCGGGCCACCGTCTCGCGGTCGTAGTCGCCCGAGAGCATGACGATGCGCGCCTTCGGGTAGTCGCGCGTGAGCTGCGGCAGCAGGTTGACGCCGTTGACGCCGGGCAACTGCACGTCGAGCAGGATCAGGCCGATGTCCGGGTGGGCCTGCAGCGCCGCCCACATCGCCTGGTCGTCCGCCGCCTCGACATAGGTCATGTCGGGGAAGGCGCGGCGCAGGATCGCCTGCAGGCCTTCGCGCACCAGCAGGTGGTCATCGACGATCAGCGTCTTCATTACGACTTTGTTATTGGTGGTGACTTTGTTCTTCTCGCGCAACGATTCTAAACCTCACCTCATCCGTCAGACCCGCTCGCCGGCGCGGGCCAGGAGGGTGGCCAGGGTGTCGTGGAGCACCCCCGGCTGGATGGGTTTGTAGAGGAGGACGACGCCGTCGCGCGCGGCCTGGTCGCCCAGGCCGACCTCGGTGTCGCCGGAGACCAGCAGGGCCGGCAGGCCGGGGCCGAAGGCCTCGCGCAGGGCGCGCACCGTGTCCAGGCCGTCGGTGCCGCCGCCGAGGCGGAAATCACTCAGCACCAGCTGGGGATGCCAGCCCTGCGCGCGCAGGGCGTCCACCAGGCCGGGCCCGCCGGCGCTGGCGCGCAGCTCGCAGCCCCACAGGCGCAGCAGGTGCCCGGCGCTTTCGCGCACCAGGGCGTCGTCTTCCACCAGCAGCACGCGCACGCCCTCCAGGGGCCGGTCCACCGCCGGCCCGGGCAGGTGGGCCCGGCCGGTCAGGCGCACCGCGTCGGCCGGCGGCTCGACGCGCGCCAGGGTGACGGTGAAGGTGGAGCCGCGCCCGGGGCGCGAGCGCACCGCGACGCGGTGCCCCAGCAGCTCGGCGAGCCGGCGCACGATGGCCAGGCCCAGGCCCAGGCCCTTGCCGCGGTCACGCTGCGGGTTATGCAGCTGCACGAACTCGTCGAAGATCACCTGCTGCGACTCCGGCGCGATCCCCACGCCGTTGTCGCGGACCTCGATGGCCAGGCCCTCGCCGCGCGGGCGCACCGCCACCAGCACCTGGCCGGCGCCGTCGCCCGGCGGGGTGTAGCGGATGGCGTTGGAGACGAAGTTGCCGACGATGCGCCCGAGCATGACCGGGTCGGTCTCGGTCCACTGCGGGGAGTTGCGCACGGTGAGGGTGAGGCCCTGGCGCTCGGCCAGGGGGGTGTACTGCTCGCGCACCGCGTCCAGGATGTCCTGCACCGGCAGGCGCTGCAGCTGCGGCTGGATGCGGCCGCCATCGAGCTTGGAGATGTCCAGCAGCGCGTCGAGCAGGCCGGCCAGGGCGGTGACCGAGCTCTGCACGCGCTCGACCAGCTCGTCGCGCCGCGCCGGCTCGCTCTCCTGGCGCAGGGCGGCGACGAACATGCTCAGGGCGTGCATCGGCTGGCGCAGGTCGTGGCTGGCGGCGGCGAGGAACTTGGTCTTGGCCTGGTCGGCGGCCTGGGCGGCGTAGGTCTGCTCGCGCCAGCCGGCGGTGGCCTCGCGCACCTTGTCCTCCAGGTCACGGGTGGCGCCCTCGATGCGCGCGGCCATGCGGTTGAAGCCCTCGGCCAGCTCGTTGATCACGGCGATGCGGGTGCCGCGCACGCGCACGCGCTGGCGGCCGCCCTCCCCCACCCGGCGCACCGCCACCGCCAGCTCGCGCAGCGGCTGCGAGATGCGCGCGCTCAGGCGGCGGGCGAAGACGACGGCGATGGCCAGCGTGACCAGCCAGGCCGCGACCACGCCGCCCCCCAGCCGCGCCAGGGCCTGCGAGAGCAGCTCGGTGGTGAGGGCCACCACCACCCAGCCGCGCGGGCCGCCGCGCGGCGCCAGGCTGTCGGCGGCCTCGGCGTAGTCGTTCACTTCGACCGCGGGCGAGGCCACCGGCTGGATGAAGACCAGCTGCCCGTCGCGCGTGACCAGGCGGGGCTCGGCGCCGAACCAGGCGGGCTCGACCGCGGCGGGGTTCCAGTCCAGCGCGCGCTGCGGCGCCAGGCCCAGCGCCAGCGGCTGGCCCTGGGCGTCATGCACCGAGGCGCTGACGACGGCGGGCTCGGCCACCACCGAGGCCACCAGTCGCTGCAGGGCCTCGCGGTTGCCGGAAAAGATGCCGTAGTCCGCGCCGGCGGCGAGCTGGCGGGCGAGCTGGGCGCCGGCCTGCCGCAGCTGCTCGCGGCCGTCCTGAGCGCGCTGCACCAGCAGGTAGCCGCCGGCCACCGTGGTGAGCACCAGCGCCGGCAGCAGCGAGAGCACGAGCAGGCGCGCGCGCAGGCTGCGCACGAGGCTGAGCCAGGGCGAGCGAAAGCGCATCAGGCGGCCCCCCTCATGCTCATTCCCCCCGCTCCGCGCGGCGCAGCCGCTCCAGCAGGGCCGCCTCGGCGGGCAGGCGCAGGCCCAGGGTCTGGGCCACGTGCTCGTTCAGGGCCACCGAGAACAGGCGCGGGTAGCGCGGCGCCGGCAGGGGCTGGCCGCGGGCCGCGGTGCGCACCAGGTCGGCCGCGTCGGCGCCGACCTGGGCGGGCGTGGAGTAGACCGCCGCCAGCGCGCCGGCCCGCACATAGGACTGCGAGTAGCCGATCACCGGCACGCGCCAGCGGAAGGCGGTGAGCAGCAGGTTCTGCGCGGTGCCGGCATTGACGATGTACGGGTCGGGCACGGCGAGCAGCACGTCGCTGGCGGGCAGCAGCTGCTGCAGCGCCGCGTACAGCTCGGACTCGCGCTCCACCCGCTCGGTGGCCAGGGCCATGCCGCGGCCCTCCACCTGGGCGCGGATCGGCTCGACCTCGCCGGCCAGGGCCGGGCCGACCAGCAGGCCCACCCGCGGGCGCGAGGGGAACAGCTGGCGGATCAATTCGGCCTGGCGGGCCAGGGGCTGGTCGACGAAGACGGCGGAAAGCCGCCGGCCCGCGACCGCGCGGGCCGAGGCCGCGAGGCCCTCGAAGGTGGCGCGGGGCACCAGCACCGAGAGCACGTCGGCCCGGGCCTCGCCGGCCAGCGCGGCGCGCGTGCCCTGGGTGCCGACGGCGACCACGAGCTGGGTGTCCGCCGGCAGCGCCAGCGGCTCGCGCCGCTCCAGCGCGGCGCGCGAGGCGACCACCACCTGGTGGCGCACCGCCGGGGCCTTGCGCAGCTCGGCCTGCAGGGCCTCGGCCAGGTCGGCGGCGGCGCCGGTGGCCTCGGGCAGGACGATGGCCACGGTCTGCGCGCAGGCCGCGCCGGCCAGCCACAGCAGGCCGGCCACGAGGGCTCGCAAGGCACGCGGGAGGAAGGTCACGCGCATGGCCGGCCGCTCAGTACTCGAGGGTCAGGCGCGCCCACCACCGGGGGGTGAGCCACTGGAATTCACGGAATTCCTCGCGGCGGCCGACCGGGGCGGACCAGTTCAGGGAGGCCTCGGCGCGGGTGCCCTCGAGGCGGAATTTCTGGGCGATGCTGGCGCCGCGAATGCGCTGCACGTCCGAGACGGTGGCCTCGCCGAGCCAGCGCAGGCTGGAGCGCTCGGAGAAGTTCAGGCCGACCTGGGTGTCGGAGGGCAGCAGGTAGCTGGCGACCAGGCTGGCGCTGCGTTGCGGCACCGAGGCCGACAGGGCGGCGTTGTCGCTGCGCACCCGGCTGCGGTGGCCGGCGGCGGCCACCAGCACGCGCGGCGTCGGCCGCCACTGCAGCTGCGCCTCGCGGCCGCGGGTGACGGCGGCGGCGTTGTTGCGAAGGTCGTAGGCGCCGCCGCCAGAGCGGTCGCCCAGGGCATAGAGCTCGCGGGTGATGAGGCGGCGCATGTCCTCCTCGAACACGCGCACGTCCAGGCTCAGGCCGTGGGCGGCCCACTCGCCCAGGTACACCACCTCCTTGGCCCGCACCAGCTCGGGCTGCAGGCGGCCGCGGGTGCGGTACAGGACATCCAGCACCTGGCCCTGGTAGGACAGCTGCCAGTCGGCGCGCTGCTCGAACAGGCTGGGCGTGCGGAACGCCTCGGAGACGCCGGCCTTGAGCGTCTGGCCGGGCCAGGGCTTCCAGTTGGCGAACAGGCGCGGCGCGAACTGTGCGCCCGAGAGCTGGTCACGCGCGAACAGGCCGCCGGCGTTGAAGGTCCAGTGCAGGCCGGGCTGCCACTCGAGGTGGCCGAAGGCCTGGTAGGCCTGCTTGCCCTGGGCCTCCTGGGAGTTGAACAGCTGCGGCGCCCACAGGCTCTCGTTGCGCCAGTCGGCGCCCCAGGCCGCGCGCAGCTCGGGGCCGAGGTCGAAGCGGTGGCTGTAGCTCAGGGTGGCCTGGCGCGCGCGGCGGCCCAGGTCCACCCGCAGCGGGCCGCCGATCAGGTCCAGCGTGTAGGCGTCGCGGCCCTCGTCGTGGTTCAGGGAGGCGGTGAGGCTGTAGGCGTTGCCCGGGGCGAGCTGGCGGTGCCACTGCGCGGAGAGGTAGTGCGAGGTGGTGGCTTCCTCGCGCACCGGGTCGGTGAACTGGCGGGCGAAGCCCACGCCGATGCGGTTGTCGGCGATGCCGGCCAGCAGGGTGAGCTCGTCGCTGTGGCCCAGGGGCAGGTCGGCGCGCAGGTCGATGAAGCGGGAGCGGTAGGTGTCCTGGCGGTTCTCCAGGCCCTCGTCGCCGCGCACCATGCCGCTGAGGCGCACCTGCGCGTCGCCGACCGGGCGGCCGATGCGGAAGGCGCGGTCGCGGATGCCGTTGCTGCCCTGCGCCACGTCGACCCGCAGGCCGGTGCTCTGCGCCGCGCTGCGGGTGATGACCTGGATCACGCCGAGGAAGGCGTTGGCGCCGTAGCTGGCGGAGTTGCCCCCGCGCACGACCTCGATGCGGTCGATGTCGTCGACCTGCACCGGCACGTTGGCCCAGTCGACCCCGCCGAACAGGTAGGGGGCGTAGACCGAGCGGCCGTCCACCAGCACCTGCACGCGCTGCGAGATCTGGCCCGAGAGGCCGTGGTAGCTCACCACCGGGCGGCCGCCCACCGGGTAGCCGACCTGGAAGCCGGGGACGAAGCGGAACAGGTCCGCCAGGGTGCGCGCGCCGGTGGCGCGGATGAAGTCGCGGTCCAGGACGGTGACGGCGGCCGGCGTGTCCTGCGGGGTCTGGGCCAGGTGGGCCACCGACTGGATGGCGCGGATCTCGCCGACGTACTCGTTCTCGGAGAGCTCGGGCTGGGGCTCGGCATGCGCCGCCCCGAGGGCGGCGAGCACCAGGGACAGCAGGAGGGCGCGTGCGGGCTTCATGCGTCGGCCGCGAGCCCGAGGGCCCGGCGAAGCTCGGGGATGAAATGGAAGGCAGTGCCGGCCGGGGCGAACAGGCTGCCCGGCGCGAGGTCCACCGCCACCCGGCCGGCCGCGCGCCAGGGCGCGGCCAGGCGCTCGAGTTCGGCGGCGATGGTCTCGGGGGTGACGCTGCCCAGCGAGTGGATGAAGGGGCTGCGCGCGCCCAGGTCCTTGTTCTCGTGGCGGTTGGTGACGACCTGCACGCCGAACTCGGCCATCTCCAGCGGCGGGTAGCTGGGGTGCGGCGAGAGCATCAGCGACAGGCCCAGGCCGGCCTGCGTGAGCGCCTGCGCGTACTCGTCGAGCGAGAGCTTGCCGCGGCTGGCGATGCGCGCGCCGCCGGGCAGCGCGATGTCCTGGTGCTGCTCGCCCAGCGACTCGATGCGCCACTGCGCCGCCGAAGGGTCGCGCGCGGCCCAGGCGCGCACGCCCTGGACCACCAGCTCGAAGGCATTGCGCGGCACGCCGGGGCGGCCGTACAGGATCAGGAGGCGCTCCTTGTCCAGCCGCTGCAGGCCGGCGCGGGCGGCGGCCAGGCTCGGGTTCAGCTCGGGCTCGAAGGCGTGGCGGGCGGAGAAGGCATAGCCGGCCTGCGCGAAGAAGTCCGCCAGCAGGCCGGTGTTGAACACGCCGACCATGGGCAGCGGGTACTCGTAGGTGCTGCGAGACAGCAGGTAGCGCGAGGACAGCGGGTAGAAGCCCGGCTCGTGGTCCTGCACCAGGTACACCAGGGGGCGCGCGGCGATGCCGTACTGCGCGGCCTGCCACGGCACGAGGCGCTGGGCCGAGTACGCGGTCCACCAGGCGGTGGCGACGAACAGGTCGCCCGGGCCCACCGGCAGGGTGCGCGCGGCGCGGTCGCCCATGGAGACGATGCAGCGGCCGGGGCGGTCCTCGGCGGACGCGTCGCGCACCTCCCAGCCCGCGAGGGCGGCAGGCAGGGGCTCGCCGCGCCAGTCGTGGTCGGTGAGGATGACGCGCACGTCGGCGTCCTGCGCCTTGAGGATGTCGAAGAAGTGCAGCGCGGTGCTGATGCCGCCGAACACGTGCGAGGGCCGGATGGTGGGCAGCAGCAGGTTCAGGCGCGGGCGGTCGAAGGCGGAGGGCCGCGCCGTCATCGGCGTGACCTCGGGGATGTCGACTTCCGCGGTGGGCAGGCCCAGGCGGGCGGCGGTGGCCTGCACCGCGGGGCGGCGGCGGGCCCAGCGCCAGGCGCGGCGAAGGAAGGGGCCGAGGGCTTCAGTCATGCACGGCCATCCGGCGCGGCGATGCCGGGTGCAGCGGGCGCGGGGCCTGGCTCATGGCATCGAGGTTGGGGTTGTAGAAGGGGTCGCCCTCGGTGCGGAACGGCGCGTACTTCAGGCGCGACTGCACGAAGTCCGGCTCGGGCACGTGGGGCGTGCGGGTCTTGCTCTCCAGGTGCGTGAGGCGCACCTGGGGCCAGTAGAGGTTCTGCAGGCCGGCGCGGTGGGCGCGCAGGCCGATCTCGACGTCGCTGCCGCAGATGATGAAGCTCTCGTCGAAGCCGCCCAGGCGCTCGAACTTGGCGCGCTCGATGGCGACGCAGGCGCCGGTCACCGCCAGCACGTTGCGCGGCACCATGGCCGAGACATAGGGCGAGGGGAAGTGCACCGGCTCGGCGCCGCGGAACACGTGGTCGGCCCAGCCGCCCATGCCCACCACCACGCCGGCGTGCTGGATGGTGCCGTCCTCGAACAGCAGCAGCGGGCCGACCGTGCCCACGTCGGGCAGCGCGGCGACCTCCACCAGGCGCTCGAGCCAGTCGGGCGTGATGACCAGGGTGTCGTTGTTCAGGAAGACCAGGAACTCGCCCGCCGCATGGCGCACGCCGATGTTGTTCAGGCGGGACCAGTTGAAGTCGATCGGCGCGTCGACCACCTTCAGGCGGGCGTCGCGCGCGGGCAGGCCGGCGAAGTAGGCCTTGGAGGCAGGCTCGGCCGAGCCGTTGTCGATGACGATGACCTCGAAGTTCGCCCAGGTGGAGCGCTCGAGGATGCTGTCGATGCAGGGCGCGAGCAGGTCGATGCGGTCGCGCGTGGGGATGATGATGGACACCAGCGGCCGGCCCGGCAGCGCGAAGCGGGGCTGGTGCACGAAGGTGTAAGCCGGCGTCTCCAGGCGGGCGAAGCGCTCGCCGTAGCGGGTGCGCAGGTGGTCTTCCACCGCGCGCGCGCCGGCGTCGTGGGCATAGGGCTTGGCGCCGGCATTGGAGGCGGTGGAGGCCTCGTGCTGGCGCCAGTGATAGAGCACCTCGGGCACGTGGTGGAAGTGCACGCCGGCGGCGGCCAGGCGCAGCACCAGGTCGTGGTCCTGGCTGCCCTCCAGGCCCTCGCGCAGGCCGCCCACGGCCTGCAGCGCCTCGCGGCGCACGCACAGCAGGTGGCCCACGTAGTTCTGCGACCAGGCCAGCGCGGGCGACCAGTCGGGCTTGAACAGCGGCAGGCTGCGGCGGCCGCGGTCGTCGACCTTGTCCTCGTCGCTGTAGAAGGCGCCGGCGGCGGGGACCTCGAAGCTGGCCTCGACCATGCGCAGGAGCGCCTGCGGCGCGAGCAGGTCGTCATGGTCGGCGAAGGCGATGATCTCGCCGCGCGCGGCGGCGATGGCCTCGTTGGTGGCCCGCACGATGTGGCCATTGCGGGCCCGGCGCAGCACCCGCACGCGGTCGTCGGCGGCGGCGTGGCGCTCCAGCACGGCCAGGGTGCCGGCGCGGGTGGAGGCGTCGTCGCACAGGCACAGCTCCAGGTTCGGGTAGGCCTGGGCCAGCACCGAGGCGATCATCGTGTCCAGCATGGCCGGCTCGGTGTTGAACACCGGGACCACCACCGAGACCAGGGGCTGGCGCGGCAGGCGCGCGAGGCGCTGCGGCGCCTCGGCCTGCAGGGCGTCCAGGCGCTCGGCCTCCTGCGCGAGCCAGAGGTCGTAGGCGGCAGCTGGCGTGGGCGCCACCGGCTGGCCGGTGGCCCGGCCCAGGAGGCGGCGGCCGAACGCGCGCACGCGGGAGAGCTCGCGCCGCAGGCGGCCGCGGATGCGGCGGGCCAGCGTGCCGGCCTCGCGCAGCGGCGCGGTGAGGCGCCAGGAACGCGAGGCCTCCATGGCGCGCAGCTGGCCGGCCAGGCCGTCGGCATGCGCGTGCAGGGCCTGCAGCTGGTGGTGGAGACCGGCCACCTGCTCGTCGCGCTCCTGCGCCAGCCGGTCGTGCGCCACCTTCATCCGCGCGCGCTCGGCGTCGTGCAGGCGGGCCTGCTCCTGGCGCACGAAGCGGTCCAGGTACTTCACGCGCAGCAGGGCCTCGGCGGGCACCGGCTGGCCCAGGGCCAGCACGCGGCGCTGCGCGGTGCGCAGGACGAAGGCGGCCTCGACATGGTTGCGGATGGCGCCGCCCAGGATGGTGTTGCCGCCATGCAGGCGGTAGTCCAGCAGCGGGCGGCCCTCCAGCCAGCACAGCGCGCCGGGCAGCTCGATGGCGGCGCGCAGCGCGTACTCCCAGTCGAGCACGTAGCGGAAGTGGCCCAGCGGGCCGAGCTTCTCCCAGGCCGCGCGGGAGAGGAAGAAGTTGGAGGTGGAGACGGTGAAGTTGCCCCACAGCAGCACGTCGCGCGGCGACTGGCCGCGCGCGAGGCGGGCGGTGATGCCCTGGTACATGGCCAGCCACCAGCCGGCGGGGTCGGCCGGCGTGACCGCGCGGCCCTGGCCGTCGATGAGGCGCACCGGGGTGACGCCGAGGAACTCGGGCCGCTCATGCCGGCGGGCGCGTTCCACCAGCACCGCGAGGCGGTCGGGCGCGAACAGGTCGTCGGAGTTGAGGACGGCGAGGTACTCGCCGCGCGCCAGGGCCAGGCCGCGGTTGATGGTGGCGTGCGAGCCGGCGTTGGCCTGGCGGTGCAGGTGGATGCGGGCGTCGGGGTGCTGCGCGAGCAGGCGCTCGACGACCTCGGCGCTGCCGTCGCGGGAGCCGTCGTCGATGACGATCAGCTCCCAGTCGGTGAAGGTCTGGGCCCGCACGCTGTCGATCGCCGCGGCGATGTAGCGGGCGTGGTTGTACAGGGGGATGACGACCGAGACGGCGGGCGTGGCGTCAGGCGGCAGGAGGCTCATGCGATCGGTTTGAGGGTGAACGCATCCCGCAGGCCGCGCACGATCTGGCGCAGGCGCTCGGCCTTCTCGCCGCCCAGGAGCAGCAGGAGCGCGAGCTTCTGCAGGGAGCGGAAGGCGTCGTTCAGGCGCCAGGGCAGCGGCAGGGCGCGCTGCATGGCGAGCCAGGCGCCGTTGCGCGCCTGGTAGTAAGTGCGAAGCGGCGCATGCACCGCGAGGCGGTTGCCGAAGACGCCGATGCTGCCGTTGCCGATGCTGTGGGCCATGCGCTCGGCGCCGACCTGCAGCACCGAGAGGCCGGCGCGGCGCGCGCGCAGGCACCACTCGACGTCGACGTAGTCGATGAACAGGTCCTCGTTGAACAGGCCCACGCGGCGCAGGGCCGGCACGGCGAACAGGCAGCCGGAGGTGATCAGGTGGTCCACCACCACGCGGTCCTGCGGCGCCAGCAGCACCTTGCGGCGGCGCCACCGCATCGGGAGCATGGAGGGGAACGGGCGGCCGGAGGCGGCGTCGACCAGCGCCGGCCCGAAGGCGGCGATGCCGGGGCCGCTGGCCCGGGCCACCGCGACGAGGCGGCCGGTGAGGCCGGCGGGGGGCAGCGAGTCCTGGTCGAAGGTGTGCAGCCAGTCGAAGCCGTGGTCCTCGGCATGGGCCACCGCCACGTTCAGCGCCGCGGCCACGCCGAGGTTGTGCCCGGGCTGGCGCCACAGCACGTTGGCATGGCCGGCCCAGCGCGCGTCGCGCGGGTCCAGCGTGTGGCCGTTGTCGATGACGAGGACGGCATCGGCGTCCGCCCGCAGGCGGTCGATCAGGGCGGAAAGACTGTCGAGGCGCGGGTGGTAGGCAACGATGCAGGCGAGCACCCGGCCACTCATGGTGACGGGGCTCCCCGGCGTCCGTCGAGGGCGGGGCCGGAGCCTTCCTGCGGCGGCGGGGCTGCGCGGCGGCCGCCGGCCAGGCGGTGCAGGAAGGTGCCCGAGGTCCACAGGCGCCACAGGCTGCGCAGGTGCCAGCCCAGGTGGCGCAGGTCGCGCCGGCTGGCGTGGGCGGCGCGGTGGGCCACCACGACCTCGGGCGCGCCGTCGAGCGCGAAGCCCAGGTCCTGCAGGCGCAGGCAGATGTCCACGTCCTCGCAGTACATGAAGTAGCGGGTGTCGAAGCCGCCCAGGCGGCGGAACACCGAGGACCGGAACAGCATGAAGGCACCATTGGTCCACTCGCGCGCCTGGGGCGCGCCGCGCCCTGCCCCGCCGAGGTGGCGGCGCAGCAGCGAGGCCGGCGTGGGCAGCTCGCGCGCGGGGTCGAAGGCCTCGCCCTCGCCGCAGGCCTGCAGCGGGTAGGCACAGCCGGTGCGCGGCTCCTGCAGGTGGCCCAGCAGGGGCATGAAGGGGTCGCTGGAGAAGCGGATGTCGGGGTTGAGCACGCCGAAGTAGGCGGTGCGGCAACGCTCGAAGGCGGCGTTGTGGTTGGCGCCGAAGCCCTGGCGGGCGGTGTTGGCCAGCAGCACCACCTCGAAGGGCCACTCGGCCGACTCGAGGGCCGCGGACAACTCGGGCTCGGGAACGTTCAGGGTGACGATGACCTGCTCGACGATGCGGGCCGAGTGACGGGCGACGTCGGCCAGCAGTTGCAGCACGTCCGTGCCATGCCCGTGGCTGACCACCGACAGCGTGACACAGGGCAGCGCCAGGAAGGGCGCTGCCAGCGAGACGGGCAGGTCGGCCTTCATGACAGCTTATTGACGGACTTTAGTCATCATGGGAACCCGGCCATTGTAGGGCTGGGCTCCCGATTGCCCATCAATAAGAAGTGGTTAACAGGTAGTCAGCTCGGCAACAGAATGCGTAATGAAGTGGGATTGCGCGCAACCCTGGTCGTTTGTCCCATCATCCACCGGGCTTTTACGGGTAGTGAGCGCTAACAAAAGATCTCCAGGATACCCACCGCCCCGCCCTCCCCGCCCGCGGTGACGACCAGGCAGCGAACTTTGGCTCCATGCATCAGGGCCTGGGCGTCCGCCAGCAGGGCGTCGGCGTCGATGCTCAGCGGTGTTTCGGACATGAAGCGGTCGACCGGCTGGTCGAGCGGGCTGCCGGGGCGTTGCAGGGCGCGGCGCAGGTCGCCGTCGGTGAGCAGGCCGCGCAGGGTGCCGCCGGGGCCGGTGACCAGGGCCAGGCCGAGGCGGCCCTCGGTCATGACCGGCACGGCCTGGCGCAGCGGGGTGCCGGAGGGCACGCCGGGCAGCACGGGGTGCATGGCGTCGCGCACCCGCGTGAGCAGCGCCCGGCCCAGGCTGCCGCCCGGGTGGTAGCGGGCGAAGTCCTGCGGGCGGAAGCCGCGCCGGCCCATGAGGGCGACGGCCAGCGCGTCGCCCATGGCCAGGGTGGCCAGGGTGGAAGTGGTGGGCGCGAGGTTCAGCGGGCAGGACTCGCGCTCCACCGAGACATCCAGCACCCGGTGCGCGCGGCGCGCCAGGGTGGAGGCGGTGCGGCCCACCAGCGCCACGCGCGGGTGGCCGAAGGCCTCCAGCGCGGGCAGCAGGCGAAGCAGCTCCTCGGTCTCGCCGCTGTTGCTGATCATCATGACCACGTCGCCGGGACGCAGCATGCCCAGGTCGCCATGCAGGGCCTCGGCCGGGTGCAGGAAGAAGGCCGGCGTGCCGGTGGAGGCCAGGGTGGCGGCGATCTTGCGGCCCACATGGCCGGACTTGCCCATGCCGCACACCGCCACCCGGCCCGGGCAGGCGAGCAGCAGTTCGACGATGGCGTCGAAGGCGGCGGCCTGGCCGCCTGCGCCTGCGCCTGCGCCGGTGCTGGCCGTGCTGGCCGTGCTGGCCGCGCCGGCCCCGCCGTCGCCCGCCGCCGCCTCCGCCCGGCCCCCCGCCTCCAGCCTCGCGGCCAGGGCCGCGACGGCGCGGGCCTGGGCGCGCAGCGACTGCGCGCCGGCCTGGCAGGGGCGGGCTGCGCCCACGGCGCCCACGGCGCCCACGGCGCCCACGGCACCCACGGCGCCCACGGCGCCCACGGCGCCCACGGCACCCACGGCACCCACGGCACCCACGGCACCCACGGCACCCACGGCACCCACGGCACCCATGGCACCCATGGCACCCATGGCGCCCCCAGCGCCCCCAGCGCCCTCGGCGCCCTCAGGCGGCGGGGGGCGGGTGGTGTTCATGCCAGCGATGCCGCAGCCGCCGCTGCAGGCCGTGCAGCCAGGTGCCCTGGTAGCGCGCCCGCAGGGCCGCCGCCAGCCACTGCGCGCGCCCGCTCCAGGGCGAGGCGCGGTGCGGCGGCAGCGCGCGGCAGGGAGGGCGGAAACCCCGGTCGGCGGCGCGCGCGGCGGCGGGCAGCAGCAGCGGGTCCTCCGGCCCGGCCTCGAGCTGCGCGAGCAGCGAGGGCCGCACATGGCCCAGGGCGACCTCCCGCGCCACCTCCTCGCGCGTGACGGCGCCGGCCGCCAGCGCCTCGCGCAGCGCCCCCACCCACAGGCGGCCCAGCGGGTTGGCGCAGGAGACCCAGGGCTGGCGCGGCATGTCGGTGTAGTGCAGCAGCGCGGTGCGCCCGGGCGACCAGGCCTCGAGCGAGTTCCACACCGGGTCGATGGCGGCCTCGGCCTGGGCGGCGATGAAGTCCTCCATCAGCTGCGGGTAGCCGAGGCGGCCGGCATCGAGCTCGGCGACCAGGGCCGGCAGGTCCCAGCGCAGGCGGTCGCAGTCCATCAGCATGACGCTGGCCTGCGGCCGCCGGCCCGACCCGTCGGCCGCGACGGTGAGCACCGGCGCGGCGCCGAAGGGGCGGCGCCACAGGGGCAGGAGGTCGCGCAGGACCAGCATGTCGGCGTCGAGGTAGAGGGCGCGGCCGGCGTAGCCGCAGGCGCGCGGCACCAGGAAGCGCTGGAAGGAGAACGGCGTGCGCGGGCGCAGCGCCGGGTCCCGCGGCAGCGGCTGCGGCAGGCCCAGCGCGCCCAGGGCGGTGACCTCGACGCGCAGGCTGGCATGGCGGCGGATGGAGTGCGCCAGCACCTGCAGCGGCAGCCACTCGCCCGGCGTGGCCGCGACGAAGACCCGCGCCGGCGCGGGCACGCCCAGCGGGGCGAAGTCCACCCCGGTGCGCGCCAGGATGGCGGGAAAGCGCAGGAACTGGCGGTCAAAGCGGCGCTGGCCGTTGGCCAGGCGGGAGACGGCGTGCAGGTCGGCGAAGGGCGGCGCGTAGGCGTGGCCGCCGTCGACGCCGGCCGAGCGCACGGTGCGCACGCCGGCGGTGGCCAGCAGGTCGAGGGCGGCCTCGGCGCTGAACCAGGTGGCGCGCACCACGGGCTGCGCGCCCCGCGGGCCGGGCGCGGAGTCGAGGTCGTACCAGGCCAGCCGGCCGGCTTCGCGCAGGCGGGCGAGCGCGGGGTGGTGGTCGGCCAGCTCGGGCAGGGCCGCGGGCCCGGGGCGGTGGCCGGCGTGCGGCCGCCACGGCAGCACCACGAGCCGCGCGTGGGCCAGCGCGCCGGCGCAGCGCTGGAAGGCCTCCAGGTCGATGAAGTGGGCGATGTCCACGCGCGGCAGGGCGCGCACGGCGTCGTTGAGGGAGAGGACGGCATGGGACTCAGCGGCCTGCAGCGCCAGCGGGAAGCTGGGGCCCTTGCCGACGATGAGCCAGGTGCGGGCGAGACAGCCGGGCCGCTCACCGAGCCACCTGAATACGTTGGGCAAATTGCTCATGGAGCCCCCACGCTCGGCACTGCGTGTCCGTCGCTGCCCCCCGAGGGGGCGCGAGCTTGCTTGGGGCGGCCCGGCGCGGCGCTCATTTCCTGAACCCCAGCATGTGCAGCATCGCCGGCGCCAGCGTGTACGCCGGCACCGCCTCGCCGGCGGCCTTGGCGCGCTTGCGCTCGAGGCGGTCGTCGCGGCCGCGGGGGCGGAACAGGAAGCGATTGAGCTTGTCGACCCGCAGGCCGGCCAGGGACATGCGGTCGCCCTCCTCCAGCGTGGCGACGCAGGAGTGGCGCAGGCCGCGGAAGTCGATGCCCGGGAACAGGTGGCCCACGGCCTGCGGCGTGAAGCGCCAGAAGTCGCCCGGGTAGCCGTGGTAGCGGAAGACGAAGGGCACCGAGAGGAACAGCGCGCCCCCGGGCCGCAGCAGCCGCTCCAGGCTGGCGGCCGCGGCGAAGACCTGCGGCACATGCTCCAGCACGCTCAGGCACAGGACGGTGTCGAAGGCCCGGCCGCCGAAGGCCGCGGCCACGGCTTCGGGCGGCGCGGTGAGGTCCACCACCACGTCGACGTTCTCGCCCGGCGCGAGGTCGCACCCCGTCAGGCGCAGCGCCGGCCGCTCCTGCGCGAAGAAGCCGCGCAGGTCGAGGAAGGCATGCGCCTTGTACTTGCGCGAGCCGACCTCCAGCGCCTCGCCGCGCGCATGCCGCAGGTGCTCGCGGATCCAGGTGAGGCCGTTGGCGCCGGACATGGCGGGCCTCAGGCGATCGCGCGCAGCGGCGCGGACAGGGAGGGCGGGCCGGCCTCGGGACCGTGCGCCGGGCCGGCGGCGAACAGCGCGGCGGCCTCGTCCACCGGGAAGGGGCCGAGCAGCCGGCCCTCGCGCAGCACGCAGGCGCGCGGCGCGCAGGCGCGCAGCCACTGCGGCTCGCCGCTGAACACCAGCGCGGCGCCGCGCTCCAGCCGGGCGAGCAGGCGCGCGCGCTGCGACCGGCGCGCCGCGCCCTCCCCCGCCCCGGCGAGGTCGTCCACCACCAGCACCTGGGCCGGCAGGGCCAGGGCGAGCTCCAGCGCGAGCAGGCGCACCAGGGCGGGCGGCAGGTGGCCGGTGGCGGCGCCGGCCAGGCGCGGGTCGGCGCCGGACTGGGCGAAGGCGCGGGCCAGCGCGGCGTCGGCCTGCGCGCCGTCCAGGCCCTGCAGGAGGGCGTGCAGGCGCAGGTTGTCCCGCAGCGCCAGGCCCGGCTTGAAGCCGGCCGAGGGCCGCGCGAGCAGCAGCCGCGAGGCCGGCGCGTGGACCCGCCCGGTGGTGGGCGCGAGCACGCCCGCCGCGATGGCCGCCAGCAGGGACTTGCCGCTGCGCGGCGCGCCGAGCACGCCCAGGCGCTCGCCGTGGCGCAGGGCCAGGTCCACCCCGGCGAGCGCGGGCAGGCCATGGGCGGCGCTGCGCGCCAGCGCGCGGCGGGGCAGCAGCATCTCGCGCAGCACGGCGGGCGCGAAGTCCGCGACGTCGGGCGGGAAGGCGCGGCCGACCCGGGTGAGGCGCAGGGCGATGGAGGGCGCGAGGCCGGGAGCGGCGGCTCTCTCGCTCGCCCGGTCGCTTGGCCGGTCGCTCGCGATGTCGCGGGCCTGGTCGGGGGCCTTGCCGTGCGCCATGGCTAGTGCCCCAGGTAGGCGACGGCCAGCGGCACCCGCGAGCGCAGGTAGCGCAGGGCCAGGGCCAGCACGCCGAGCGCGGCGAGGCCGGTTCCGGCCGGCGGCCCCAGCGCCGGGACGCCGCCGGCCAGCGCGTCGCGCACCGGCGGCACGAGCAGGGCCAGCGGGTTGGCCGCGACCAGGGGCTCGAGCCAGGCGGCGGGCGCGGCGTCGTAGAACACCGGCGTGAGCAGCAGCAGCGCCGCCTGCACCAGGGGCAGCGCGTAGCGCACGTCGTGCAGCACCAGGCCGGCCGGCAGGCACAGCGCCGCGAGCGCCGCGCCGGCGACCACCAGGGCGGCGAGGCCCAGCGGCAGCAGCAGCGCGTGCGGCCCGGGCAGCAGGCCGGACCAGGCCAGGGCCGCGAGCACCACCGGCAGCCGGATCGCAAAGGCCGCCAGGGCCGAGAGCGCGCCGGCGACCAGCAGCACCGCCGGGTCGAAGGCGACCGCGCGCAGCAGGCCCGCGGCGCGGCGCGAGAGCCGCAGCGGCTCCAGCCAGGCACCCGCGAACAGCTGCCACAGCGCCAGGCCGGCCAGCACCCGCGCGAGGTAGCGCGTGGCGGCGCGCGGGTCGGCGGCGTCGTACAGGCCGGCGGCCTGCCCCAGGTACGCGGCGGCGGCAGCGAGCGTGAGCAGCGGCACCAGCAGCCAGGCGACGCCGAGCAGGGTGCGGCGGAAACGCACGCGCCAGTCACGCTGCACGAGGGCCCAGGCGGTGCGCAGGTGCCAGCCCAGGGCGGCGCGCCGGCCCGCCGCACCCGGACCACCCGGACCACCCGGCGCGGCGGGCCCCGGGCAGGTCGCTCCCGGGCCAGGGGCACCGGACTTGCGCGACGCCCGGTCCGGCGCGGCGCTCATGGCCTCGCCCCTCCCAGCGCCCGCAGCCAGTGGACCAGCGGGCGCAGGCTCGCGGCGTACGCCGCGTACGCCATGACCAGGGCGCGGTGCCCGAGCTTGGCCAGGCGCCGCGGCGCCGCGCGCAGGCGCGGCCCGGCGGCCGGGCGGCGGGCCGGCC